>CAYYSP010000003.1:0-557072 GCA_964474535.1 uncultured Gemmatimonadaceae bacterium
GCTATCAGCCCCGTTCTCAGTAGCGGGGGGAGGGGGAGGGGGAGGGGGCAGTGTTGGGGGCTCGACTACGAGGATATCACCTCCGTTTTCTCCGGCTACTCATTCACCGCCTGCGACACCCTCAATACGGGTGACGCCTCCGTTTTCGCCAGCAGCAACGACGGCGTCTAAACCCGCGTTAGCCACTGCAACCGCGCCAACGCCTACAACGTCAGCGTCTGCAAGTGCGCCGTCCGTAAGCGGTTCTCGCAAATCTATTAATCCATTTCTCAACGCAGATCCATCACAGCGCTCGCGTAGATTAGCGCGCGCGCTTGTTTCTGACTTAGTCGCCTATCACCCTCAGAAGCGTGAAGAAGGGTTACGCAATGGGACTTTGCGACAACTGTTTAGGGATGAGATTAAAAAGAGCTACGAAGAGTTCGCTGAGCAGGTTGGACGCGACAACGCTGAATCGTCTACGCATTTTCAAGATGCTTTGAATGAGGTGTTGGCAGACGGGCAGAAGCTGTTCTGAAATGAACGGTCTCCGAATGAACGGTCTCCGCTGGTAGCTGCGCCTTCGATCTACTAGCTTTACAATCTGATCATCAATTCGGGCCGTTTTCCGTTCGGGAGGCGGCCTGAGTCGTACCCGGAGGTGTGATGCTAGATGGAGAGCGGCTTAGGCTGCTGGACAGTATAGATGATAGGCTCGCCGACATGCGGAGGTACCTTTGACCTCGATGTCAAAAGATCTACGCTAGACGGCTATGAGTCAGAGATGTCCGAGGGGGCCTTTTGGGATGACCAAGAGCGCTCTCGGGAAATTGTGCAGCAGGTCAAGGTTCTAAAAAATTGGATTGAACCTTTCGATTCTCTAACCGCTCGTACTGCTTCTGCTCGTGAACTGCACGAGCTTCTTTCACTGGAACCAGACGAACGTTTACTCCTCGATCTCGATACGGAAGTCGAGTCAATCGAAAGCGATACAGATGCACTAGAGCTAAGGTCTCTTTTGCGTGGGCGCGACGATTATCGCGATGCGCAGTTGGAAATATCAGCTGGTGCAGGTGGAACTGAGGCTCAGGATTGGGCGCAGATGATTATGCGCATGTACCTCAGATGGGCGGAACGAAAGGGATTCGAAGTAGAGACGCTCGATCTAAGCGAAGGTGAAGAAGCCGGAATAAAAGGTGCCGTTTTAGAGATCAAGGGACAGTACGCTTACGGTTTCCTTCGTCCAGAATCTGGCGTGCATCGGTTAGTTCGTATCTCTCCGTTCGATTCTCAGGCACGTCGGCACACTAGCTTTGCATCGGTGTTTGTATATCCGGTGGTGAACGAAGAAATCAACATAGACATTCGCGACGACGATTTAAGGGTAGACGTGTTCCGTGCTTCTGGCGCCGGTGGACAGCATGTAAACAAAACGTCGTCTGCAGTGCGTATCACGCACATACCGTCTGGTATAGTTGTATCATCGCAGGCAGAACGTTCGCAGTTTAAGAACAAGGCAACTGCAATGAAGCAGCTAAAGAACAGGCTTTACCAGCTTGAGGCAGAGAAGCAGGCTGCGGTTAAAGCCGCGTTCGATGCGAACAAACAGGATGTGAGCTTCGGAAGCCAAATTAGAAGCTATGTATTTCAGCCTTACACGATGGTCAACGATCATCGTACCGAGTTAAAGATACCTGACGTCCAAAAGGTTATGGACGGTGATATAGATCCATTCATTCAGTCTTTCCTTAAGCAGGAAGGAACTGGCGACAGTAAGGGTAACGCTGCGTGAGCGACGAACTTAATTTCGTTATGAAGGCGCGCCGAGATAAGCTAGATCGGCTACGCAACGACGGATACGAACCATTCGCATATTCGTTCGACAGGACACATACGTCGTTAGAGGCAATAGCTGCGTTGGGTGAGTCGGACGAAGGACCTGTCGTATCTGTTGCCGGACGTTTGGTCTCTTGGAGAGGTCAAGGAAAAACTGCATTTGCGCATCTCGCTGACATGCATGGTCGTGTTCAGCTGTATTTTCGCAAAGATGACATCGGAGAAGAGAACTTCGACCGCTTGGCGGAGCTCGATCTTAGTGATTGGGTAGGCGCGACTGGCACGATGATGCGTACCAGAACTGGCGAAGCCACGGTGCGAGTCTCGTCTTTTCAACTTCTTTCTAAATCACTGCGTCCGCTTCCGCTTGGCAAGGAACAGATTGTCGATGGCGAAACAGTTAGGTATTCGGCTTTCTCCGACACAGAGCAGCGTGCAAGACAACGCTATGCCGATCTTGCTGTACATCCAGAGGTACGCGCTCTGTTTCAAGCGCGTTCACTCCTAACAAGGTCTGTTCGCAAGCATCTAGACGATTTGGGCTATCTTGAAGTTGAAACACCCGTGCTGCAGCCGTTGTATGGTGGAGCTGCTGCGCGACCTTTTGTTACACACCACAACACTCTCGATATGCCGCTTTATCTGCGAATCGCAGATGAGTTGTATTTGAAGCGACTTATTGTTGGTGGTTTCGAACGTGTATATGAAATTGGACACGACTTCAGAAACGAAGGTATCGACAGAACTCACAATCCCGAGTTCACGATGCTGGAGTTTTATGAGGCGTTTGCAGACTACACGACAATGATGGCGCGAGTTGAGTCGTTGTTTGTTGCGGCTGCCACAGCACTAAGATCATTACCAATAATCGGTGAGCGCGTTCCTACCTTTGTAACTCCGTTCCCACGTATTGAATGGGTGCCGTCGCTGTCGGCCGCTGCTGGTGCGGACATTCTCTCGCTTTCAGATGCAGAATTGCGTCAGCGTGCCGAAAGAATCGGTGTTCAAAAGGTAGATACTCTTAGTACGCCCAAGGTAATGGACGAGATGTTCCAAGAGTTGGTAGAGTCTAAGATTGATACACCAACTTTTGTTGTTGACTACCCGCTTGCACTGAGTCCTTTAGCCAAACCCAAGCGCGGCAATCCTGCTCTAACTGAAAGGTTTGAGCTGTTTGCGCGTGGACGCGAGCTTGCAAACGCGTTCTCAGAGTTAAACGATCCAATAGATCAACGTGAACGATTCGAAGCCCAAGCTCGTTTGCGCGACGCAGGTGACGAAGAGGCCTCTGGTGTAGACGAGGACTACCTGCGTGCGATGGAGTACGGAATGCCGCCAACAGGTGGAGTAGGCGTCGGAATAGACAGGCTGTTCATGTATCTAACCGATACTGCCAACATACGTGACGTAATCTTGTTTCCCACCATGCGGCCGGAATAGCGGGTGCATTCCGTCGAGTTCGCAATTGCGTGGCGTTACTTGCGTAGCAGACGTGGTTCCCGCCTGCTTTCGCTTATAAGCGTGATATCTATTGGGGGCGTTTTAGTTGGTGTGAGCGCACTGATAGTTATCATGGGTGTTATGAACGGTATGCAGCGCGATCTTCGCGATAAAATACTTGTGGGTTCAGCCGATATAGTTGCCTACTCCTATACTGGCGATCTTAGAATGTCCAACTGGGAGGCAGTGTTACGTAAGGTTTCGGCTGTCCCCGGTGTTGAGGCTGCTGCTCCTATAATTCAATCGCATGGCCTCATTATTAACCCCGATGGCTTTGCAACCGGTGTGCGCGTTCACGGCATCATACCGGATGGTGTTCCGAATGTTGACGTCACCACTATCCGAAGCAACGCTGTGCTCGGCGACTTTACCTTTCAGTCAGCAACAGGAAAGAGAGGTGCGGTGCTTGGTAAACTGTTGGCATCGAAAATTGGTACATATCGCTTGGGCGATGAGATAGTGCTAATTGGTCCTGGACGTATAACAATGAACGCGTCTACGGGAGCCGTTATTCCACGCGCGGATACTTTTGTTGTTACCGGAATTTTTGAGACTGGTATGTACGACTACGATGATTCGTACGTCTATTTATCACTCGATGACGCGCAAGGATTTGCTGGATTGGATCTCGATGTAACGGGTATAGAGATTCGTACGTCTGACCGAGACAAGGCGGAGATAGTTGCTGAGTCAATGAGGTCTACCATAGACGAGCCTGTGCGGTTTGTTGAATGGCAAGAAAGCAACCGAGCGCTTTTTCAGGCGCTTAAGCTTGAGAAGCTCGGTATGGGTGTAATCTTACTTTTAATTATTGTTGTAGCCGCTTTTAACATTATTAGTACCATCACAATGGTAGTTGCCGATAAGACTCGTGAGATAGGAATACTCAAAACTATGGGAATGTCTGCGGCTTCAATTCGACGAATTTTTCTGCTACAGGGCGTTTTCATAGGTGCAGTTGGCACCTTTGGTGGACTTGTGCTGGGACTTGGTTTGTCCGTGTTACTCGAGCGCTATCATCTTATCGCGCTCGATCCGTCGGTGTATTTCATTGATCACCTTCCCGTGGCTACCCAAGTAACGGATGTAGTTATGATTGTTGCAGCGAGCCTAACGATAGCAGCTATTGCGACTCTTTATCCTGCTGGCCAAGCAGCAAAGTTATTCCCTGTAGACGCGATAAGGCACGAATGAGTTTGACTAGTGTTTTGCGTGCGTCTAACGAAGCCATGGATGGTCATGTGCCCGTTGTGAGTGCAGAAGGCATAGTGAAGGAGTTCCTTGGAGCTGACGGAGCAACCATTCGTGTGCTTGATGACGTCTCGCTAACTGTTGACAGTGGCGAGATGGTAGCGGTTATAGGCTCGAGTGGTGCTGGCAAAAGCACGTTGCTGCATGTGATGGGTGCGTTGGAGCAGCCAACCGTTGGAAAGGTTCAGATTTCTGGACGAGATGTCGCGCACCTTTCTGATGAAGAGATAGCAAGGCTCAGAAATGCGAACGTAGGATTTGTGTTTCAGTTCCATCATCTTCTCAAAGAGTTTTCTGCACTTGAGAACGTGATGATGCCTTTACTCATTGCTGGTGTCTCCAGTAGTGAGGCTCGTGAGCGCGCAGAACTGTTGCTCGATCGTGTCGGAATGCGAGCGCGACAGGATCATAGGCCTTCGGCTTTATCAGGTGGTGAACAGCAGCGTACTGCAGTTGCGAGGGCACTGGCTAATAATCCTAGGCTTTTGTTGGCGGACGAGCCGAGTGGTAATCTTGACCTAAACAACGCAGAACGGTTGCACGAATTGTTTTCTGAGCTTGCTTCTGAGTTGCGAATTGCGATCATTGTAGTAACACACAATCAGTCGCTCGCAGCGCGAGCAGATCGTGTGTTAACACTTGAGGGAGGTCGTCTCATGGAAGTACGGAACCACCGAGAGGGCTGATGCTTTGCGACAGCTGTAAGGTTCGTGATGCAGTTGTGCATCTTACCCGTAAGAACGAAACGACTACCACTCAACTTCACTTATGTGAGAAGTGTGCGGCTGAACATGGTATTGAAACCACGTTGTCGGCACCTACTCAGCATCCGCTTGGTGAGATACTTCAGGCTGTTCAGCAGCAAGCACCGACTGCAACCGAGGACACTGCTAGCTGTGAGTTCTGTGGCGCTAGGGCGCCAGACTTTAAGGCGACTGGACGTCTAGGGTGTGCACATTGCTACGATTCAATGGAGAAGAGTTTGCGAGAGCTGCTTCGCAGACTTCACGGGTCTTACAGGCATGTAGGTAAACGCTATCACACGCCATTCGCCGACCTAGCGGCACCGCAGAATGATTCGCTGAACGACTTGCGAAACCGTTTAAGTCGTGCGGTTGAACAAGAAGACTTTGAGTTGGCCGCTGAGTTACGAGATAGGATTCGGGTGCTCGAATGACACTGCCTCGTCCTACACTTGATTTGTCGTTATTGCCCGATGGTGGAGTTGGCTGGCTTGACGCGTCGGGTCCTGAGTCGGAGATAGTTATTTCCACTCGTATGCGTTTGGCGCGTAATCTTGTAGGCTACCCCTTTACTGCTCGCGCTAGAGAGAACGAGCGTTTGCGAATGCTCTCCCAGGTTCGTGATGCGTTGTTGTCCGTTGACTCGATGCGTGGTTGTCATCTGTTACGTCTTGATGAGATAACGGCAGGCGATCGCAGATTGCTTCACGAACGTCATTTAGTTAGCAAGGAGTTAGCTGGAATAGACGCTCAGCATCCTTTGCGAACAGGTGCTGCCGTTTTCTTAGGAGATGCTTCTGGGTTAATGGTTAACGAGGAAGACCATCTTCGACTTCAGGCACTTCGGTCTGGTTTTGCTGTTTCAGAAGCATTTGATGCCGTGCGTCGTTTGGACGACGAATTGGGTTCGCTGGTTCCGTACGCATTTCACCGCGAGTTTGGCTTTCTAACGGCTTGTCCCACAAACGTAGGTACAGGATTACGGGCGTCAGTATTAATCCATCTTCCAGCGTTGGTTTTGACTCGTGAGATAGGGAAGGTGCTGGCTGGGCTTCAGCAAATGGGACTTACCTATCGCGGGATGTATGGCGAGGGGAGCGAGGTTGTGGGGAATTTCTTCCAGCTTTCCAATCAAACGACACTTGGGAGGTCGGAAGACGAATTGCAAGATTTACTAGTACGCGTTGTTAGGCACGTTATTGAGCGCGAGCAGGAGGCGCGGCGTGTACTGGTGCGGGATGCTGGTTATATTATTGAGGATAAGCTGTGGCGTGCGTACGGTATGTTGCGATATGCGCGCAGCCTGTCTTTCGACGAGGCGATGAACTTTCTGAGCAGCGTTCGGCTGGCGGTAGGGCTGAAACTGATCACGGGGCTTAGTGTATACACACTCAACAAGCTCCTGATATTTGCACAGTCTGCGCATCTTGCACATGGCGAAGGGCGGGTGCTTACCGATAGCGATGCGAACCAAGCGCGCGCGAGTTTTGTGCGAAAGGCGCTGGCGAGCGAAGGGGGTGTGCACCAATGACACGCTTCCATCCGACCCCGAGGGGACGATGAACAACTACAACTTCACCGAGCGGGTTCGTAAGGTTCTGTCCATGGCCCGAGAGGAGGCAGCACGCCTTCATCACGAGTACGTTGGGACAGAGCACATTCTGTTGGGGCTCATACGGGAAGGCGAGGGTGTTGCGGCCGCTGTGCTGCAAAACCTTAGCGTCGATCTCGATGAAATCACTCAGAAAATCGAGGACACTGTCAAGAAGGGTAAGGCGGTCCAAAGCACCGCCCCCGACCTTCCGTATACTTCACGCGCTAAGCGCGTATTGGAGCTTGCGGTACTCGAAGCGCGCGACCTTAATCACAGCTACGTAGGCACCGAGCACATGCTGCTTGGTCTTTTGCGTGAGGAGAAGGGAATTGCTGCGCAGGTTCTAATCGATGCAGGTGTCAACCTCGACGCCGCACGGGCGGAGACACTTAGGCTTCTGGGTACAGAAATGCCTCAGAGTGGGGCGGGCGGCGGTGCGGGTACCGCAGGTGCTGCACCCACTGAGAAAGGTGGTTCGTCTTCAGCGTCTGCTGCGGGCCAGAAAGGGGAAAAGAAGTCTAAGACTCCTGCGCTCGACCATTTCTGCAGAGACCTTACTCAGTTAGCAGCCGAAGGTCAGCTCGATCCCACGATTGGTCGCGCAAAAGAGATTGAGCGCGTCATGGAAGTGCTTTCGCGCCGCAAGAAGAACAACCCTGTCTTAATCGGTGAACCCGGTGTTGGTAAGACGGCGATAGTCGAAGGGTTGGCGCAGCTTATTTCCAACAACGAGTGCCCAGATTCGCTACGCGACCATAGGGTACTATCGCTGGATATGGCTGCGGTAATCGCGGGAACCAAGTATCGTGGTCAGTTCGAGGAGCGGCTAAAGGCCGTGATGAATGAGATAGCTCAGAACAAGCAAATCATTCTCTTCATCGACGAATTACATACGCTCGTTGGTGCCGGTGCCGCAGAAGGTGCGATCGATGCGAGCAACATGCTTAAGCCTGCGCTTGCTCGTGGTGAGTTGCAGTGCGTTGGTGCGTCCACTTTAAACGAGTATCGCAAGTACATCGAAAAAGATGGTGCGCTTGAAAGACGTTTCCAAACGGTTGTTGTAGAACCGCCTTCAATTGACGAGACAGTTCAGATTCTTCAGGGACTTCGCAAGAAGTACGAAGATCACCATCGTGTGAATATCCCTGACGATACATTGACGGCGGCTGCTAAGCTTTCAGAGCGTTATATCACAGACCGTTTCCTTCCTGATAAAGCTATCGACGTTATAGACGAAGCTGGCGCTCGTGCTAGGCTTGCTGCGCAGGTGCCGCCGCCGGAGGTTGCTGAGCTTAAGGAAAAGCTCGATGCAATCAATGCGGAAAAGGAAGCTGCAGTTAGAGATCAGAACTTTGAACGTGCTGCATCTCTTCGCGACAATGAGCGCGAACTGCAAGCAGAGATCCGTCGTCGTCAGGAAGAGTGGGAACAACGTCGTCAGTCGCACAGACCAACGCTCGGCGAAGAGGAAATTTCCTTTATCGTAAGCCGTTGGACTGGGATTCCTGTAACGCGTTTGCAAGAAGCGGAAACCTCGCGGTTACTTCGCATGGAAGAGGAACTTCATGGCACAGTGGTTGGTCAGGACGAGGCGATCCGTGCACTTGCGCGTTCTATTCGTCGTAGCAGGGCCGGCCTTAAAGACCCGCGTCGCCCAATAGGTTCGTTTATTTTCTCGGGTCCAACGGGCGTTGGTAAAACGGAGCTGGCGCGATCGCTAGCGAAGTTCCTTTTCGCCGACGCGTCTGCGCTAATTCGCGTAGACATGAGCGAGTACATGGAGAAGTTCTCCGTGTCGCGCCTTATAGGAGCGCCTCCGGGGTACGTTGGCTACGAAGACTCGGGCACACTTACAAAGGCTATTCGTCGTAAGCCGTATAGCGTGGTGCTGCTTGATGAAATCGAGAAGGCACACCCCGACGTGTTCAACATATTGCTGCAGGTGTTAGACGAAGGTCATCTCACCGACAATTACGGTCGCGTGATTGACTTCAAAAACACAGTAGTGATTATGACGTCCAACGTGGGTGCTAAGGACATTACGCGAGGCAAGTCGCTTGGCTTTGCCACTCAAGACTCGCGTGGTGATTTCGAGCGCATATCGGAAAAGGTTAAGGAGGAGATGGGTAGGGTCTTCAACCCTGAGTTCCTTAACCGTTTGGATGATGTCATCGTCTTCCATCCGTTGGGCAAGGAACACATTTCCCAGATAGTTGGTATTCTGTTCCGCGAGGTGCAAAAGCGTCTTGCAGAAGAGGAGCTAACCATTCGTCTCACCGACAGTGCCACTGAGTTTTTGGTGTCACACGGTCACGATGAACATTTCGGTGCCCGCCCTCTAAAGAGGGCAATACAGCGGTACATCGAAGACCCGCTTTCCGAGAAGATATTGCTCGGTGAGTTCTCAAAGGGTGATGACATCGAGGTCGACGCCATTCCGGGTGAGAAGGACAGACTGGAGTTTCGCGTACTGTCCCCGTCTCCACAGGTTTAACCTGGTGCAGGAAGACGGCCGGACCCAACCGGGTCCGGCCGTCTTCCTTTGCGGTGTATATTTCAGGGCTCTATGCAGATAAACGCAGTTAACGCCCCTAAGGGGATCAACAGTATGATTCGTGCCTGTCGGCGCGCCTCTCGTTGGCGCGCCGGTTTAGTCGCATCCATTCCTCTACTCCTTTGCATTTCGGTTAAGGCAGAGGCTCAGGAAACAATGGGTGTATGCGCAGAGCCCGACTCTATTGCCGTGCGCGGCATTTCTCGCGTTAGCGCTCAAAGCGTAATGACCGATGGTGGCCTGACTAAGACCAACGTAACGTTCCCGTCGGTAGCGCGAGCGATACGATCGCTGTATGCAACGCAACAGTTTGAGAACGTAAGTATTACGTGCGACCAAGAAGCTGTGCCTGGTAGTACCATCCTCGTTTACACGGTAAAAGAGCGTCCACTACTTGGCGAAATAACTGTCATCGGACCGCAAGCCATATCCGAACGCAGTGTACGCGATAAGATTGACCTCTTCACTGGTCGCCCACTTGATCCTGCACTAGTTACTCGTGCTCGTGCGCGAATCGACTCTACATACGAAAAGTCGGGCTACTATTTAGCGAAGGTGGTAATTGACAGTACGGAACAACCGGATGGTCGCATTGCACTCACTTTCACTGTCGATGAGGGACGTCGTCTCGCCATTTCCGGCATAGACATAGTAGGTAACTCACTCGTTAGTGAGAAGACTGTCGTCGGTGCAATGAAAACCAAACCTGAGGGTTTCTGGTTTTTTAGAAAGGGTGAGTTTGACGAAGACAATTTTGTCGGCGACATGGGTGAGCGTATTCCCATGCTTTATTCGCGCCTTGGATTCGTAGATGCCAGAGTTATCGGCGATTCGCTAATTGTTGAGCGTGAGCAAGGCAAAGGACTTTTGCGAATCGAGGTGGAAGAAGGCCCACGGTATAGAGTCGGCGATTTTGAGATAGCTGGTAATCGCAGGTTCTCAACTGAAGAGGTTAGGCGTTTTTACCCATTCGACAGCGCCGGACAATCTGCCACATTAACCGAACGACTGAAGGGAGTAGTGTTTCGCAAAGAAGGTGCTCCCGAAGGCATATTTGATCAACAGAAGTGGGATGAATCAATAGAGAAGATCAACAACTTCTACCGTAATCAAGGCTATCTTTACGCTCAGATTCGTCCTGTCGTCGAGCGTCGAGTAGCAGCCGATTCGGAGCACGTTGTCAATTTGCGTTGGGAAATCGACGAACGTAATCCGGCGATCATCAACAGAATTCTTGTACTCGGCAACGACTACACAACGGAAGATTGCATACGACGCCAAATATTTCTTGTGCCTGGCGGCGTTTTCAATCAGGACATGCTGGTGCAAAGCTATCAAAGCATTAGCAATTTAGGCTTCTTTGAGTCGCCAATGCCGTTCCCCGACTATCGTCCTATTAACGATGCCGGCGACGTGGACATAGTGTTTCGTGTTAAAGAGAAGCGCACAGGTAGTTTTAACTTTGGTGCTTCAATGGGGCAGGGCGGCGTAGGATTCGGCGGTTTTATCACCGTTGAGCAGCCCAATCTTTTTGGATTGTGCAAACGTGGTCAGCTGAACTGGCAATACGGACGCTTCTTTAACGACTTCTCCGCGACATTCTCCGATCCAGCACTTCGAGGATCGCGTGTTTCAGGAATGGTGAGTGCGTATCGTTCGCAGTCTCGGTTTATCGTTAGCAATCTTGGTTCAAACATTCGTACTGGTGCGCAACTCCGTTTCGGACTTCCAACCCCTTGGTCGTATCGTTCTACGTTGTCGCTATCCTATAACGGTGAGGCCGCAACATTTTCGGGCGGTCAAAGTACTGGCTTGTGTACGCGAAACTGTTTCAGGTCAAACGTAGGTCTTGGTTATACCTATGACACCAGAATAGGTCTTCCGTTTGCATTCGCGGGTTCCCTGCGTTCAGTTGACAGTGACTTTAGCGGAGGACCGCTAGGCGGCTCGGTTAACTTTCAACGTGTAACGGCCGAGTATCGCGCGTATGTACCGATCGCGCAATTTGGCGGCACTAATCCTGGTTCGCAGCCAATTCAGCTTGTTATGGGGATGACTGCGCGAGGTGGTGCGCTGTTTGGGAATTCGGGTCCGTTCTTCTTCCAACAGAAGTTCGCTGTTGGTGGTGTCCAGTTTGGTCAAATGTTACGTGGATACCCTGAGTTTTCCGTAAGCCCCGTCGGCTATCTTTCAAACACAAGCCAACAAACCGCCGACACAATTTCTTTCGGAAACTCTTTTACAACCCTTAGCGGTGAAATAGGTGTCCGATTAAATCAGATGATGTATTTCAACGTTTTTGCCGACGCGGGCAATAACTGGAAGTCACCTCGTGAGTTTAACCCAACGCGGCTATATCGTTCTGCCGGTGTTGGTGTATCAACCGTAACGCCAATGGGTCCCTTAGGCCTCGATTTGGCATACGGCTTCGACCGGACGGCAGTTGATCCGGCAACCGGCCGCAGTCGTCCCGACCCGCGGTGGCAGTTTCACTTCAGACTTGGCCAGCTTTTCTAGGAGCTTTGATGCGATCATCCTCTTTTGTCGGAGTTTTCACGCTGCTGTTAGGCGTGTCCGTTTCGGCGTCCGCTCAAACGTCAGCACAGCGTTTTGCTTACGTGAATTCTCAGGTTATTCTGCAGCAGGCTCCTGGACGTAGTGAAGCCGAGCAGGCATATCAGAAAGAATACCAAACCCTTGAAGCACAGGCCAACAAGCTCACTGATTCTCTAAAAACGCTAACTGCGGCTTTTCAGAAGGACGAACCAGGTCTTTCTCCTCAAGCGCGTGAAGCAAGAATAAAGATTTTACGCGATCGCGAGACGGAGTTTGAAGGACGTGTGCAGCGTATGCGTGAACAGGCACAGCAAAAAGAGGCTGAGCTTATGCAACCTATCGTTGATAACGTTAAGAAGGCACTTGAAGATTTCCGTACGGAGAACAACTACACCTTCATCTTCGATGTCGGCCAAAGTTCAGTTATCGTTGCGGCGGACAAGAATCTTGACGTAACCGAGCGTATCGTTGCGAAGTTGCGCTTAAGCGCTCCCAAAGTTGACAAACCAGCTGGCCCTACAACATCGCCTGCTGGAATTAGGCGCCCACCGACTCCGTGACGTCGCGTAGTTTATCGTCTGTAAATGTCGGCGGTGAGGAGCAAACGTTTCTCACCGCCGATGACATTGCAGCGATTGTTGGCGGAACAGTTAGTGGCAACGGTAATGTCGTCGTTAACGGAGTAGCGCCTCTTGATAGAGCAACTCAACAGGAGCTTAGCTTTTGTGCTAGCGAACGTTATGCCGCGTGGTTCCTAGAGACAAAGGCAGCTGCTGTAGTAGTTTCTCCTTCCATTGCGCTTCGCCCTACTAAAGCTCAAGTACTTATTGTCGTAAACAATCCGGTCGACGCAATGGTTATGCTGCTTTCTAGGTTTCATCCCGGTGAACGTCGTGCATTGGGCGTACATCCTTCTGCGATAGTTGCGGACTCTGCTAACGTTGGGGAGGGTGTAACCATTGAGCCATTTGCCGTAGTTGGCGAGGGGGCGGTTATAGGTGACGGCTGTTGGATTGGTGCTGGAGCAGTGGTTGGCGAGTACTGCACGCTAAGCAGTGATGTACGCATACATGCCTCAGCACATTTGTATCCACGCGTCCAAATAGGCAACCGCGTTGTTGTTCATTCAGGTGCTAGAATAGGAAGAGAAGGGTTTGGCTTTGCGCCGTCACCCACTGGAGCGAGACGTGTCCCGCATATCGGCCGTTGTGTACTTTCCGACGACGTAGAGGTTGGGGCTAACAGCTGCATTGATCGTGGGTCTGTTGACGACACGATAATTGGTGCAGGCACCAAAATCGATAACCTTGTACACATAGCTCACAACGTTCGCATTGGGCGTATGTGCTTCATTGCTGCGCAAACGGGAATAGCTGGTTCATCACGAGTGGGTGATGGCGTTCAAATGGGAGGACAGGTCGGCGTTTCTGGCCACATTAACATAGGCGATCGGGTGTCACTTGCGGCCCAAACGGGGGTGATAGGTGACGTACCATCGGGCGAGACTTGGTCTGGCTATCCAGCGCGCCCACACCGTGAGCAGTTGCGAGCGCAGGCTTCTGTTCACAGGCTCGCGGGAATTATTCGGCAGCTCGAAAAGTTGCTTGGCTCGACAGCAAATAGTGAGGACGGAAAGTCGTGATAGCTCTTGCTGGTATCAAAGTCCCGTGTAATGGCGAACGACGTACCATACGTGAGAGTCGTGAGTTGTCGGGGGTTGGATTGCATATGGGACAACAGTGTCGGTTAGTGTTTCGTCCTGCTGCTGCTAACACGGGAATTCAGTTTGTTAGGAGCGGTTCAAACAGCCCTGTTCAAGCAAGCGCAAGCATCGCTGTAGAGGCCGAGCGTAGAACACAGTTGGGCACGGGCGACAGCGCGTTGCATACGGTGGAGCATGTTCTTGCTGCAGTTGGCGCTTTAAGTATCGACGACATTCTTATTGAGATGGATGCAGCAGAGCCTCCAGTACTTGACGGCTCTGCGCAACCCTTTTTGGAGGCGCTAATTGATGCGGGGATCGAGTCGTCTGGGGGCACACCCGATTGGCTGATAGTTCGCAAGCCAATACGATTTGAGGATGGTGATTCGGTGTACGAAGCCTATCCGTCCGACCGATTTAGCTTAGATGTGTCGATAGACTTTGCGCATCCACTGGTTGGGGCGCAGCATATCTCTTTAGCTGTTACGCACGATACTTTCGCTAGGGAGCTAGCGGCCGCGCGTACCTTCGGGTTTCTTCGTGAAGTAGAGGGATTGCGTGCAAAAGGGTTGATTCAAGGTGCATCAACCTCGAACGCAGTGGTGCTCGACGATAGTTCAGTTGTAGACAACGTGCTTAGGTGGCCGGATGAGTTCGTTCGCCATAAGGCACTAGACTGCGTAGGCGACCTCGCCCTTGCTGGTGCTAGGTTACGCGGTCGCTTCGTTGCCGTTAGACCGAGTCATAGAGGCACGGTCGCATTCGTAAGACAACTCATGACACAAGCCTCACGGGAATCAGCGGTGTTCACTGTTGAAGACATCATGCAGGTGCTTCCGCACCGCTATCCATTTCTCCTCGTCGACCGAATACTTGAAGTCGAAGAAGGAAAACGCATTGTTGGAATAAAGAACGTTACGATTAACGAGCCGTTCTTTCAGGGGCATTTCCCAGGTCATCCGATAATGCCGGGCGTTCTTATCATCGAATCGATGGCGCAAGTGGGTGGCATGTTGCTAATGCGCACGATCGACGACCCAAAGAGCAAAGTCGTGTATTTCATGTCGTTGGACAACATCAAGTTCCGTCGGCCAGTTAAGCCGGGCGACCAGCTACGAATTGAGCTTGACGTTGTACAGATGCGTGGCAGCACATGTCGAATGAGAGGGGTTGCAAGAGTAGAAGGTGATGTCGCAACGGAAGCCGAGTTTGCCGCTATCATAAGAGACCGATGACTGCGCGCGTGCATCCGACCGCGCTAGTTGATGCAACTGCGTCAATAGGTGCCGATGTAGAGATAGGCCCTTGGGTTATTGTAGGCCCCAATTGCACACTCGGCGACGGCGTTGTTCTTTCAGCACGTTCTACGCTTGAGCGTAACGTTCGGCTGGGTGCACGTGTTCAAGTGGGCATTGGTGCTGTACTTGGTGGTGATCCACAGGATCTTAAGTATCGTGGTGAAGAAACTTGGGTGGACATCGGTGACGACAGTGTTGTGCGGGAATACGCAACGATAAATAGAGGTACTTCGCACTCCGTTACCACAAAGGTAGGTCGCAACTGTTTTTTAATGAGCTATGTACACTTAGCTCATGATTGTCAGTTGGGCGACCATATAATCATCTCTAACGGAACACAGCTCGCCGGACACGTCATCGTTGATGATAGAGTTACCATTTCCGGCTTGTGTGCAATTCATCAGTTTGCGCGAATAGGTCGGAACGCATTCATCGGAGGATGCTCTCGCGTTTCGCAGGATGTTCCTCCGTTTGTAAGAGCGGTTGGAAATCCGTTGCGTTTGTTTGGGCTTAACTCAGTTGGGCTTCAGCGTAACGGGTTTTCAGAGCTAACTGTTAAGGAATTGAAACGTGCATATCGCTTGTGCTTTCGCTCCGACCTTAACCTTTCGCAGGGAGTTGATCGCGCGCGTGAAGAGGTAGAGCAACTTCCTGAAGTAAAAGACTTCCTTGATTTCATTGAGGCAAGTCAACGTGGTGTTGGGTTTTAGACTTGAGCGCGCTTACGAGGTCGTATTCGCATAAGGGTGCTCCAACCATCGGGGTCGTGGGCGCTGGAGGGCTTGGTGTACATCATGTCCGAATTCTTCGTGACCTCGCTGGCGATCAATTTGTAGGCTTCTTTGACGAGAACCCAGCAAGAGCGGCGGAGGTAGCGTCACTTCATGGAGTACAAGCTCACCGCAGTATTCACGATTTAATCGAGCACTCTGATGCGTTGTCTATTGTAGTTCCTACGACTGCTCACTTTAACGTTGCCTCGTTGGCGCTGGAGGCCGGCAAGCATGTCTTCGTTGAGAAGCCATTTACGGTAACACTCGAAGAAGCAGATGCCCTAATTGATTTGGCCGATAAACGCGGTGTTGTATTGCAGGTGGGACACGTAGAGCGTTTCAATCGTGCTATTCGAGGTGCAATGCCATACATAGATTCGCCTCGATTTATTGAGAGCGATCGGCTTGCGCCATTTAACCCACGCGGTTCTGATGTTGCCGTAGTGCTAGATCTCATGATTCACGATTTGGATCTGGTTCACACGCTAGTTAACGCACCCGTTGCAGATGTGCATGCGATGGGGATCCCTGTGCTTACTCCCCAAATTGATATTGCTAACGCGCGCCTAACGTTTGCGAACGGATCTGTCGCAAACATTACTGCTAGTCGAGTGTCGCGTGAGAGATTGCGCAAGCTTCGTATATTCCAGCGGAGTGGTTACCTCTCGCTCGACTTGGCCGCTGGAACTGGAGAGTTCTTTCGTATGCGTAGCGACTTTGATCCTACGCAACTTGCTAGGGCTCCTCGTTCGCTTGAAGAGTTTGTTGAGCGCATTGTCATCGATGGTACAGACGGCGAGCCACTTGTTCTCGAACTTACGCAATTTTTGGGTGCGATTACCGGAAACAATGCCGTCGCAGTTTCTGGTAAAGAGGGCAGGGAGGCGCTTGATGCGGCGCTTCGTATTGTCGCTGCAATCGATGCGTCAAACAGCCTTAGCTTAGGCGGTCGCGGTCGTGCGTGATATACTGTTCGTTGCCGGTGAGGCTTCCGGTGACTTGCATGCGGGTAAAGTAGCTGCTGCTATTCGTGAGCTTGCTCCTAGCGTGCGTATGTTTGGTGTTGGCGGAAATCATATGGAGGCGGCGGGTGTTAGGCTTGTTGAGCATGTAAACACGCTTGCTGTTATGGGCTTCGTTGAAGTAATCAAGCATGTTCCTCATCACTGGAAGCTTCTTCGTAGGCTCAAGTCTGAGCTTAGCTCGGGGAACGTGGGATTAGTTGTACTAATTGACTACCCGGGTTTTAATCTCAAAGTCGCTGCTGCTGCGCATGAAGCAGGAATCCCAGTTTTGTATTACGTGGCGCCACAGGTGTGGGCATGGGGCGCGGATAGGCTACCTCGAATAGCCGAGTTGGTGTCTAAGGTTGCATGTATACTTCCGTTTGAAGAGCAGCTTCTACGAAGTCACGGTATTGATGCCACTTTTGTTGGGCATCCGTTGTTAGATCGAGCACAGTCTCTTCCCAGCATGCAGGAGGCGCGCGCTAAACTAAGCCTTCCGCTATCGGGTGAAATAGTGGCGATGTTTCCAGGGAGTCGACGCTCTGAAATTGATCGTCATATTGCACCATTTACCGAAGCGGCAAAGGAGTTACAACGTATTAGACCGGGAGTTCACGTTGTCGTTGGCGTTGCGCCAACTGTTAGCATTCGCGATTCAGAGTGCGAATTCCCACTCGTTCACGACGCTTCCTTTACTCTTCTTAGGGCAGCATCTGTTGGGTTATTAAAGAGTGGTACAACTACCCTTGAGGCTGCAGTTGCAGGACTACCTCACGTAATAGGTTACAAAACGAATCCTATCACGTATCAAATGGCGCGCCGCGTGGTGAAGATTCCGCATATCGGTTTAGTGAATGTGGTAGCAGGTAAAGAGGTGTCAAAGGAGTATGTACAGCATGATTTTGTCCCCTCTAAAGTTGCACTACAACTTGCCGTATTGCTTGATAACGGTAGCAAACGAGACGAGGCAGTAGCAGACCTTGCCGAAGTACGTAATAGGTTGGGAGAGCCGGGTGCAGCTATGAGAGTTGCAAGTACCGCGCTAAGTATGTTAAGCGGGAAATGGTAGGTTGGACATGTTGACTGTCGCGAGATGACGCCGGCCAGTGAACGTTCCAAGCTAACGTTTAAGACGCGACTTGCTGTATTGCTGGGTGGTTTGTTGTTGCGTGTGCTCGGTGCTACTTGGCGCATACGTGATGTAGGCCGCGACGAGTTAATAGCTAGAACGGCTAACGATAGCCGCGTTATATACTCTCTATGGCACGGACAAATGCTCCCTATTCTTTATCAGCACAAGTATCCCACCTGCGTAATGGTCAGCGAGCATCGCGATGGCGAAATTATTGCTCGTATTTTACGGATGTTTGGTTTTTCTGCATTTCGAGGGTCCTCATCGCGCGGTGGGGCGCGCGCACTCCTTGAAGGAGTGCGTTTGTTGAAAACAACAGATGTTGCAATTACTCCTGATGGACCTAGGGGGCCGCGTCATTCATTTGCACCCGGCGCACTTCTGTTGTCCCTTCGCGCAAACGTTTCAGTATGTCCTGTAGTGGCATATGCAGATCGCAAGTGGACTATGGGCTCGTGGGACGCTCTCGAAATACCAAAGCCGTTTGCACGCGTAACGGTACTTTACGGTAAAAGGGTTAGTGTTAACGCTGCTAGTGCTCGCGATGCAGCCGATCAAAGCGAACAGTTCCGGCAGATTATGTTGTCTGAGTCGGAGCGCCTTAAGTCAGAGTATGGTTGCGCTTAGGTCCTAACGATATGTCACCTTACCTGATGATACTTTGCAGAAAGGACTGTTCGTGGCTATGAACATGGATAAGGTATGGTATGGATCGGGAGTGATTGCGCGCTGTTCGCGCATGTTGATGTCGCCTTTTGAACTCGTTTATCGCCAGGTAGTGGAGCGTCGAAATTCATCGTACGACTCGAACGGTGATAAGGTGCACAATGCTGTGCTACCGTGTCTTTCGGTAGGCAACCTCACAGTTGGTGGTACAGGTAAGACACCATTTTCTGCATGGTGTGTTCGGCGCCTATTAGAGAAAGGTGCGCATCCCGCGATTGTTATGCGAGGATACGGTGACGACGAATGGAAAGTGCATGCGCGGCTAAATCCTGCTGTTCATGTTATTGTAACTCCCGATAGAGTAGCTGGTGTAGCTACAGCACGCACCCGTGGCGCCGATTGCGTAGTGCTAGATGACGCGTTTCAGCACCGCAGGGTATCTCGAGTGTCGGACATTGTTTTAATTAGCGCGGATCAGTTCACAGATCATGTCCACTTGTTGCCGCGTGGCCCCTATCGTGAGGCACTATCCTCTCTTAAACGAGCGACGGCAGTTGTAATTACGGAGAAAAACGAAGGCTCTGCAAAATCCGATCACGTGTCCAATGTAATTTCATCTTTGGCACCTAATCTTCCGCAATCCACGATTCGAATAGTGCCCGGCGATTTCCGTCTTGCAGCGACGCTTCTAGATTCACGCGGAGCGTCCCGTGACAAAACAGGGTTGTTGAATCGAGATGCCGGTTGGCTCTCTGGTAAACAACTTTGCGTGATCAGCGGAATCGCTAACCCCCAAGCCTTTGAGCAACAGCTTGTCGCTCTTGGTGGCGTAGTTTCCTCTAGCCATCGGTTTGCCGACCACTACCAGTTTTCCGAAGCGGATGCGCATAATCTAGCAAAGGTTGCGGAAGGTGGTCTAACAGCGGTGTGTACGTTAAAGGACGCGGTTAAGCTCGCGCCCCTGTGGCCTCGCGAAGCACCGCCCCTTTGGTATGTTTCACAGAAGATCGAAATAGTGCGCGGACTGGGGGTGCTCGACGCCGAGCTATCCAGAGTCTTGGGCGCACGACCTACTTCAATGTCTAACCCGACGTAGCCCTCCTTATGGCACTGGATCTACTCCAACCGAACGCTAGCATAGTTAACCCCGATAAGGATCGTTTTCTCAATGAAGACAATCCTTTTGAAGCTATGATGTCTCGCTTCGATAGGGCTGCAGAACTTCTCGATCTTGAGCCTGGCATCTATCGAATTCTAAGGAATCCCGAGAAGCAGCTTATTGTTTCGGTGCCAATTCAGCTCGACAACGGTGATGTTGATGTTTACACGGGCTATCGGGTTGTTTACAACACGTCACGTGGGCCGGCGAAGGGCGGAATTCGATTCGACATGCAGGTTACCTTAGAGGAGGTGAAAGCTCTCGCCGCATGGATGACTTGGAAATGCGCGGTCGTGAACCTTCCGTTTGGCGGTGCGAAGGGCGGTGTTATATGCGATCCACATTCAATGAGCGTCGGTGAGCTCGAACGTGTTACCCGAAGATATACAAAGGGAATAATGTCTCTGCTCGGTCCAGATACGGATGTCCCCGCGCCAGACGTTAACACTAATGAACGAGTTATGGCATGGGTAATGGACACGTACTCAATGCACGTTGGCCGCACTGAGAACGCTGTTGTAACTGGCAAGCCTGTTGAGATGGGAGGCTCGCTTGGCAGAAAAGAAGCAACAGGACGCGGCTGTATGTTAGTTACGCGCGAGGCACTTGAGCATCTTGGATTGCCAGTTAAGGGTGCAACGGTTGCTGTTCAGGGATTTGGCAACGTTGGTTCAACTGCGGCGCGTCTGCTAGATGAACAGGGCGCAAAGGTAGTCGCTATTGGTGATCGTACGGGTGCGTTTCACAATTCGGGTGGTATAGACATTTCCGAAGCCATCGCGTATGTGCAGCGTCATAGATCACTTGAAGGTTTCACAGGCGGAGACGTAATAAGCAACGACGAGTTACTCACGCTAGAAGTGGACGTTCTTGTTCCTGCTGCGCTCGAGAATGTTATTACAACGCGCAATGCACCTCGCATCAAAGCCAAAGTTATATGCGAAGGCGCCAACGGGCCAACGAGTGCTGCGGCTGACTCAATACTAGAGGATAAGGGAGTATTTGTTATTCCTGATATCCTAGCGAACGCTGGTGGCGTAACTGTTTCATATTTTGAATGGGTTCAAGATCGCATGGGATACTTTTGGAGCGAAGACGATGTTAACGAGCGACTCGCACAAATTATGATTCGTAGCTTTGGTGACGTGCTTAAGCTTTCACGTCAGCACAGCGTGAATATGCGAACTGCAGCGTATATGTTGTCGATTAGTCGCGTAGCTACTGTGCATCGTTTACGCGGCATATACGCGTAACGCTATGCGCTTCACCGTGCTATCAGTAGGTAAACCGCGTAACTCCGCACTCGCCGATTTAGTTGGTGATTACGAAACGCGTGCCGCACGCTACTGGCCGCTTCTGTTTGTCGAGGTGAAGGAGGAGTCGGGGCGAAGCCTATCTGCTACCCAGGTATGCGACAAAGAGGGTGAGCGGATACTTGCAAAAGTATCAGGCGATACGCGCTTAGTTGTATGTGATGCTTTAGGTGAATCACTTTCTTCTGAGCAGTTTGCGGCGTTCATGCAAAAGTCGCGCGAAGAGGGGAGCGATGTGGCGTTCGCTATCGGTGGAGCGAACGGTCTTGGACGAGATGTCAAGGAACGGGCTTTTCGCACGCTCTCGCTATCTTCTCTTACGCTGCCGCATGAAATAGCGCGTCTAGTGTTGGCAGAGCAGCTGTATCGCGCTGGCACGATCCAGCGCGGCGAACCGTACCATAAATAGATATGACCATACAGCAGCGTCCGGTTTCGACGACGGGATTTTCGGTTAGAACAGTTTCTCTGGGAGGAAGTTCACTCTCCAAAGCTGTTCAGGCGGGTGCTACAGAGGTATCTGAATGGGTAGAAGCTGCACCGACTTCTGTTTCGAAGTGGTTGCAGCGAGTTAACGAAGTTCGTGATGAGTTTGTTTCTCGAGATTGGCTCTCGCCAATTGAAGCGGCCTTTTCTGCAACAGGCGAAGCAGAAGCGCGACTCAAACGTGCTGCGGCTAACGGAGTTGTAGTTACTACGGGGCAGCAGCCTGGGCTTTTTGGCGGCCCTATGTACACATTAAGCAAAGCTATTAGCGCGCTTGCGTTCGCTGATGAACTACAAGAAAGCACGACCGTTCCGGTGGCTGCTGTTTTCTGGGCAGCAACTGACGACTCTGACTGGCTCGAAGCAGCGACTACGTCAATTGTTGGGCGGCATGGAGTTGAACAGCTTAAGCTCGCAGGCGATCCTACCAACGGAGTTGCGCTTGCAGATGTTCCGTTAGGCGATACCTCCGATCTGTTTAACGAGCTTGCTCGTGCATCTGGATCTGCTGCTTATGCTCGAGTGCTGGAGCAAGTTCGAGACGCTTACGTACCGCACGCCACCATAGGTAGTGCATACGTCCAACTCATGCGGGCGTTGCTAGAACCATTAGGAATTGCTGTTCTTGATTCGTCTCATCCTTCACTAAGAAGGACGGCCGATCCTTTCTTAAGAAATGCGTTAAGCAATGTCGCTGCAACTGCTTCGGAGCTGGCGGTAAATAGCAAAAGCATACGTGATGCTGGCTTCGCACCTCAGGTAGACGTTATCGATACGCTTTCTATTGTCTTTAGAACTTCAATCGACAACAGCGGAGTGGCGAGGCGTGAACGCATACCGGCTTCAGATGCGTCCAGAGCAGTGCGAGAGGCCGAAGTCGGAACGCTCGGCGCAAATGTTTTATTACGTCCTGTCCTTGAAAGACACCTTCTTCCAACCGTGGCGTATCATGCGGGCCCTGGTGAGCTAGCCTATTTCGCGCAAGTGTCATCGGTAGCCCGTAGCTTAGAGGCAGCCGTGCCAGTTGGCGTGCCGCGTTGGGCGGGAGAAGTAGTCACCGATGAACCGATTCAAGCACTTGAGCGGCTTAACATTACTGAGGTGGAGTTAGTCACGCCTCATCTCGCAGAACGAATAATTGCCAAGGCCGCGCTCAACACTGAAGTGTCGGATTCGCTAGAGCGTCTTCGCTTAGCTATCGAAACTCAGATCGGTATACTAGGAGAGTCGATTGCTGTCGATGATCTTCTACTCCCATCTGTGGTATCTGGAGTTGAGCGTGATATAGAACATCGCGTACAAAGGCTTGAGCGCAGATTGTTGGCAGCGGCCCGTAAACGTGAGACAGTTGCTACTACCGATCTTGCAGTTGCGCGCGCGTATTTAAGGCCATTTGGTAAGTCGCCGGAACGTGTTCTTAACGCTGTACCTTTTTTGGCGCGCTACGGCAAGGGAGTTATTGACGCCATGTATCGCGAAGCTAAAGCGCACGCTAAAGCCCTACTAAAAAGATAGTAGTAGAGCTCCATGAATAGAGATTCTGACACTGCTATATCAACAGCGGAGGGTGGTCGTTCTTCTGTCGAACGTGGAAGGAAGTCTGCGGTTGTTGTAGCTGCTGGCATTTTAATTAGTAGGCTTACTGGGTTATTGCGGCAAACTGTATTTGCACACTTTTTCGGTGATACCGCTCAGGCTGACGCATTCAATGTAGCATTACGTATCCCCAATTCCCTTCGCAACCTACTTGGTGAAGGAACAGTGGGAGCAGCGTTCATTCCAGCCTACTCTGCCCTTATCGAGCGTGACGAGAAGGCTTCAAAGGAAATGGCAAACGCGGTATTAGGTATCCTGCTTTTGGTTGCCTCGCTGCTCACTGTTGTTGGAGTAGTGCTGGCGCCGTGGTTGGCTTATCTACTCGCTCCGGGTTATCGCAATCAGCCAGAACAGATTGAGTTAGTGATTCGGCTTACTCGCGTTTTGTTTCCAATGGCAGGACTAATGGTTATTAGCGGTTGGTGTTTAGGAGTTCAGAACTCACATAGACGTTTCTTTTGGTCTTACGCTAGTGCTGCGCTATGGTCATTAGCTCAGATCGCTCTATTAGTGGGGTTTGGTTCTAAATCGGAATCACTTTCGCAGTTGGCGTGGTGGTTAGCTTGGGCAACGCTTGCTGGTTCTGCTCTCCAAGTCGCAGCCCAACTACCTGAAGTTATTAGACTGCTTCAAGGGCTTAAGCCATCGCTTAATCGTGCGGCAGAAGGCGTTCTCCCAGTTGTGCGCAACTTTGTTCCAGTCGTTGCCGCTGTTGGCGTTGCGCAGCTGTCTGGTTTCATTGATCAAGGTATAGCGACCTTCATGGTAGAGGGAGCAGTCTCCAATTTGTTCTACGCTAATACACTTGCTCTACTTCCTGTATCGTTGTTCGGTGTGTCAATCGTTGCGTCTTCACTGCCTGAGTTATCGCGTGACAATGCCCGCGAACATAATGATGCTGTTCGCGAACGTATCAGAAACTCATGGGCTCGTATTTTCTTTTACGTAGTACCTAGTGCGGTCGCGTTCATTGTACTCGGCGACTACTGTAGCGGCATAATTTATAGGTCAGGTAAGTTCGGGAGCGAGCAACAGCGCATAGTTCATTTCGTGTTGGCGGCATATGCATTGGGTATTTTGAGCTTTGCGTCTGTTAGACTACTCGCGTCAGTCTTTCATGCCCGTCAGGATTACAAAACACCGTTGCGAGCAGCAGCTCTCAGCTTATGCGTATCCGCTGTGGTGGCGGCTTCACTCGCATACATTGCGCGAGACTCCGAGTATGCTCCGGCGGCAATTGCGCTCGGCTCAGCGCTCGGCTCGTACGTGAACTTTGCGTATCTCATGCGTGGCGTTCGCCGTAACGTAGGTTCTATTGGAAACGTAGCTTTGTGGACATCTGTACGCCGAGTTGTGGTAGCGGTAGTTATTGCGACAGCTGTTGTTCTGCCGTTAAGGAGTGTGCTAGATCCGTCTAATCCTCGAGTAACTGGGCCGGCAATTTTGTCGGTTTACGGTGTAGTGTTTCTTGTTTCGGCTTGGCTCATGGGATCACATGAGGCCGCACGCATACTTCGTAAACCGGCACGAGGAAATGGTTGAGGAGCCAAACGATCGTCTAGTCCCTTCGTTGGTTGAAGCAAAGCTTTCGCATTTGCCAGATACACCTGGCGTTTACTTGTGGAAGGACATTAGCGGTACAGTTATTTACGTTGGCAAGGCGAAGAGGCTTAGGTCGCGTGTTCGTAGTTACTTCGTGAAGAATCCTGAAGCAGGTGCGAAACATATCGCACTTGTTGGAAGGATAAACGATGTTGAGACTATAGTTGTGCCAACTGAGTCGCATGCGCTTGTATTGGAAGCGACGCTAATAAAGGAGCATAAGCCCAAGTTTAACGTGTTGCTTCGCGATGATAAATCGTATCCATGCATAAAGGTTACTGTTCAAGAGCCGTTTCCAAGAGTTATGGTAACAAGGAGATTGCTTGACGATGGTGCACGTTACTTCGGACCTTATACCGATGTTGGAGCGATGCGTAGCGCGCTTAACGTGATACGTCGAGTTTTTCCTGTAAGATCGTGTCATTACGCATTGCCGAGAGAGAAGCCGGAGCGCCCTTGTCTCGACTACTTTATCGAAAGATGCCAGGCTCCTTGCGTTGGATACCAGTCGAACGAAGATTATCGCTCAATGATAGATGAGGTTGTATGGTTTCTTGAGGGGCGTAATCGTGATCTTGTGAAACGTGTTCAGAAGCGTATGAAGGAGGCTTCTGATGCATTGGATTTCGAACGTGCTGCGAGATACCGAGATGCTCTTAAACATTTTGAACAACTAGAAGAGCCAACAGTTGTAATGGAAGTAGAAGGTGGCGACAGGGATGTTGTTGGTTATGCAAGAGACGGTGCAGACAGCTGCGTTGTGCTGCTTAGGGTGAGGAAAGGGAAGCTTCTAGCGCGTGAGCACAGATTACTTGAGCATGCTGATGATGATGTAGACGCAGATATTTTGGGTACCTGTCTTGCGGTATGGTATCGCACAATAGAGAATCGGGCATCCGATTTACTAGTGCCATTCGATTTTCCTGATCGGGAAGTATTGCAGCTTTCTCTGAGCGTGACGAGAGTTCATATCCCGCAGCGCGGACCTAAGAGGGCGCTTGTTGATTTGGCCGATCAAAACGCGCGTCATTTGCTTGAAGAGTTTAAGCTTGCATCATCTGAGGCGGAGGAGAGGGCGGTTGACCCGGTATACGAGCTTCAGCGTGAGCTAGCGCTACTTAAGGTTCCTCGAAGTATTGTTTGCTTTGACATTTCACACGCACAAGGAACGGATACGGTAGCGAGCGCCGTGTGGTTCGAGAATGGTAGACCAAAGAGAAGTGAGTATAGGAAGTTCAAGATCAAATCACATGAACGAAACGACGACTTTCAATCTATGCATGAAGTCGTGACACGCTGGTTTAGGCGTCGTGTTGACGAGAGTAGGGCGTTACCAGATTTGGCGGTTATAGATGGCGGTAAGGGGCAGTTGGGGATGGCTCGCCAAGCTCTTGACGAGCTAGGACTTTCAGATGTGGTCGCTATCAGTTTGGCGAAGCGTGACGAAGAGATTTTCCTTGTTGGGCGGAGCGAGCCAGTTAGGCTACCCAAGCGCTCCCCCGCGCTTAGGATGTTGCAGCAGGCGCGGGATGAAGCGCACCGGTTCGCTGTGACATTTCAGCGAGTCAAAAGGAGTCAGAGGACCATTACCTCGGAGTTACTCAAGATACCGGGGGTGGGACCTTCTCGACGTCGGGCTTTGCTAAACACTTTTGGTAGTGTGCAGGGCGTTCGCGACGCGACGGCGGAGCAGATTGCCTCCCTGCCTGGATTTGGGGTGTCCATTGCGCAGAAGATTCATGAGGCATTGGGGGTGGCGGGGGAACGGCAGGAGAAGGTAGATGTAGAGTTAGGCGTAGAAGGGGGAGATTGAAAGAGACCAAATCATTGCAGATGCTTGTGACAAGCGGCACAATGACTAGCAGCCGTACCCAATGTGATCTTCAACACCTAGACGGGTCGTTCGTATAGAGCGTAGCCGCACGTGTGGAGTATATCTACGGTGTATCTGCACGACCGCGGCATTTTTACTACAGCCGCAGCACGTTTGAGAGTATCAACGATATATTTCTCAGCGTGAACTTGCTGTGTCCGCGGGGTATAACATGTTGTTGCGCCGGTTCTAGGCGCGACCTCGCGTCGACGAAACGTCACTACCGGGAGATCGGATGCAGGCTCGGATGTCGAAGTACGTGTTAAAAGGCAGCGCGTTGATCGCTGCTATCCTGCCGCTTGGCATTGCTGGCGCTCAGGAAACATGCAAGATCAACGACGGAAGCCCGTACCAGTTGGCTGGTGCGCGTAACTACGTCACCATGGCTGCCAACCCTAAGTATCCGGCAGAGGTGCCTAAGCATTTGGCGAACGCCATCAAAGTGCTTACGGACGATCCGGAGAAAATTAAGAACCCAGCGGGACGCCACTTACTTTTGCTTCGTACCTACGCTCAGCTCATGCAGGGCGAGGGTGCGACGTATGTCGTGCGGCGCGGCGATATCGGTTTTTCATCGAATCCCGACGGCGAGCACAACATGCTCATGGCCATAGACTCGTCCTACAACGCTCTCGTGGCGATAATGCCGCAGTGCAAGGACCGCGCATCTCCATATCGCGATCGCTTCGTTTCTGAGGTGTTCAACAAGGCAGTACAGGCGCTTCAGGACGAACAGCTAGACTCTGCGGTCTATTTCTCTCAGCAGACCATGCTGGTTTCGCCGAAAGACGCTCGTCCTTGGAACGTGCTCGCGTCCGTTTATCAGATGCAAGAGAAGCCTGATAGCGCCAAGATCGCGATGCTCAAGGTTATTGAGTTAGCTGGCGGCGATTCAACGTACAAGAGTATTGCCCAGCAGCATCGCTACAACATGGCAATCCTCGCGCTTAACGCAGCCGACGGACAGGAAGGTTCTGCCAAGTCAGCAAGTATCGCTGAAGCGCGTTCGTTCCTTGATAAGTATCTCGAGATCGATCCAGGTAACCCATTGGCCAGTCAGGCTTTGGGCAGGGCACTTATGCTCAGCGGAGATACAGCGGCTGTTTCCGAGTTGTATCGCGGCATGACTTCGGATCCAGAAAAGTTTACAGACATGCAGCTATTTGAAGCAGCGTCAGGTGCTGCTGCTGCTGGGCGCGATGAAGACGCGGCTACGCTGTTCGAAGCCGGTATTAAGAAAAACCCGTATCACAGACTCGGTTTGCTCAATGCATCGAACATTTACTTTTCGATGCGTAACGCAGACAAGATGGAGCCGCTGGTTAAGCGTCTTCTAGAAATCGATCCTAACGGTAAGTCCATACTTACCACGTACGCCGGTTACTGGCAGCTTCGCCAGCGTGCCACAGATAACGACGTCGAAAAGAAGGCAGCGGTCGATTCCACCCTCGCTGTACTCAAGGCCATCGATGAGCTAAGTCCTTCTGTCGAGATCCTTAGAGCTGGCAAGAGCGGTGACAACTTTTCGGTAGAAGGCTCCGTTATCAATGCTGGTGATAAGGAGGTTTCATACACCATGAAGCTAGAGTTCTTGGATGCGTCCGGTCAGGTCGTAACAACTCGTGAACTCCCTGTTGGTCCGATAGCTGGTAGCAGCGCCGTCGCTTTTAACGTGCTAGTTGAAGATGCTAAAGCGGTAGCCTTCCGTTACGCGCCTCTCAAGTAGGCGCTGGTACATCGTAGGTTATGAGCGGGCCGAAGTGCGTGAGTTTCGTTGACTTCGGCCCGCTCGCTTCCTAGCTTGGTTTAAGTGCAACGGTAGCTGCTTTACCGCGACCGTACGCCTTGACTTCGTGATAGGCTGTTAGGGGGTTCGGCTGATGGGCTGCCCCCCGTTTTCGTATCCTAACTTGATCCGTGTAACTCGCATGGGCTCCAAATCAATGGACACCGCTTATGCGCGGTTGCCACATTCAATCTCAGAAATGCAGGCCACTCCATGAGCCTGCCTGTTGTTGCGCTAGTAGGGCGCCCCAATGTAGGTAAGTCACTACTCTTTAATAGAATAGTTGGCGAGTCTGCTGCCATAGTCAGTGAAGAAGCAGGAACTACTCGAGATCGCCATTTCGCGGCGGCTGATTGGGGTGGTCAGCACTTCTGGCTCGTCGACACAGGCGGCTTGGTTCAAGACTCCGATCGCCCTATGGATACACAGATTCGTATTCAAGTGCGGCAAGCAATGGAAGAGGCCGATCTTTTGGTGCTAGTAGTCGACGCCAAAGGAGGCATTCATCCCGGCGATTCGCACATAGTAGATCTGCTACGCCATCAAAAAAAGCCGTGGCTTGTTGCTGCCAACAAAGTTGATAACCCCAATAGCAGCGACTTCTACGAGTTTTATAACTTGGGGGCAGGTGAAGTTTTCCCGGTATCTGCCCAGAATGGTAAAGGCTCGGGAGATCTTCTCGACGCTATTGTCGATCTAATTCCCGAAGCCCCCTCACATAATTCAGACTCAGTACGAGTTGCGGTGGTTGGTCGACCAAACGTCGGCAAATCGTCATTCGTAAACAAACTGTTAGGCGAAGATAGGTTAGTCGTTAGCGATGAGGCCGGGACAACGCGAGATGCGATTGATTCGCCGCTTCGCTATCATGATCGCGACCTAGTTTTTGTTGATACAGCTGGCCTAAGACGGCAAGCACGTATCGATGAAGGAATAGAGTTTTATGCATCGCTAAGGACGCGTCGAGCAATCGACAGTTCACAAGTTTGCATCCTGATGATTGATGCAACGACCGGACTTGAGAACCAAGATCTAAAGATTGCCACGATGGCGTGGGAAGCGGGGCGGGGACTAATCCTTGTTATAAACAAGTGGGATATCTACGAAGATAAGGATTCAAAAAGCGCCGATAAGTTTCGTAAAGAAATCATAGAGAAGGCTCCTTATCTGGCCTTTATACCTGTCATTTTTGTTTCGGCGAGAACAGGACTTCGGGTAGGGAAGGTGATGGATATTGTGCTCGAAGTTTACGAACAGTGTACTCGTCGTATTTCAACGTCGCAGGTTAACACGGCGCTAGAGGAATTGTTGGCGCGACTTCAACCGCCTCAAGCTGCTGGGCGAGAGGTCAAGTTAAACTATGCAACGCAAGTAGAAACCGAACCACCGACGATCGCAGTGTTCGGCAATCACCCCGATCTTGTCCCCGAACATTACATACGGTACTTGCACAACGGTTTCCGTGAAAAATGGGGATTCACCGGATCACCACTGCGAATTGTTCTTAGACGCAAATCCGGATGAACTCCGCACTGCTGATTGCCACGATAGCAGCATGGCTTATTGGCTCGATACCAACTGCCTTTTTGGTTGGTAAGGCTAACGGCGTTGATTTGCGTACCGTTGGCTCCGGCAATCTTGGTGCAACGAACGTTTTTAGAACACTAGGATGGAGATGGGGGCTGCTTGTTTACACCGCAGATGTAGCCAAGGGTATTCTCCCAGTTTTGTTATTGCCAACCGCTGCCGGTGTTTCGCGTGGTTGGCCATGGGGGATGATTTTTGGAATGGCTGCAATCATCGGACATGTTCGACCTGTTTTTTTATTAGGACGTGGTGGTGGTAAAGGAGTCGCAACTGCAAGCGGTGTTTTCTTTGCTTTAGCTCCGTTATCTGCACTCGCGGCACTTGTAGCGTTCACAATAACCGTTGCAGCTACACGCTATGTCTCCCTTGGCTCATTAGTAGGCGCTGCCGTGCTTCCTATTGCTGTAGTGCTACAAGAACGCGCAGTAACGCCTTTACTAATACTATCAATATTGGTAGCTGCCTTTGTTTTCTTCACGCATAGAGAAAATATTCAGCGTCTACTCAAAGGTACCGAGCGCAGGATCAGTTCCCCTAGCGCAACTTCTGGCGCAGATCAGTCGGTAGCAGCATCGACTCCCATCGTTAAAACCGAAGCCAAAGAGCGTTCTAACTCATGACAGAAGTATCGGGTGTAAAGCAGTGTACAGTTGTTGGCGCAGGTGCTTGGGGAACAGCAATAGCTGATCGTCTTGCAAAGAATGGTCACGATGTGTTGCTGTGGGCACGCGAAGAAGATGTGGTAGAGTCCGTTAACGACTCTCACGTGAACAGCAGATTTCTTAATGGTGCTACGCTCGCTACAAACTTGCGTGCAACCGGAGATATGCGGGAAGCGCTATCGACTGCAGACATTGTAGTGTACGCAGCGCCGTCACATGTGCTAAGAACCGTAGTGAGAGCGGGACGAGATTTCGTTCAAAACGGTGCAGTTCTAGCAATTGCAACAAAGGGAATTGAAAGGGAAACTCTTTCGCTAATGACAGATGTCGTGAGTGATGAGCTTCCGACTCATAGCGTGGTTGCGTTAAGTGGTCCTAGCTTTGCCGCGGAAGTCGCTGCAGGACAGCCAACAGCAGTTGTTGCAGCTAGCACTTCGGTGCATGCGTCGGCGAAAGTGCAGCAAGCCATGAGTCGTGGACCATTTAGGGTGTATACGAGCGATGACGTGAAGGGAGTCGAGTTAGGCGGTGCGCTGAAAAACGTTATGGCCGTTGCGACTGGAATTCTGGAAGGACTTGGGCTGGGCTACAATCCGCGTGCAGCACTTATGACTCGAGGTTTAGCTGAGATGACTCGGCTAGGTGTTGCTATTGGTGCACGCGCTGATACTTTTGCAGGACTCGCCGGCATGGGAGACTTGGTGCTTACATGCACAGGTACTTTGTCGCGTAACCGTGCAGTAGGTGAAGCCATAGGCAGAGGTGCAACACTCAAAGAGGCTCTTGAAGGGAAAGAGTCGGTTGCTGAGGGTGTTCTCAATACAGAGAGTGCGCGCGCATTAGCGCTGCGGTACGGTGTTGAAATGCCGATAGTTGAGGCAACTCATCGCGTACTGTTTGAAGGGCAATCGCCGAGTGATGCAGCAATCGACCTAATGGGCCGCGAGTTACGTTCAGAGAGAGATAAAACATGAACTCACGTAACGAACCAATACAAGAGTTCTACTCGATCGGTGATGTGTGCGCACTTACCGATTTGAAACCACACGTGTTGCGTTACTGGGAAAGCCAATTTCGCATACTGAATCCTGCTAAAAACAGGTCGGGCAATAGAGTATACGCGCGCAAAGAGGTCGAGCTTATACTGTTAGTTAAGCATTTACTGTATACAGAAAAGTATACAATAGATGGAGCTCGACAGAAACTTGATGAACACAAGAAAGGCGGTAGTGTTAAGAGTGCTTCTCGTGAAGTACTAGGTTTAGAAACGATAGAAAGTTTGGAGCAGGAGCTAGTTGAGCTACAAAAGCTTCTGAATACGGGAGATATCGACGCATGAGAGTTCTTTTAAGTAATGACGACGGCATTCTCGCTCGCGGGCTTTCTGTACTCGAACGTGCTGCAGAAGCGTTGGGTGAGCTTTACGTTGTCGCACCAGATAGAGAACAGAGTGCCACAAGTCATTCTCTGACACTTCATCATCCTGTTCGTCCGGTTCAATTGGGTGAACGTCGTTGGCAAGTAGATGGAACGCCAACGGACTGCGTTTTACTTGCGTGTCAGGCTCTAATGGACGAGAAACCAGATTTCGTTATTAGTGGAATCAATCACGGTCCCAATATGGGTGAAGATGTTCTTTACTCTGGAACCGTTGCTGCTGCTATGGAAGGTCTTGCACTTGGCATTCCGTCGATAGCGATTTCATTTGCGGGGAGCGTACTACGTGCCGATGCGATGTTGGATACGCAAGTTGGAATGTTGCGTTCATTGTTGTTGCACCTTACATCGCTACCGGTGTTTCCTCGCGATACGCTACTAAACGTTAATCTTCCTCCGATAGCTTCTGATCAGGTAAAAGGTGTGCGTTTAACGCGGCTTGGCAGAAGAGTGTTCAGCGATTCGATTACTCGAATGAAAGACCCGTGGGGACGTGATATAATGTGGATAGGCGGCGGATCTGCTGAATGGAGCGGTTCTGACGACTCAGATTTTAAAGCAGTTCATGATGGGTACGTGTCGGTGACACCTCTTCATTTAGATCTTACCAACCGCGACGTTCTTGATCAGGCGGTAGACTGGTGGCAAGCACCTTAGAGTCCGAGTATCGGGGCGCCCGTCGGCGCCTTGTAGAAGAGCTTCAGGATAAGGGGATTCGCGATCTCGCGGTGTTACGCGCAATCGATTCCGTTCCTCGTCATCTGTTCGTCCCTGACTCCGTTAGGCATAGAGCTTACGAAGATTCTGCTTTGCCGATAGGTGCCGGTCAAACGATATCTCAACCTTGGGTTCATGCCCGCTCTATCGAGTTACTACAGTTAAAAGGGCGTGAGAAGGTTCTAGAGATTGGCACCGGATCGGCGTATCAAACGGCGCTCCTTGCCCAACTTTCTGAACAGCTATTTTCTGTAGAGCGGTCAGCAGTGCTCCTTGATCGAGCTCGTTTAATTCTCCAGAATGTAGGAGTAAGAAATGTTTCGGTGTCGTTGGGCGACGGTACATTGGGGTGGCGTGAGTACGCCCCTTACGATGCGATTGTAGTTAGTGCGGGCTGCTATCAGGTTCCCCCAGCGTTGCGTAGTCAACTCGCGCCAGGCGGGCGTCTATTGATTCCTCTGGGTGGAAAGGAAGAGCAGCAGTTAACGCTGTGTACAGCATTGGAGCGAACCGGAGATGATGGCTTGCCCGAGCTAGCGATGCGTGACATAGCGGCGGTTCGCTTCGTCCCCCTTGTTGGGGCGGAGGGTTGGGAGTCATAGCCCCGCCGCTGGGGGGGGGGTCGTGTGGCGTGGGCGGCGGTGTGTGTGTGGTGATGGCCGCGATGGCGTGGCACGGAAATCATCACACTTAGCTTATCCCAGCTCCGGCCCACTTTAACGGCGACTCCGCCGGTTCACCTGATCATCTTACGCTGATAAAGCTGCGTCGGAGACAACGATGACTGAGACTTCTCAAGGTTCAAAAAACGAAGGCGGTTTGTTGCCCCCGACCGGTACTGGCAATGCGAGTCCTTATTCGGGGCCAGCGCATGCGATTGGTACAGCACGCGCGCGGCGCACCACCGGAATTAGCGATGGTGTACAGTATGACGCTTCAGTGCCTTACTCTCCGGCTTCGCACGCATCAATGCCGTACGCTTCAACTCCTTATGTACCGGCCCCATTTCGTTCTAAGCCGACAGTCGCCGCTATTACTGCGGATATTCCGGCGGTACGTGATGTTGTGGCCTCTCAGCCTACTGAATCCGCTGTTGAATCCGCAAATGAGGATGAATTGGCGACGGGTGAGGGAGAGGAGCTGCCATGGATAGATGCATTTGCGGTTAGTGAGGCGACTGATGAGGTTGGAGGCAATGGTGAGGTTGATGGCGCTGAGTTAGTCGAATCGGAAGCTGCAACAGGATTTGAATTAGGTTCGGAGTTCGAGTCGAGCTCTGAAGTGACGTTAGCGAGTTTTGATGCAGGCAGCGACGAGTACATGGATATACTGCCGGTAGCCAAGGACGACATTCTGCGAGTATCTGGAAGAAGTTGGGCTATTGCAAAGGAAGACGATGCTGCGGTAGCTAATGGTAAGGGTACAGATGCAGGGCCAGCTTCAGCAGGGGGTAGGCTGATCGCAGCTGACCAAGGATTGATTGCGGGCCCGTCGTTTGGAGCTGAGGCCGGGTCGGGGGCAGGGGCAGGGGCAGACGAAGCTGGTTCGCATTCGGATGCTGAGGAGAGCGAAGATCGCGGCTCGGATGTTAACTACGGCTACACGTACGAGGAGTTCGGCGTTGGTCGCGGCGAATCAGACATAGAGGGAACAGATCACAGCGCGGCGGCGGGGACTAGCAGCGGGACTGGGGCAGGCGCAGGATCGGGGGCAGGTGCGGAATCCATAGTCATCGAGAGAGCCGCTATGATACTTGAGGGAATTGCATTTAGAGTCCGTCGAGGCGGTTTGGTGCTAAACGGCGTTAATGCTTCACTCGGCGACAGTGCGATATTGGCGGCAGTATTGGCAGCAATACTGAAAGGGGAAGGGGGCAGAGAGGAGTAATTTATTAGAACACATTGTGCCTAAAGTAACAGCGTAGTACCCCCGAGAGGATTCGAACCTCCGACCAACGGTTTAGGAAACCGCTGCTCTATCCAACTGAGCTACGGGGGCATGTGTTAAGGATTAAAGTAATAAACGTTGAGGTTAGGGCAAGTAAAATGACAATTCAGGTGGATGGAAGCTGCAAGTTTTGTTATCTTAAAAAACTGTGCATGAAAATGCCTAAGACTGGCAGATCGCCGGTTTGGGTGTAATCATGTGCGATGATAGTCGCGAGAGTGCTTCAGGACCTTTCTGCAAGCCGACCTTAATAACCGCAACCGCAACCCACGATGGCGCAGGGAACGAGATCATCACGTCGGTCATCATTTTCCGACGATCCTCTAGAAAACGTCACCCATTGGTTCCAAGAGAACGCGAAGGTTATCGCGATTGGAGTTGGTGCTATCGCCGTGGCAGTTTCTGCGATAATGGTTTACCGTGCGTCGGAAACCTCGAAGCGAGAGCGTGCTTCAATGGCCTTGTACGCTGCTCAGGCGCCTGCAGTTGAGGGCAGGATGGATGAGGCGGCCACTGAGCTACAGAAGGTGGTTCAGCGTTACGGTGGCACGACGTCAGGTCAGCAGGCGGCGCTTCTTTTAGCGCAGCTGTACTTTGATCAGGGCAAGTTTGCGGAAGGAATGTCGGTTCTTGAAGGTGCTCGTGGTTCCGCGTCACGCGAGTTTGCGCCCTCCATCGATGCGCTAATTGGTTCAGGTTATGAGCTCACAGGTGAGCACGAGAAAGCAGCGGAATCGTACGGTCGGGCCGCATCGGCAGCCGACTTTGAGTCCGACAAAGCGCAGTATCAAACCTTTCAAGGGCGCGCCCTAATGGCGGCTGGCAAGCTGGACGAAGCTAAATCCATATGGGAAAAGCTGGCGGCCAATGAGTCTTTGCCGTTCGCGCAGGAAGCCCGTGTTCGCTTAGGTGAGATAGTCGGCGCTGGCAAGTAAGGCGGCAGCTCGCCAGAACGGTTAACGGCGGTAGAACTAGCCTGAGAGGTTGACGGTAGAACGATAAGGTTGGATGATAAAAGAGGGGCGGATTAATAATCCGTCCTTCTTTTTTGTTTGAGTGCGTGTGAATGATGATGCGTGCGGGAGCGTACAGCTGCCCCAGCTGGGCGCCATAACTATGTCAGTAATAGTGCAGTAAGAGTCAGAATCGCCTGAATCAACTGCGCATAATACATGTTATGTAAACTAATCATAGTGGAAAACTGTGGAGAACCTTGAAGCGGTTGGCCACGGGTGTATGCGTCTGTTGGGCGTAAGTCATTGTAAAAACAATACTTATAACGCTACAGTAAATGTCATAGGTTAAGGCGCACTTCCCAAAATGCTAAACTGTTCACCTGTCCACATCTTTTCCGCATTAAAACCGGCCTGTCTGTTATGTGATAACAAAAACCCGTAAAACAATAATTGCCAGCAACTTGCCCTCCATTAACCGGCCTCCTAACCAACCGCGCTGTCGGAGGAAGCTGGCGAAGCGCACAGCAAAAGTTATCTAATTGGCAGATCCCCAATCGTTCCCGAATAAACTACCCGCCCTTCGCCGCTTAACTTTGCGCGCCATTTTCCTGGCGAGCCCGAGTCTTCCAGCGCCACTGTAAGGTCTAGCCCCGACGAACTACGTATCACGACTGGTGACTTCGCCAACTCCCATGCCAACAACTGAGCAGCTGTTGCTACTGCTCCGGTGCCGCAAGCAAGTGTTTCTCCTTCAACTCCTCTTTCAAAGGTGCGGTAGCTAAATCGGCCGCTCCCGTCTTTCATCTGGCTTACCCAATTGACATTAGAGCCAGCTGGCCCTGTTGCACGGTGCCACCTTAGTTCAGCTCCTCGCCCTTGCACGTCAATCCCGGCAACGTCCTCCGAAAGCACAACCAGGTGAGGTATTCCGGCTCGAACAAAGCCCACTCTTAGTTCACCAGTCGAAACGGCGATAGTAGGTGATGTCGGAGTCTGTTCAAACTCAGATAGCTCAACGATTCCTATATCAATCTCCGGCGCACCATTAACAATTCTACCACTTATAGTGCCGGCTGGCGTTTCCAATGCCGCGCTGTTCCCTTCACCAGCCATCCCAATGGCAATCGATAACGTTGTTGAGCACAAAGTTGCGTTTCCACATAAGTCGGCCGCAGAGCCGTCGGAGTTGTAGTAGTTGATTCGAACTCCGTCGTTAGTCTGTTCAAGTACAACTACACCGTCTGCCCCTATGCCGTTATGCCTATTGCATATAGCTGATATTACTTCAGGTAATACTAGATGCTCCTTCTCCACAGATCGTCCATCGAAGAAAACAAAATCATTTCCTGATCCTGTCATCTTGAAGAAAGGAGTTCCTCTTAGGGAAGGAGTCATGTTGGCCATAGGATTACGTTGGTTCTAGTGTCATACTGCTTACAGCGCGGCACTGCTTCCAAGATCGCGTCTACGGAAACACCGGTGCTAAAAGCGGCCTGTTACGCCCCACCATCTGAGCCTCCAAACCATAATTATTGCTTCGCGAACGATACCCTTTGACATCTTGGATTCGCCCTCTGTGCGATCGTGAAAGACAATTGGAATTTCCACGATCTTAAAGCCGCGTTTCCAAGCACGGAAACTCATCTCAATTTGAAATGCGTATCCGTTTGATTTTACCTGACTTAGGGGGATCGCCTCTAGTACTTTCCTGCGAAAACACTTAAAGCCCCCGGTGGCATCTCCCAATTCGAGTCCAGTTATAGCTCGCGCATAAATGTTGGCCGCGTACGACAATATAAGCCTCGTCATTGGCCAGTTGACTACGGTTACTTTGCCCTGCCTGTAGCGAGACCCAAGCACAAGATCTGCGTCTTTTACGGCTGCAAGGAACTCAGGTAGGTGGGATGGATCGTGCGAAAAATCGGCGTCCATCTCGAATATGTAGTCGAACTGAGACGGATGCTGAAGAGCCCATTCGAATCCTGCTAGATAGGCTTTGCCGAGCCCCTGTTTCCCTGCGCGGTGCAAAACATGAATGCGCGGCTCTGTAGCTGCCATTTCGTCGGCAACCTTGCCCGTCCCGTCCGGCGAGTTGTCGTCTACAACCAGTACTTCAATGCGCGGGTCCTGCTCTAGGATTCTAGGGACTATCCTTGAAACGTTCTCGATTTCGTTATAGGTGGGGACTATTACAAGCGCCCTTTCCTGAACTCGAAGATTACCGCGCGGCGGAGTTTTTATACGGCTCACGACGTTGTCTCGTATTTCCTTCGTCTACGCCTGTCGAGTACAACGCCGGCGGGGATCGATACAAGTACAGCTGCCAGCACCGCGGTCGATACAGTCTTTCCGCTTCTGTATGGGGCGCTATCAAATCGCAGTTGGATGGAACGGGCACCAGCTGGAAGCGACACTCCTATTAGTACTAAGTCGGCCCTAGCTATTTGGGCAGCCTGACCATCGACTGTTGCACTCCACCCTGGATAGTAATTTTCAGATACTACCAGTGTGCTTTTCTCTGGAGCTGGCTCAGATAAACTAATTTCGATTTGGCCGGCTTTATAACTAGTAATGGAGGCCGTGATCGCCAGCGGTTCAGGGAGCTGAGTCTCTACGGAGCTTGCCTCGATGGGAGCGTCGGGTTCGAATATCGCAACTCTGCGCAGATCGAAGCGCGGATCGAGCAGTGTCGCGTGCGCGGTGGCGTCGTCGAGCTTGACAGCGAGCGGAGTGACCCATGCTGGCGGATGATCACCTGGCAACCTATACAAATATGTCATTGTTCCGAATGCGTTCCTCACTGGGCCCGCGACGCGAACGGCACCATCGAGGGGGCTTTCGGGGATATCTGTGTACAGGAACTGAGTGTTTGTTATGGACCAGAAGTTGGGATTAACAATATCCCGCATACCAGTGCTGTATCCGTAAAGCTGCTGGTATCTGCCGAGTTCGTTGCCGTGGTATCCGAGCGTATTGCGCACGCCTTGTGACATTAGGGCGTCGCCGCGGATAAACGGATCGCGAGGGTTTGAGTTGCCAAACCTAAGCGGTAGCACACGGTAGGGCTGAGGCTGAGACTTGATGTGCTCAATTATTGGGTCTGACGCGTATAGTTTCTCGGCTCTATCGGAGAACATCCAGTAGTGACGCGCGATGCTCCACAAATCGACCGTGACGACCGCCAAAAGTATCCAAGCAGCTACGGGAACGGCCACCCTGCCCTGTTTTCTGAGCCACAGAACGGCACAAACGGCCAAAACGAAAAGTGCTGAACGCCATGCGCCTGCAGTAACCGCAGGCGCATTTTGCATGATCCACTCGCCTGCTTCGCTTCTAACAGAGAGTGCAATGTTGGTAAATCCTCCTGCGGTAGCCATTACAGCAACGAGGAGAGCAAACACTCCCCAACCAACTATGTATCGGTTCGTTGCGCGTCCGGCCAGTGCGCGTTCGGCTCCAAATGCTGCCAACACTGCGACCGAGAAGGCGACGATATAGAGAATCGTACTGGGGGCACGGAAGTACTTAGTGCCAGGGACGAGATTGTAAACGATGTGGTAAAATGGGGTGTTTCCTCCCCAAGCCCAAAAAAGTGTAACGAAGAACGCTGCGAGCCAAAACCAACCGTGTCTGCGGTGTCGGTTTGAGAGTCCTCCGCCAATTCCAACTAATGCCAAAACCAGTACAGACGCGCCAAGATACTCGCTGTGAAAGTGGATACCGTTTACACCCCAATACTTATCAAGAATACCGGAGAATTGAGGAAGATAGCTATTGATCGTTTCTTCGAGAGGGAATGAGTAGGAGACGGCGTGTTCCCATCCTTTTCCTCCAGAACGCGGGGACCAAGGGGTGTACTCTTGTAGCGGGAGATACTGCACCGCTCCCATTAGGCCACCAGCTACGACAGCTAACGCCGCGTAAATAAGGCGCATTAATGGAGGACGGGATGGCGTGCCGTTTGGCTGCTGATTTGATAGTGGAATGCTTGACGCAGACTGGCCATCCATAAACACGAGCCATAGTGCAAATGCACCGCACATAAGCAGCATGTACTGAAGCAACTGCGGGTGTGGCGAGAGCACTGCTAGCCCAACAACAAGCGCTAGTACTCCCCACGCCGATGTACTGCCTCTTCTTATTCCGCAAACAAGTGCCCAAAGGGCTGCTGGTAGTAAGGTGCTAACAAACAGCTTACCGTCGTGGCCGGGGGACGCGTATGAAGCGATAGGACCAGAAAGCAGATACGCTGCGGCGCCAATGAGCGATGCGTAGTACTTAACGCCAACTGAACGTAGGAAGCCGAATGTTAGAACTCCGGCGAGTATCATGTGCAACACGAATCCCCATGTCATTGCAATGTCTGTGGGGAGCAGCATTCTTAGAAGAAACGTTGGATAGAAGATGTCGCCATGCATTGCCGATACGTAGGGCATTCCACCAAACAGGTACGGATTCCACAGAGGGAAGCCTTCGCCAGCCTTTAGGGACGCTGCAGCGAACTCGCGAAACGCGTAACCTGCGATGTACTGATCGGAGTGCGGGTTTACAAGAAACCTTCCGACTAGCGCAGGCCATGCCACGGTCATCGTGGTAAGCACAGATACCAACGTCGCCCACAGTAGCGGATAGCGTGGGTTGGTATCGACTCCGTTTGTCATTTCGTTTTTAGCCATCTGATAGTCAGAGGGTGTGTGCTGAAGACAGCTACGGCGAGACGTGAGAAGAGCGACGCTCGGCCAAAGATAGCATGATCATGGCTATAAGTCCCGGCGCTATCTCAAGTGTTGTTAACCAAAGTCGCGAGACGAGAGATAATAAGATGGCGTTGCCAACGTCTGCGATGCCAAACGAGACTAGCAACGTTTGCAAAACTATCTCACGCACACCGATACCTCCCGGCGCTATAAGTGCAAGATACCCTGCAACGTATGAGGCCGTGAAGACTGCGGTGAAAAGAAGGGGTGAACCGGTAGCGTCTGGTACCGCACCCTTTGCAAGAAAGTAGAACCCTAAACCATACAGGAACCAGGAGCATATGTTCACCACAGCGGCTATCCATATGGCCTTAGCCGAAGGTATGGTGATGTTCCTGTCACCGCGATCTGCGGAAGTTCCTTCAGAGGAAGTTCCTTTGAGTCGCGAGAGTATGGTTACTGTCGCGGGGAGTATCCAAGGAAGCGCAATAAGTCCTATTAGGAAGATCGCAGTTCCGACGATAGCACCAGTCTCTAATCCATAAGGGGCGAGCGCATTACCTGAACCCGCAGCTGAAATCGCAGTTACTCCGAAGCCAGCCCCAATATTTAGTAATGTGCCAATAATGGCGGCGCCGCCAGCAAGCCAAGGAGTAATACCCTCGCGTTTGGAGAGAAGTCCCATGGCGCCAATTGACCATACACGCCCGGGTAAGTATCTGCCTAGGTTGGAAGCAAACCAAATCTGTGCGGCCTTTGTATAGCCGAGTTTTGCGCCCGAGTTGGTGATTAAAAAACGCCAGCTTTCGATTAATACAGCGTAGGTAGACAGCACTGTGACACAAGACAGCGCTATCCATCCCCAGCGTATTTCAATTGTTGTAGCTGCGTCTTGGACTGCGTCCCATCTGGCAGAAAATGCACGCGCAACAAACACCAGTATAACAACTAAAAGAAGCGGTTGCGCAACGCGCCATATTTTCTGCACCACCGACTTCTTTCGCCTAGGAACATTAACCATGCTGTGTACTCTGCGCTGTGCTCCTCACTGTATTCGAAGCGGCGTACGCGGCTGCGTCTTTATACCATTCGGCATAACGTTCTGCTACGGCGGAAGACGAGTATCGCTGTTGCATGTAGCGCTTGGCTCGTAGTCCGCACGATGTTCGCAACTGCTCATCGTTTACGAGGGTCGCAAGTGCGCTAGAAAGCCCCGAGATATCACCGGGCTCTACTAAGTGTCCGCCATGCTCTGCTTGAACGGCGTCGGTAATCCCGCCGGAGTTATACGCAACAACAGCTGCTTCGCAAAGTTGTGCTTCAACCGCTACTAACCCCAAACCCTCTTCGCGAGAAGGAACAGCAACGGCAGATGCACTTTGGTACAAAGGTACGATATCCTGGGCACTTAGCGTCCCGAGCCAAGTTACTCGATTTGCGATACCAAGCTGCTGCGCACGCGCGGAAACAGAAGCTTTGTCAGGCCCGTCACCAACGACAACCAAACTAACATCAGACAGCCTGCTATCGGAGAATGCTTCTATAAGGTCGGCTATTCCCTTTTGTGCGTTTAATCTGCCAACAAAAAGTACAAATCGTTCTCTAGCAACTGAGGAACTGGGGACAAACAACGTTTCATCAACCGGCATAGGTCCCACCAAAACTGGCTTTTTCGCAATTCCGCTTGCAATGCTTGCAAGCCATGACGATACGGCGGTCGCTGTATGAGCGCTACTAAGTACTCGCTTCATTAGCGGATGAACGATGCGAATCTTTCGAGCAAGGCGCACGTCTGATCCGTGCATTGTAACAACTGAAGCCGGCTGTTTCGGCAACGCGGATAGTGCTAACATGGTCGAAATACCTGCTGGTATCCACCAGTGTGCGTGCACAATATGAATCGGATCATTCTCTGCCTCAGCTACTTGAACAGCTTTACGTACATGCTTGTTCATTGCTCGTATTAGAGACGCAAAGGCAAGCATAGCTGTTGGTGATGTCGCAACAGACTGCGCCATTGTACCGTCGTATGCAAGTTTCATATTTCGCGCATACGAAACTCTAAAAACAGGAATACCGTTTACTGAATCGTGTCCTACCAGCTCGTTGGTTGCAGGTGCCACTACTTGAACACGTACGCCGTACGAGGCAAGAGCAACTGCGAGACGTAATACAAACGAACCAGCGGGGTCCTCGCTGGTTCGCGGAAAATTATGCGTTACAAAAAGTACCCGCACGCAACGTTAGTCGCTTTTTACAGCGACTGTTTCTTGTGGGAGAGATCGCGAAACTTCGTCAAGAGCACGACGAAGCTCGCGCACTTCTGCACGTTGTTGAGCGATCTGTTCTCCAATAATTCCCGTTGCAAAGAAAACCGATCCTAACAACAGGCACGTTTGAATAAGTGTCCAAACCCAGCGTTGACCCTGCCCAGTTGTTGCCAGCCAAAGCATAGCTGCACCTCCGGCAGCCACTCCCAGCGCAAACATCATGGCGCCGAGCATGCCGAATGCTAGAAGCGGCTTTTGGCCAAACCTAAGTTCAAACCAAACAGCGAGCATGTCGAGCACACCGACGGGGACACGCGATAATCCAAACTTTGATTTTCCGGCATGTCGAGGATAGAGCGGAACTGGTACTTCGCTGACACTAAACCCTTGCGCAGCTGCAACTACTATCATGTACCTGTGCCAATCTGGTCGCATTGGCAACGCACTCATTACTTCACGCTTATAAGCCTTAACATTGTTAAGGTCGCGTACGGGTACGTTGAACAGCGATCTGCTAAGAAAATTATAGATGCGCGATACAAATGCTTTCTCGTACTTGCCCTGCTTGTAGCCGGTAACCATGTCTGATTCACCAGCTAAAACGGGAGAAACCAAATCAGGGATATTCTCAGGAAGGAACTGAAGATCGGCCGGGTAAAACACTAATACCTGTCCCGATGAATGCAGGTAACCGGTTCTTAGAGCTTCAGATATTCCGCGTTGAACTCTGTGTCTTACTGGATTCAAAAATGGGTACTTTACACGCAGTTGTTGCAACAACTCCCAACTGTTATCGGTAGAGCCATCATCAATCACGACTACCTCATATCGCACGGTCGATTCCGAAACGATAGAGGCGCACAGTTCAAGAAACTTAGGGAGATTCCCTGCTTCGTCTTTAGCGGGGACTAGTACACTCACGTCCACTTGCGTAGACGTCAACTGGGAGAGTGGTCGGAGAGTAAGGTTGGCATTCACACCGGAAAAGATACTTGCCTAAACGCGCTTTCGCATACGTGCCGGCAACACTCCCAGCTGATCACGGTATTTGGCGACTGTTCGTCTAGCGATTTGAACGCCCGTTTGCTGTAGGACCTCGACTATAGCCTGATCAGTTAGCGGGTTTCTAGGGTCCTCACCCGTAACGAGCTTCTGAATCTGGTCCTTTATTCCTCTGGCCGACACGTCGTCGCCATCGGTAGTGGAAAGCCCAGACGAGAAGAAGAACTTGAGAGGGAGAACGCCTCGCGGGGTTTGGACGAACTTCTCGTTGGTTACGCGGCTTACAGTGGACTCGTGCATTCCAACAGCTTCCGCGACCTCGCGTAGCGTAAGTGGCCTGAGAGCCTGCACTCCCTTTTCGAAGTAGTCTCGCTGCCTGTCGACTATGTAGTGCATAACTTTGAGCATCGTTTGTCTGCGCTGCTCAATAGCCTGTATCATCCAATTCGCTGAATTGAGCTTACTGGCGATGAAATCTTTGCTTTCTGTATCGAACTTTTTCTTGTCGCGGGCGATGTCTTGATAAGTGCGCGACAACTTAAGACGCGGGAGGTTGCCGTCGTTAAGAAAGATATGGAAAACACCATCGACTTTCTCAACAACCATGTCAGGGATAATGTAGTTATCACTGCCAGCAGAAAATCGTAATCCAGGTTTGGGGTCTAGCTTAGATATTTCGTCGGCTGCCGTCTGAACTTCCTGAGTGCTAATACCAAAGCGCTTTGACAGCTCACTGCGACGATGTGCAATGAGTTCTTCGAAGGCTTCGTCAACCAAACGATACTGGAGCGTGTTGCGCTGTCCCGCTGCGTTTAGCTGCAGCATTAGGCACTCGCGCAAATTGCGCGCGCCAACGCCCGGTGGATCAAGGTCTTGTACAATAGTGAGCATTTGCTCGACTTCAGCTTCGGTATAGAGAGGGAGTTCACCTTCGTACCCACGGGCTTCTGCCTCTCTCGCAAGTAGTTCGTTAATTCCAGTGAGTATTGTCTCTAACGAGCAAGCCAACCATCCATCGTCGTTAATGTTGCCAACGAACTCTTCGGCAAGAAAAGTTTGGCGAGGGGTCAGATTAAGTAATGCGATCTGCTCTGCGAGGTGGTCGGAGAGGCCTTTGTTATCGATAGTAACAGGCTCATACCACTCCTTCTGCTCGCTTTCTTCTCTTGTTCCACCAGTTTCAAAGCCATCAAGCAGTACGGCTTCCCAGTCAACGTCATCATCACCGGTCTTTTCCGGCTCTTGCTCAGGAGCAGTCTCCGGTTCTGTGAGATCCTCATGTTCGGACATCTCATCGGCGTCGCCACTTTCTTCCTCGTCATCGTCAGGTTCACTGAGTTCGAGGAAGGGATTCGTAAGAAGCTCCTGCTTTAGATGTTGCTGAAGGTCGAGAAGTGGCATGTACAGCAGATCCATCGCCTGATAAAGGCGTGGATTTACTTTGAGCTCTTGTCTAAGAGCTGCGTTCTGCTGTAGTCCGGTTCTCACGTAGCTGCTTCCTCCTTCGCTTCATCAACTGTCACAGAATCTGTCTCACCTTCGAGAAAGCGTGAGCGCAAACGAGCCGTAAGCGTTGGGCCTAAGTATCGCTCTGACACTAACGGATCAAATATTAGCTCCTGTACAGAACCTGATACCTGTACCGCACCATCAAACATGATGTACGCGCGATCGACAATGTCCAGAGTTTGCTCGACATTATGATCACTGATGAGTACGCCAATTCCGCGAGTTTTGAGTTCTGCGACTATTGACTGAATATCATGAACAGCTATCGGATCGACGCCAGCGAAAGGCTCATCGAGCATGATAAACTTTGGTTCAGAAACCAAGGCGCGCGTAATCTCCAAACGACGGCGTTCTCCTCCTGAAAGTTGAAAAGCACGACTGTTGCGGAGATGAGCGATATTTAGCTCGTTAAGCAATGACTCAAGACGCCTCTTTCTTTCATCGGACGAGAGAGGAAGCGTTTCGAGAATTGTAAGGATATTCTCCTCGACGGTCAGCTTCCGAAAGACAGACGGCTCCTGTGAGAGGTAACCAATGCCCTGCCTTGCCCGCTTGTACATGGGCATGTTGGTAATGTCTTTACCATCGAGGAAGATGCGCCCCTGCTGCGGCGATATGAGGCCAACCAGCATATAAAACGTGGTTGTTTTGCCTGCTCCGTTTGGACCAAGAAGTCCAACGATCTCACCTTGATTGACCTCTAGGGCTACATCGTTAACAACCTTACGACCACGATAGGCTTTCGTGAGCCCTACAGCGTTAAGAACTGAACCACCGCCGCCATTTGAAGGACGCGCCGTTGGCACAGAAGAAGGAACTGACTCAGCCTCAACTACGTTAGGTGCAACCGTCGAAGCAGCCGCAATAGCGCTGTCGCTGGGAGATGAAAGAGCTAGGTTGTCGTTGGTATCACTCATATTTCGCTGTTAATCGGGTAGTGGGTCACTGATAGTGGCAATGTCAGTGCCGCGGCGAATGTTTGACTGACATCCGGGACTTATTCAACCGCAGCAGCACTTCCCCAGAAGCATGTACTTCTGATGCTGGCTTAGGTGAAGGTGCCGCTGGAGGTGTAACTGGAGGTGCCGAAGGCGGCGGCGGGGGCGGGGGCGGAGGTACTACGATAGAAGTTGAATCAGCTGTTGTGTCTCGTGTGGTATCTCTTCCCGATCCACCGCACTTTGTGTTGGAGGCGTCGAGAGAATCTTGAACAGGTTCTAGGAACACGCCGGAAGCACTAGAGTCGATTGTTACGGTTCTTACCGCACCGCTGTCGAACGATATGACGATTGTTTTTCCACGCGCATAGTTAACCGCGGGTGGACAATCCTTACCTTTTCTGGACGCAATATGGAACAGAGAACGCGCGTTACCGATAGCTTCTATTTCCCGGATACTAGCCTGAGTGGTGTCTTCAGGAGCTTTGGTTGTATCAAAGCGTGCAAACACCGAGTCGCCGTGCAACATATCGTTGTCAACGCTTTTTACTTTAGTTGAATCAGGTGCGCCTATGGCAGAAGCTTGACCTATCGCTCTTACCTCACGAATTCGTTTCAGCATCAGAATGATCGCCATGGAGTCGGCTTCCAACTCCTGACCTGGCGTTATCGCTTTAGAACGTCCTTCACCGTAAGCGTATGCGCGTTCAAGATCCTGATCTTTCAAACGCAAATCGATGTTCTCTGACGAAAGCTCAACTGCGCCATTAACTGCTAATGCCTTATGCAGCGCGACCACCCTTTCTAATGAGCGCTCCTGATTAAACATTTGAATAGTGTCGCCCTTTAAGTTGAATGCGCGAGTAGAGTCTTTCGACGTTACAGTTGCGTTGCGTATAAGCCGCGCTTGCGCTCCGCCTTTATCGTAGCTGGCTGAGTCTGACGACCCAGAGATTACATCTCTATCGATAGTTACTGCTCCCCAAGCGAAAATCAGACTGTCTCCCTGATCTTCGATTACGTTGGCACTAATTAGAACCGGGGGGAGCTGGTTACCAGCAGAGTCTGTGTCTTGAAGGCGAACTACCGGGCGCCCCGGTGCGTACATGCGCGAAACTTCTCGAATACCCGGTACGGCCCGATAGTACTCCATGGTTGGGCCAAAGAATGTGCTACCAGACAGAAGCTGCGTCGCGTTTACATTACCTTCTGCGTAAAGCCTTTCGTCACGCGTAAAGTAGTTAGCGCGCATTGATGTAAACTGAACTTTAGAAGGTTCAATGTATAGAACGTTCCCGTACAGATTCATCACGCCAGCAGTTTCGTAATACTCTAAACTGTCGGCTCTAATGGTGTTGTTCTGTCCTTGGCACGTCCCCAAAAACCCACCACCAATGAATATGTTGCGAGAGGAATCTGGGAATGTATGAACAACCGCGCGCGAGTCAGGTGGGTTATTGGAAAGATCAAGTATGCAGTCGCGCGGCGGACGCTTCGGACGTGCCGCAGCCGCAGCTTTCGCTTGTGCAGCAGCTATTGAGTCGGCTTGCGCTCGTCGAATCGAATCGAGGGCAGCCGAATCGAACTTAGCAACGACCGGAACTACTGTATCCGTAACTGCACTGTCTGTTAAAACCGAATCAACCGGGGCAGCGGGCAATTGACTTATCGGCACCTGCTTGGAACGGCTGCATGACGCTACCACAACGGCCAAAGCAACGAACGCTAGTACGCGATATCGGACACCATAGATATTGCGCATTATTCTACCGGAATCTTAACGGGAGCTACCGCTTTGAACTCTCGAATTACTCTAAAAAGAGCAAGTTGAGGATCAGACTCAAAACCCACGCCGGATATCTGTTGTGGCGGACGATTAAGAACAAAAGCGCTGTCGCTGAAAATCTGATTGCGCTGCTGATCGTACACGAGCTGTTGTGTATCTAAACGACGTCCGTCTTCCGCAAGAACAACAACGTTACCACGTGCTTCAAGCCGCGATAGCCGCGCATTGTAAGTGGCTTCACGTGATGTGAGTATGCCATCTTTCTCGCCAAGAGCTGTGAAAAAAGTAAGGTTTACCTGTCGCAACTCTAACCGTGCGCCATCCTCGTAGGTAAAAACAGTGTCTGCCAACAGTACCGCTTTAGTTACACCATTGTCGGTTAGAAGTACCCGCCCCCCATTGGTTACTTGATCTGCAGAGTCTGGGATAACTACCGTTTCAGCTGCGACCATAGGAGGAACCTTTGTTCGCTGGCACTTAGCTGCCGACATAACAAGAAGTGCGCCTGTAACAACGAAGATACTTTTGAGAATCTTCGCGTTAATCACGCAACCCCCGAACGCATAAGATCGTGCAGGTGAACAACGCCAACTAAATGTCCGGAGTCGTCGACGACTGGCATGGCAATTATACCGTGCTGCTCCATCCGATAAACAACTGCGCTACCCAACTCCTCGAAACTAGCAACATGCGGTTTGCGCGTCATAATGTCCGCAACGGGAGTTTGCAGCGCTGTAATATCTTCGCGCTCAAGAAGCCTTGTAAGATCGCCAGAAGTGATAACGCCACTAACACTGTTATCACTTGCAGAAACTACAACGGCTATTCCTCGGTGAGCGGCAAGTAGGACCAACGCATCCTTCATAGTCGCAGTTGGCAAAATAACCGGCAGCTTATCTGATTCCATTACTTCGGACACTCTTGTTAGAAGCCTTCTTCCAAGTGATCCGCCAGGATGAAATCGTGCAAAATCTTCGGCCTTAAAGCCTTTCTCTTGCAACAGCGCAACAGCAAGCGCGTCGCCTAGCGCCAACGTAACGGTGGTACTAGTGGTTGGTGCCAAATCGTGAGGACACGCCTCTTCGCGAACCTCAAGGTTTAGCGTTACCTCTGCATGACGCGCTAACCGCGATGTACCAACCGAGGTCATCGCAATTACTCTTACACCTAGACGTGCTAGTGCCTCGATTAAACCAAACAGTTCCTCTGTTTCACCGCTCTTGGAAATAAGAATGGCGACATCGTTGGAACTGACTATGCCGAGATCTCCATGTAAACCTTCAACAGGATGCAAAAACATTGCTGGTGTGCCTGTTGATGTCATTGTCGCAGCAATCTTTCGTCCAATTAGACCGGACTTTCCTACTCCTGAAATAATGACTCGTCCAGAGCAGCTAGCAAGCAGCTTTACCGCTTGTTCAAACTCGTGGCCGAGGTGGTTCTCTACTTGCTCGATGGCCGAACGTTCAAGCGCGAGTACGCGACGCCCTCGTTGAATAGTCGCAGACGTCATGTGTTTGGAACCTCAACCAATGTGCTTTTGCTTGAAACGTATCGTTCCACGGCGTCAATCCATTCGCCTCGCGCTTGCAAAAGCTTTTCGGCAAACTCCCGAACAGCACCATGTCCGCCTGATGCTGAAAGTTTAAGGCGAGCCGCTCGTTTCACCTCGTTAACCGCATTGCCAACTGCAACTGGCAACCCAACAACTCGCAAAACAGAAAGATCAGGTAAGTCGTCGCCAACAAAAGCAACTTCTTGGAAAGTACAACCCAACTCCCTCACAATGTTCGTCAACGCCTGCAACTTCCTAGCATGTTTATCTTGGACAAGCCGCGTAACTCCTAGTTCTTGGGCGCGCATTACTACGCTTTTCGAAACTCTGCCGGTAATGATCACAACGTGTATTCCGGCTTCGCGCAACAAATGAATTCCTAGGCCGTCCTGTATATCGTAGCGCTTAAACTCAAACTCGTGTGAGTCGGCTTCCGAAGTAGCGCCCAAGTAAATACCGCCATCTGTGAGCACTCCGTCAACGTCCAATCCTACCACGCGAATTTGGCGCGCTATAGACGCGTCAATCTCCGGAGGATATACCTCTAAGTTAGGAAGGATCGTTGACGCGTCTTTCATTGGTTAACACAACTCCAAAGCTCGACGCAATGATCTACCAATGCATCAAGCTGGTCTAGTGGTAGCATATTGGAACCATCACTAGGTGCGTTTTCTGGATCTGGATGAGTCTCTAAAAAAAGCCCTTGTGCCCCCGCTGCAATTGAAGCGCGAACAAGAGGCGGAATGAACTCACGTGTACCACCGCTAGCTCCATCTGTTCCCTGACCAGGCTGTTGCACGCTATGTGTTCCGTCAAAAACGACGGGAGCTTCGCATGCACTGCGCATTCTCACGAAGCTGCGCATATCTACAACCAGGTCGCCGTAGCCGTAAAATGTTCCGCGCTCAGTAACGGCCAGCTCGCACCCCTCATTACCTGCTTGCGTTGCTGCGGCCGCGACCTTACGCACCGCACCTCGCATTCCTTCGGGATGCATCCACTGCCCCTTCTTTATGTTGACAGCGCGCGCATACTTGCCCGCAGCTTCCAAGAGGTCGGTTTGTCTGCAAAGGAACGCTGGGATTTGAAGTATGTTCACCACCTGCGCCGCTGCTTGACACTGCATTGGCTCATGCACGTCAGTAAGTATCGGAAGCCCTGTAGCTACGTGCACGCGCTCAAGCGCACGCAATCCCTCCTGTAGCCCCAGCCCTCGTGTTGCACCAGGGTTAGACCTATTGGCCTTATCAAAGCTTGCCTTAAAAATCACCCCACCAGGAACTCGTTCAGATAGTCGCACAAGTTTCTCCGCAACTCGAAGATTCAGTGAATCATCCTCGAGTTGACACGGGCCTGCTATAAGAAATAGTGCCCGTTCAGGGAATAACTTCTTCGCATGCGTTGACACTGGGTTGTTGTTCAAACGGTTGTTCCCTTTAACGCCTTTTGCCGCGCACGATCAGCAGCAGCAACGAAATCAGCGAATAGAGGGTGAGGACGCAAAGGTCGCGATTGTAACTCTGGATGGAACTGACAGCCAACAAACCACGGATGAGATGGCAGTTCTATCATCTCCACTAGCGAACCATCTGGCGAAAGACCGCTTAGCTTCAATCCGTGTTCGACAAATGTCTCGCGATACCTGTTCGAAACTTCGTAACGATGTCTGTGCCGCTCACTTACTTCACCCTTACCGTATATCGAAGCTGCCTTCGAACCGTCCTGCAAACGGCACGGGTACGCGCCAAGTCTCATTGTCCCGCCCTTCTCTGTCACCTCTCGCTGCGAGTCCATTAGAGATATGACTGGATCTTGGCAGTCTGGCGCGAACTCGCTTGAGTGACTGTCGGAAAGCGCTGCAACGTTTCGCGCGAACTCGATAATCGCTACTTGCATCCCTAAGCAAATCCCAAAGAAAGGAATGCTCATCTCACGCGCAGCTCGAATTGCTTCGATCATCCCTTCAACCCCACGTACGCCGAAACCACCCGGCACTAAAAGGCCGTCGTGATCAGACAATATTTCTCTCGCACGCTCCGGAGAAGTGAACTCGTCGCTGGATGTCCACGAGAGATCTACTCCAACCTCGTTGGCAATGCCGCCGTGAATTAACGCTTCTTGTACACTTTTGTAACTATCTACATAGTCGGTGTACTTGCCAACTACGCAAATCTTCACAGTGCGCTGTGGTTGAGTAATACGCTTCACCATTGCACGCCAAGCGCCTAGATCTGGTGCAGGCGAAGTAAGACGAAGTCGCTCCATTACTCGCTCTGCAAAGCCCTGCGACTCAAAAGTTAGCGGAACCTGATAAATAGTTTGAACATCTGGGCTTTCTATAACAGCGCCAAAGTCGACGTTGCAAAACAAAGCTATCTTACGCTTCACGTCATCCGTGAGTGGCCGTTCAGTTCTGCAAATGAGAATGTCCGGTTGAATACCGATTTCCATAAGCTCACGAACTGAGTGCTGCGTTGGCTTCGTCTTTACTTCACTGGCTGCAGCTATGTACGGCACAAGAGTGAGATGAATGAACATAGCGTTCTCTTTACCCACCTCTCTGCGAAACTGTCTAATCGCTTCTAGGAACGGGAGCGACTCTATGTCGCCCACAGTACCTCCGATCTCAACAAGAACGACATCGTTGCCCGGAGCTATTCTCTTTATGGCCGCTTTAATCTCGTCGGTGATATGCGGAATAACTTGGACAGTAGATCCCAAGTACTCACCACGTCGTTCTTTAGTGATGACGTTGCTGTAAATACGCCCAGTCGTAATGTTGTTGGCCTGGGACAACGGACGATCAAGGAACCTTTCGTAGTGACCTAAGTCGAGATCTGTTTCAGCTCCATCATCAGTAACGAACACCTCGCCATGTTGAAACGGTGACATCGTTCCCGGATCGACATTTAGATACGGGTCGAGTTTCATCATCGTGACGCGGAAGTTGCGTTCAACTAGCAGCCTTCCTAGCGATGCGGCGGCTATGCCTTTTCCAAGGGATGAAACAACTCCACCTGTAACGAAGATGTACTTAGGTGCGGTAGAAGCGCCGTTGTGCGATAGAGCAGATTGCATCACTGGTCTGTTGCGTTCGAAGTGAACGTGGAGGTGACTGAAGGAAATAGCTGCGCGAACAGTGCGTTAGCACGACGGAGATCCTCCTCCGTGTCGATACCCTTTTCAGGCGCAGCCGGACTACTGTAAACACCAATAGAAATGCCGTTAGCTAATGCGCGTAGTTGCTCTAGCTTCTCGATAACTTCCAGAGGATGCGGCGGTAGAGAAACCCAACGCAATAGAGCGTCTCGGCTGTAAGCGTACACACCGATGTGTTGTCTAAGCGATTCGTGCCATGCTTCTACATCAGAGGCGTCTCGGCAATACGGTATCTGAGCTCTCGAAAAGTACATAGCTTTACCCTGACTGTCGGTTACTACTTTCACAACGTCCGGGTCGACAACCTTTTCGGCTTGAATTCGGAAGGCGGCGGTGCCAACATCCGCAACACCGTCAATTACAAAGGAGAGCGCGCCGAGGGCCGCGTCTCTCGATATAAAGGGCTCGTCTCCCTGGACGTTCAGGATAACGTCATAATGTTGATAGCTGCGAAGCGACACAACCTCGGCGATTCTGTCAGTCCCGCTAAGGTGACCCGTATCAGTGAGGCAGGCAGGTACATTATGATTATTGCAAGCATCAATCACTTCGGCGTGATCGGTGGCAACGACTATGTCGGTAGCCACAGCAAGAGCTTGAATTCGTTCGTATACTCGGACTACAAGGGGCTTGCCGGCCAAGTCGCGCAGCGGTTTACGCGGAAGCCGAGTGGCACCTAGCCGCGCAGGAATAACGGCAAGGACGTGCTTAGGTTCGGCGGCGTTGAGCGCTGCAAGATTCACGCCATTTAACATATCAATCAGCACCGCCGAAGGCAATTCGGCTTGGATATAAACTAGCATGCAGCCGACTACATGGTGGTGGGTAGGCTTTAACGCTCTTGTTCTAGCGCTTCTGGCGCTCGATTTGGGCGTATTTCATCGTAAGACTCGGGCCGTGTCGGTGCGTGAGGCATTGGCGTGGAGTGCGGTATGGATTAGCCTTGCGATCTGTTTCGGGCTAGGCATATGGCAGGTCATGGGCAAGCAGGCTGCCTTAGAGTTCTATGCAGGTTATCTGGTCGAAGAGGCGCTGTCTGTAGATAATCTTTTCGTATTCATTCTGATATTTGGGTACTTCCGTATCCCGCCCGCATTGCAGCACCGTGTTTTGTTCTGGGGCATTCTAGGCGCGTTAGTAATGCGCGGAGCAATGATTGGTGCAGGTGCTCTCCTTATAGCACGTTTCCATTGGATTATTTACGTGTTTGGCGCGTTCCTGGTGTTTACTGGAATACGCATGGCGCTTGCTGGCGATACACATATTGAGCCGGAGTCAAATCCGATAATTCGGCTCGTGCGAAAGTTCTTTCCTGTTACAAGTAAGTTTCATGGAGAGAAGTTTTTTATACGGGAGCCGTTGCACCCCGGTGGTCCAGTAAAGCTTATAGCAACGCCTTTGTTCGTTGTATTAGTTCTAGTGGAGACTACTGACGTCGTTTTCGCTGTCGACTCAATACCTGCGATTTTCGGCGTTACGCGAGACCCGTTTCTAGTTTATACGTCGAATGTATTCGCTATTCTCGGGCTGCGTTCACTGTACTTTGTACTCGCCGGAGTAATTGGCAAGTTTCACTTGCTCAAGTATGGTCTTTCAGTCGTACTTGCTTTTGTTGGTGTCAAAATGCTGTTATCAGAAGTTCGTCCTATACCGATTGGAGTATCGCTAGTAGTTGTGGCCGGTGTTCTGGCTTCCAGCGTCATTCTCTCGATGATTATTCCCAATAAGACGAAGGTGCCTGACGTACTAGCAGATATTCCTGAAACGAACGATACGGGTGCTTTCGACAGCGACAGCGGGAAAGAGTAAGCAGCCCACTGTTCCCCCCAATTCCCCTACTTCACTAGACCAAAGAGCGCTGCCTGTCTTTGGCCATCTTCACGAAGTTGGCCACCATATTTTTGCCATACTCTGTGAGTATCGACTCCGGATGGAACTGGACTCCCCACACCGGGTGTTCATTGTGCTCAAGGGCGTGGATCTCTGTGGGATCGTCGGACGCTGCTGCCGCTATTTTCAACTGGTTGGGCAGTGATGAGTACTCAACGACAAGCGAATGATATCGCATGACCTGCATTGGCGACGGCATACCTTCAAACAGCCCTGTTCCGTTATGAACTATAGCCGAACGTTTTCCATGCATGATACGCGAAGCTCTCACAACGTTGCCACCGTATGCTTCACCGATAGCCTGATGCCCTAGGCAAACTCCTAAGGTTGGAATACGCGAGCCAAAGGTCTGAATAACAGGCACCGATATTCCCGCTTCACGAGGTGTGCACGGCCCCGGGGAAACTACAATCGCTTCTGGCGACATGGACTCAATTTCCGACAGTGTGATTCGATCGTTGCGATGAACCTCAATCGTTTCACCCATCTCGCCTAGATACTGTACGAGATTAAAAGTGAAGGAGTCGTAGTTGTCGATTACGAGTATCACTGCAAGTGCTCAGGATCGTGGGTGAAACTGACGGTGAACAGTACGAAGATACTCACGATCGACGTGTGTGTATATCTGCGTTGTGGCTATGTCTGCGTGACCCAGCATTTCTTGAACAGCTCGCAAATCGGCTCCGCCTTCAAGCAGATGTGTTGCAAAGGTATGTCTAAGAGTATGAGGAGATACTGCCCTCTGGATACCTGCTATATCCACGTACTTGCGCAGAATCTTCCAAGCGCCCATGCGCGAAAGGGGCACGCCGCGCGAGTTCAAAAACAGTACACCTTGCCCGTTTCCGCGCTCCAAATTGGGTCGAAGCTCGCGCACGTATACCGCAACTGCGCCAATAGCAGACCTTCCAATAGGAACGAGTCGTTCCTTACTCCCTTTTCCGAAAACTCGTAACAGCCCTTCCTCTAACAGTACATCGCGTAATGCAAGTGATATCCATTCCGACACACGAAGACCTGCTCCGTACGCCAACTCCAGCATAGCCCGATCCCTAAACGCTAGCGGCTCATCTAATCCTGGTGCTGCAAGAAGCCTAGTTACTTCGTCAACAGTTAATACCTCCGGAAGTGTTTTCCACCTCTGAGGAGAATCTAGTCGTTCGGTCGGATCATGATTTACAATTCCTTCCGTAAGAAGAACCTTAAACCATGTTCTTAATGCGGAAATGTTGCGTCTAATAGATGAACCTGAAAGCCCAAGATCTTTAAGGTGATATACGAACTCTCGAAGTAACCCCGGAGTAATTTGTTCGACGGTATCTACGCCTTGGCTACGAGCGAACGTTGCGCATCTTATGATATCTCTACGATATGCCTCGACTGTTCGTGGAGATGCACCATCTTCAAGCACTAAAGAATCTTCAAAAAGTCTTACATGAAAGCTCTTTATTAGTGCTTCCACCGCAGCGCTTTCATCTGCCTTTTTCATCATGTCGTCGTTCATTTGCTACCACCTCGCTTCCTCTTCACAACAAACACGATTGCCGATATCGCAAGAACAACAGCCGCAACTATTGCTGCCGAACGCTGATGGGACGCAATTCTATCCAGAAGAACATCTGCATGTTCGCCAGCTTTAAATGCTAGTGCACACACCATTGCGTACCACGCGCCAGAAGCAATCGCCATAGCCGTAAGTGCACGACCGGCGGGCACACGTAACGCTCCTGCCACCGGAGGGACTATCGCTCTTACACCCGGAAGGAACCTGCTTAGTACGATTCCTGGAATTCCGTAGCGCATGTAATGAGAACGGAACCTAGACTCAGCTTCGGGGCCTGCAAGAACTGGAATTCTCTGCGATAGCCAAGGTAAACCAAATCTTCGACCAATGTAAAACATGAGTATCGCGCCACTCATGTTACCGATCATTGTTGCGATCCAAGCTCCTAGCGCCGTGCCGTTACCACGTGCAGATACAAATGCTCCCAAGGCGACAACACTGTCAGCTGGTAGCGGTGGGAAAACATTCTCTGCAAAGGCAGCTACGGCGATTACAAGATATAGAACTACGTCTGGGAGTGTAGTTAACCAGTCAAGGATTCCGCTCATAACGCTGTGAAACGAGAAAAGTCAGCGTTCCGTTAGCGTTGCGACGGCAATGACGGCAAGGCCCTCACCGTTGCCAATCCAACCCATCCCTTCGTTAGTCTTTCCCTTAACACTTATGGCGGACACCGAAAGTCCAAGAGCGTTCGAAAGGCGCTCGCGTATTGCATCTCTATGTGGACCGATCTTAGGTCGTTCGGCAATAACCGTTATATCGAGATTGTTAAGCTCCCATCCTGCCACAAATACTTCGGCGTAGGCACGAAGTAGCATGTCAACTGAATCGCGCCCCTTGTTTTCACTTAGCGTGTCAGGAAACAGAGTGCCTATATCGCCTATCGCTGCCGCGCCTAGTATGGCATCGGTAACTGCATGACAAATCGCGTCAGCATCAGAGTGGCCAACACAGTGTAAATCGGATGGTATGTCAATACCACCGATTCTAAGGGGCCCTCCCACTTCGAACCTGTGTGAGTCGTAGCCGATGCCAGTACGAAAAGCTGTTCCCATAGCGACTAAGCTACAGCAGCTGACGGCGTAAGATCTGGCCTTGACGAACTACTGACGCTCACGGGTTGATAGCCCGGGATAATTGAGTAGTCCTGTCGTCTGCGTGCCGGAGTGAAACCAGCATCAACGATTAAACGATCAAGCTCATCCACAGTTGTTCTGTATGTAGTATTCGCTGCTGAAACGACGTTCTCCTCGATCATCAAGGAGCCAAAGTCGTTGCAACCAAAGCGCAACGCCATTTGACCTATTTTCATTCCCATAGTTACCCAGCTTGATTGCAGGTTGGGAACGTTGTCTAATACAATGCGAGAGATCGCTACGGTACGCAGGTATGTGACGGCATCGGTTTTGGGCATGTGCGACATTTCCGGAGTGTTTTCCGGTTGCAGCGGCCAAGTAATAAATGCAGTGAAACCGTTTGTACGCGCCTGAAGTTCTCGCACACGTTGCAAATGCTCAATACGCTCTTCCAACGTTTCGCCGATACCGTACATCATGGTGACCGACGTTTTCATCCCCTCGTTGTGCGCCATCTCCATAATCTCAAGCCAACGATCTGCGCCAGCTTTCTTTGGAGCGACAATGTCACGCACGCGTTGAACTAGAATCTCACCACCACCACCAGGGATGCTGTCTAAGCCAGCACTTCTAAGTTCACGGATTATGTCACGCGGATCCATACGGAACCTGGTGGCAAAAAAGTCTACTTCGCTTGGAGAAAAACCGTGAATATGGATAGGATGATTGCGCTTTATATAGCGCATTAAATCAAGATACCACTCAAACGGGATGTAGGGATTGTGCCCGCCTTGAATTAGTATCTGTACACCGCCGAGCGCCTTTGTCTCCTCAATTTTCTCGCCGATCTGTTCGAACGAAAGTGTGTAGCCCTCTCCGTTTCGAGGACGTCGATAGAAGGCGCAAAAGCCGCAGTCAGCAACGCATACGTTTGTATAGTTGATGTTTCTATCAACGATGTACGTTACCACTCCGTGGGGATGCTTCTCCTCACGAACTCGGTCTGCTTCCTGACCTAATTCAATCAGTGGTGCGTTTTTGTAGAAGTCGAGCAGGTCACGCATGATTACGCAGCCGGAAGAAATGACAGTGTGCCATCTGGAACTTGCCCCGCCAGAACCAGACGTCTAAAGAACTCTGTAAGACCTGCTAAATGCGGATACGAAAGACGGTAATCAAGCCCCGCGAAGTACTCTGTGCACGTTGCAACAGGTACACCCGTAACATCAGCGGCCTGAAGTGCCAACGTATCAATGTTACTCACTCCCCAATCTCGCGACGATATGAGTGAAGCGTGCGCTGACAAAGCATCGCTAACAACGGTCGTGCGTTGAGCAACCCAGACGGCAAAAACGAAAGGCAAACCTGTCCACTGTTTCCACGCCTCACCCAGATCAACTCTGTAGGGGTACATCGAACTCCAATGTCCGTCCTGCTCGACAGAATTGGAAAGCCTTAACGCCGCGTCGCCAATTACCAATCTCGCGTCATGCTTTTCGTCAGCAAAACGTTCGATATCAACAAGTTCGGCGTTACCTGGGACAAACTCAGGTTTGGCATTCCAACAGTTGTCGAAAAGCATTCTTAGAAGCGCCACGCTTGTCATGGAACTACTACTAACCAACACGCGCTTGCCGTTTAACTCTTTCACTGAACGACGCGAAAACAGCATAACGCTACGCACTGGACCGTTGCTTGTGATCCCGATCTCAGGCAACAAAAGATATCTAGCTGCATCGCGCGCATACTCAACGGCAGAAACAACCGAGACGTCCAACGAACCGTTTGCCATTAGGCGATTCAGCTCTGTTGGAACTCCAGTTACGAGATCTCCGCTAAAAGGGATAACGCCGCGATCAATGCCACCGTAAACGGGAAAGCAATTGATGTAGGGAATTCTGCCGATCTTTAACACTACTTACGCTGCCGACGGCTGAGCTTCTTCGTACAAAGGAAACTCGCGAAGTATGTTATAAAACGAATCTCGTTCGGCGGGCTGCTTCCCTGCACCACGAATGAGCTTTAGCAACATGTCTAAAGTCATTCCCTGCGGAGTATGCGCACCCACAGCGTGATAAATACGCTCACGAACCACAGTACCTTCAATATCGTTGACGCCAAAGTGAAGCGCCGTTTGCGACAGCTCTTGAGTGACCATGATCCAGTGGGTTTTGATATGGTCAAAGTTGTCAAGGAAAAGTCTTGCAACCGCGAGATTACGTAAATCGTCGAACCCTGTAGACGATGTGCCTTGACGCTTCAACTGAACACCCAGTTCGTTGTCGTCAGGATGATAAGCAAGCGGAATATAGGCAAGAAAGCCTCCTGTTTCGTCTTGCAGATCACGTAACATTCCTAAGTGCTCTACGCGGTCTTGCACCGTTTCTACATGACCATAAAGCATTGTGCAATTGGATCGTATGCCGAGTCGATGCGCTGTTCTGTGTACGTCTATGTAGTCGGTGCCACCTAACTTTTTATTCGCAATGACGTCACGAACTGCTGCGCTAAATGTTTCTGCTCCGCCACCGGGGAGCGTATCTAGTCCGGCATCCCTAAGTGTTATAAGCACATCTTCACGACTCATTTTGCTGATTCTCGCGATGTGCGCGATCTCTACAGCGGTGAGTGCTTTGATGTGAACATGTGGGTGCTTACCCTTGAGGGCGCGAAACATTTCGACGTAGTATTCGATTCCGGCCTGCATGTCGAGGCCACCAACAATATGAAACTCCTTTGTAATTCCGTTTTCGGCGTGAGCTGCTTCTGCAAGCACTTGTTCGATAGTAAATCGATACGCACCGTCCTCTTTGGGAAGCCGCGCGTAACCGCAAAAAGTGCAGGTTTTGCGAAGCACACAAACATTAGTAGGATTGATGTGTTGATTGGCTGCGAAAGTGACACGGTCACCGTGCTTTGCACGGTTAACTGCGTCGGCCATCATCCCCACACCAAGCAGATCGGGAGACGTAAACAGCAGTTCTGCATCTTTAGCAGAAAGACGTTCCCCTTGCAGCACGCGTTGCGCAATCGGCTCAAGTGCTCGATCACGCAAACGCGAAATGTCGAACTGCGCGGCGATAGACATGCCTTACCTGAAAACGATGGCTACCACGAGGGTAACCTACTTCTCCTGCCAGCGTTTGACAGCGAGCGATACGTTGTGTCCACCAAAACCAGAACTGTTGGACAGTGCTATGTCTACTTGACGTTCACGCGCTTTATTGGGCGTGTAGTCAAGATCGCACTCTGGGTCTGGAGTGGTATAGTTGATGGTTGGAGGAACAACATTGTCCCTAATTGCCAACGTGCACGCTATAAACTCAACCGACCCTGCCGCACCGAGCATATGCCCAGTTGCTGACTTTGTTGAGCTTACCGAAAGCTTGAAGGCATGGTCGCCAAACACCGCTTTAATTGCCTTAGACTCGTTAGGGTCGTTTAGCGGAGTGGAAGTACCATGCGCGTTGATGTACTGGACCTGCTCTGGGGAGATGCCTGCATCGGCCATAGCGCGCCTCATGGAGCGCTGAAGCCCTTCATGCTCTGGCGGCTGACCTGTGAGGTGGTATGCGTCGCCAGTGGCCGCAAAACCCGCTACTTCCCCGTAAATACGTGCACCACGTGCGAGTGCATGCTCAAGCTCTTCGAGTACGACTACACCAGACCCCTCGCCCAGCACGAAGCCGTCACGAGTCGCGTCGAATGGACGCGAAGCTGTCTCGGGTGAATCGTTGCGTTCCGACAACGCTGTCATGTTTGCGAAACCACCAATAGCCATAGGCGTAACAGCGGCTTCTGAACCACCTGCAAGCATGATGTCTGCGTCACCGTACTGAATAGTACGAAACGCATCGCCAATAGCGTGTGCACTTGTGGCACATGCAGAGACGGTTGCGTAGTTAGGGCCTTTGGCACCAAAACGCATTGATACAACGCCAGCCGCGATGTCAGAAATAAACATCGGAATAAAGAACGGCGATATTCGCCTCGGACCGAGCGACCGATATACGTCGTGCTGCTCTTCGAAGGTCTTAAGTCCGCCTATGCCGCTTCCGATTATCACGCCACAGTTCTCAGGAACAAAATTACCGGACTGAAGACCGGCATCCTGCATGGCCTGAACTGAAGCGGCTATTGCATACTGCGTGTACAGGTCAGAACGTTTTGCCTCTTTCCGATCCATGTACTGCAGCGCATCGAAGCCCTTAACTTCACCTGCGAATCGCACGGAGAAGTCAGTGGCGTCGAATTTCGTAATGTTCGCGGTACCCGATTTCCCGGCAAGCAGCGCCTGCCAGGTCGTCGCCACATCGTTCCCGACAGGCGTGACTGCGCCGAGCCCTGTGACGACGACCCTTCTGCGCATCACCCCGCGACCTTTGACTCTAGGTAAGCCATCGCATCACCTACGGTGCGAAGCTTTTCTGCATCTTCGTCCGGTATGTCGATACTGAACTCTTTCTCGAACTCCATAACAAGCTCGACGATGTCAAGCGAGTCAGCACCAAGGTCTTCGATAAAGCTGGCTTCGGGGACGAGCTTCTCGCGCTCTACTCCGAGCTCCTTTTCGATAATGTCTTTGATCTTCGACGAATTGTCCGCCATGGAACGTTCCTCAGAGGGTTGTTAGGGGAAACTGTGTGAAATTAGCTGCACGCAACGGCTGTTGGGAGGGTTTAGCCGAACGTAATGCACGTCTACATGAGCAGCCCACCATCTACCACGATGACCTGCCCTGTCATGTAGCTAGAAAGGTCTGACGATAGGACAGCCACCATACCCGCGACGTCGTCTGCTGTGCCGAGTCGCTCCAGTGGAATCCCCGCAGACAATGTAGCCTGTGCTTCGGGCGTCATTGCACTGGTCATGTCGGTTTGTATGAAACCAGGTGCAATAACGTTCGCCAAGATATTCCGAGAAGCCAGCTCACGCGCGATGGATTTCGTGAGACCGATTAGCCCCGCTTTGCTGGCAGCGTAATTTGACTGGCCTTTGTTGCCCATAATTCCTACTACACTCGCAATGTTGATTATTCGACCCCAACGACGCTTCATCATCCCGCGGCTCACAGCTCGACATGTTATGAAGGCACCTTTTAGATTCGCGTCGATCACTGTGTCCCAATCGTCGTCGCGAATACGCATGATAAGGTTGTCGCGCGTGAGACCAGCGTTGTTTACCAGTATATCAATTTGACCGAAATCTTTCTCTACGCGCTCGACCATCGCAGCTGCACCCTGTGCATCCGATATGTCGACACCGTATCCGCGACACTCAACGCCAGCCTCTACGGATATCTCTGATGCAACAGCTTGTGCACGTTCTTCATCACGACCAGTAATAGCCACACGCGCTCCACACTTAGCTAGCGTAAGCGCAATGGCACGTCCGATACCGCGTGTGGAACCGGTAACCAGAGCTACACGTGATGTTAGATCGATACTAAGCGTTGTTCCCATGAAATCAGAGATCAGAGATGGTGTGAGAAGGTTGCTATATAACGCATGATACCCGCGAGCCTAAGATGCCTGAGAAAGTATAGTCTCAACCTCGGCGACAGTTCCGCATGTACTCACTTTGACGCCGGGCGCCAATCGCTTAGCAAGCCCAGAAAGAACGTTGCCGGTACCAACTTCAATGAAGTGCGCATCTGGAAAATCCGCCGCTAGGCTACGCATAACATGCGACCACCGAACGGGGGACGTTAACTGCGAAACCAATTTCTGGTGTGCTGTTGAAGCGTCACGCACAGCGACTGCATCAACGTTTGGATAGACAGGAAAACGCGGCGCGTGAAGTTCGGTTGCAGAAATAATAGCGTTGAGTCCTTCTGCCGCCGGAGCCATAAGCGGAGAGTGGAAAGCGCCACTCACAGGAAGTTGAACGCACCGTTTCGCGCCTGCACTTTTTGCAAGCTCCATAGCGTGTTGTACCGCAGCCGTTTCGCCAGAAATAACAATCTGCTCGTCGTTGTTAAAGTTGGCTGGCACTACCAGTCCAACAGTCGACGCGTTCTCACAGATCGTTTCGATAGGTGTTTCAAGCGCACCTAAAATGGCAGCCATTGCACCGGGACGCGCTATTCCCTGCTCATACATAAGCGTGCCGCGCCGTCTAACGATGCGAGCGGCACTGCTTAGCGAAAATGTGTCCGCAATGCAGTACGCTGAAAACTCACCGAGTGAATGACCAGCTGCAGCGACAACGTTGCTACCAATTGCAGGCTTAATTGCTGACCATGCAGCAACGCTATGCGCGAGTAACGCAACTTGTGCGTTGTGAGTAAGCGTTAGCTCTTCAGCAGGACCTTCGAAGGCGAGCTTTGACAGCGAAGTACCGATTGCCTCGTCTACTTCGTTGAAAACAGCGCGAGATTCTGGAAACGCAGCGGCAAGATCCTGACCCATGCCGACGCGTTGCGAGCCCTGACCGGGCAACAACAACACGTAGTTCATCGTGCGGAGGTGTCGCGTGCAGGTGGAATCGTTCTAAAAACGAACGATCATGGAGCCCCAGGTAAATCCAGCACCGAAGGCTGCGAACATCACAGTTGTGCCCTCTTGAATACGACCTTCTTGAACTGCGTCGTTTAGGGCAATGGGTATAGAGGCAGCGGATGTATTTCCGTAACGATCGACGTTGACAAAAACGCGATCCATGGGAATACCAGCGTGTTTAGCTGTTGCTTCGATAATGCGAACGTTGGCCTGATGTGGTATGAGCAGATCGATATCTGCAGATGTAAGCTTCGCAGCGTCGAGCGCACGATCTGTGGCTTCTGCCATTGATCGGACTGCGTGCTTAAACACCTCGCGGCCAGCCATACGTACGAACTGTCGTCCTTCACTAGCTGAATCGGGGGAAAACGGTTCAGTACCGCCGCCAGCAGGTCTCCACAAAAGCTCAGCAAGCGAACCATCTGCACGCCAGAAGCTTGAAAGTATCCCGCGATTCTGAGTGCCACGCGATCTACGCATAACGGTTGCGCCTGCACCGTCGGCAAATAACACACATGTGTTACGATCGGTCCAGTCGACAATGCTGCTTAATTTTTCACCGCCAATAACAAGCACGGTTTCGGCTGTCCCAGATTGAATAAGGGACTCACCAACGATGCTACCGTACAACCAACCGGAACAAGCTGCAGCTAAATCAAAGGCCGTCGCACGAGTACAACCGAGTTCGGCTTGTAGCTCTGCTGACGTAGCTGGGAGCAAGTGGTCAGGAGATGCGGTACCTAGAATAATTACATCTATCTCTCCAGGTTGCACGCCTGCGCGAGCCATTGCTTGTCGCGACGCTTCTGCACATAACGCCTTAAGAGATTCACCTTTACGCGCGACATGTCGCTGCTTAATTCCAGTGCGTTCGACAATCCAAGCATCGTTGGTGTCGAGGCCGCCGGCTTCTAGGTCGCTGTTAGTAACTATTTGTTCAGGCACAGCATGCCCTGTACCTGCAATGATCACGTTCGGCCGTTTCATGCGACGTTCCCAGTGTCTACAACTACATCTGAAGTGTCTGACGCGATACGTCGACCGATTTCCGCTGTCATATCTGACTCCACCGCTAGTATAGCAACACGAATCGCGTTCATAAGTGCACGCGGTGAACTCTTACCATGTGAAATGATTGACACGCCACGCACGCCTAACAACGGCGCGCCACCATGTTCTTCTGCATCCAACTGGCGAAGCGCTGACATGAGCCTTTTCTTTTCGATTGCGGCTTCGTTGGCGATCATTCCTATCATCATAGGTACAACGCTCTCGTAAAACTTGAGCAGTACGTTGCCAGTAAACCCATCACAAACAACGACGTCGAATGGTCCTCTATCGCAGGTCCCAGCGGGAATATCGCGTCCTTCGACGTTGCCAATAAAGTTGAGGCCAGCGCTAAGGAGTTTCTGATGAGCGTCTTTAACTACTGCATTCCCCTTTTCTGCTTCTTCGCCAATTGAGAGTAGTCCGACTACAGGATCTTTCCTGCCGAGTAGGTCTCTTGCGTAAACGGCGCCAATGTGAGCGAACTGTACGAGTTCATCGGCAGAGCAATCGACGTTGGCGCCTGAATCGAGCACTAAAACTGGCTTAAGCGATGTAGGGAAGATTGTGCCAATGGCAGGGCGTCTGAGCCCGTCGTGCAACTTTAGGTGAAACTGAGAGGCAGCCATTTGGGCGCCAGTATTCCCCGCAGAAACAAAACCGTCTGCAAGTCCTTCAGCGACGCGACGAATCCCCACCACCATGGAACTCTGTACTTTAGCACGGAGCGCCACTGAAGGCTTGTCGGTCATTTCGATTACATCAGGCGCATCGATGATTGACAATCGATGCCTTTGAGCCGAAAGCGCGGCGAACTCACCCTGTAGTAGGGCGTCGAGTTCGCTCTCGACGTCTGCTTTTCTGCCGATCAGCTCAAAGGAGTGCTGTTCGGGAAGAGTAGCAAGCGCGTGGAGAACTCCCGCGATGGGGGCCCGGGGGGCATAGTCACCCCCCATGGCATCCACGGCGATGCGGGCCAAGCTCAGGCTTCCTGTGGTGCTACTCGCTGTTCACCGGCATAGAAGCCGCATTCAGCACAGACGCGATGCGGACGTTTCATGGTTCCGCACTGCGGGCATGACTGAACAACAACAGCAGGCGCGGTTTTGTGTGTATTGCGGGCGCGCTTTCTCCGCTTCGATGTACGGCGCTTCGGTACGGCCATGATACTACCTGAACTTTCTGGAGTTAAACCCTCAGGACTAGCCTTCGCGCCCAGCGCGCAAGCTTTCCCATCGGGGATCTGATGCAGGTGCGCAGCTACACTCACCCGCATTACGGTCGGAACCACAAACAACACACAGCCCGAGACAGTCGGATCGGCACAACGCATACACGGGAGCGGCAAGTAGCCACTCTTCGCGTACTGCGGGTGCCAAGTCGAGTTCCCGTGCTGCTACCGGAATCTGATACACGTCATCTTCATCTGCCTCGTCCGAACCGGAATCGGCAAACAAAAGGTGCAAATCTTCAGCAACCGGAACCGCTACGTTCGCTAAACAACGACGACACTCTGTTACAGCGGTGCCTTCGATGCGACCACTGAAATAAAAGCGCCCATCACCTGCGCTGGAAAGCCTACCGCTTACACTTATCCCCGGTTCAACGGGACGCGTATCGGTGTCTCCCCAAGCTTCATCCGTGGCCTGAAGTACTCCGCTAACCTGTACGGCTCTCGCTTCCAGGCTCCGTATGTCAAAGCACAGCATAGCCATGAAAGCTAGAACAGACAGCCCGCCTACACAAGACCCGGAGGGCTGTCTGTAATGCTGTCAAGTCGCTGCTTTATAGCGTTTTACACCAACTCCGACTGCGCGAAAAAGAACGCTGCTTCTATCTGAGCGTTCTCGTCCGAATCCGATGCATGAATCGCGTTCCTTCCCTTCGACTCTGCATACAGCTTTCTCACCGTGCCCTCAGCCGCTTCCGCAGGATCGGTTGCGCCGATAACTGTACGCAATGTCGCAACAGCATCGTCGCGCTCGAGGACCAACGGCATGCACGTTCCGCTCGACATAAACTCTACTAACTCGTCGTAAAACGGACGTCCACGATGTACCGCGTAAAACTCTCCCGCTTGGGCCTGTGACAGATGCATCACACGGGCAGCCTTCACCGTAAAACCAGACTTCTCAAGAAGCGCTACGATTAGTCCGGCCTTGCCTGAACCGAACGCATCCGGCTTAATGATCGTCAGCGTGCGTTTACCAGCCATATATGTGTATCGTTGATGTTTTTGTGTTATCGGAAGCAAGAATCGGCTGATTAGCCAAGTCTTGCTTTTATGAGGTCTACGAAGTCTACAGGGCGCTTAGCAACACCCATACCTGCAGCCTCAAAGGCCTCGATCTTTTCGGCCGCCGTACCTGACGATCCAGAAATAATTGCGCCTGCGTGGCCCATACGGCGCCCCGGGGGCGCGGTTTGACCAGCGATAAAACCAACCACTGGCTTCTTCATGTTCTCGCGAACAAATGTCGCAGCATCTTGCTCATCCGTACCGCCTATCTCGCCCATAAGAGCTACCGCGACTGTGTTAGGATCCTCTTCAAACGCAGCAAGACAGTCGATGAAGTTAGTTCCGTTAATTGGATCTCCACCGATGCCCACGCAAGTGCTCTGCCCTATCCCTGCTTTTGTTAGCTGATTAACCACTTCGTACGTAAGTGTACCAGAACGGCTAACCACACCAACGTTACCCGCAGCACAAATACGCCCCGGGATAATGCCAACCTTCGACTGACCCGGAGTAATTAGACCTGGACAGTTTGGTCCAATTAAACGAGCACCATGCTCGCGTATGTAAGGATAGACCTTCGTCATATCCAGCACTGGTACGCCTTCCGTTATACAAACGATAAGCTTTACGCCAGCCGCAGCAGCTTCCATCATTGCGTCAGCAGCGAACATAGGAGGTACATAAATAACAGACGTGTTAGCACCAGTTGCTTGAACCGCGTCATATACGGTGTCAAACACAGGAACTGCATCGTCAAACTTCTGACCGCCTTTACCCGGAGTTACACCAGCAACGACTTGCGTGCCGTACTCCACCATCTGCCGCGCATGAAATGATCCATCTCGGCCTGTAATTCCCTGAACTACCAGCTTGGTAGTTGAATCGATAAAGATGCTCACGCAGCTGCTCCTTTGGTTGCAAGTTCAACTGCGCGCTGTACCGCAGCATCCATGTCTGATGAGGCTGAGAAACCATTCTCTTGCAGAATCTTCACCGCGATCTCTTCGTTAGTGCCAGTTAGGCGAATTACGATAGGAACTGAAAGCGGATTCTGTTTCGTGGCAGTAACGATACCGTTGGCAACGTCGTCGGTACGCGTGATACCACCAAAAATGTTAAACAGAATGCACTTAACGTTTGGATCTGCCGTAATAATGCGAAGTGCGTTGACAACCTTCTCAGGATTAGAAGAGCCACCGATATCCAAGAAGTTAGCAGGCTCTCCGCCGTAGTACTTCACCAAATCCATAGTAGCCATCGCAAGTCCAGCGCCGTTCACAACGCAACCAACGTTTCCGTCGAGCTTAATGAACGTAAGATTGGCATTGCGTGCATCAACTTCGCTCGCTTCTTCGGAAGATTCGTCGCGTAGTGCTGCTACGTCAACTCGACGATCAAGCTCGTTGTCGTCGATTACCATCTTGCCGTCAACCGCTACTAGTTCGCCTTGCGGAGTGAGAACTAGCGGATTGATTTCAGCGAGGGAACAACCTGCGTTCATAAACGCGTTATAAAGCTGCGTCATAATTTTTGCAGCAGCGCGCGCTTTCTTTACATCGTCATACAAGAAGAAACCCATACGCATTGCTTCGAAAGGAAGCAAACCGTATCGAGTATCAACGGCGTGGTAGAGAATTTTCTCAGGCGTCGTTGCGGCAACCTCTTCGATATCTATACCGCCGGCGGCACTCACCATGAAAACAGGCTTCTTAGTTGCTCTGTCCACGATAATGCCAACGTAAGCCTCTGAACCGATATCAGCAGCAACAGTGACTAGGACCTTCTCCACGGTTAGCCCTTTGATTTGCATGCCAAGTATGTCAGTGGCACGAGCCTTAGCATCAGCTGGCGTTTTGCAGAACTTAACGCCACCTGCTTTGCCTCGTCCGCCTGCATGTACTTGAGCCTTAACCATTACGGCTGTGCCGTAACGCTGGGCAATGGCCTCCGCCTCTTCAGGGGTGGTTGCTACTTCACCTGGCGGGATAGGCACACCAGCTGCCCGAAGCAAATCCTTCGCCTGATACTCGTGTAGGTTCACGCGATCTCCAAATTCAAAGATGAGCAGCGCTTACATACCGCGCTGATAGCGACGAGCCGATGACTCGCGCTGATGATACGAAAACTGACGCTGCTAACGTCATTGCGGTGGTCGACCAAGCAGGCGACCAAGACTGTCGAACGCCGCTCCAAAGCTAACCCAATCGGAACGCCGCAACGCAGCACGCATACGGTCGTACAACCGCAAAGTTGCGGCATCACGCGAGTCCGCGTCCAGCTCTGGTATTTCGACCGGAGGTAGGACCGATTCGCCTGACAGCCGCGATGCAACATCGTAAAGATCGCGTCCAGTAACTACGCGATCGCCAACGTACACGGCCACACGCGAAACCGGCAGCGTTCCATCGACCGAAGAAAGATGAACAGATTGCGCCAAAATGGGACCCGCCGGACTCATGATTGAATGTATTCTACCGAATCTCACGCGAGGTTCGCGACCGCTACCGTTGGGCAAGCCCGCACGGGCGCTATCCAAGGCATTGCGCAGTTCCTGAGCCACCGAGGCCCAAGCGAGGCGAGGAACGGCCGTAGTGTCCCAATACGTTGCACGCGATGCCCCTCCAACAACTGAAGCAACCCCACTAACTAGGTCGTCACTCTCAAGCAAAGGCACGCTCCAAGCCGGCGACATACTAGTGCCTGTTTTCTCACGTTCATTGGCACTTTGCGGCCGCACGTTGTCCCCTTCGCTCGATTGTCGAGTGGACGAAGGAGTTCTTGGAGTGCTGCCCGACACCGCGAGCACTGGAGTTGTGAGCTGAGGAGAGAGTGCTGAGTCAGGGAAATGGCGTGGTACCTGCCCCTCGACTCGTGAACCGAAACGAGCAAAGGTGCGAAGCTGGGCAATCGCTCCGTCGGTTGGAGGAGGAAGCATCGCCACTAGTTCTGGATCAACCTCCGACGCGGCGACGTACAGGTCGGGAGAGAGAGCCATCCATGTACGAGCAATAGGATCTGCTCTGTTTGCAGACACAATCATAACCTTACCCGTCGCGCCCTCAACCAACGCCGTGCCTGCATGTCTAAAGTAGGAGCGTAAAGCTCCTGCTGCTACCAACTGTTGGCTCAATGGGTAATCATCGGATGCGCTATACAGATCTACAGCCCAGTATAGCGTCTTACCAAAAATGAGAGGCGATACTGCCGACTGTGCAAATACTGGAGCAAGCGCTGCTACCCTAGTACGTACGTCGCGATACGGGACAAAGACACCGGGATACCCTATGGTGTCACGCCTAAGCAAACGCGGATCTCGAGCAGACCATGCATGCGAGATTCGCGACAGCAATGTCGCTAAACGCGCACCCGGGATTGTACCGCTTCTGTCATATACTACCGCATGTCCATCTAGCCCTGGTGCAACAAGCAAATCACCTTCTAACGCTGAAGCAAAGTTATTGTTGCCCAACGCGGAGCTCCCGTCGTAAGCAACAGTTGTAAACTCGACACCTTCAACCGCCGGTGATGCTACTGAGAGATCTCTAATACCAAAACGCCAACTGCTTTTATCAGAACCAGATTCAGCAGTTAGCAGCCCAACGGTTCCATGTTTCGTTTTAATAGTCGCAGGCACCAAAAAATCGCGAGCATTTGACGTGTTGCTAACGCCTTCCGAAGCAGCAAATTGCGCAGCAGCGGTTGCGTCCCATAATGCCATTCTACTGCCTAACTGGCGAGACGAAATGCGTGTAGCAGAAGCAACTCCAGTATCAGCACGCGCCATTCGAATGCCATCTACATCGTACGCACGCCTGCTAACGAGCGCGCGTGTTGCAATGTAGTCGATATCTCTACGTGACGGATCACCCAATGTGTCACCGCGCTCTAGCAGCGACGGTATTCCATGCCTTCCCAATGTAGCCGCAACCAAAATCGCAGTAATTGTTAGAAGTGCAGTGCGCATATGACCAACCCAGAGAGAACGCAACAGTATAAACGCTGCTGCAGCTGCACAAATAGCTAATAGAGTATTTATTCGTAGCGTAACAACGTGATCTACTCTAAGAAACAAACCTTCACGCCCACTACCGCTACGAAGCAGATCGAATGAATCCAACCTGTAACTCCACGACAACAATAGGAGCACCAAAGCGCCCAAAGCGCTCATGTGTCGGCGTACGTGAGACGATACCGATAGCCGCTTACCTTCCATTCGTAAGCTGCGTGTTAGTGCGTACAGCATAATTACCAATGCGGTCACCACTACTAGAGTAACTAGTGACCATATGTACAAAAGCTCTTCTAAAGGTAGCCAGTATACGTAAAACCCTAAGTCGCGGTCGTGGTATCCTTCGATCTCGCCAAATGGTATTCCGTGGCGAGCCATACTAACTGTGGTCCAGTCATCAAATGGAATTGCGAGAGCAATCCCGGTTACAAGCCCAGCAACTACGGTGATCCAAGTAAGGCGCGTAGCCGGTACCATCGTAGTAAGCTCAATATTCTCAATCCGCTGGGGAACAGCAACCGCTAGAATGGTGCTCCTAACTGAAGCAAAGTTTGCAAAAGCGAACAGCGTACCTAAAAGTGCGAGGCCACCCTGAAGCAACAATAGCGATGATGTCCTCTCCCACCAAAGCAGTTGCTGCCCCATTGCCTGATACCACTGATGATCAACGACCAACAGCGTAACAACACGCCCGCCTAGCAATAGCACCGCGACGGCAAGCAACGCAATAAGCAGCCAGCCGCGCATTTGCATTAGCTATTCCGAATAATCACAACTGAACGCCTTGCTCTCGTAGCCATGCTTCCATCTCGCCACGAATCTCAGCAAGGCGTTCTGCTGAACGTGCTTCGTATCGCGCAACTATTACAGGCTGTGTGTTGGATGCGCGCATTAGCCCCCAACCATCACCAAAAAGCACGCGTACGCCATCGACATCAATTACGTCGTGACGATCGCGGAAGTAAGACACCGCGCGATCTACGATCTCAAACTTCGACTCCTCGTCAACATCTATTCGAAGCTCAGGCGTAGACACAAACTCCGGCACATCTGCGAGAAGCTCTTCAACGCTCGCTCCTGCATCAGCGACGATCCTAAGTAGTCTCGCCGCAGCGTACAGAGCGTCGTCATGACCGTAAAAACCTTCAGTGAAAAACATATGTCCCGACATCTCACCGGCAATCGGGGCATGTGTTTCCTTCATCTTGTCCTTAATAAGCGAATGTCCTGTTCGCCACATAACAGGAACACCACCTGCTGCGGTAATCGCGTCAGGAAGCGCTTGGGAACACTTAACGTCGAAAATAATCGACTGCCCCTTCCCTGTTCTGGCCAGTACGTCACGGGCGTAAAGTATTAACAGCTGATCGCCCCAAATAATGCTACCTTTTCCATCTACAACACCAATTCTGTCTGCGTCGCCATCAAACGCTACTCCAAAGAGTGCACCGCTATTCTTTACTGCTGCTATACAATCTTCAAGGTTCTCAGGAACTGTTGGATCTGGATGATGGTTGGGAAAGGTACCATCGCTTTCGGTAAAAAGTCCCACTGCGTCGACGCCGAGTGCCTGCATAAGCTGCGGAGCAACGAGCGCACCAGCACCGTTACCGCAATCATATACGACTCTCAATGGCTTGCCGTTTCTATCGACTACTTTACCAATTCGCTTAGCTATGTCAGCGACATATCTGTCTATTACTGGCACATCGGCTACGCTTCCGTTCCCAGATGGGAAGCTGGTGCCCGTTACAAATCCGTATAGACGCTGAATCTCGTCGCCATGAAGCGACGCAGTACCAACGCACATTTTAAAGCCGTTGTACTCGGGAGGATTGTGTGAGCCTGTGATCTGAATACCGCCAACGACATCCTCGTGATGCAACGTCCAGTACAACAACGGAGTAGGTACAACTCCTGTATCCACTACGTCATATCCGCATTCGGTGAGACCGCGTACTAGCGCGTTACGCAACATCGTACCACTCGGCCTATTGTCGCGGCCAACTGCGACTGCTCCATGAATACCACGATCGGCAAGGTACGCTGCGTATCCGCGTCCCAAACCGTACGCGACTTCTTCTGTCAGATCGCGTCCTACAATACCGCGAACGTCATACTGTCGGAATATCGTGCGGCTGATAGTCATGGAGGTACTCGAAGTGAGATGTTGTCAGCGGCTTGTTTGAACTAACTGCATCGGAGACGGCCCCGAACCAGCTCCTGAACCCGACTCATGTGCATCTATGCCCGTCACAGCGTTACTGCCACTAACCACCACCGCCTTTCGCGCGATGCTAATGGCTGGCGTCGGATATACGCCGAGCAATAGGATGAGGACAGCTGTAGCGGTAATGAGAGCATGAACTGCGGGTGTACCAGAAGGTACAGTTTGTCCGTCAGGGCGCTGTTTCATGAACATCGCTGCGGGCACCGAGAGATAGTACCACGCTGAAACCACGCTGGTAAGAACTAGCACAACAGCGAGAACCACTTGTGAAGTGCTAGCACTAAACATGGCTTGCAGAATATAGAGCTTGGCAAAGAAGCCCATTCCGCCAAGCAGAGGAAACCCTAAGAACGCCAACAGGAAGACAGTCATGGCAATCGCGAGTCCGGGACGCACGTGCCATAGCCCTGCTACATCATCGATTGTTAGAGGCTTCATGCGACCGCCGCTAACAATAATTAGAACCCCAAACGTACCCATTGTAGCAAGAGTGTACGCAAGTAGGTAAAACAACAGAGCGCTCGCGCCCGCGTTGGAATTGACTACTAGCGTAACCAACAAGTAGCCAGCATGCGCAATACTGGAATATGCCAGCATCCTAACAAGGTTGCGCTGCGTCAAAGCCATAACGTTTCCGACTACCATTGTGGCTGCTGCAGTCCACCAGAGCGCCGCATGCCACTGCACTCCTGCCGAACTGAAACCTTCCAATAGAAGTCGCGCAAAGGCAACGAAAGCAGATGCCTTTACCGTAGCAGCCATAAACGCGGTGATTGGTAACGGCGCACCGTCGTAAACGTCTGGCGTCCATAAATGGAACGGAACAGCCGCAACCTTAAAAGCAAACCCGACGATAAGAAGACCGATCCCAGGAATCAGTATTCCACTTGCTCCTGAAGATGCAACGTGCGCGCCTATGTCGATAAACCTTGTACTACCGGTTGCTCCGTAAATAAGCGCCATACCATACAGCAAGAAACCTGTAGAGAAAGCGCCTAACAGAAAGTACTTCATCCCTGACTCAGCACTTCGCGCGCTGCGCCTATTGCTGGCCGCAAGCACATAAACGGCTATCGACATTAGCTCGATACCGAGAAACAAAAACATGATATCGCGCGCAGCTGTCATTACCATCATGCCTGACGCGGCAAGTACAACTAGTACTGGGACTTCAGGACCGTAAGCACCACTTCTTCTATGATCAGCGATGAGGAGAACAAGTGTTAAAAAGGTACCGGCCAAAACTATAATGCTTGCGATCCAGCGAAATGCGTCGGCAGCAAGCCTTCCATCTGCGCTACCTGGTACCTCGCGAATCCACATGACAGCGCAAAGGACTGCCGTCGTTGCGGTAAGTAGCAGACCGAGCACAGATACAAGCTGCGTGCGCTCAGCACCTTCAGCTACTTCGGCAGCACTCCCCTGCTCACGCCAAACTGTCGCCAAAAGCATAACTAGTGCGCCAGCACACAGCGTTAACTCCGGAACGAGTGCACCAAGAAGCGCCGAAACATCAACTAAATGGCTCATCGAACCGCTCCGTCAACAAGTTTATCTGTACTCACAGATATCACCGACGCAGCGGGCGCAGACGCACGGTGCGTTGTATCTAACTTTCTTAGTACGGCCGACGGCGACACACCTATCCAAATAATCGCCACAGCAAAGACGGTCATAACCGCAAACTCACGCCTGCAGAGATCTTTTATGCCCGCGTTCTCAGTAGCGTTAAAGGTGGCAAACAAAATGTTTTGCAACGCTCTTAGTCCGTAGATTGCAGCTATGATTACACCAGATGTAGCGATCACCGCGACAATTGGACGAACATCGTAGGTTCCTATAAGAACCAAGAACTCGCCAATAAAGCCTATTGTTCCAGGTAGCCCGATGGTTGAAAGCATTGCTAGCGTAAGCATTACACTAAATGCCGGTAGTACTCGCGCTAGCCCACCAAAAGACGACATGTCAGTTGTACCACGTCTGTCCTCAAGCATTCCGGCAAGCAAAAACAGCGCGCTTGTAGAAACGCCGGACGCTAACATACCCATAACGGCGCCATCGGTGGATTGATCGTTGTAGATCATGCATCCCAGCATAATGAAGCCTACGTGACTAATAGCGCTATACGAAACAAGTCGTTTGAAGTCTCGTTGAGCCATTGCGAGTAGCGCGCCATATAGAATGCTAACCACCGACAGAACAATGATTACGTCCTGTACTGTTTCATGCGCTGCAGCTTCAGGAAACAGTGGAATCGCAAAACGTAAGATTGCGTAAAGCCCAACCTTTATACCAAGTGTAACAGAAGCGATCGTGGGAGCGCCTGTCTGAGCGTCAGGCAGCCAAGTATGGAAAGGCGCAAGCGCAGACTTGACTGCAAAGGCAAGAAAGAACGCGCCAAACATAAGAAGCTGCACATGTGACGATAAGCCAAGAGCACGCAAATCATCGATGTGAAAGCTATTGCCGCCACCCTGATGCCATAGCGCTACAATGGCAACGAGCATAAGCAACGATCCAAGCATCGTGTAGATCACATAACGCAAGCTCGCCCTACTACTCCCTTCACGCCCCCATATGCCTATAAGGAAGTATGTTGGAATTAGCATTAGCTCCCACGTTACGTAAAACAACATTAAGTCGAGCGATACGAACACACCAACTAAACCGCTCGTTAGAAGTAAAACAAATGCGCCGAAAGACGGAGTGTTACGGCGCACGTCATTCCATGACCCAAGCAATGATAGTGGCATGAGCACTACCGTCATAACGACAAGCACTAACGCCATGCCATCAACGCCGACGCTGAAAGCAGCGCCAATGTCTGGAAGCCAAGGCAAGTCAACGCGCGCCTGCCAGCCGGTAGCTCCACGATCAAAAATCACCCAAAGGGCCAAACCTAGCAGCGCCTCTAGGGCCAGCGCTGCTAAAGTAAGTACGCGCGCATCTGGTCCTCCCGAAGGGGCCTCATTGCCCGCATCATCTCGACCGGTATCGCGGCCCAGGATTCGTACAATGGCCGCAGCAACTATTGGCCAGCCGAGCATCGCCAGAAGAATCCAGCGATCGGCACCCAGAGATAACAGTAGTTCGCGCATCAGGATACGAAACGGATTGCGGCAAGCATCGCCAGTGCACCAACGGCAAGCAACCAAGCATACTTGCCAACATCACCGTCCTGCAGCACGTCACCAACCTTTCCAGCAACGCGCGTTAGAATTGCGCCGCTTCCATTAAAGAAGCGACTTAAGCCACGCTCAGTACCTTTCCCAAGTATTACTTCGGCAAAGAAACTGAGCGGAGCAACTACCAGTCTATCCAGGAACCTATCTACGCCGTAAGCATTCGAAAGAACGGCTCCAAATCCACTGTCTGCAGGCGAACTCGCTTTGTCAGGAATCGCAGATTTGTTAGATAGCCATCCTATCAATATCCCAGCTAGCGCAGCAGCTGTTGCAACTGCAATAAGGATGTATTCAACCTTGTGAGACAAATGTGCGTCGCCGCCAAGCACGCGGCTGCTAGCGCCTGTGACAGGCTCGAGCCATGACGAGAGTAGCTCTGTTGGACCAAGCGCGATAAGCGCTGGTAGATTGAGCCAACCTCCGACTACTGTTAGCACTCCCAAAACTATAAGAGGAACGAGCATAACAGGTGGCGCTTCATGCAACGCACGCTGTTCTTCTGCTCCAGTCCTGTTCTCGCCGGTGAAGGCAAGTACAAACATGCGAGTCATATAGAATGCAGTAAGCAGCGCGGTGATTATACCGAAAGCGTAGACTGCGTACAGAACGGTGCTCCCCGGTACCCCAAATAATGATGCAGATGCAAGCGGTGAACCTTGAGCGCGAGCAAATGTTTCCGCCAGTATCGCATCTTTGGAAAAGAAACCAGAGAGTGGAAATACACCTGCAATGGCAAGTGTAGCTAACAACATAAGCGCCGATGTTACAGGCATAAATTGTCTAAGACCACCCATGTTACGCAAATCTTGAGCGTCGTCATCTTTGTGCGTGTGATGATACGCTGCGTGCATGGCATGGATAACTGCACCCGCTCCAAGAAACAGTAGCGCCTTAAAAAACGCATGCGTTACTAAATGGAACACACCTGCAGCGTACGCTCCGGTCCCTACCGCGACAAACATGTAGCCGAGTTGGGACACAGTGGAATAAGCCAAAACTTTCTTAATATCCCACTGTCTTACTGCAATCGTTGCGGCGAAGAACGCCGTGAGTGCCCCGACGACTGCGATTAATAACGACGCTTCCGGAACTCCGGCAAACACCGTTGAAGCTCGTGCCACAAGGTAAACACCAGCTGTAACCATCGTCGCTGCATGGATTAGAGCTGATACCGGCGTTGGGCCCGCCATTGCATCCGGTAGCCAAATGTAAAGCGGTATCTGTGCACTTTTGCCGGTGCACCCTAAGAATAGGAACAGAGCGATTGCGAGCAGTGCCGGTGTACCAATTGCTACGGCACTCAACACTCCGTGTGCTTCAACGAAATCAAGAGATCCCGTGGTCGTCCAAATAAGAAACATCGCCACGAGGAAACCGAAGTCACCTATTCTGTTAACAACAAACGCCTTCTTACCTGCTTCCGCGTTAGCTCGCTCGCTGAACCAGAATCCAATCAGAAGGTAAGAAGCAAGGCCAACACCCTCCCAACCGACAAACATTACCGCGTAGCTGGAACCTAAAACCAGCACGAGCATGAACGCTACAAAGAGGTTGAGATATGAGAAGTAGCGCGCATAGCCTGGATCTTCTTTCATGTACCCTATTGAGAATACATGAATTAACGATCCTATGCCGGTTATGACCAACACCATTAGCATAGATAGTTGATCTAGCTGAAAGCCCCAATTTATTTGGAGACTGCCAACCGGCATCCAGCTACCTAAGGAAAACAGAAATGGAGTTGCTGGCGCCGCCGCCTTCATTGCAAAAAACATTGATACTGCAAGCACGAATGCTGCAGCAACAACAGCGGGACCAACTATCGATGGAAGCGTACGTGCAATTCCAGATTGCGCACCATCTGTAGAACGCGAACTGTACAGCGACAACAAGCCGTTAACAGCAGCTCCCAGAAGCGGGAGTAAAGGTAGCAACCAAACCAGCTCTGCTACCGTTCCGGCTAAAGGATGTAGCGCCGAAGACTCTGCCTGTAGTGACATAAGTTGCTCTGGCATTAGTCGCGCAACAGGCGAAGGTTAGACAGATCTACCGTTCCATAGTGTCGGAACATCGCGATAACTATGGCAAGTCCTACGGCCGCTTCGGCTGCGGCAACTGTCATGACCATGATGACAAACACATGGCCCGCTGCGCCGTGCATCTTCGCGAACGCAATAAACGATAAGTTCACCGCGTTGAGCATAAGCTCGACACACATGAACACCATTATCGCGTTACGACGCGTTAGTACTCCCGCAACACCGATTGCAAAGAGTATAGCCGAAACGATGAGTGCTTCTGTAATCATGAGTTGACTCGCTTCCTTGCGAGGATCACTGCGCCGATAATTGCGACGAGCAAAACGATACTGGTTAGCTCGAACGCAAGTAGGTAGTCTGTAAATAGAGATGTAGCAATCGCCGTTACAACGTTGTCTTCCGCGGGGGCTTGAGGTAACCTCGGAAACGGATCACGAAGTACGACGAGAAGATTCGCAATAAGTGCTACGGCAACGAGTCCTGCTCCAACACGAGCGCCAACTGTTCTTATGTCGCTTATTTCTGCTCTGCCTAGGTTTAGCAACATTACTACGAAAAGAAAGACCACCATAATTGCGCCAGCATAAACTAGTATCTGAATTATGCCAACGAACGGCGCATCAAGCATGACATAAAGTCCGCTCAACGCAAACATGGTGTTAACAAGCCAAAGTGCAGCGGGAACTGGGTTTCGTCTTGTTACAAAAAGAAGCGCCGAAACCAAAGCCAGCAGCGCGAAGAGATAGAACTGGAACTGGAAGAACGAGTTCATTCTCCCTTCGGGTGTGCGGGGTCCCACAGCTCGCTAACTGGATGCGTTTGAGCTGTTAGTCGCTCCAAGTCGTAAACAAAGGAGCTTCGATCATACTCTGAGTTTTCGTAGTGTCTGCCAACATGAATGGCCTCTTCAGGACATACCTCTTGGCAGTAGCCACAAAAAATGCAACGGAACTCGTCTATCTCGAAGAGCAATGGATAACGGTTGCCTTGCTCATCCTCACCAGGAACGAGCTTGATACAGTTGGCAGGACAAACCGTTGGGCAAAGTCCACATGCGACGCACTTCGCTTTACCGTCTTCGGTTGTAAGCATACGGTGCGTGCCTCTCCAGCGCGGCGAGAGATCCCACCGATCTTCAGGATACTGCATGGTGACCTTATGAGGGTCTACCAAGTGACGGAACGATGTTGCCATTCCCTTAAGTGTGGCACGAACATAGCTAACCTGCGCTATCGGTCGCTCCATCACCTTTACTCTGATTGCCATCAGTCGACCCTCTCGGAAATAACACGTTGCGACGACTCCGTCTGCCGGATGTTGACGTTCTGTTTCTCTAGTTTCCGGTGAGAACGACGTAATCCCTTTTCACGCAAACGCTCGAGCTCTTCTCCACCAATGCGCGCACTGGCTGGACTAATGAGCTTGCCTTTATCCAACCAGCGTAAAAGCACTACGATAATCGCGAGGTTTAGCCCAAATAGAATCAGCGAGAACAGTGGCGTACGCGCTATTCCCACGTAATCAAGAGCTAACGAAGCGGCCGCGATGACTAGTATGTAGCCTAGTGCTATCGGAAGCATTATGCTCCAACCTAGCGCCATAAGCTGATCGTAGCGGAAACGTGGAAGCGTCCAGCGTACCCACATAAAAGTGAATATGAAGAAGCCTGTTTTCGCGGCGAAAGCAGCCAACGTTGCCAACGTCTTCCATATGCTATATGGAGCGCTATTGTCCCATTGAGTAAATGGGATGTCAAATCCACCAAAAAACAGCGTCGCAGAAAGTGCGCTAATGGTGATCATGTTGGCGTACTCGGAAATGAAGAACATCGCGAACTTCATCCCGCTGTACTCCGTATGGAACCCTGCAATTAGCTCAGATTCAGCCTCTGGAAGATCAAATGGCAATCTGTTGGTTTCAGCGAACGATGCCACAAGAAAGGTGAACCACGCCACAGTAAGCGATAGCACGTTCCATCCCATGCTTGCTTGCTGATTTACGATGGTAATGAGTGACACATTACCTGCCAAAATAAGGACAGGTATCGTGGACATGCCCATTGCGATTTCGTATGAAACCATCTGAGCACTCGATCGCAAACCGCCGAGTAATGCGTACTTATTGTTCGACGCCCAACCGGCCAACACAATGCCGTACACGCCGAGCGATGAAATTGCCAAAATGAACAGGAAGCCAACTGGTAAGTTGGCGACTGTCATGTCTATTAATCCCCAAGGTGTTGGCAACGGCGCAGCTACCGGAAGTACTGCCCATGTAAGCATCGCTGGCACAAACGACAGCGCAGGTGCAATAAGGAAAAGCCACTTATCGGCGTCTCCAGGGATCGTTTCTTCCTTCATGAAATTCTTCAACCCATCTGCCGCAGGCTGAAGTATTCCGCCCGGACCTGCACGGTTCGGACCTCTGCGGTCCTGAATCCAAGCAGCCACTTTGCGTTCGGCTAACGTTAGTAACGCTACTGTTACCAGCCACGCCGCGAAGATCGCGAGCATCTTGATAACACTAGATACCACAAACGTACCTATCGCATCGGGGCGAACTTGCGGATCGATCTTTGGGAAGAGTTGAGCGAGATCCGGAAGCTGTGCAACGATGGAAAAAGCTGTCATGCGTGTACCGCACCCGTTTCAATTGACACAGCTAAGGCGTTGCCACCAAGCTTCTGCCCCTGCAAACCGATGGAATCGTAGTCCATTTCGCCGAATGCAACGTGCGTACGCGACAGCGCCGCGAACACTTCCGATGGCAGGTAGAAGTTTGCGTCACCACCCATCGCAGACAAAAGGTCGGCAAGAACGTACCATGAAGGACGAGCAACACCTGGAGCGGTACGCGCTTGAAGAAAGCGTTGTACCACCCCGCGAAGATTCGTAAGTGTTCCTTCTTCTTCAGTGATGTTGGTAAGCGGAAGAACTACCGACGCCCGTCCTCGAAGTATTTCGGGGAGTAGTGCACCAGCGTACACGAATGAGGCTGCTGATGAAAGATCATTGTCAGTAGCGCTTTCTAATGCGTCATCGACCACGAGAACAGCATCACCGCTACCGACTACTCCACTAAGTGAGGTGACTTCTTGGAAACCAAGCAAACGAGCAGCGGTAGCATTCGCAGCTCGCTCTGCGCGCAACGCGAGATCTGCAACACCTGGTAGCGATACCTCTTCACCCTTCTTCACATAAAAGACACCCTTTCCGCCAGTTAACTTGATGATCTGCTCAAGTAGGAAAAGAGACTCGTTAGAAAGGTTCGGAGAAGCAACTACTACAAGTTTCTTGTCACGCAAAATGTTTGCAGCCGAAGTTAGCGCGTCATCCCAATCCGACACGCTATAGTTTCCACCACGTAGTACTAGAGGTTGATCGATACGATCGCGACGATTGAAGTCGCGGTAACCCATGCGACCAACCTCGCACATAAAGTACTGGTTTACCTGGTCGTTAGGACGTGGCTTGATACGAACTACCGTATTCTCTCTTGTCTCAACAGTCGCGTTGCATCCTTGACTACATCCAGTACAAATAGATGCAGCGCGATCGAGCTCCCATGCGCGCGCCTTGTGAAGAAAATCGCGCGAAACAAGTGCTCCGACAGGACACAAATCAATAACGTTAGCGGCCCATACGTTGGTAAGGTCATGACCTTCCGCTTTACCAATGAATGCGCGATCACCACGTTCAGACACATTTAACACAGGATCGTGAGCCACATCGGTCATGAAGCGAACGCATCGTGTGCACAGGATACATCTGTTCTGAACGTAAAGAACATCCCCACCAAAATCTTCCATGGGGCTAAAGCGCTTTGGTTCACGATAACGTGATTCCGCTCTTCCTTCCGCGAAAGTATAGTCTTGCAACTCACATTCGCCCGCCTGATCACATACCGGACAATCAAGCGGATGGTTTATTAGAAGGAACTCTAAAACACCTTTACGAGCTTCGAGAGCTTTGGGCGAGTGTACATGCACTACCTGCCCTTCCATTACCGAAGTCGCACAGGCAGGTGCAAGCTTAGGCGCCTTCTCAACTTCGACAAGGCACATTCTGCAGACACCTGCAACAGGTAGTCCAGGGTGATAGCAGTAGTGAGGTATAAGTACGCCAGCCGTTTTCGCTGCTTCCAGAATAGAAGTACCTTCCGGAACTTCAACCGGACGCCCTTCTATGGTTAGCGATACTGATTTGATTGCAGGTGCTGTCATGTTCACGCCGCCGGTGCGCGTATCGCGCTGGGTACAGTTACCATGCCACGTGTCGCCGAAATACGAGCTTCAAATTCATGACGGAACTTGCGCAACCCTGATACGACCGGAGTAGCACAGGAATCGCTTAGAACACATATGGTTTTGCCCGTCATGTTATCAGCGATAGAGAGAAGTGTGTCCAAATCTTCCGCAGTCCCTTCGCCATCTCTAATGCGCTCAAGAATCCGTGTAGTCCACGCTGTTCCCTCACGACATTGGCTGCACTGCGCGCAACTTTCATGTGCGTAGAATCGCGTCAATCTAGCGATCTGCTTTACCATATCCTGGCGATCGTCAAAAACTATAACGCCGCCAGAACCAAGCATCGTTCCCGCTGCAACAAACCCTTCGTAGTCCATAAGCGCGCCTTCAGCTTCTTCTCTTGTAAGAATGGGCACCGACGAGCCTCCGGGAATTACTGCCTTAATTTCACGTCCCGGAAGTGGTCCACCGCATAGGTCGTACAAAAACTCCTTGAACGGGAAACCAAGCGCAACTTCATAGTTACCAGGGCGACTAATATTGCCGCATACCGAAAAGAGTTTCGTACCAACGCTTCTCGGATTATCTGGGCGACCGAACTGCTTATACCACTCAGCACCGTTGCGAATAATGTGCGTTGTGGCAGTTAGCGTTTCGACATTGTTGATAGTAGTTGGCTTACCAAACAAACCAGCGACTGCAGGAAAAGGAGGCTTAATGCGTGGGTTTCCACGACGACCTTCCAGTGAGTTCATAAGCGCCGTCTCTTCGCCGCATATGTAGGCACCAGCACCACGATGAACGTGAACGTCAACTCGTTTTCCAGAACCCATCGCGTTAGCACCAAGAATCCCTGCTGCGTACGCGTCTTCTACCGCCTTATTCATATAACGAAGCGGCTCGGTGAACTCACCGCGAATGTATATGTATGCAGTTTCAGCGTAGATAGCGTGAGCCGCCAACGCGACTCCTTCAACCAACGCATGAGGCGTCCAACGCATTATCTCACGATCCTTGAACGTACCTGGCTCAGATTCGTCCGCGTTGCAACACAAGTAATGAGGCTTTCCGTCAGGCTTCATGAAAGACCACTTCATTCCCGTTGGGAAACCAGCTCCACCTCTGCCTCGCAACCCAGAATCCTTAATTACGTTCTGCAACTCCACCGGATCAGTACGAAGCGCATTGTGGAGAACCTCGTAACCACCACGCTTGCGCCAACCATCAAGCGTGCGAGCCTCAGGATCGCCAAAGTACTTGGAAAGAACGACGCTTTCGCGTGGATGTGACTTATGCGGATAACCCATTACGGCAGCTCCGAAAGTATTCGCGGTACGCTCTCTGGCGTTACCGATTCTACGAAATCGTTGTTGATCATGATGGGAGTTGCGAATCCACACGCGCCCAAACACTCAACTTCGATAACTGTGTAACGACCGTCTTCGCTTGTTAACCCAAGATCACCGCATTTCGTGTGCTCAAGTAGTGCTTTCACCACATCCTCCGCGCCACAAACGTTGCATGGCGTGGTTGTACATACCTGAATGAAATGCTTTCCGACAGGATGCTGATGGTACATGGTGTAAAAGCTTACGACACCACGAACATATGCGGGCGTTAGCTCTAGCGCTGAGGCAACTTCCTCAATTCCACCCTCGCTAACCCACCCTCTTACGTCCTGCAAAATCCAGAGCGCGGGAAGTAGCGCCGCCATTTTTGTTGGGTACTTAGCTAGAATCTTGTCCAGCTCTGCCCTACGCTCGCCAACAAAAACCGCTTCGTGAGGCTCATCATGCCCCGCAGCATGCGGCGATGCGCGCAACAACGCGCCTCCACTCGCAGAAGGACCATGACTCATCGATCTATCTCTCCCATCACGATGTCTATGCTGGCGTTAATTGCGATAACGTCCGACAAAAGATGCCCTTCGACCATTTGAGGAATGGCCGAAAGATTAACAAAAGAGGGTGGACGAATTCGCCAACGAACTGGCTTTGACGATCCGTCACTAACCATGTAATAACCCTTCTCACCCTTTGGAGACTCAACAGCGACGTAACACTCACCAATAGGTGGACGCGGACCCTCCATAACTAGCTTGAAGTGATGGATCATACTTTCCATCTCACTCGTAGCTTTGTGCTTAGCGGGAAGAATGACGCGCGGATCGTCGACATTCACAGGGCCGTCAGGTAAACGCCGTATGGCTTGCTCAATAATGCGAACGCTTTGCCGCATCTCTTCGACACGTAAGAGGTAACGGTCGTAAACGTCACCCGCTGTACCAACCGGCACGTCGAAATCGTAGGTTTCGTAGTCCAGATACGGTGCGTCTTTGCGAACGTCATATGGAACGCCCGATGCTCGCAACATAGGTCCGGAAAGCCCACAGTTAATGGCTTCTTTTGCACCGAGTGCACCTAAGCCAACCGTGCGCCCAACCCATATGGCATTCGTTTCCAGCATACGGTTGGCTTCATCAAGCGTACGAGGAAAGTTACGGATGAACGCGTTCAACCCGTCTAGCCAACCATCTGGGATGTCCGCGGCCATACCACCTACTCGGGTTGCACTAGTAGTTAGCCGCGCACCAAACCAACCTTCGAGAAGGTTGTAAATATTCTCGCGCTCCTGATACAGCCATAGGAACGGTGTAAACGCACCGATGTCAACGGCAGTTGTACCAAGCCACACTATGTGTGACATTATGCGCGACAACTCCATAAGAATTACGCGCAACACGGTTGCACGCGGAGTGCAATCAATGCCAAAGAGTCGTTCAGCGCCCAGAACGAAAGCAACATTGTTGCCGGGCGAGTTTAGATAATCCTCGCGGTCTGTCCACGGGATAATCTGGTTGTACTGGCGGTACTCACCGATCTTCTCAAAACCGCAGTGCAAGTACCCGATATGCGGAATGCACCTAACCACAGTTTCGCCATCAAGCTCAAGAACCAAACGTAGCACACCGTGCGTTGCAGGGTGCTGGGGTCCAATGTTAATGAGCATGTGATCCGATTCGTACTCAGGCTCACGCTCAGGAATGAAGTCTGTCGCGACAGCAGCTCCACCTTTGTGAACTAAAGGAGCGCGAATCGGTTGTCCCGACGCATCAAGTCCGCTTGTGCCTAACGCTACTTCAATCGTTCGACGAGTCATTGTTCGCCTAACCTCACGTCAGCACTACTCGCTCCACTACCTGCTGCAGTATTCGCTGCGCTATCAGTTGCGCTACTGTCAGCGTTACCCGCTGCAAGTTTTTCAGCAGCAAGCCGAGCACGCATGTCTTCAGGAAGCGAGTCAAACGCTTCTGCAATGGAAAGTTCGTCCATTGAATAACGTGCCTCTGGGTTCGCTGCCAAAGCCTGCTTCAACTGCTCAGAGCGGCTAAAACGACCACGCAACGGAAAATCTTTTCGAAGAGGAAAGCCTTCTCTGTAGGAATCCCAAAGAAGTATGCGACGCAGGTCCGGGTGTCCCTCGAAGTAAATACCGAACATGTCAAACGCTTCGCGCTCTAACCAGTTGGCTCCACTGTAAATATCCATCACCGATGGAACCGTTAGTTTGCCGCGCTTTGGAAGTTCAACCTTAAGCCGCAGGAAACGACGGTTAACCAACGAACGCAAATGCCATACGACCTCTATTGGTCGCAGTGAATCGCGATACTCGACGGCTGTTACGTCTACAAGGTAGTCGTACGACTGGTCGGCATCGCCGTGCAGCCAAGAAATGACGTCGTGTATAGCTGCCAATTCAACAAAAACCGTCGTTTCGCCCCATACTACATCGGTACGCAGAACTGACGCTCCGAATTTGTTGCGAAGTGCGGACGCAGACGGATTCTCCGCACCACCACGATGCAGCACACCACGCAAAGTGATTGGCTCTGCACCGTTCGTAGCAGTAGCTGCGACACTCACCAAAGAAGTGCTGTCCTGGCTCATGGCGCCGAACGAGTCTGATGTACCGAGTTACCAAACGGCTCCGAAAGCTCGTCGATACGCGAAGGCGGAATGTACAGCTGGCTTGTCGGATCCGGATCGATTTCCATTCTCAGCGATGGATCGCGCAGACGTTCGCCCTTCACCTTCTTTTGCAACATCATGATCCCATACATGAGCGCTTCTGGACGCGGAGGGCAGCCAGGAACGTACACGTCAACCGGAATGATGGTGTCTATACCTTGTACTACTGCGTAGTTGTCGAACATTCCGCCAGTAGAAGCGCACGCGCCCATAGAAATAACCCACTTGGGCTGCGGCATCTGCTGATAGATACGTCTAATAACTGGCGCCAACTTGAAAGGGACTCTTCCTGCGCACAAAAGCACGTCCGCCTGCCTCGGCGAATAGCTTAAACGCTCCATGCCGAAACGAGACAAGTCAAACCGACTCGCCGCGGTCGCCATAAACTCGATAGCGCAGCACGCCGTACCAAATGGCATTGGCCATAAGGAGTTGGCGCGTGCCCAATTAACAAGAAAGTCGAGTCGAGTTGTAATCCACCCATCTTGCGAAGACGGGTCGACAGCAACAGAACGCGCATCGCTAGCGGAGATTATTCCCATGAGAGCGCTCCCTTCTTCCAGACGTAGATAAAGCCGACCACCAGTATCGATGCAAAGATGAGCATCTCGCCCAAACCGAAGAAGGAAACACTTCCGGAAGGACAGATGTCATTAATAAGAGGTACAGAACAGGAAAGCTGTCTGTAGTGTATGCCCCATGGGATCATGAAGACTGTTTCTATATCGAAGACAATGAATAGCATTGCCACGAGATAGAACTTCACCGAGAAGCGCTCACGAGCGTCGCCGATGGGAGCCATTCCGGACTCGTACGGCTGTTTTTTTACAGCTGTAGGTTTGGCGCGCACAGTAAGATGCGCGATGCCGAGAATCAGCACCGCGTTTATGAGCACAAAGCCCAGCAGCAGGAGAACTGGCAGGTAGTTTCTGACCATCGGAACCGTTCGAACACCCCGAGCGTACTTCGTGAAAGAATTCACAAATCGGACCTGTCAAGCTAGCAAATGTACCAGCCCCACTCAATGTCGGAAGCGTACGAAACGACTATAGGCTTACAATTGACGCAAAATTCCGTACTTTAAGCGCGGTAACTGGGGCGAAAGGCAGCTTGACTGAGCGCCGAACCCATAACCTCTAACCTTATATCAAGCGCGCTCGAGTTGCCTACCGGCCGGTCGGCGGTAAAGTCGAGGTCGCGATCAACTCCTAAACCACCTAAACGGAAGTACCATGGGGCTCTGCTCAGACAGATGGATCACGCGCATGGCGCGTGAGCACGGAATGATCGAACCGTTCGAGGACCGCCAAGTACGGGAAGGTGTGATATCGTATGGCGTAAGCTCTTACGGCTATGATATGCGCGTTGCTCGCGAGTTCCGAATTTTCACCAACGTACTGAACTCCATTGTAGATCCCAAAGCATTCGATCCGAAAAGCTTTGTAGAGTTTGAAGGTGACGTGTGTATCGTTCCACCCAACTCATTTGCGTTGGCGAGAAGCGTGGAATACTTCCGAATACCACGTGATGTTCTCACGCTTACCGTCGGCAAAAGTACCTATGCACGCTGCGGTATCATAACCAACGTCACCCCGTTCGAGCCTGAGTGGGAGGGGTACGTTACGTTGGAGATTTCAAACACTACGCCGCTACCAGCTAAGATATACGCGAACGAAGGAATAGCTCAGGTAGTGTTTTTCACGGGCGATGAACCACCCGAGGTGAGCTACGGTGATAAGCGTGGCAAGTATCAGGGACAGCACGGAGTAACGCTACCTCGCATTTAGAACAGTTGCAGCAATATTGAGTTTAGTGTTGAGCTATCGTGCGCGCAGCCTCATGCGAGCACGATAGCTCTTTAGACTACACTAATTTCCAGGAGCAACGCGTCTTGGCAGAACAGGTCGATCTGCAGGCACCGGTTTTCCAGCGTTGCGCGCACCATCGGTTGCGTATGCTACGTCCGCAGGTGCATCACCTTTGGGCCAGTCACGCTCTTTTCCCGGATAGTCTTGCCGCGGCTGCGTTAACATGTAGGCTGCAATGTCGGCTGCTTCCTGATCTGTAAGTGTGCCGGGCATGTCGAAGGGCATGTTATGCCGCAAAAAGGTCGCAAGCATTTTCTGACGCGCCATTCCCGCTCCTACTGAGTAGCTATCGGCTCCCCACGCAGCGGGCGCAAGAACGGTTCCTTCGCCGTTAGCTCCGTGACAGCGTGCGCAACTGGCAACATATCCATGCGCACCTGCACTGACACGCCCAGCCACACGAACAGTGTCGACACCAGATGGGCGTTTCTCTTTTCCGATTGACGCTAGGTACGCAATCATGTCCTGCATGTCGCGCGAACTATCCGGTAAAACTTTACCCGCCAAACTCCGAGCTATGCAATCGTTGATTCTCATAGGCATAGTCTCTATGGACGCACTACGAGCTCTGTAGCGAGGATAACCAGCGAAGGAGCCGATCCACGGCATTGACGATGCGCGCAAGCCACCGTCCAAATGACAGCTGGTGCAACGCAATTCGTTTCCGCTATGATCGGGAACTGAATCGCGAAAATAGTTCATTAGCGCTAGTCCGCGTGCGCTATCGCCTGGGACATCGTTTGTCGTTACAGAGTCGACGCTAATGGCGCTGTCGGTGCGTTGACCTACCTCTGCTTTGCAGCCGGTGAGCACCGCAACTAACAGTGCGGTGCTCATGTAACGAAAGGATATCATCCCGCACTCGCAACATTACGTGGCTCCTGACGTTTGGCAGAAGCAACGATATAGTCGCGGTTCATACGTTTGATGACATCTATGCTAATCTCCTTCGGGCACGCCTCTTGGCACTCGCCAACTAGTGTGCAGTGGCCAAACCCTTCTAGGTCCATCTGCTCCACCATTGAAAGCGCTCTCTTATCGCGTTCAGGTTGTCCCTGCGGCAATAAGCCCAAGTGCGATATTTTAGCACCGGTAAACAACGAAGCCGACGCGTTAGGACAAGCTGCAACGCATGCACCACAACCTATGCATGCAGCTGCATCCATCGACTCTTCCAGAACATCCTTAGGTATAAGGATCTCGTTAGCATCACGAGGGCCACCGGTAGCAATTGATATGTAACCACCAGCCTGAATAATGCGATCGAACGAAGCGCGATTGACAACTAGATCCTTAACTACTGGGAAAGATGATGCGCGCCAAGGCTCTACCGTAATAACATCACCGTCGCGGAAAGCACGCATGTGAAGCTGACAGGTTGCTGTACCCTTCCACGGTCCATGGGCCTGTCCGTTAATCATCATTGCGCACGAGCCGCAAATGCCCTCGCGGCAGTCGTGAGCAAAAGCGACCGGCTCCTTCCCTTCAAGCGTAAGTTTTTCATTCAGCATGTCGAACATCTCTAGAAACGACATGTCCGCGCTTACGCCATCGAGGGTATACGACTCTAAGTTGCCACGCGCGTTTGGTCCGGCTTGGCGCCAGACGTTTAATGTAAGCTTCATTACTTGTAGCTCCGCGTGGAGAGGTGAACGTTCTCGTACACGAGTGATTCCTTATGCATGACTGGTGCAGAACTCTGGCCGGTGTACTCCCAAGCCGCTACGTAAGCAAAGTCGTCGTCGTTGCGTCGTGCTTCGCCTTCGTCCTGATACTCTACACGGAAATGGCCACCGCACGATTCTTCGCGGTTAAGTGCGTCTCTACACATTAGCTCGCCGAGCTCTAAGAAATCGGCTACGCGGCCTGCATTTTCCAACGACTGGTTCAGCGACTGACCATCGCCGGGCACGTTGACGTTTTGCCAGAACTCTTCGCGCAACTCAGGTATGGCTTGAAGTGCTTGTTGAAGGCCTTCACGCGTACGCGCCATTCCGCAGTATTCCCACATGATCTTGCCGAGCTGCTTATGGAAAGAATCAACCGTGCGCTTACCGCGAATTGACAGAAACTTTTCCTGCATGGCGCGAACGCCATTCTCAGCCTCTACAAACGCAGCGTGAGAACTATCGAGCGGTTGGAACTTGTTGCTGGCTAAGTAATCACCAATGGTATACGGGAGCACGAAGTAACCGTCTGCCAACCCCTGCATAAGTGCAGATGCACCTAATCTGTTAGCACCGTGATCGGAGAAGTTCGCTTCACCGATTACATGAAGCCCTGGCACGGTGCTCATTAGGTTGTAATCGACCCATAGTCCACCCATCGTGTAATGGACTGCTGGATAGATTCGCATTGGAACTTCGTATGGATTCTCGTCTGTTATGCGTTGATACATATCAAAGAGATTACCATAGCGTTCGGCGATAACGTTCTTTCCTAAGCGCCTAATAGCATCAGCGAAATCTAGATATACTCCGAGTCCGCCTGGACCAACTCCGCGCCCGTCGTCACACGCCTCCTTAGCTGCGCGTGAGGAAATGTCGCGCGGAGCGAGATTGCCGAAGCTGGGATACTTTCGTTCCAGATAGTAATCGCGTTCAGATTCAGGGATCTGAGATGGCGCACGAGTATCACCACGTTTCTTGGGCACCCATACTCGACCATCGTTACGCAACGACTCAGACATGAGCGTTAACTTCGACTGATGATCACCACTTACAGGTATACAGGTCGGGTGAATTTGCGTATAGCATGGGTTGGCAAATGCAGCACCGCGTTTGTAGGCGCGCCAAATCGCTGTTGCGTTGGAGTATTTGGCGTTAGTGCTAAGATAGAAAACGTTGCCGTAGCCACCTGTGCCAAGTACGACTGCATCCGCAACATGCGATGTGATCTTACCAGTGAGGAGATTCCTCGTGACAATCCCACGTGCGTGTCCATCCACAACAACGAGGTCGAGCATTTCCTCGAAGTTGTGCATAGTAACGCCACCAAGTGCAATCTGTCTTTCTAGCGCTTGGTAAGCACCTAGTAGAAGCTGCTGTCCCGTTTGGCCTCGCGCATAAAATGTGCGCGATACCTGGGCACCGCCAAACGAACGGTTAGCAAGCAATCCGCCATACTCACGTGCAAATGGAACACCCTGCGCTACACATTGATCGATAATGTTGACGGAAACTTGAGCTAATCGATACACATTGGCTTCGCGAGCTCTAAAGTCGCCACCCTTAACTGTGTCGTAGAAAAGACGACGAATACTGTCACCGTCATTCTGATAGTTCTTGGCGGCATTAATACCGCCTTGTGCCGCAATTGAGTGCGCACGTCGCGGAGTATCGTGATACACAAAGCACGACACCTTGTATCCTAACTCCGAAAGAGTCGCCGCAGCAGAACCACCGGCAAGGCCTGCACCCACAACGATTACGTGATGTTTACGCTTATTGGCAGGGTTAACAAGCTTAATGTTAAAACGGTGGTTATCCCACTTCTGCTCAAGCGGCCCACTGGGGATCTTCGCGTTCAGTTCCATGTTCAGTGTGCTCCAGAGTCGGCGGGAATGTTTGCTACAGTAGCTGCAGAAGAATCTGTTGTTGCGTTTGCTGTTGCTGTTGCGTGGCTCGCCGCAGATGGGAGTGGCGGCGCTTCAGGAAAGAGTCCGAAAAATGCACCCACAGGGATAACAGCAAAGCCGCTTGCGATAACAACCGCCAACAATAACGCCAGCCTCCTACGAAGGGGAGTTGCTGAGGGGCGCGCAACACCTAGAGTACGAACTACTGCCCATGTACCATGATACAGGTGGAGCGCTAATGCACCCATCGCCAACAGGTAGAACACAACAACAATCGGGTTACGCATGCCAATCGACAAATTGTTGTACGGATCAAGGTGTGTGAACGATGGGTGTATCGAACCCACGGTCATGTGGAAGATATGAAAAACCAAGAACACCAGAAGAAGTACGCCGCCCCACTTAATCGTGCGCGCGGCAAATGTGGTGACCTGAGGGTTTCTTGCAGCATAACTGTCGGGACGAGCAGCGCGCGAACGCATTGTAAGCTGATAGGCCGCAACGATGTGCAACGCTATAGCTACCAAGAGCCCAATACGTACTGCCCACAATAACGGCACGCTTGTACGTAGTAGCAGCGCGTACTCGTGCATAGCACTTTGCCCCTTGAACATGAGCAAATTGCCCGTCATGTGTCCGAATACGAAAAGGATAGCTATGATGCCGGTTACAGCCATCACAACTTTCTTACCTATCGTACTGTTCCAGAATTGCTTTAGACCGTGCATGTAAGGAGGGAAGGAAGAACGGCGTGTCCACCTTTGTGAGACACGCCGTTCAAATGGCTGGTCAGATTGAGATCACCGACATCGGTTCACGTACCGCCTGTGCGGAACGCTCAAGTGCCGCACGTTCTTCCGAGGTAAGCTCTATTTCTAGAACTTTCTCTAGACCGTTACGCCCAAGCTTGCATGGCACACCGAGGAAAAGATCGGACATGCCATACTCACCTTGCAGCCAAGCCGCACAGGGGAGTATCCGCTTTCTGTCGTGAACGATCGCATCTACCATCTCAACTGCACCTGAAGACGGGGCGTAATATGCCGACCCTGTTTTCAAGTACTTAACGATCTCAGCACCACCGTCGCGCGCACGCTGAACGATAGCGTCGAGCTGGGCGCGATCTATTAGCTGCGTTACCGGTATACCGCTGACTGTGGTGTATGAAACTAGTGGCACCATCGTATCACCATGTCCGCCCAACACCATCGCTTGAATGTCGCGCACCGATACGTCAAGCGCTTCTGCCAAAAACGAACGGTAACGTGCGGTATCAAGCACTCCCGCCATTCCGATAACGCGCTCGCGCGGAAAGCCTGACACCTGTTTAGCAACATAGCACATCACGTCGAGCGGGTTAGACACAACGATGATGATTGCGTTTGGCGATGTCTTTGCAATTTGCTCAGAGACAGCCTTAACGATGCCGGCGTTAGTGTTAAGTAGATCGTCGCGTGACATGCCAGGCTTACGCGCAATACCTGCTGTAATAACGACGATATCCGATCCAGCTGTTTCTTCGTAACCGTTAGTGCCGATTACGCGTGTGTCAAAACCTTCTACCGGTGCCGACTCCCACTGGTCGAGTGCTTTCCCCTGAGGAATGCCCTCTACCACGTCGACCATAACCACAGTGCGGCCGAGTGACTTTTCGGCGATTCGTTGCGCAGTGGTGGCGCCGACATTTCCGGCTCCAACCACCGTGATCTTGTTGACCATATGTAAGCGGCTCTCCGTCCGGTTGATGCTTTACTTGTGACCTCTAGCTCGCCCAACTACGGTAGCTAAAGGGAGATATCTCAACTTAGAGACATGCACGACTGTGCCGCAACTCACCAGCGTTATCCTCCCACCTGACTTAGTGCGCGCAAGCCACCGTTACGCATAGTCAGTAGAGCATGTTCACGAGGTTTCTCAGCGAGTGCCTTAGTAAAAAGGGGAGTTAAAGACTCGCCTCTACGTAGCGCTTCTCGTAGAGGTACCTCGTGATCACCAAAGAGGCATGTACGAAGCCTACCGTCCGCCGTAAGGCGAACCCGGTTACAATCGGCGCAGTAGCTGTGCGACAACGGAGTAATGATGCCCAATGAACCTACCGATCCAGCAAGTTTGTAATACTTGGCCGGGCCGTTGCTTCGCAGGGGTGCAGTCGTGCTTTCAACAGCTCCTAGCGCTGAAATACGCTCTAGCACCTCCCTTCCCTCTACTACATGCTGCCAAGTCAAAGCGCGCAATTCGCCTACAGGCATTAGCTCTATGAAGCGAATATGCCAGCGGTGAGCCATTGTAAGCTTTGCGAACTCCACAATCTCGTCATCGTTAATTCCACGCATTACGACCATATTCACTTTTATCGGATCCAACCCGGCCTCCTCTGCGGCGATTGCTGCCTTTACCAAACTAAATCCCAGTTCTCGCCTAGAAATCGCAGCAACACGCTCTGGTCGAAGCGAGTCGGCACTAATGTTTACTCTATCAAGGCCAGCATCTTTTAACTCTTTCGCCATGTTGTGTAGCGTAATGCCATTAGTGGAGAGAGATATATCCTCTATACCTCTAACTTCTTTGAGCATGCGAATGAGCTTGGTTAAGTGGGGGCGAATGGTAGGTTCACCTCCGGTAATTCTTATTCGTTTCAGCCCCAAAGCGGAAAGTTGGGTTACAATGTCCCTAATCTCCTCATATGACAAAATGTCTTTATTCTGCAACCACTGCATACCGCTCAGCGGCATGCAATAAATGCAACGAAAGTTACATCTGTCGGTAACGGATACTCTTAGGTAATTGATTCGCCGTCCGAACTGATCCAGAGAATGATTCTCTCTCATTTAACCAACTCTCATCATCGTTGCGTCAGCTTTTTGTAGGATCCACCCACACGCTATCGCCATTTACGTAATGTTCATGCTTCCATACAGGTAGTCGGAGCTTAATAGCCTCAATTACCGAACGTGCCGCCTCAATTGCATGTATCCGTCGCGCATGGGAAGCCACAATAGCGACGCTGATATCACCGACATTGAGTGACCCTACTCGATGGACAACGGCCAGCGTTACGCCATTGAATGACGTTTCCGTTTCACTCGCGATTCGCCGCAACTCTTCGAGTGCCATTGTATCGTATGCATGATAGGAAATACCGCTTACTGCGCGGCCGTCGTTGTTGTCTCTTACTGTACCCAAGAAAACAGATAATGCTCCTACGGCAGGTGAAGACACGTAAGCGATTAGCGACGCAACATCGATATCTGCTTCAGCAATCGAGATTAGAGCAGGCTTTTGCTTTTGCATTCATCCGCCGGCTACGGGAGGAATTACAGCAATCTCATCGACGGCGCTAATGGTAAGAGAATGGTCGCGTACGTACACCCTATTAACCGCAATGACCGGCGATGATGGCAGGACATCACCGCCAGGTAAAGCACGCAGCGCGCTAACCAAGTCGGCTAGCGTGATGGGAGCTTGCACGGTTACGGGAACAGAACGAGCACCAAACGCATCGGCGTACGACGCGAACAGCAGCACCGATACTGTCATTGGTGCTTCCAACTGTCGGGACCGCTAGGCGACTCCCGACAGGATGCGTTAGAAATCTGAATCCTCGTCATCAAAGGTTGCCGGGTCTTCACCCGCAACCATTGCGCGCAGCTCTTTTGACGGCTTAAAGACGGGCACAGGGCGCGCAGAAACTTCAACAGGTGAACCGGTGCGCGGGTTCCTAGCCATACGTGTTTTCCGTTGGCGGATTTTAAAGGTGCCAAACCCACGCACTTCAATGTTCTTCTGCTCCTGCATAGCGTCTTTGATAGCATCGAGGAATGCATCAACCACGCGTGCGCAGTCTTTTTTGGAGATTGTCGGGCCGGCCGTCAGTGCAATGCGTGCGGTGACGTTCTCAACCAGATCGGCTTTGGTCATGTGCTCTTCCGGGGGAAGCATTGGCGCCGCGGGAGGGATGCGACGACAGCAGCCGACGTCCTGAAGTAGAGCGTCAGGATTAAGGCTGCGGGTCCGAACCTATGACCTTAGTGCTTATCAGTCAAGCGGTTGAGACGCTTTCGTTGTGACGAGCCTTGAGCGCTTCCATGAACTGCCCAAAGAGGGGCACCGCATCGTGCGGTCCGGGAGCAGCTTCTGGGTGGTACTGAACCGCGAAAATTGGTAGCTCACGGTGCCTAAGCCCCTCGACGGTGCCGTCGTTGAGGTTCACATGGGTAACGGCCAAATCCGGAGCACCTTCCACACCGCTAGCAGTGCCGGCAACGGCGAACCCGTGGTTCTGCGAGGTGATTAATACAGCGCCTGAGTTAAGATCCTTAACGGGCTGATTACCACCGCGATGCCCAAAAGGCATTTTCTCCGTACGTCCACCAAAGGTAAGACCTATAAGTTGATGACCCAAACAAATACCAAACATTGGAATACGACGCTCTGCTAGCTCTCGAATAGCAGCCGGTGCGTACGTTACAGCTGCAGGATCACCGGGGCCGTTGGAGAGGAATACGCCATCTGGCTGCAGTTCTGCAACAGCCGAAGCAGTAGTATCCGAGGGCACCACGGTAACTCGACAGTCGTGTTCTTCAAATAACCTTAGGATGTTTCTCTTAATACCAAAATCGTAGGCTACAACATGAAACTGCGCCTGGGCACGTCCCCATTCGTACTGCTCCGTTGTCGACACCACGGACGCCAAATCCAGCCCTTCCATTGAGGGGCAGCTATCTAGCGCCTCAAGCGCTTCTTTGGTTGGCTTATCACCGCTACCAACTACGCCACGCATCACCCCGCGCGACCGCAAATGGCGTGTTAGGCGCCTTGTATCAATGTCGACGAGCGCAGGAACGTTGTTCTCGACTAGCCAATCTGTAAGGCCACCAGTTGCGCGCCAATTTGACCAAGTACCGGAGAGTTCCCTAACAATGATACCGGCAACCTGCGGTATGGAGCTCTCGGGGTCTTCGGAATTAATTCCGTAGTTCCCGATTTGAGGAGCTGTCATAACGACTATCTGACCGCGATACGATGGGTCGGTAAAGACCTCTTGGTATCCAGTCATGTTCGTCGTAAAAACGACTTCAGCGACAGTCGGTCCTGGCGTTCCCACAAGTCTTCCTGCAAAAAAGGTCCCGTCCTCAAGGAGGAGGAACCCTTTTGGGAACTGCACCGGCAATGGAGCGTTGCTCAATTCTGCGGAGGATTGGTTGTCGGCGGAGTTGTAGCAGGCTGCTGGGTTAGAGGCGCCGCTGGCGCTGTACCACCTGCCGGAGGAGCAACCGCCGGTGCATCAGCACCAAGCTGATCGAGTACCGACGTTGGAACTGCTGAGCGACTCGACATGAGCTGCAGAATGAAGGCGAGACCAAGAAAGATTCCGCCGCACCACCAGCTTGCACGCGTTAAAAGATTACCTGCCTGACGCGTTCCAATGATGGAATCAGGAGAAGAACTGGCACCACCAAAGCTGGCGGCCATACCGCCTCCTTTGCCGGCTTGCAGCAAAATCGCGACGCCGAGTACTATGGCGTCGATGATAAGGAGGATGAGGAGGAACGTGTACATGAATGCAGCAGGATGTTAACAGATAAGCTGTCAGGAAGCGCAGCGCTTCGGCGAAACCGAACGTCAGCGGCAACTTTCTGAACCGGTAAGAAGCCAGCCCTGAAAAATCGCCCAAAATGGCCGTATTTGCAAGTAGCTAAAGGAGCTAGCCTATCGGTTATCTCGAAGGAGCTAGCCTGTGAGTCAAGGAAGCTAACCTCTAACGATACTACTCCAACCATCGGGGTCGAGCGAGGCGCCACCCACAAGCAATCCGTCGACATCAGCAGCGGAAAGCAAAGTAGCGGCATTCCCGCGGTTCACCGAACCGCCGTAAAGAATGGGAATCGACGCAGCGGCACGGTCACCAACTTTGGCGGCCAACGCTCTGCGCAAAACTCCATGAATATCGCTGGCGTCGTCGGGGGTGGCCGTTCGGCCTGTGCCGATAGCCCAAACCGGCTCGTACGCCAGCATCATTCCCGCTATCTGTGTGTCGTCTAGCTGCGCTATTCCAGCGGCGAGCTGACGTTCTACAACAGAGGAGGCGGCGCCAGCCTCACGCTCATCCAACTTTTCACCAACGCAAAGCATTGGAATCAACCTAGCCTGAGCGACAAGTGCACATTTAGCACCAGTTGCCGCATCTGTCTCTCCAAAAACATGGCGTCGCTCCGAGTGCCCTACAAGAACTACGCGCGCGCCAGCGTCACGCGCCATTTGCGCGGATGTCTCTCCAGTGAAAGCACCCTGAGCTTCGCTGTACACATTCTGAACACCTAGCAAAATATCGGTTCGCTCGCGTAATGCTTCGGCAACGGCAGGAACAGCGAGAGCCGACGGGAAGAACACCACCGTCCTATCTTGTTGCCGCGGGGTTAACGAAAGAAATCGGTGCATGAAGGCCCGCGCATCTGTTGGGCCGTGATTCATCTTCCAGTTGGCTGCCAGTATCGGTTTGATATGCTGCATGGAATCGTGTTTATGGGTTGATAGCAAAGTGGGGCTTCACGAAAGCGCGTCTAGCGCCATGACTCCAGGAAGTGCCTTCCCTTCAAGAAATTCAAGCGATGCGCCGCCACCAGTTGAGACGTGCGACATTTGCTTTTCCAGCCCTGCTTCAGATACGGCCGCCGCAGAATCGCCGCCTCCAATAATCGTTGTCGCGCCGCGAGCTGTCGCCAAAGCCATAGCGTTTGCTATGCCGCGCGTCCCTTTATCGAATGGCGGCTTCTCGAAAACACCCATAGGACCGTTCCACAGAACTGTGCGAGCAGTGGCAATCTCGTTCGCGAACTCTTCTAAAGACAACGTCCCAATATCGAACATGGCTTGGTCCGCGGGAATGTCGTCATAACTAACGTTGCTGCTCTCAGCACTGTCCATAGACCGCGCAACGGCTGCATCTATCGGCAGCATTAGTCTATCACCGGCGCGCTCCATAAGATCACGCGCCATATCTAGTCTATCCGGCTCAACGAGGGACTTCCCCGTTTCAACTCCAATAGCCTTAAAGAAAGTGCACGCCATCGCACCTCCAATAAGGAGCCTGTCTACCTTCGGTAATAAGGCTTCAACGACATCAATTTTCCCGGAAATCTTTGAACCGCCCAGTATGGCAACGAAAGGACGCTCAGGATTGGCGAGCGCGTTTCCGAGATAGGCGAGCTCCGCCTGCATTAGAAGACCAGCAACCGCTGGCTTACAAAAACGTGCGACACCTGCTGTGCTGGCGTGCGCTCGGTGCGCAGTCCCGAATGCGTCATTTACATACAAATCGCCAAGCTCGGCCATTTGTCTTGACAACGTTTCGTCGTTTTTCTCCTCGCCCGGTAGAAAACGTGTGTTCTCCAAAAGCATTACGGCGCCCGCAGGTAATGAGCGCGTTGCTGCCACAGCATCGTCGCCTACCGTATCGTTGCGAAAGACCACTTTGTGTGAGAGCAGCTCTTCTAACTTTCGCGCGACAGGAGCAAGCGTGTAACGATTGTCTGGTGCGCCTTTAGGACGTCCGAAATGGGAAAGCAAAATTACTGCGGCGCCTGCATTCCTTAACGCGGCAATTGTAGGTAACGCAGCACGAATGCGAGTATCGTCGCTCACCTCACCGGAGTCGGAGAGCGGAACGTTAAAATCGACGCGAACAAGCGCGCGACGACCGCTAAGCTCACTTGCTGTAAGTTCGTTGATAGTGCGTGTAGACATGCGTGCTGTTACATAGGGTAGGTACAGAAGCCCCGACGTTGGAGCGCCGGGGCTTCTGCATAAGGTGAGACTACTGCAAAACGTTGTTACAAGTCAAAGACGCGCGCCGATCATGCGCAGCAGGTCTACGCATCGCGAAGAGTATCCCCATTCGTTATCGTACCAACCGGAAATCTTGACTAGTGTTCCGTTGACAACGTTGGTGCTTTGCGCATCGAGTGTGCAGGAGTTTGGATTGCCGATATAGTCTACAGAAACTAGCGGCTCCTCACTGTAGCCGAGTATGCCTGCTAACGGTCCGTCTGCAGCTGCTTTGAATGCAGCATTAACTTCGTCTTTCGTAACCGGTCTCTCGACTACGCAGGTAAGATCGGTGAGAGAAACATCAGGAGTAGGTACACGAACAGCGATACCATCGATTTTCCCCTTAACTTCGGGGATGACAAGCGCCGTTGCCTTCGCTGCACCAGTTGTTGTGGGGATCATAGACACTGCAGCTGCACGAGCGCGCCTTAGATCGCTGTGCGGCATATCTAGTACGCTCTGATCGTTAGTGTAGCTGTGGATTGTGACCATGGTGCCGTGTACAAAGCCAAAGCTGTCTCTCATTACCTTAACCATTGGTACGAGACAGTTCGTCGTGCACGATGCGTTAGACACAATATTGTGATTAGCAGCATCGTACTTATCACTGTTAACGCCCATAACTATGGTGATGTCCTCACCTGTAGCAGGAGCAGAGATAACAACTTTACGAGCGCCACCTTCAATGTGCTTGCTGGCATCGTTGGCCTTTGTAAATCGACCAGTCGACTCCAAAACAATGTCGACTCCAAGGTCTTTCCACGGAAGCTTTGCCGGATCACGTTCAGCCAAAATGCGAATGCGATCGCCATCAATCGTGATACCATCGGCGTCGTGTGACACCTGTCCGTCGAATTGACCGTGAACAGAGTCATACTTGAAAAGGTGCGCAAGAGTAGCCGTGTCGGTGAGATCATTCACCGCCACAAAGTCCAAGTCAGCAACTCCCTGCAGCTTAGCAGCACGAACCACCTGACGACCGATACGGCCAAAGCCGTTGATACCGACACGTATGCCCATGAGATGTCCTAGAAATCGTTTACGTCGAAGTCATCGTTAAGACGAGCCCCGGGATCGGGAGCTCTACCAAACGAAACATAACTGATCATGCGAGCACCACCGCCAACCAGCGCATATGCGGCCGCATTAAGCGTGGCAGCCGTGGTTATCACGTCGTCTACTAATATCACATGTGTACCACGAAGTTGCGCGTGGCTTGCTGTTTCGACGGCGAATGCCCCAGATACATTGCGTATCCTTTGTGACGGTGTCAACCGTACTTGAGAGCGGGTATCGCGAGTGCGGACCAACAGTTGCCCCCAATGTGGGAGATGCCATTCCTGTGACAGAGCCACTGCAAGCTCTTGTGCTTGGTTATACCCGCGCTCTCGCAGTCGAGTCTTTGACAGTGGCACCGACAGTACTGCCGCCCGTTCAGACACCACGTCTAGCGGAAAACTAAGACGCGACATTCTCTTGCTCATCTCGCCCGCGACCGCCTTCCAACCGTTGTATTTAAGAGAATGAACTATCTGCGCTCCGGTACCCTGGTCCATACGAAATGCAGATCTGGCCGCACGAACGTAAGGCGAAAGCCTATCACACCAACTGCATGGCGGTAGCTTCGGCATAACAAGGAGCTCGTTGGCGCTAGGCGGCGTATATGCACGATTCAGTGCAGGTGACAACCTCGGGTGTCCGCACCTGTTGCAAGTTGGTTCTGCCAGTGGAACACAACGCGACCAACATGTTCTACAAACAAGATCACCGCTTTGGTCTTCGGTTGGTTGCCTGCACACAGCACACGCCGACGGGAAAAGGAAGTCGCGCACTCCCGACAAAAACGAGCCTACCCCTGAGCTCAATGCTTTGCTCGTTGTAGTCGTATTCACAGTTGTCGCTCCTCGCCCACCGCGCTCCACATTACCGACAGGTCAGGAGAAACGCCAAACCACTTTTCAAAGGACAAGGCGCCCTGGGCTACTAGCATGTCCAAACCGTCCGTTGCTAGAATGCCAGCGTCTAAAGCTTGTTTTACTAGAGGAGTAAGCCCGCGTCTGTACACAAGATCGAAGACGCAAGCATCGGCTCTTATTGTCTCAATTCCAAACGGAAGGTCGTTCCCTGAAATCCCTATTGGCGTTGCATTTACTATCAGGTCGTATTTCGAAAGATCAGACGGAACGTTATCCATCACTGACGCAGAAATACGAATGCGTTGGCATAGCGCGTTCGCGCGATGTGTGTTACGCGCGCTTATATCAATATCGTGCAGCTGCATATCGCTAAGCGCGAGAAGGAGTGACGCAGCGGCACCCCCTGCACCTACAACTAAGCAGCGAGAAAATATACCTCTCACCTTCACTAACTTTGTGAGTGTAGAGCTTGCACCGGCTATATCTGTGTTGTCGCCCACAAGCGCCCCTTCGTCGAACCAAAAGGTATTCACCGCTGCAGCTCTTGTTGCGGTGCTACTTAGTTCTTTGCACAACGTCGCTACATGCTCTTTATGTGGTATGGTAACGTTGCCAGCGACGTTCTTATCTCGAAATGCTAATAACGTGCTTTCAAGTTCATTGATCTCGACGCGTCTTGCCGAATACGTCGCACTAAATCCTGCAGCTTTGATCGCTGCATTCTGAAACAGTGGCGACAGTGAGTGAGCAACCGGATCACCCAGTAAAACGATCTCAGTGGGATGGGCTGCTGCGTTTCTCATTCAAACATCACCTTTGGCTTGGCGATCTCTCTGCACCCTATCAAGTGCTCTAGCAATTACGTCTCTTAACTCTTTGTATGTCTCGCGGTAATCGTCTAGGCTTCCTCCGAACGGATCGGCTACCTGATGATTACTATTGGACTGCGAGTCCCACGCGTAACTAACGAGCATGTAGCTTTTCCCTGCTCCGCCGAGCTCTTCCGCTTTAGCAAGATGCTGAGTTCCCATAGTTAGAATTAAATCGGCTTCGCTGACCAATGTCTCGTTCAGCAAACGCGCCTTGTGATCGACAAGGCTAATGCCGTTTTCCATTGCAACTAATAGCGAACCATCGGATGCAGGTGAATTAGCCCAAGCATTTGTACCCGCGCTTGACACCTCGATATCTACTATCTCGCTGTTGCTTATCGCGTTGCGAGCTATAGCTTCTGCTAGCGGACTTCTGCAGGTATTGCCGGTACAAACGAATAGTAGCTTCATCCTAAAAGTCCAGTGTTCAGTGATCGCCGACTAATTCAGGTACGCAGTCGCGCAGTTCGTTCGCAGCGAAAGCACCAGGCCTAATTATGCGAGGGCGTTTGCCTGTACAGTCGACAACTGTTGATGGCGGTGAAGGCAGTAGCTCTCCCCCATCAAGCACATGCAAGAAACCTCTGTTAATTGCATCGGGCCACTGAGCTACTACTTCAGTTGCTGTCATAGCAGGCGCCACTCCCGGGCGGTTGGCGCTAGTGCTTGTTATAGGTTCACCATAAGCTGAAAGCAAACGTTGTAATCCTTCATGAGGAGTCCATCTAACGGCCACTCCTCCTTCAGGTCCCCTTAGACGTGCGGGCACACGATGGTCTCCACCTGGCAACACGAGCGTAAGTGGGCCGGGCCAAAATCGTGCGGCAAGTCTGGCTGCAGTTGGTGTTAGATACAAACCAATACGTTCGATCATCATTGGACCGGCAACGAGAAGCAGAAAAGGCTTTCCAGGTGGCCTCCCTTTAAGACGAACTAATGCTTCAACCGAGTTGTGATCGACCGCAGTTCCGAAGCCGTAAACAGTTTCGGTTGGGTAAGCAAGAACGCGCCCAGCGTTTAACTGATCAATAGCACCACGAAGCGCTGCCTCAACTTCGGCTTGAGACCAAAACGGTTCTGAACGTGTCGTATTTGGCACTTTTACACTTTAGTCTTCTAACATTTGTAGTGCGTCAGCGCGCGCGAAGTCGGAAGCCTCGGTAATTTTGAATCCTCGCTCACTTCCTTGCACAACGATTACTTCAAGCCCTATGCGTTCCGCAAGCTCTGAGTCGTCGGTTCCACTGATACCATCGTTCTTGGCCTGCAAGTATGCTCGTTCGATTTGTTCTCTAGGAAATGCCTGAGGAGTTTGAGCACGCCACAGGCCACGCCTGCTTACGGTGCGCACGATACGTCCGCTGGAGTCGATCTCCTTAACTGTATCGACAATGGGTATTGCAGCAACAGCACCATGTCCCCTACGCGCCTCAACTATTACTCGATCGATGGTCGCATCAGTAACAAGTGGTCGCGCAGCGTCATGAACAACAACGATGTCTATTTCAGGCGGTAGGTCTTCTAAACCACTAATAACACTGTCTGAACGCTCATCGCCACCTACAGTTATCAAAAGCCGGTCAACGTCGCACTGAAACAGCCAAGGCGGCGGATCGGCAGCATAAGCTTTAGGAAGTACCACAACTACTATTCCGACATCACTGCGAGCCATAAATGACTGCACGCTATGCAAAAGAACTGGCTTACCCGCCGCCCATCTGAATTGCTTTAGCTCGTTGGAACCTGTACGTGAACCTGTACCACCCGCAACAATGACGACGCCGACATCTCTAACGTTTCCGTCGCTATCATAACGCTCGTCGCGTCGTGAAGAAACAGTTGGAGGCGGGATTACTCGTCGCATTGGAGGTATCTCTGCACTCATTGCTTAGCACCTATTGTTCGCGAAAGCACGTCCGAAAGGGTGCGCACACCAACAACTTTAATCTCAGATGGCACTCTTCGTGGTACCGATCTCTCGCTGAGGTAAGCCGAAGTCATGCCAAGCTTGGCGGCCTCTGCTAAACGCCGTTCAGCTTGCGAAACTGGACGTACTTCACCGCCGAGTCCAACTTCGCCAAAGAAAACCGCATGAGATGGCAGTGCTCTGTCGGCTACGCTTGATGCGATTGCAACTGAAACCGCGAGATCTGCGGCGGGTTCCTGCACGCGCATTCCACCTGCGATGTTGCAAAAAACATCTAGCTGAGCGCAGGAAAAACCGCCACGCTTGTCGAGCACAGCAAGAAGCAGCGCTAGTCGTCTTGCATCTAAGCCGCTGGCAACGCGCTGAGGGGTTCCAAAGCCCGCGCGAGCGGCCAGTGCTTGTACTTCTACAAGTACTGGTCGAGTACCCTCCATTAGCGCGCACACTGCGCTTCCACTTGCCACGTCTCGTCGGTCGCCCACAAATAGGGCCGATGGGTCTGGCACTGGGACAAGTCCTGTGGAGTCCATTCTGAAAACACCAATCTCGTCAACTGAACCAAAACGGTTCTTGGTAGCTCTTAAGACACGGTGGTCCAGTGTGCCGTCACCTTCAAAATACAGAACGGTGTCGACAATGTGCTCTAGCGTTTTTGGACCAGCAATCCCACCACCTTTCGTAACGTGTCCTATTACAAATACCGCAGTGCCTGTTTCCTTCGCGAATCGCATAAGACGTGCTGCACATTCACGAACCTGACCAACGTTACCGGGTGCACCTTCAAGCAGCTCGGTGTGAACTGTTTGAATTGAGTCGACAATTAATGCGCCCAACTTTTTGCCAGCTTCTATCCATTGATGCGCTGTTGCCAGTACGGTCTCTAGTGATGTTTCGGTAAGAAGAGAAACTCCGGTTGCTTTCTCTCCCAATCTTTCTGCTCGAAGCTTAACCTGCAACGCAGATTCTTCACCCGACACGTAAAGCACAGGCTGGCCGGAGTTCTCTAAACGAGCGGCAACCTGTAACAACAAAGTGGACTTGCCGATTCCCGGCTCACCACCAACGAGTACCATTGAGCCAGGTACTATTCCACCTCCTAGTACAAAATCGAACTCGTCTAAACCAGTTCGCCAGCGGTCGGCTTCTGCACCACTAACGCTAGCTAGCTGAACAACCGAGCCTGCAGGAGCTCTTTGAGTTTGTGCAGCCGAACGTCGGCTCTGCTGAACCGTTGCAACGGGCTCTTCAACAAGTGTGTTCCAAGCCTGGCAGCTCTCGCACCGTCCGGCCCATCGAGGAAACTCTGCACCACATTCTGTGCATCGATGAACCGTGCGAGTACGACTTGTAGCTTTTGCCATTAGTAGTCTGACTCTTCACCGCGCACCAACTTGGGACCGCCACCGTAGGACGGCTCTTGTCGCGCGGTAAAGTTGTCGAACCGAGTGTAATGCTTATGGAAGAATAGACGCACTGAACCTATGGGACCGTTACGTTGCTTGCCGATAATGATTTCAGCGCGCCCTTCTAGCGACGGATCCTTGAGCCGTCCGGTCTCATCACGTTCGGCATAGACTTCCTGGCGAAAAATGAACATGATGACGTCAGCGTCCTGCTCAATTGCGCCTGACTCACGAAGGTCGGAGAGTTGAGGACGCCCCTTTTCGTCGCCAGAGCGCTGTTCAGGAGCACGAGATAGCTGTGAAAGCGCAATTACCGGAGTATGTAACTCCTTGGCAAGCGCCTTAAGTCCGCGCGAGATTTGCGAAACTTCTTGCTGTCTGTTCTCGGAGTTCATCGGACCACTCATGAGCTGAAGGTAGTCTACGATAATTAGTCCGAGATCGTGCTCAGCCTTAAGTCTGCGAGCTTTTGCTCGCATTTCCATAAGACCGATTCCGGGCGTATCGTCGATAAAGATGGGTGCATGGCTAAGAATACCAGCAGCTTGTGCCAAGCGCGGCATCGATTCATCGAGCGCACGACCACCTTTACGCAACGCCTGAGCATCAATTAGGGCTTCGCTCGCCAACATACGTTGCACAAGCGACTCTTTGCTCATCTCAAGTGAGAAGAATGCAACTGGCACCCTAGAGGTAATAGCTGCGTGCTGAGCGATATTTAGCGTAAACGCAGTTTTACCCATCGACGGTCTGGCAGCGACGATGACAAGATCAGCAGGCTGAAAGCCAGACGTAAGGTTATCAAGTTCTTGGAAACCAGAGGGTACGCCAGTAATCGCTTGTTCACGTTGAGCCAAAAGCTCTAGCTTCTCCATTGCTGGCCACAGCAATTCTTTGATTCGGGAAAAACCAGATTTCTCATTCGTTTGTCCAAGCGCAAATATGCGCGATTCCGCATGATCTAACAAATCGGAAGCCGTAGTGCGTCCCTCAAACGCCTCACCAACAATTTCTGTTGACACTTCAATAAGGCGTCTAAGTAACGCTTTCTCACGAACTATACGCGCGTGATACTCAACGTTGGCAACAGTCGGAACAGCATCTAACAAATACGCTAAGTATTCACGTCCTCCAGACGCTTCCAACTCACCGCGCTTCTCAAGTTCGTCGGCAAGCGTAAGTGGGTCTACGACGATCCCGCGTTCAGTAATTGCAAACATCGCTCTGAATAGCCTGCGATGTCCTTCGCGATAGAACATTGAGTCGTCGACATGCTCAGATGCTCGCATAATCGCATCCTGATCTAAGAGCATAGCGCCCAACACGGCCTGCTCAGCTTCCTCGGCATAGGGAGGACGTCGCTCTTTGTAAGGATCGCGAGGAGAAACTGCACCGCCACCCTGTGTTGTTACTGCAAGACTTGTCATGTACGCGACCTCACTTTGCACTGCCGGTGTTAGTACTGGACGCTAAAAGAGACGCATCATACACGCGACGAGCAAGCTGAACGTCTTCCCAAGTTGGTCGTTTCCATTCGCTATTTCGAAGCAACGCTGCAGGATGATATGTGGCTACTAACGGAATGCCGTGATACATATGCACGCGTCCTCGCAGCCGGCCTATCGACTGATCACTTCCCAATAGAGTGCGCGCAGCAAAGTTGCCCAATGCTAGAATTACACGAGGCCGCAGTAGCTCGAGTTGACGTAACAGGTAGGGCGAACAGGCATGTACTTCGTCGGGCAACGGATTTCGATTGCTCGGCGGCCTATGTTTAAGCACGTTGCAAATGAAAATATCACCCCTACTAAAGCCGATTGCGCCAATAATTTTTGTTAGTAGCTCGCCCGCCGCACCTACAAAGGGACGCCCCTGCTCGTCTTCAGACTGTCCCGGCGCTTCACCAACGCAAACAAAGCCAGCGTTAATGTTTCCTTCGCCCGGAACTGGGTTAATCGCACTCTGTCGTAGCCCGCATTTGTCGCAACTCGCGACAGCAGACGCGATCTCATCTAGCGACTGAAGCTGCGCTACAGCGGCATCTGCTTGTTGCATACTATTACCTATTGCATTGCCGCCAGCGGCGATGCCCATAGGAACATTCAAAGCCGCAAGCCAGTCTGGCGCGTTCGTCGTACGAGTAGCAACAGCGGGGGGTGACGCGACACGTGAATCGTCAACTGCGCCACGCAATTGCGCACGCCAATCGGACGACAGGTTCTCACTGTTGTTGTTGACTCTCGCAGCTAACGAAGGAGTGTCACCGGGATGAACATAACGTTCAGCAGCTAACTCCGCATTTGAGTTGCCCGGCATGCCAGCACCGTCTGAATAGGAACGTTTGCTCTGAACACTCTTCGCTGTTGCAGTTGCATTGGCACCCAACAACTTTAGCACATCCTCGACGGGCAACGAGTCGAGCAGGAGTTCCGACTCTCCTAACTCCTTTCGCTGCTCGAGGTAAAGTTTTAGGCGGCTCCTAGCGTCCACTTATCAAAGCCTCAATTCGATCGAGTATCGCTTCAGCAACATCACGCTTGCTCATAAGTGGAAGCTCATTAACAGAGCCATCCTTGCTAACTAGTGTAACGCGATTAGTATCGACTCCGAAACCGGCGCCCTGCTCTGTCGCGTCGTTAGCTACTACAATGTCCAACTGCTTATCGCGTAATTTTCGCTGAGCTTCTGTAATTGCACTGCCGGTTTCTAGTGCAAATCCAACGACAATTGCGCTGTCCTTACGCTTGCTAACAGTGGCGCGCAATATGTCAGCTGTTTGTGAAAGTATAACCGATGGCGGCGCATCTGCCTTTTTAATTTTATTGCTCGCTGGTTCAGCGACAGTAAAATCAGCAGGAGCAGCGGCCATAACTAGCACGTCTGCTGTATCTATCTGTCTGAGTACCGCGTCGTGCATGTCCATTGTTGTTTCAACTTTCTCTACCTGTACACTGCTAGGCACCGGCACTTCAAGCGGTCCAGCAACTAGCACTACGCTAGCACTCCTACGCGCGGCCGCTGCAGCAATCTCTACCCCCATTCTGCCACTCGACCTGTTAGAAATAAAGCGAACAGGGTCGAGCGCTTCGCGTGTTGGGCCAGCAGTTACAACAATACGCGCACCAGCGAGCTTACCACGCTTTTCTAGCAAACGAGCTGCATGTTCCACAATTGCTTCCGGCTCTGGCATACGCCCTGGCCCAGCGCCCTCGCCAGCGGCAAGGTTACCAGTGTCAGGTTGTAACAACTCATATCCAGCAGACCGCAACAGTTCACAGTTTCGCTGTACCTGTGAGTGGTCCCACATGAAATCGTTCATTGCAGGAACCATTAAAACCGGCGCGCGCGTTGCTAGTAACACAGCAGAAAGCAAATCGTTTGCATGACCACCGGCGGCCCTTGCAAGAAAGTCTGCCGTAGCGGGCGCAACAATCACCAGGTTCGCGCTTTTCGCGAGCTTTATATGATCAAGAGCGTGTCCGGCCGCAACCAATTCGGTAAATGCAGGGCGACCAGTAAGAGCTTCGAATGTTACAGCACCAACAAATTGAGTAGCAGCTGCCGTTAGAACAACATCAACGTCCGCGCCGTGCTGAGTTAACAGCCGAGCAAGCCAAGCAGCTTTATATGATGCTATTCCTGCTGTAACTCCAAGCAGAATCCGCTGGCCATCGAAAGGGCGCACTTGAACAACCTTGGGTTCTATGTCGAAAGGGAAACGTGGTCTAAGGCACGTACGCCGCGCTGCGACGATAACTGTCGCAGCGCGGCGTCTTTACCAAACTACAACTCGCCTAACGTTTACGCAGTGCGACGACGAGGAACTACACGGTAGTCAATCTCGCCAGCAGTAAGCTCTTCCAACGCACGCGTCGTAAGCTTCTTTTCGTTAAGAGAACGATCGCGCGGAAACTCATTCAGCACGCGCGCAAACTTCGCAGCTATGAGAACACTGAGATACTTGTTCGTAGCATGCTTAGCAACATCGGATGGTGTGAAAACCTGCATCTATCTATCCTCGCTGTAGTACTGAATTTCCCGTTCGAGCTGAGATATGAGACTCTCTACTTGTGCCTCGACGGCCTGCACCCGGGCTTGTCGTAACCCTTCTGCATCTATGATAACGTTGACCTGTTCAACTGCTCGCTCCAGATCGTCGTTAACCACCACATAGTGATAACGACCTACCTCAGCGAGTTCAGAACGCGCGTTGCGTAGCCGAACCAACAAGCGCTCCCTACTCTCACTGCCTCGTCCGGTAAGTCGATCCCTTAAGACCTCACCGGATGGTGGCAAAACGAAAACGAGAACTGCGTCCGGAAACGCATCAGCGAACTGACTTGCACCCTGAACGTCTATGTCCATAAGTACATGTTTTCCGCCAGACATAACACGCTCAACCTCAGAACGAAGTGTTCCATAAAGGTTACCGTGTACCTCTGCCCATTCGGCAAACTTGCCAGCGTCACGAGCCTCTTCAAAAGAGGAACGGCTTAGAAAGTGATAATCTCGACCATCAACCTCCCCAGCTCTTGCCGCTCTCGTAGTGCAACTAACAGAATAACCGACATCCGCCCTGCGCTCCAGCAGTAGCTTTGCGATTGTCGTTTTTCCCGCGCCAGACGGAGCGGACAAAATGACCGGAAACCGCCTGATCATACCTTCATTCCAGATTCTCAACCTGCTCGCGGATCCGTTCGAGCTCTTCCTTAATGGCTACAACCTCATGAAGGATTTCTGCGTCGGCCCCTTTGCTCCCCATTGTGTTCGCTTCACGGAGCATCTCTTGAAGTAAGAAGCCCAAGCGCTTGCCGGCGCCATCGTTCCCATTGCCTGAAAGCGTTTGTCTGAAGGCCACAATATGAGACTGAAAACGATCCGCCTCTTCGGCCACATCTAGACGGTCAGCGAGAAGAGCGACCTCCTGAGCCAATCGGTTCTCGTCAATCGAGAGGCCGTTTGTTAGCTCATAAACGGCGTTCCTGAGCTTGTCTCTGTGCGCCAATAATCTTTCAGGCGCACGAGCCACTATACGCGTTACCGCATGCTCCACTAACTGCAATCGCTGCTCAAGAACGGCGGCTAAACGGCCACCTTCAGCCTGACGCGCACCGTTTAGCTCACGCAGTGCAGCGCTAACTATTACTAGAAGTTCTTCCGGTGAATCAGGGATTACTTCTTCCTTAGCTCCTGACAAAACCTCCGGCATTCTTAGAACAGAAGCAACGTCAACATCACCTGAGATGCTATGCCGCTCACACAGCATACGTAGCTCTGCAAGCGCGGCCGCAAAACGGGTTTCATTTACGTAGGCCGCTTCGCCAGGAACACTCTCTATCCTAACCGTTAGCGTGACGTGCCCCCGAGAGATGGTGCTTCGCATGCATTCGCGTATCTCGGCTTCCCACTTAGAAAAGGATCCAGGAACCTTTATCGAAGATGTGAAAAACCTATGATTCACAGAACGGGCTTCAACAACCGCCCGCACCGAACCAACCGTTCCCTCGCCGTGGCCAAAGCCTGTCATTGATCTTATCATCACGCGGCAACTAAACCGAAAAACTGTGCGACGTCAACGACTCGATGCTGGCATAAGCGTTTCAATTCCAGAACTCCCATCTAACTCCGTATACTTGAACGGCCGGAGGCATCACTATTCCAGGAATCTGAGAGTAAGACGCACCAGTGAGGTTTCTAAACTGATAGAACAAGGTTGCCTGCTGAATACGGATTTCGAGCACACCGTGCATTAGCTGAGTGCTTTCTGTAGACCTCACAATTGGCGTCGTCTCCGTATCAACTCCATAGTAGAAGGCCACAGGATCGCGCCACTCATGTCGAATGCGAGCATCTATTGAAAACTGCCCGCGTGGAAAACGTGAAAGCCAATTGGTAGCAAGCCTAAGCTCGGTATAAACACGCATTTGAGGACGAGCAAGTGCTGTCTGATTAAAACGCATTCCTTGAACGTCTATAGCTAACGCACGATAAATAGGACCTCTAATAGAAAAGGTCGCAGCTGTTGATGCAGGTACGATTAAATCAGCTGGCTGCGCACCCAGCATAATGGGCGAAGCAGCGACCGATTCCCCGTGTCGCAAAACACCCGCGCCCAACCATCTCCCAGCGAGTCGTACCGATGCTTCAGCGAGTGTGCCATTCTCTCGCGTATGTGAGCTCGAATCGTACGGACGACGCATTGATTGAGAAACTGTAAGCGCGCTCCAGTTGGTTGGACGCACACGCGCAAACAACTCCGTTCTAGTTGTACTGTCAATTACAGCGCGCTCTGCGTACAAGCCAGTTGTAACTCGCTCGCGATTATAAACTGCACGCGCAACAGGCGAATGGACCGACGCACCATTAACTGCGCGAACTCTGTCTACGATTGAAAGATCAAGTGAACCTTTCCGCCACCCTGCTCCAAGTACAGTCTGCCTACCGTTGAGAACTGTATCTGCATGAACCGTGTCAGCTGTTGGAGTTGCAGCGGACTGACTAACCAAATTGCTGCGAGTCGTTGCGAGCATAGCTAGTAACCACGGGCCAGACGAACTATCACCGTAGTAAATACGCGCATATGCGTCGCGACGTCCCCCTTCAAATGCAGGTAGGCTGGTATGATCTTCCAACGCCTCCATTCGGTCTCGCTTGTGTGTCACCGCAGTTGCGAATGCATCTATACTCCACTTTTTCTTAGCCCAGCCGAGTCGAGCACTGTAGGCCTGCTGATCACCATCACCAGCTGTTCCTCCGCTTGTAGCGCCCGTCGTAGATTGAACGCTACCGCGCTGCGTGGAGGCTTGCTGACCACCGACTTGGAAGGCAACACCGTTGCCAAATCGGCGCATAAAGACTCCGCGAAACGCATTGGTGTTGAGATCACCTGTGAATATGTCCACTCTCGAATATGGTGTTGATCGACTGGGCGTTATCGTTCTGCACCAAACACGAACCTCAGAAGCGGTGCGTTCAATCTCGATAGTCTCCAACGTCCACAGCGGGATCATTGCCTGATCAGGGATTCCGTTCTCGCGACCGTTGTTACCATCAAACTCTACGCCGTCAACAAAAATGCGGACGCGCCGAAAGTCTCCGCGATATGAACTAGCGTGAATTCCAGCAAGCCACCCAGAACGAAAGCCTGTTACTCCAGGAACTCGTTCGATAATGTCAGTCAGATACATTGATCCAGATGACAATATTTCGTTGCGATCTAGTCTCAAGCGTGGAGATAGCTCGTAGTTTGGTGGCGACTGAAATTTTGCCAACGGCGCTTTAATTGTGTCAGCGGCGCGGAATGCGCGAATGCTATCACGCACGTAGCGTTCACGAGCTAGGCGCGCTGAATCTTGAGCTGTAGCAACGCGCTGAAGAGCGGCCGGCAGCAACGCACCCGTAGAGTCACGCAGAGAATCGGTTACAGGAATACGACTACGCGTACTGTCAGTTACAGGCACTGGAACACGCGTGCGCACTGTATCGCGCTTTAATGAGTCGGGTGGAGTTTGCGCAAACGTCGTGGCCGCACTGACCAGCAGCGCAACCACGACGTTTACAGCACTACGCCGGAGATACCAAAGCCGGCACATAATGGTCACAGGAAAAAAGCTCAGCTTACCCGCGACCGAACGAACGAAACGAATGTGCCTACAGGAGTGCCTGTAGGACCGCGCGGGATCCATCCTAAGTCTGACTGGGTGTATGCCGTTCCCGCTATATCGAGGTGTACCCACGGATATCCGTCGACAAACTCTTTAAGGAACAGTGCAGCAGTGACAGATCCTGCTGCACGACCGCCTGTGTTCTTTAAGTCGGCAACATCGGACTTAATTTGGTCGCGGTAGTCGTCCCACATTGGCATTGACCAGCCACGCTCACCAGCACGTTCACCTGCGGCAAGTACTTCGCTTACCACGCTATCGTCTGAACCAAAGACGCCAACTGCGTTATGGCCTAAACCGATCACAATGGCACCGGTAAGAGTTGCGGCATCAATAGCCACTGATGGATTGAACCTCGAGGCATACACCAGTAGGTCGGCCAAAACGAGGCGCCCCTCTGCGTCTGTGTTAATGACTTCGATGGTCTTTCCATTAGATGCACGAACGACGTCTCCAGGCTTTACCGCAGTACCAGATGGCATGTTGGTGGTCGAGCCTATGATACCTACAACGTTTACCGGGAGTTTCATTCGCCCGATCGTTTCCATGGCGCCCATCACACCACCAGCTCCTGACATGTCGAACTTCATCCACTCCATGTCAGGCGCCGGCTTTATTGAAATGCCTCCGGTATCAAAGCAAAGCCCCTTGCCAACAAGAACAACCGGCTTCTGATCGTCTGGCCCCCTACGATGTTCGAGCACCACTAATCGGGGCTCCTGAGGAGTTCCTTGAGCAACACTAAGGAACGACCCCATGCCGGCCTTCTCCATCTCGTCGCGTCCAAGCACCGTAAGTTTCATACCGTGCCTGTCTGATATTTCGCGGCCGATCTCCTCGAACGTATCAGGAGTACATACGTTGCCCGGCATCATTCCAAGCCTTCGTGCAACCGCCTGGCCATGTGCCAAGGCAATGCCGTTTTCAACGGCTGCTCGAGCCTCGTCGCTGTCGTTGGTTATAACCACAGCACTTTTTAACGGAGCCCTGCGATCACTCTCAGCAGGAGGAGTTTTAAGATCAGCATATTCCCAACTGCCAAGCGCAAGCCCCGCCGCAATTCCTTCCAACTCCTCAGCCGTTGCAGATGGCAAAAGAATGTGGAGACTGCCGGTTCCGAGCTTAACAGCTTGTCTTGCCGAGATGGCAGCGGCACGACGTGCTGCAGCAAATCCCGACTTTGCCGCTTTACCAGCTCCAACGAGTAGCACGCGTTGAATGCCACTGTCGTTTCCTACAAGGAGCATTGCTTCATCGCGATTACCACGAAAATCACGACGCGCGATGGTGCGTGATATCGCTCCGGCTAGCACACCGTCGACAGCTGCTAACGAACTCGTCGATGCAGCGACGTCGGTGTTGAGCACTATTGCCAGAAGCGGTGTGTCAACACTCTCAGCAGCTGAGTGTGTTACGCCGATATCTATTTTAAGAAGAAATTGAGACGACATGGAAAGGCTCAGTTCCCCATTCCGCGGATGATACCATCTGCGAACGCGGACGTCGTAACCTCTGTGGAACCATCCATCTGTCGCGCGAGATCGTACGTTACCTGCTTGCTGGCAATCGCGTTCTCAATTCCGCGTACGATGAGCTCGCCTGCCTCTTTCCATCCTAAGTAGTCAAGCATCATGACGCCCGAAAGTATAACCGAGCATGGGTTTACTTTATCGAGGCCGGCATACTTTGGCGCTGTACCATGCGTGGCTTCGAATACAGCAACACCGTCACCCACGTTACCACCGGGCGCCATACCCAAACCGCCAACCTGAGCCGCTGCGGCGTCGGATATGTAGTCGCCGTTGAGATTCGGTGTAGCTATGACGTTGTATTCAGATGGACGCAGCAACAACATCTGGAACATCGCATCAGCAATACGATCGTTTATGACGACACTGTCGCGTTTAGCATCGTTAGGAGCGTTGGATAGCTCCGATTCGGTGATCACAGCAGGGCCAAACTTCTCGCGCGCAACTTCGTAGCCCCAATCACGGAAGGCGCCTTCGGTGAACTTCTGAATGTTTCCCTTATGAACAAGTGTCACCGTCGACTTACCGTTTTGTAGAGCATAGCGCACAGCCATTTCTACAAGACGCTTCGATCCAAATTCCGACATTGGCTTAATGCCAATCGCCGATTGTTCACGAATCTTTGCGCCGTACTCTGTTGTAAGAAAGGTGCGAAGCTTGTCTGCCTCAGGGGTACCGGCCTTGTACTCAATACCTGCATAAACGTCTTCAGTATTCTCGCGGAATATTACAACGTCGAGCTTATGCGGCTCCTTGACGGGGGCACCGACACCTTCGAAGTAACGCACTGGGCGTATGCACGCGTACAAATCGAGTTCTTGGCGCAGCGCAACGTTCAAGGAGCGAATGCCGCCGCCAACTGGAGTGGTCAATGGGCCTTTAATAGAGACGCGAAACTCTTTGCAAGCGTCTAGCGTTTCGGTTGGAAGCCATTCACCGGTCGTCTTATGAGCTTTCTCACCGGCGAGAATTTCCATCCACGCAATCGATCTCTTTCCGCCATATGCCTTTTGAACAGCTGCGTCAAATACGCGCACCGACGCACGCCAAATATCCGGTCCCGTTCCGTCACCTTCGATAAACGGAATAATCGGATTATCAGGTACCTTCAGAACGCCGTCTTTATAATCGATGCGTTCGCCATTGGTAGGAACCTTTGCGTGCGTGTATGTGCTCATGCTTGTAACACCATGGGAAGGAGGTAATCGGTCACTGATCAAGGCCTTGCCGGACCGAACGGAGAGCTTATGACCTTCTTAGAGATGGAGAGATGGGGAAGCCATCTTACACTCAACAATGCAGCGAAACTTAAGCAGTACCTCCAATGGTTACCAGTAAAGTTTGCTTACAACAAGAGGCTTGGTTCCGACTTGAGCTGTGCGGCTTTGGCTGTATACCTACAAACAAAGGCACTCCTAATAGGACCAAAACAACTCCCGTAAACTGTTGTTAAACAACAAGTTAACATGTTATACAGATATATAGTTTTTCGGGGTTGTTGACCTGTCGAAAAGTCCTTGGTGATCTTTTAAGGCAAAAGGAAATCCCGCACCAGCGATGACTTGCCGGTGCGGGATTCTATTCTGATTCGAGATCGGTTACTCGCGCCCTTCGTCCTTCAGCGTCGACAGGTTCTTAAGATTGTTGAAGTGGAAACGAACCATGTCTTCAAACGACTTGGGCACTCGCTGTTTCGGTAGCGGCAGCACCCGTACAACACTGTCAGCATAGACCACCAACTTCAGTGTCGTTGCCGGACGTTTGTCTGTCTTGGGTTCTGTCATGATGAGCGTATCTCGACTCAGATATGTTAGCCCACCACTCGCTCGCCGCAACGTATCTGATTGAACCTGAGTGGTTGCGATATGGAGCGCCAGCATCACGGCCTGAAGTATCATCGGGAGATCACCAGCAAACGTAGGACGAAGACGACTCTGCTACCCCAAGATCACCCGCCGGGTTCAATCCTCCAACGAGAAACCCCTTATTTCTCTAATTGCTCGTAGCCGTTGAGAAACAAGGGGTTATGCAACTGGGGCGGGTGGACTCGAACCACCAACCACTCGATTAACAGTCGAGCGCTCTGCCATTGAGCTACACCCCATGCGAACTACCACCTGTACAAAGTACAGTAAGCGTGGTACGAACTAAAGAAGCAATCGCTGATTTATTCTCCGCTCACTGAACATTCTGCCTGCGAACGGTAATTATCGCGTCCCCCACTTTAGCCAACTTCTTAACAGCACCCGGTTCGCTCATATCGGGTTCGGCAGACTCATGAGCATGATGTGAATGTCCGGTTTGAGATGTCCAAGCAACTGCCAGCCCGTGATCGGTCGACGCAATAACGGGGAACGATGATGACATCGTTGTGTCACTAATGATTTGCGCGACAGAAAAGGACTGACCTCTGTTTATCGATCTACGAATCTTCACCCACGGTACACCTTGAGTGCCGTCGTCCCAAACGACAGAAACTGTATCACCTCGAACCACCATCTGTGGATGAGATGGCCTAGAGAAGTCAGCAACGTCGATTTCAACAGCAGCCTCGAAACTATCGCCACCGTTTAGGCTGCGTGCATACCAAACGCCAGCCTCACCCTCCTTCCCTGTCCACCAAATAACGTGTAAGGCACCATGCTGGTCGTACTGCAAAGATGGGCCGGCGTGAGGGCAGCCATTAAACTCCCAATTGTCTTCTCGAACCCGCTTTGGCGTAGCCCATGTGGTACCGCCATCGCGAGATCTGGACACAACAATATCGCGAATCCCGCCTGGTAGAATCGAACGCCATGCGAGTGCTATCGTGCCGTCTGGTGCTATCGCAAGAGCGGTTCTGCAACAAGGGCACGATGCTGTCGTGTCAGCACGAATGTTTCTGTTCCAGCTACGCCCGTTGTCGTTTGACACCGTTATGTAAGCGCTAGACGACGACGGACCGTGTCGCCCGTCAAGCCACGATACAACAACGCGACCGTCGTCGCTCGCAGTAAGCGCGTGAAAGTTATGTGAACCAAACTCGCTGTCGTCAGTAACCGTAACCGCTTCCGACCATGTAACGCCCTCGTTTGTAGAGCGCACATAACGAAGCGCACTTAGAGGGAATCTGCGCCCAGGAACTTCTTTTCCAACAACATAGATAACGTGCAAGGTACCATCGCCAGCAACTGCGACTTTAGGTGGTGCTTCCGCGTGAGCCTCAATCGGACCTAACGAGTCGCGTAGTTCGGTCGGCTCACTACCAGCGACAGATATGTAAAGTCTGGCGTTGCTGCTGCTATCGGGAGCTGACACCCATGCGATTACATCACGCCCGTCAGGAAGAGCAGCAAACATGGGCGAACGTCCAACCGAGGTAAAACGTTCCAAGCTTTCCTCGTTGCCAAACTCAATTATCTCACCGTTGTCTTGCTGCTTTGTCACGCCCCTTTCATCGGAACACGCCGATACAAATATGGACGCTAGTAAAACAACAGCAGTCGAATGCAGGCGATGGTACCGATACATGTTTAACGCTCCGCGTTTATACGAAGACCAACAAACAACGAGCGCGGATTACCAGGTGTGTACTGCAGCCCTTGAAAACGATCGAATGAAACCGCTTCTGCATAGTTTCTATCGGTAACGTTTACAGCACGCGCAAAAAGCTCAACTCGTGGCGTTACATATCCGTTCCCATGAAGCGTAACTATGCCGTGACCACCATAACGCGGCCCCTGATTGGCAGGATCGGTTTCATAACCGCCCGTGTGCGACCACTCAACTGCAAGTCGCCCGCCGTTCATAAATGACGGTGTCCAGGTCGCTAACGCGTTACCAAGTGTACTCGGCGCTTGCTCCATCACATTACCATCGTATCGAACTTCAGCAACCCCTTCGCGCGCAGCTTGGGGTACCCACTCTACGTAAGTGTGTTTGGAGTAAGCGGCGGAAAGATCTAAACGAACGGTGTTAGCCAAACGAACTCCAACGGAACCCTCAACGCCAGCATGTCGTGTTTTGCCAGCGTTCTTCGCCTCGCGCGTATTAAGTGGCGTAACGTAAGTAATAATGTCGTTTGTGAGAGCCATGTGATACACGGAACCCGACCAAACAATTTTAGACTCGTACTGACCGCGCAAGCCCGTTTCCATGCTTGTAACCGTAACAGGACTTAGCTCTGTAGAATTTAGAGCGGTGTTTTGCTGGAACAAGTTGGAGTGGGACGGTGTGCGGAAGCCAGTACGATATGATGCGTATGCGTTTACAGATGGAGAAACATCCCACGTAACTCCTACCTTAGGACTTAACCGCGAGTAGCTCCTCTTTTGACTTTCTGGAACGCGATGGCTACCAGTAGCGATCGGTTCCAAGTTTGTTGTGTAGTCGTACGACATAACGTCATAGCGAGCACCTAAGTCAAAACGTAAAGGAGACAACGGTGAAGTCTCCACATGCACATACGGAGACGCCTGCATATACGTAACCGCATAGTCGTACTGAGTGTTCCCGACCGTATACGTTGAGAATGTTCTTGCAGCTCCTTCACCCGTCGTACCAAGCACCGCCTGTTTAGCGACAAATGTTCCTGGGCTTCGATCAATATCTGCCCCAGCAACTACGCGCGTTCTCCAATGATCGAAGTCTTGCCTAGCACGAACCAAAACACCGAGAGACGTGTTGTATGTTTCCCATATTTGCGGATCGTAGGTGAGCTGCCAGAATGGTAGCAAATTCAGAACATTGCGCCGCGCAAATGGAGTAATACTTAACGCTCTGTACGCAGTGCTGTGTTCAATAGCTGTAGACCAACGCAAAGCTTCGACATGCCTTGATGCTATCGGAGAACGATTGATAGGATCACGCTTTTGAAACTGCGCATCGCTCTGTGCAAAGACATCGACCTGATCGATATCAGATGCTGTAACAACTGTTCTAGCAGAAAGAGCTTCGCTCAAACGTGCGTCCCATCTCAGCGTACCACTCTGTCTGTCGTACGGAGCGGCTGATCTCCATCCTTCCATCTTCGTAAGGTTAAGGTCGGCGCGGATTCCATGATTGGCGGTTGACGTACCACCACTAATCATGGCACGTTGCCAACCGTAACTACCTCCTTCGATAGAAGCCTCTACCTGTGGCGTAAGAGGTGCTCCACGGGTGATGGCATTTATAACACCACCAACAGCATCACTTCCGTAAAGAGCCGTACCAGGACCTTTTAGCACTTCCATACCACCACTTTGCGGAAGGTTTACCTCGTAAAGCGCGTTGTGGTTAAAGAAGCCGGTGGCTCTAGTTGGAACGCCGTCTTCTAAATACAGATACATTGGCTTGGTACTGATGGGCTGTCGAATAGCCATGGAATGCCCTTCTCCGGAAAGCTGCGTTACGTAAACGCCGGAGATTCTCTTCATGACCTGTGCAGGATGTGATGCGCGAGCAAGGCGCATTGAGCCGCCATCAAGAACGTCAATTGTCGCTGAACTTTCCGTTCTTAGTTGGCGTTCTCTTGTTGCGCTCACAACTACAGGAGCGACGACTGAAGCGACTTCAACTAGCCTGATATCAATGCTCCGACCACGCATTGTATCCGTGCGCACGGAGATGACAATCTCTTCGTATCCGAGCCGTCTTGCTCGAATTGAGTAGGTTCCGTTCGCCACGTTATCAAAGCTCCAGCTCCCGTCTTGACCTGATGCTACGATGCGTCGTGCTTCGACTAGCTGAACGATCGCGTCTGGTATCGGTTGCGAGGTGCGAGCATCGCGCACCGAACCTGAAAGACTCTGCTGCGCTGACACCGTAGTAGTAGCGTTAGCAACTGAGTGCGTAAACGTGGTGCCGACACTAACGAGTGCGGCCGCTAAAAAACTAAAACGCATGAAGTTCTCACCTTCGACTCACAGAGATGAGCCGAAATCACGAGGGTTATAGCTACACAGTAACAGCCAGCAGTATGCGGCCATCTGTGCGCGTGGATATGTCGTGGTGGCGAGCTTGCAGCAGCGCTGCTACTCGCTCTTAGGCGAACTTCGGAGGTGCAGTTGAGAATGGAAGTTGATAATACGCCTTGAGTACAGCAGCATTTACATCGGTTACAGCAACGACCCGCAAGCGAGCAATAATAGCGGGTACAGGTATCTGAGCGGTGGCAGTGTCGGTGACAACTACAGCAACTGCGCCGGTACATTTGCCGAGGCAATGGCAACCTTCGTGCGCGTCCGCAGGAGAGTCGTTTTGCGATTCACTACTCGCTGTGTCGTGATCTCCGTGCGCGGAATTATGGAGATCATTGTGATTGCTGGCATTCGAACCGTGGGGCTCACGTGAATCATGAGCGTCGTGACTGCCGGCAACAGCGGACAGCATGTGATGCATTTGGCATGCACGCGAAGCGCCCTGCCCCCCAACTAGTAGGAGCAGCGCCGTGAGCATAACCAACCTCACTAGCCACGAAGCCCGTAATGCACGCATGCGTGTACTTAAGCTAGCCGAACGGTGACATGTGAGAAAGTGCGAAGAGACGTGTCGTCGGTGTGGAGCCTAAGAATTGGAGATCAATAGGTGATCACTGCTACCTGGAACAATAGCGCCGCTCTGTCTATTGCAGGTTGGAACGCGTCTCCTTAGCCTTAGGAATGCGAACTAGCTCGTTCTGGTGCCAGCTATAGGCATGAGGCGATTATGTCCGTAGCGCTTATCTTAGTTGCGGCAGCCGCATTTGCGCTGCCCGTCATTCCCTCTCGGTAGCTATAGAATGTCAACGAAAACCTGCCTCTTCGGTTGCTCCGTTCTGTTCGCTACTGTCTTTGCTTTCGCTCCCTCGGTGGGTGCACAACGTCTTCCCGAACTCTTTCGCCTTAATAGTGCCGCCGTATTGCCAGAAGAAGGTTTCTCAGGCGTTGTTGGAGCTGCGTTTATGCCGAACGGAACCATTGTTGTTGCAGACGGAGGGCGTAAAGGAATCCATCGGTTTGACACAAATGGCAAGTACATAGGAACCATCGGTCGCGAAGGAAAAGGTCCAGGCGAGTTCGAAGAACTGTTCTCAATGAGTAGGTGTAGCGACGGCTCTCTTCTTACCTTTGACCCAGCTGCCAGCCGCATAAATGTTTATGGCGCTAACGGCAGTTATAGCAACGCTATAGTTCCACCAAGAGCCACCTGGTCGGGAACAATTCTTTCGTGCGACGGTGCAGCCAATGCGGTCGTACTTCACGAGCGGCCGCGAACTAGGATTGCTCAGCGCGGCGTTGTATTGCGATTCTCGGCGGCCGTCGTGCAAGAAAACTTGCGTGAGCGCAAAATTGATACACTAACGACCCTAAGTGGAACGGACTACTACATTGCCAAAGGCATCCCAACATTCGTTGAGATGCCGCTTGCTGCGAAGGTAATAACGGCGTCGTCTGGCGACCTTGTTGCTGTTGGCGTAACCACCGAACCCCAGCTTCTACTGTTTCGCCAAGGACGCCTCACTCCTGATACACTGAAAGTTAACCTTACAGGAAAAAGCGCCCCTCAAGGCGATTGGCAAAAGGCCGTTGAGGCTCGTTTGGATCGCGAATACGACAATAACCTTCGTGATCGCCTAAGGTTAGCTCTTTCAGAAATTAAGCCTCAGGCTAATTCGCAGCTTTACGACGGCCTGATGGTTCATGGTGGCACCGGAACAGTTTATATCCGCGCCGTTAGTAGAGGGCAGAACGCGACATGGACGGCACTCAATTCGGGAAAGCAGCAGTTCACCCTGCCGTCAGATGTTGACGTGTTGGATGTAAGCGGGAACCGTATCCTAGGGTTACAGCGTCTCGATGACGGGGCCGAGGAGATCATTGTTTATTCCTTGGTGGCTAGCCGGCGCTAAACTCAATAAACGTTGCGGTTAGCTCGAAAAAAGATCTATGCAACAAATATTACCGACTATCGCGCTCATCCATTGCTTAATGCCATTAAAAAAAAGCTGCAATGAAAACCTTTATAACTCAACACCACTCTATGCCCAGACTCGGGATCGAACCGAGATGCCCTCGCGGGCGCGGGATTTTGAGTCCCGTGCGTCTGCCAGTTCCGCCATCTGGGCTAGGCAAGCGTTGCACAATACAACGTGAGCCGGTGCTACGCCAAGGGGGGAGACGCCCGTTAGTTGCTATAAATGGGAAAATCTAGGAAAAATTCGGTGCCAACAGAGGGTGAGGATTCCACCCACAGTAGGGCTCCCGACTGCGCAGCGGTTGCACGAATTTGGGTTAAGCCCAAACCGGTTGCGTTTCCCGACGCTCTGCTGCTATAGAACGGTTCAAAAATTCGAGCTTTCACGGTGTCGGTTATACCATGACCAGTGTCTTTAACGACTAAGCGCGCCGATGGCATTTTCTTAGGCGTTTGGTGCGCGTCGTTATTCTTGTCAACTACTTGAGTATACACCCAAATGTCGCCGCCACGTGCTGTTGCGTTATACGCATTACTTAGAAGGTTATAAACGCACTGCTCAACATTCGCTGCATCACCCCGAATACTCATGTCCGCCAAACACAACTCAATGTGTATGGTCCGCGAACCAGCGAAACTATTGTGAAATCTCGCAACTGCTCGCCTTACCGCTGCGTCGAGTTCAACGGGATACACAGCACCCGACCCTAGCCTACTTATGCTTTGTAGTTGGCGCGTTAACTCAGTGGCTTTGCGTGCCGCTTTCTCTATTTCATCTAAAAGAACTACTGTTTCAGGCATATGGCTTATATCACTTCTCGCTAGGTCTAGATTACCCAGCACGGCAGTAAGAAAGTTGTTTATATCGTGAGCGGCCTTACCCGCAACTTTGGTAACGTCTTCAGAGAACAGAGTGCGTTCAGGAGTAGTTACCTCATCGGGCGTCACGTCTTCAGAACTATAGATGTTTTTGCGGGAATGGCGGGTTTCCACGATTCGGACCGTCTTGTCCATCGAAGCCAAGACGCCTGCGTTGCATGTCCTGCATGTTTCTGCGCAACTCCTCTTGGAGTGCGATGTATCTAGCACGCTGACTTGGCGTTAGAAACTTGGCTAGCTCGCCCTGCTCTCTCTCCATAAGCTCGAGACGACGCTTCTCGAGTGCAGGCATACGGTCGAGCAGCTCTGCTACCTTCGACTCATCGATAGAGTTCGAGGATAGAACGCGACGAAGTTCAACACGCAACCTACCTTCGTCCATACGAAGCATTCGTCTACCGCGCTCTATCTTCGTCGCGACTTCCTGCATACGAACGAACTGTTCGTCCGAAAGAGACAGACGGACTCTTACGATGCTGTCAATGCGCGCCTGAAGCCGTTGCTCCATTGCTTGACGCTGTTGCCAATTTGGCTCACCACGACGGTTGTTGTCACCACCAGTTTGTTGTGCACTTGCGGCCAGTAGCGGAAGCAGAAATGCAACAAAACCGACAGCCACTATTTTCTTCATCGTATGCTACCTCCCGACGTCATTATCAGTGGCGAAGACGAGGACTGAAGCGGTTCGGTAGATGGCGCACCGTCCCACTTGTCGAGCTGTTCGAGAATAAGCTGCAACTCTTCGTCGGTGTAGTCACCCAATCCGCCAAATGAAACAGCGACTGGTTGGTCTAGATCTTTAGATGCGAGCAGAACGCCAGTGTCTAGGCGCAGAGCGGAATCAGTTGCTGAGGCAACGATGTTCGAGCCGGCTACCGCGGGCGAATCGTTAGTAATCAATTGCCAACTAACGCCGCCAACGGCAACGGTTGCAATTGCAGCCGCGATTCGCCAACGCTGCCATTGCGAGCTTCGGCTTTTATTGCTGAAACGGTTGTTAACAGACGGGCGAGGTAGAGCTGCAACAATTGCAGCAACATCCACTGGCTTAGCAGAAGGTCTTATCGCAAAAATGCCGCGAAGTATCTCCAACTCCTGTGAACAATCTTCACAGGTTCGCAAATGGGACTCGACCAACTCAACGTTCGCGCGCGACAACATTCCGGACACTAGATCCGGAAGTTGCTCACGAACTTCTACGTTGCTGCAGTCAGTCATCGAGCGCCTCCTTAATGGTGCGCATTGCGTTGTGATAATGCACTCGTGCCGCCCCTTCAGACGAGCCGAGTACATCGGCTATGTCGCGATAGCTACGTCCCTCTTGAACACGAAGTACAAAGACCTCGCGTTGCATCGGAGACAGCTGAGCCATCGCCTTGCTGATTCGCACAGATGTTTCCTCTGCGACCAGTCCATCTAATGCATCAAACTCGGTTGACGCATCTTGCTCCGCAACCTCGACTTCTATACCACGTCTGCCTTGCGCCCTGCGTTTGTCAATGACTAGGCGACGCAAGATGGTAAAAAGCCAAGTTCTTAACGAGCTTTCAGCGCGGAAACCATCAAGTGCGTTGAAAGCACGAACGAAGGTATCCTGAACTAACTCGTCAACCTCATCGCGAACACCGAGCTGCACAGCGAATCGCGTGAGTGCCGGAGCATGCCGCGACACTATATCGGTCGCTGCACGCTCATCCCCGCCCTTCCACCGGTCGATAAGTGCGCCGTCGAGCAGCGCATCATCATCTCGTTCGGCTCCGGCCATCAGGTTGACATATTGGACGTTTTCACGCCGGGTATGTTAACGGTTGATGTATACCGCTGACCAGTTGGGGCGGAATAAGCACCCCAAAACCACCTATCCCAGCAGTAGGAACCATGAAGATCCCAGAGATTATTGCGCATCGTGGCGCCTCTAAGGACCAGCTCGAGAACAGCCTCGCCGCGTTCGCTGAGGCTATAAGGCAGGGCGCAGACGCTATCGAGCTTGATGTTCATAGGACGTCGGACGGTGTGATAGTGGTTCACCATGACGACACGGTTCGAGACGTAACCTCGGGAACACGTGTTGAGATAGCACGCAGTTCAGCTAGCGATCTTGCCAAACTGAGGCTTTCCAACGGCGAGAGAATACCAACTTTGGATGAGGTCTTCGAGCTTACCGGGAATCGGACGAAGGTGTACACGGAGGTGAAAGGTCGTGACTGCGAACGAGCTTTGGCTGACTGTTTTAGCAGGCACTCTTCGCTAATGCACGCCGTACACAGCTTTGACCATAGAATACCAGTGGCCGTTAAGAGGCTTTATCCAACTACAGAAACTGGGTTTTTAAGCACAAGCTATCCACTTGATATAAAAAGCTTTACAGGACCACATATACCAAATTACTTCTGGCAACACACGTCAATGATAGACGAGTCCCTCGTGGAGCTATCTAGACAGGCGGGTATGCAAGTTGTTGCTTGGACGGAGAACAGCTCCGCGAGAGCGGCTGCTTTGACGCTCATGAGCGTATCGGCGATATGTACCGATACGCCAGCTTTACTACGAGCGTCGCTTGAGAGCTCTGGTCAGTTAGACGGCGGCTCTGAGGGTGCACTGCTCGCTGAGTCACCCTGATTGCTAGATGCGCTGTCTGTCGAAGCTGACGATTCAGATGTGGATCCAGCGCGTGCGGCAGCGAGTTCGGCTTCCAGCTTAACAGCTTGTTTTTCACGCTCTCTTATCGCAGACAGCAGAGTTTCGCGCGCCGAACTATCGAGATCTAGTCCGCTTTCTGTGGCACGAAATACTGCGTAGCCTAGCGCTTCGGCGGCTTTATCGGCTTGTTCACGAGCACGGTACGCATCTATTCGCAGCTTCCCTTCATCAATGGCACCTTGCGCAACCTTGCCGGCTTTGTCGATGCCTTCCTTGACTTTATCCCACAGTGCCATGATGGCTCCCAGTAGAGTGTTAGACCGACATGCAGCACTTACCGCGGTGGCTCTTAGTTTGAGGATTCCGGGCAGTGGCTGGCGTTGCTTAATCGTACGCCGATGGTGGTAGGAAAGTTACGTGTTGGAACTTGGACGGTTCCTATGTTGGCAAGTGGATGATAGGAGGTAGTTGGCGTTGGCGTTGTCCTGGGCCGTGGAACGTGGGGTATAGGATGTGCGAAAACAAAAAGCCCTCGCGTTAATCGCGAGGGCTTAAACAACTACTTCGACCTTGCCAGAAGTGACTGGCAGGTGGAAGGTAATGGTTAAGGCAATTAAGCCTGAACCACCTCTAGCTCGTCTTCTGCGGCGTAGATAACAGGCACGACTGAGACTTTGTAGCGGCGCTTGTTTTTGTGTTCGAACTGAACGACGCCATCGACTAGAGAGTAGATGGTGTAATCGGTACCCATACCAACGTTGGTTCCGGGGTGCCATTTAGTTCCGCACTGACGGAGGATGATGTTACCAGCGGTAACGAACTCACCACCGTACTTTTTGATGCCGCGGTACTTCGGGTTTGAGTTTCGGCCGTTACGTGATGAGCCGAGTCCCTTCTTATGTGCCATTTGAGAGCTCCAGGGAAGCGTTAGCCTATTAGGGCTATGCGCCGGCGGTCAGCCGAGGTTGATATCGTTAATGCGGACTTCGGTGAACTTCTGCCGATGTCCCTGCTTACGAGAATAGTTTTTGCGGCGCTTGAACTTGAAGACGATGATTTTGTCTTCAAGGCCGTGCTTAACGATTTCGCCGGTGACTTTAGCACCGGAGAGCGTTGGGACACCCGTGCGAACGGAATTGCCATCGGAGCCGAGCAGCACGTCGTTGAATTCAACAGCGGTACCGGCATCTCCCAGAAGGGATGGTATCCGCAGCGTTTTGCCCGGCTCTGCGCGGAACTGTTTCCCACCGGTTCTGATGATTGCGTAGCTCATGACGAGGACAACGTATAGGACAACGTACAGGGCTAACTGTCTGCGGAGACGTCCGCGACAGAAAGTGATAAAGTTTGAGAGCCTTAAAGCTTACCGCTATTGGAGTTGCATGTCAACCGGACCAAGGCCGAAGAAATGCACTTTTGTGTAGCGATTTGAGCTCGTGGTTAAGGTCAGCTGATTACGCGACGGCGTACTTCTGAGTCAAGTCGTGTCCGGCGTTTCTGGTGATGATACGAATTTCGTCGGGTTTGAGGAGCGGATCGTCACGCAGCTCAAGGGGGAAGCCAGCCCAGCGTTCGATGCGGCGTATGAAGTCGTGTTCCTGTTCGAGGACATGAAGTGCGACTTCTGGATGGAGTCTGACCGTAACCGAGTCTTTCCTACCTTCGGCGTTCATACGTCTGAGTGCGCGTTCTACGCGTCTCATGATGGTTTCCGGAGTGAACACCCGTCCTGTTCCACTGCAAGTGGGACAGGCTTCTGTCATGCTTTGATAATGACTTTGGCGGACCCTTTGCCTAGTCATTTCGATTAGTCCCAAGTCACTTACCGCGAAAGCGCGAGTTCTGGCGCGATCGCGTCCTAAGTGGTGCCTTAGCTCTTGGAGTACACGATCTCGATTTGCTTTGGACTCCATATCAATGAAGTCGCAGACGATGATTCCACCGACGTCACGCAGTCTTAGTTGTCTTGCGATTTCCTTTGCGGCCTCGGTGTTGGTTTTGAGGCTTGTTTTTTCGGGGTCGCGTTTACCGGTATAGCGTCCTGAATTGACGTCAATAGAGACGAGCGCTTCTGTTGGTTCGATAATTAAGTAGCCACCAGAAGGGAGATCGCATCGCCGTTTGAAGAGGTCACGAATTTCCGTTTCGATTCCGGCCTTATCAAAAATGGCGACACTTTCTTCGTGCATGCGCACGCGTTCGACCAACTCGGGTGCGATTCCCTTTAAGTACTCCGTTATTTCGTTGTACACCTGCCTTGAGTCTACAGCAACGCTTTCTACTTTAGCGCTAAACAAATCGCGGACTAGGCTTCGGGTGACATTTGTTTCCTTATGAACCTCGCTCGGCGCGTGCGTGAATTGTGCTTTGCGTTTAATGCGTTTCCAGTTGGTGATAAGCGTATTGAGCTCATGTTCGAAAGTTTCTCGTGTGGCGTCCTCGCTAACAGTTCTAACGATGACTCCACCTGCACCTTCTGGAAGTAATTCTTGCACCATTTGCCGTAGTCTTTGTCGTTCGGAGCGTTCATCGATTTTCCGACTGACTCCGACTTTGGAAGCGAACGGCATGTAAACGAGGAACCTACCGGCCAGCGATATTTGCGCAGTGACCCTTGGTCCTTTGGTGGAGATTGGTTCTTTAGTGATTTGGACGAGGATTTCCTGCCCTCGTTTGAGCAAATCTTGAATTGGTGGTATAGGCGCACGTCCACGACGCGATCCGTTTTCACCATCATCAGTTACGTCATCATCATCGGCGTCATCGTCAGTGACGGCAATGTCTTCGACGACGACGTCGGCAGCGTGCAAGAACGCTGACTTTTCGGTACCTATGTTAACGAACGCTGCTTGTATACCTGGTAGGACGGCTTCGACTTTGCCTAAGTAGACGTTACCGACCATACGACGAGCGTCGGGTCTATCTACCAGCAACTCAACGAGCATTCCGTCCTCAAGAATTGCAACTCGCGTTTCACGCGGCGTTGCATTCACTAGGATCTCACGCTTCATGTATTGTGATCACACGAACAGGCGGCGGCGACTCCGCTTGACCTATGCGGCGATGAGCACGGTTAGACTGCGAGACTTACTGCAGTGTGTGTGCAGCAAGGCGTCACGAGGTTCCCTCACCTGCGCGCAATCGCATATGATCTTCCGCACGAATTCGAACATACGTTAAACGCGCCAGCGGCGGCGTGAAACCTCGATCGTGATACACGCAAGAACATACGATTGCCGCACACGGGCGTTTGCGCGGTGAGGCGTTCGGTGGGCATAAACCATTGGGCACGCTGGCCACAGTCTACCCCCGGCCGAAACGCAAACGGCCCGTGAGTCGCACGGGCCGCCGGCGCCTGAAGCGACGGTTACGGACCTAAAAACTTCCTTATGAATGGTACACGCGAAGCTTTCATTCCCGCAATACTGAATGCTACGTATCCGGAAAAGTATTAATCGCGGTTATGGGTAGAGGCGAAGTGGTGTGTGTGGGTGGGTGGGGGTGGGGGGAGCGCTACTTAGTCGATGACTGACTTAAGCAATTGTCGCGCGATGACCATACGTTGGATTTCGCTCGTGCCTTCCCCGATCTCACAGATCTTGGCATCGCGCATGTAGCGTTCTACAGGGTAGTCGCGTGTATAGCCATATCCGCCGTGAATCTGAATGGCCTTAATGGTTGCTCTCATGGCCATTTCTGAGGTGAAGAGCTTGGCCATAGCTGCTTCTTTGGAGAAGGGCTTACCGGCTTGCGCCAACCAGGCGGCGTGATACACGAGGTGTCTTGCGGCCTCGATTTCTGTTGCCATATCGGAGAGCTGGAACTGTACGCCTTGGAACTCCGCGATGGGTTTACCGAACTGTTTTCGGACGGACGCATATCGGAGCGCTTCTTCAAACGCTCCTTCTGCGATGCCGAGTGCAAGTGCTGAGATCCCGATTCTCCCTGCGTCGAGGGTTTTCATGAAGTTCACGAATCCCAAGCCTTCTTCGCCGAGTAGGTTTTCGGCGGGAACTTCAACATTATCGAAGAGGAGTTCGCGGGTATCTGAAGCTCGCCATCCGAGCTTATCCTCTTTTTTGCCGGCGGAGAAGCCGGCCATATTGGGCAGTGATCCGTCGTGCCCGACACCGATTTGCTTAGCGATGTCTAGGTCGACGGTATCCTTAGTGAGGATGAACGACGATATGCCTTTGGTGCCTTTGTCGGGATCGGTAACTGCTGTTACCACGAACACTTCGCCAACTCCGGCGTGAGTGATGAAGCGTTTGGAGCCATTTAGTACATAGTGACCATTCTTCTTGGTTGCGGTGGTCCGGGTACCGCCAGCGTCGCTTCCTGCGCCTTCTTCGGTTAGTCCGAAACCGCCGAGTACCTTCCCGGTTGCGAGAAGCGGCACATAGCGATCGATCTGTTCTTTAGTTCCGAAATTAACGATTGGAGAAGTGCCGAGCGTTGTGTGCGCGCTGATAGTTATCCCGTGGGACGCATCGACCCGTGACATTTCGTGGATAGCGATTATGTAGCTAATGATATCGAACCCAGCGCCCCCTATTTCTTCGGGCCAGGGTACACCGAGGAGGCCGAGTTCCCCCATGGCCTTAATGTTTTCCCAGGGGAAGCTGGCTTCTTCATCGTGTTTACTTGCGACAGGCGCGACCCGTTCGCGGGCGAATGCTCGAACCATCTCGCGAACCGCGAGGTGTTGTTCGTTGAAATACAAACTGTCGTCCATGGTATCGTTTTTAGGTTGGCCTAGTCGAGTTGAGCTTTCGTCGGAACTTAGTAGGTGTATCACTCACAGGAAGTTCCTGCGTGACGCCTAAGCAACGGTCACATGCTCCGCACTGAGGGCGCGCATCAGGGTCACCGAAATAGCGTAATACAAACGCCCTTCGGCAAGCGCGAGTTTGAGCATAGCGCTGCATAGCGTCCAACCTAGCGAGTTCAGCGTTCCTTCTGCGTGACAGCGAGTTCCAATCAATTGGTAGCCAAGTGGCGTCCTTACTTCTGTGATCGAGCCTGAGCCCTGCTCCGGAGGGAGACCACATTAGAAACTGTTCAGCCATGAGCCGTTCGAGGATAGGAGAAATACTATGAAGACCTCCGAACCGAGCTGGCAAAGCATCAGTATCGACTACAGCTCCGTGTTCTAATCGTACACCGGCGATGCGCCAGAAACCGCGCAGCAATTCCTTCTCAATTTCCCTTTCGCCGGTGAGAGCGGTAGTGATTCTTTCTGGAGTAGCTAGAAGTCGAATGTAGATACGTGAAACCGACGGCAATTCTTCTGTGACGACCCTATTTGCTAACAAGACGCGTAGCGCTGCGCCGACCTTTCGTTCGCCGATGCGCTTAGGCATATGCGAATGAAGTGAGTCAGCGGAAACGGGTACGAGAGACCGACTATTGGAGAGTTTGCGGATATGCTTCCATACGTCTTCAACTACTTGGCGTTCTGGGTGTGCATTATCAATAAAAAACTCGTGCGTGAATCTATCAGCGTAAGAGTGTAAGAGTACACACGTACTTTTCTCGCCGTCTCGTCCTGCGCGTCCTGCTTCTTGGTAGTAGGCTTCGAGCGACCCCGACATCGAGTGATGAACGACGAGTCGAACATTAGGCTTATCGATGCCCATACCGAACGCACTTGTGGCGACAATGACCTTAGCCTGTTCCGTCATGAAAGCATCTTGCGCGCGCTGACGTTCACCGTCTTCTAGTCCGGCATGATACGTAACAGCCTTGATGCGACCTCGAGTTAAAGTAGCGGCAACGCGTTCTACAGCCTTGCGAGTTGGCGCATACACGACGGAAACACCTTCTGCGTTCTTTAGCAAACTTATAGCAGCGCGATCTTTATCTACTTGCGTGCGTGTTTGCATCACATGGTATTCGAGATTCTTGCGATCGAATCCGGCAACAACGACCTCGGGGTTTCTGAGATTGAGCTGCTTAACGATATCTCGTCTAACGTCAGGTGTAGCGGTAGCAGTAAGAGCAACGGTTTGTGGTGTGCCCAGAATATCACGAATTTCACCGATTCTTCTGTAGCTGGGTCTAAAATCGTGTCCCCATTCGCTAATGCAATGTGCTTCATCGACTGAGAGTAGCGTGACACCTATAGCGCTGAGCCTTTCGAGCATGCGCCTAGTACCTAGCCCTTCAGGCGAGAGATAGAGAAGCTTGAGAGAGCCATCGGCTGCTTGTGCTAAGCTGGAAGCGATCTGAGTTGCAGAGACCGTACTATTGATAAAGGCGGCGTTGACGCCTTTTCTCTCTAGCGTTTCGACCTGATCCTTCATAAGTGAAATGAGCGGAGAAACGACAACAGTTAATCCATCTCTAACCAAAGCAGGCACTTGGTAGCAGATCGACTTACCGCCTCCGGTGGGGAGAACGAGAAGTGAGTCGACACCTGATAGTACTGCTTGAACGGCGCGAATTTGCGGCGGTCGGAAATCGGAGTAACCGAAGTAGCGACGTAGAGTTTCGCGAGCGTTGTCGAGCGTACCGAAGTTAGTGCTGTTGTGCTGCTCTTGGATCATGAAGCAAGGTATCAAATTTACGGAGCGCAGCGATATCAAATGAACGCATATGATAGTAAAACATTTTACGATGTACTAACAAACTACGGGCAAATTAAACAGCGCGCGCGAAGTGTCCGCGAGTGAACTCATCGCCGACTATCTTTCGAGTGCGCGAAGTATCAAAAGAATCGCCGTTAGCGAGAGATGTTAGGGCGTTATGGTAGGCGTTAACCACATTTGATATTGGATCGCCTGGTACATTAAACAGCAAGTGATATCCGCGAATGCCTCGTGACCAGAGTCTGGGCAAAAACTCCATCGCGTGAATAGGGCGAGAGTGTAGGAGCCTATTTCTGCATGCGGAATCTGTTGCGACGGGGAACGTGTAACCAGCGGGATCAGTTAGTGAAACATTAGTGTGTTTCTGCACACAGAGATCTCTGCAAGTCGTGGGGATTCTATCGAACGCAGCGGAAAGGACACAATGTTCGATAGTCATTCCTTCCGTCCTACCGTACACGAGAACGTCGAAATTACGTCCGTTCCACGGTTCAGTGAGGTCAGCGAGTTCATCGACAGTGAGTTCGACGGATGCGGTGATTCGATTGACGCCGATACTGAACAGAAAGTCGGCAGTGTGCTGATTGAAGCAATTAACGGCATAATCGGCAATAACGTCGCCGAGCGCAGCATGTTCGGCGAGGATCCCCAAGTGACCGGAGAGGATAGGTAACCCGAGAGCTAGCCACTTGTCCGTTTGTGGTCGATCTTCAGGTCGGACAATAGTAGGAGTGCGCAACCTTAGTGAAACACCCTTCTCGTTCAACGAATCCTTGAGCGCGCGGACACGTGATAGCGGCGGCGCTGGGTGACGTAAGAACGGATCTAAGACGACATCAGTGGCGCCTGCATCAGCGGCTGCGATAGCGTCGGCAACAGAGTACACGATAGCACGAATCGAGAAACCGGAAGATGAGGTTGCAGCTACATCGATCTGTGAAGAATCATTAGGAGAGCTGACCGCAGCCACCGTTTCAGCGATCCTTACATCACGATTTGCGCGATTCTCGAGTTGAATCCAACCACATTTCTCTTCGAGTTTCGCGATTGCGTCTTGGCGAATCTTATTAAGAGCGCTTACCGGTATGAACAGATTCTCTGATAATCCAACAGAGTCTACAGAACCGAGAACAAAAGTGGTACCACCTAGCCTACCAAACTGTTCACGTAGCAAATCAAGTGAGATAGGTCTGCCTTTAGCTGGCGCCAGAGTCGATTCGGAGGCAGCGTTTACAGACTCGTCGCCCATGATCCATTGAGTCATAAGCGGCGAACCTGCTTGACCGAACACACGTACATCAAGACGTGTTAATCCGACGCGATCTGGGACAGATACTGTGGTGAACGAAGCTCGTGCTGATTCGAGCAAAGTATGATCGCTTGTACGAATAACCTTTGCACCTACTGGAGGTTTAGCTCGCATGGTAAGAGCCATTTTCCATTCGTTGCTGCGGTGTGCGACCGTCCTTACCCTTTCAACTACGCCACCGATTGCAGCGCCTTTATTATCATCGAGTTCAAAACCTAGACCGTCGTTTTCAGCAATCTGATGAGAAACAGAGACAAGGATTTGATTGTTCTCGTATCCTATAACAACGCCGATAGGTAAGCCGCGGTTATCGGGTTGTGTTCTCGTAATGTACTGACGTCCTTGTCTCCCGCCGTACATACCACCGGTGTTCCCACGACTGAAAATTTGTACTAGCGGCTCTGTTTCATCGAGCGATGGTGCTCCTACGACTTCACCACGGGCGATCCGTTCCAACCACTCGCGATATCCTTTAGTAACTGTTGCTACATACTCTGGCTTCTTCTTACGCCCCTCTACCTTAAGGCATCCTACGCCGATCCTTGCTAGTTCATCCAAGTGATCATGTGCGGCCAAGTCCTTAGCAGATATAAGATATCCTGAGTCGAGCGTCGCGTTGGTTTCTACATCGTTGAGAACGTAGTCCTTTCTACACGATTGGACACATGAGCCACGATTCGCCGATCGTTCGGATATCATTCCGGACATGAGGCATTGTCCGGAGTACGATATGCACAGCGCACCATGAACAAACGTTTCTAGACCCAAGCTTGGCAAGGCTTCGCGAATGGCACGTACATCGTCAATGGTATTCTCTCGGGCGAGTACGACGCGCTCTACACCTAGCGATTGAATAACCCGAGCGCTGGAGACATCGTGCACAGTCATTTGCGTTGACCCGTGTATCTCCAACTCTGGATAAATGGCACGAATCAGCTTTACCGCTCCGATGTCTTGCACGATCGCTGCATCTATGCCGCGATCAATACATTCACCTAAATATGTTAAAGCGTCATGAAGCTCGTGTGGCTTAATAAGCACATTAAAAGTTAAGTACACGCGTACACCGCGCGCGTGCGCGATAGCGCACGCCTGTGCTAGTTCGTCGAGGCTGAGTTGGGCACCTTCGTCACGCGCGTTATACATAGACGCGCCTAGGTAAACAGCATTGGCACCGTTCGCAACAGCAGCTCGCACCGCGTCGATTGAACCGGCGGGCGCGAGAAGTTCAGGAACAGGCAGTCGAGTCATTATTAATATTATCGCGAGTTTCGCTGACGAACGCGGTCGGTAATCATCATGATTAGCGCAACTAATAGCAGTCCTATAGCCACCTTGCGTGCCGAATCTGACTCGACGCGCAACGAGTATGCGAATAGTGCTATGGCGATAACGAGCAGAATGAGCCGAGCCTTGACTAGCGCTGTCATTGTCTGCTCCTATATAAACAGTACAGGGGAGACCGCTTCACGATTTTATACCAAGCGCTAAAGCTTCTGCATCGGAAACGTTTATGTACATCCGCAGCAGCGCAGTCGAATAGACTTTACCTTGCGCGTCAGTTTTAAGCGATAATGTTCCGCCTCCATCAAGTGCGCCGTGAAGCAGGAAGTTTAGCGCGCGCAAGTTAGGCAACTCAAAGCGATCGACTCCTCCCGTTATCTGACCATCGAAGTGCTCAGCAACACGTTGAGCCGTTACTTCCCTCTCAAGAAGTGGATACCACTCCGGACGAAGCGCTATAAGGCCAACGTTAGCAGTGTCACCTTTATCGCCGCTCCGCGCGTGAGCTAAGTCTAGCAACTGAACTCGCATGGTTACTCCGCTATTCGGACGTGGGTTGAGACAGCACGCTTATCGAGCAGCGCCGGCCAATAAGCAACGATCTCCTCAACTTTTGGGCGACCCCCAGCAAATCCAGTAACACTCGGCGGTCCATTAAGAACAAGAGGCGCGATTTCACGAGTGAAACGTTCCACCGAGGCACGATCACTGCTTCGAACACCAATTCGGAACTGAACTTCAGGTGCAGCTTCGCCGCCACCAGCCAACGCGCCGTGTGTCGAGTTAACACCCACGAATTCAGTAAGGACTTGATCGAAGCTAAGACCCAGACGATCTAGCCGTTCACGCAAAACGCGGTCAGCACACTGTGCCTTCTCGAATGCGTCAGGCCAAGAGTAAACAAGCGTTCCAACCGCCTTGTAGCCCGCACGATACGCAATCGAAACCTTTAAGAATGGAGTTGGAACAGCACCCGTAATGCCGCTAACTCTAACTCTGTTCTCGCCGTCTTGTTCAAGTTTAATGCTTGTGAAGTCGGCGATTACATCGGGAGTTATGTAACTCTTAGGATCGCCCATTTCGTACACAAGCTGCTCAGTAACCGATGGAACAGATATTCGTCCACCAGTGTTCGGATGCTTACGGACCACAAAAGATCCGTCCGCGCTTGCTTCGGCGATAGGATAGCCAATGTTGGCTAGGTCAGGAATGTTGCGCCAGTCGTGTAAACAATTACCTCCCGAACATTGAGCACCACACTCTAGAATATGCCCTGCAACGATCCCCGCTGCGAGCTTGTCCCAGTCGTTGTCATCCCATCCAAACTCGTAGCGTAGCGGCGCCATAGTGAGCGCGGTATCAGTGCTACGCCCAGTCACTACAACGTTTGCACCCATTTTTAACGCCTCTACAATCGGCGTGGAACCGATATATGCGTTGGCAGCTAATACATTGTCGCGAACCGTCGAAAGCGGCTCCCCAGTATCCATATTAGAAAGCTGGTGACCGGCACTAATGAGTTCATCGAGCCTGTGCAAAATATTGTCGCCCGTAACAACACCAATACGAATTTTGCCACGGACACCACTTTTGCTAGCAGCATCAAGCACAGCGTCGGCACAAGCGTCGGGGTTAACTCCACCAGCGTTCGCAATAACTTTTACACCTTGGTTTGCTACTGCAGGAAAGACACTTTCCATAGCACCAATAAAGTCGCGTGCGTATCCCATCTGCGGGTCACGTTCCTTCTGCTTTTGCACGATAGACATCGTTACTTCAGCGAGATAGTCAAGCATGAGATAGTCGACAGGTCCGCCCTCAACTTGCCGTCTAGGTGCTTCCAACCAATCTCCCCAAAAGCCTTGTCCGCTTGCGACTCTTACAGTTCGTGAACTGTCGCGCGTCATGATTGCTCCGTTGTGTTTAGCACGTTAGGCCGACGCCATAGGCATCGGTGGCAATACGAATGCACCAAGATGTGGGCCCGGATTCCGACTAGCAGCTCGTAACGATAAAGCTAAAGTTTCGCGCGTGTTCTCCGGATACAGGATTGTGTCTATAAAACCGCGAGCGCCAGCGTAGCGCGCGTCGAGCTGGGTTTCATAGTCGGCACGCATTGCGTTAACAGCGTCCTGCACCGCGACATCAGGCTCGACTCCGGCCTTCTTAGCAGCTTCTAGCGCTGGCCCGTGAACTGCTTGAATGGCGGCCTCTCCTTCCATGACCGCCATTCTGCCGGTAGGCCACGAAAATAGAAAGTCTGGGTCGAAGCCCTGTCCTGCCATCGCGTAGTAACCTGCCCCACTCGCATGGTTAACTGTTAAGACAATCTTGGGAACGCGCGCGCACGCCATCGCTTCAACAAAACGAGCGCCCGCACGAATAATTCCTTCATGCTCAGCGTCCGGCCCCACCATAAAACCAGAAACATCCTGAACGAAAAGAATAGGAATCCCTTGTCGTTCACATTTATCGATGAAGAACGCGACTTTGTCGGCGCTTTCCGCGTAGATAATGCCACCAAACCGAGGCCGTTCGCCCTCACGCCCTTTTATAAGTCCGCGCTGATTCGCGATAATACCAACTGGAATCCCTTCGATACGCGCATCGCCGCAGATAATCTCTTTAGCAAGATCGCGCTGAAACTCATGTATCTCACCGTCATCGATAATAGCACGCAATAGTTCGTGCATATCGTACGACATGCGATGGTCCGTTGGCAAAATGTTGTAGAGTGCCTCTGGCCCAACCGCTGGAGGCCTGTACGCAACTGCCTTTGGTCCGTGTACTTGTTCCGGCAACCTCGCAATCATATCGCGAATTTGAGCCAGACAAGACTCGTCGTCGTCGGCTGCGTAATGAGCAACGCCGGACACTGCGGTATGAGTAGTTGCACCACCCAGCGTTTCGCCATCAACCGACTGACCAGTCGCACCTTTCACCAAATTGGGACCACCCAACCCCATAAACGATGATCCCTTCACCATAAGGATCACATCGCTCAAGGCAGGAAGGTACGCGCCACCCGCAACACATTGTCCCATTACGGCCGCTATCTGAGGTATTCGAAGATAGCGACGCATAATTGAATTATAGTAGAAAATACGCGCAGCGCCGTACTGACCGGGGAAAACGCCTCCCTGATACGGCAAGTTAACTCCCGCCGAATCTACTAAGTACACAATTGGTATTCTGCAGCGCATCGCAATTTCCTGCGCTCGCAAAATCTTTGTTATCGTCTCCGGCCACCACGAACCCGCCTTAACGGTAGCATCATTTGCAACTACCACAACTTCTCTACCGTTAACTACTCCAACGCCAGTGATAACTCCGGCCGAAGGTGCCTGTCCATCGTAACGATCATGAGCAACGAGTAAACCGATCTCAAGAAATGGTTGCTTCTCATCAAGCAACTTCTCAACCCGTTCCCGTGCGGTAAGTTTGCCCTGCTTGTGCTGCCGCGCAATTTTGTCAGGTCCACCGCCCTGACGAAGCAATGTTTCAAGTTCGCGTAGTTCGGCGCTTAGCTTCTTAAGTCTCGTTGTCACGCGTCTTGCTGTTCCCTCATAGTGAACCATTCGCGGATGTAGTCCACAAGATCTTGCGTACTTGTACCCGGACCAAAAAGCTTACCGATTCCCTGTTCCTGGAGGGCTTCCATGTCTTCCTTAGGGATAATCCCTCCACCAGTAACTAATACGTCGTCGCGTCCCTGCTCCGCTAACAGATCGCGAACTCGAGGGAACAGCGTCATGTGTGCACCGCTCAAAATTGAGAGGCCCACGACGTCGACGTCCTCTTGAACAGCAGCGCTAGCTATCATCTCTGGCGTTTGGTGCAGTCCAGTGTAGATAACTTCCATACCTGCATCTCGAAGTGCGGCCGCAACTACTTTTGCACCGCGATCGTGCCCATCAAGCCCGGGCTTGGCAACCAGTACCCTAATCGGTCGTGACATAGACGTGTAATCTAGTAGGAAACAGGGTTATGAGTCGTTCTGCTCTTTTCGAGCTACCAATAGCATCTCGCCCGACTTTCTAGTAAGCGAGCGGTCGGTCCAGCCGCTGTAGGCGCGCTCGACTGTTAGCCCCACTTCACGCATGCGAGACGCCAACTCGGACGCACTGTACAAACGTATTTTATGCGACCTCTCACCTTCACCCTCAGGGCCGCGCCACGTAGATGTAATTGACAGGAAACCCGAGAGTGGATCGAAACTCCTCTCCTGACCGAACATGGTGCCATCGGCCGTGCTCCACCAATCTCGGCTTAAAAACCGCGACATTACACCGTCGCGACTGCCACCATGCCAAATGAGAATACCGCCGGGCCGTAATACACGAGAGAACTCGCTTAGAACCTTTAAGTCGTCGTCCGGATGATCAAAAAAACCAAACGACGTGAAAAGATTAACAACAGCGTCAAACCTGCTCGTCCATTTCGAAGGTAAGCTGCGCATGTCGCCGCGCGTATACCGAAGATTACTGCCCACTCCGCGACGCTTGGCTTGCTCAAGAAGATGAGCTGAATAATCGAGCCCATCTACGTTGTAGCCAGCTTCGGCCAACAGTTGCGAGTGCCTGCCCTGCCCGCATGGGCAGTCTAAGACGCGTGCCCCTGCTGGCAACTCAAGAAGCTCGACGAGACGAGCTACCTCACTCCTGTCTTGAGCGAGGTTGAATATTGGCTCGTATTCTTGGAGGTAGAGTGCATCGAAATGCGTTTCCCACCAAGGTCTGTTAGATCGCGCCGCGCTCAGAAAAACACCGGTTCACGATACGCGCCGAACACATCTTCTAGTGCAGCACGAATCTCGTAAAGGGTGCAGTATGCACGCGCGCAATCAAGAATGAACGGCACTACGTTCTCACTGCTAGCTGCAGCGTTACGTAACGCTTGTAACCGCTGCTCAACAAGCTGAGAATCTCGTGTAGCACGTAAACGAGCCATGTTCTCGCGCTGCTCTTTCTCCGCCTCATCTCCAATTCTAAGAAGCGGAATTGATAGCTCTGGCTCATCTGTGACGAAATCGTTCACACCAACTACGATTTTACGCCGCTGCTCGATCTCCCACTGCTGACGAGCCGCACTCTCCGCAATGCGCTTCTGGAACCACCCTTCCTCAAGCCCTTTCACTACGCCGCCAATTTCATCAATGCTCTCAAAGAGTGACTCAGCCTCGCGTTCTAGCGAATCTGTGAGCGCCTCTATGTAATAAGAACCACCTAGCGGGTCCATAACGTTTGGCACTCCACTCTCATACGCAAGTATCTGTTGCGTACGTAGAGCTACTTGCACCGCAGACTCAGTGGGGAGCGACAAAGTTTCGTCCATTGAGTTCGTATGCAATGACTGAGTACCGCCGAGCACCGCTGCCATAGCCTGATACGCAACACGCACAACGTTGTTCATAGGTTGTTGCGCTGTGAGTGTCACACCAGCCGTTTGCGAGTGAAAGCGCATCATCCAAGAACGTGGGTTCTTTGCACCGTAACGCTCTTTCATGTGACGTGCCCATATACGTCTCGCCGCACGCAACTTCGCAATCTCTTCGAAAAAGTCGTTGTGAATGTCCCAAAAGAACGACAACCGCGGCGCAAAATCGTCGACGTTAAGTCCACGCTCTATACCGCGTTCTACATACGTGAAGCCGTCCGCAAGCGTAAACGCTAGTTCTTGCGCTGCCGTAGATCCTGCTTCTCGTATGTGATAGCCAGAGATAGATATCGTGTTCCAATTTGGGACATTCGTAGCGCACCACTCGAAACCGTCCACAATTAAACGAAGCGCTGGCTCGATTGGGAAACACCACGCATGCTGCGCCATGTACTCTTTGAGAATATCGTTTTGAACGGTACCCTGGAGTTTTGACGCGGGAACGCCCTGTTTTTCGGCAGCAGCTATGTAAAAACAGAGCAGAATGATGGCAGGACCATTTATTGTCATTGAAGTTGATACCTTGTCCAACGGTATCCCTTCAAACAAACTTTCCATGTCAGCAAGCGATGATATTGCAACTCCGCATTTCCCAACTTCGCCTTCAGATCTTGGATGGTCTGAGTCGTAGCCCATTAGCGTGGGGAAATCAAATGCTACAGATAGCCCCGTTTGCCCCTGCGAGAGCAAAAACTTGTAACGTGCGTTCGTTTCGCGAGCCGTTGAGAAGCCTGCGAACTGACGCATCGTCCAAAGTTTACCACGGTAACCTGTTGGATGAATGCCGCGCGTAAACGGATACTTGCCCGGCACCTCGAACGCCGATCCAGCAGTATCTGCAAGGTCAAGGGCAGAATAAAGCGGATCTATCTCACGAGCTGAGTTAGTAAAACCAATATCACGTTTACGCCCAGCGTCATAGCTTTCGCGCCAATGCTCAAGCTCCTTTCGTAAACTGTCGAGCTCGTCTTGCTGCTGCTTTACTATGTCTTCAAGATCGCGAGTGCTGGTCATGAGTTCGTTCCGGAAAGTTCGCCGAGCACGGGCCCGGTCATGAGGTCAGCACTCCGCGCGCGAAGTGCATCGGCTACAAGAAACGGCGAAACGCGCCCCGACTCAATATCGGGGATTTGAGTGTTCAGCCAATCTGTGGTCTCGGTGTCCTGCCATAACTTGTAACGGAGTTGTTGTTCCACAACCTCCATTACGCGTTCTCTAAGCCTCAACCTTCTGCGCGACCGTAATTCGCCACTCTTTTCAAGATAACGAAAATGTCGGTCAAACGAATCTACTAACTCTTCGATCCCCTCTTTCTTAGCGGCTATGGTGCGCAGAACCGGAGGGGTCCACAACTGTGCATCGTCATCTCTGGCCGCAGCTCGAGCCGCCCTAGCAGGGTTCATCGCATTCCGTAGCGCGTCTTTGTCCTCAATCGATCTGAGGTCCACGCCATGATGTGCTGGTAGGTCTTTGAGCGCAGCACCCGCCCTAAGTCCAAGCATCAACTCTATGTCGTTGCGCAACCTGTCTGCGCCCGGACGATCAGCTTTATTAACGGCGTAAATATCAGCTATCTCCATGACTCCAGCCTTGAGCGTCTGAATAGAATCTCCCGATTCAGGCACTAGTACAACCAAGGTGGAGTCGGCGGCACGAGCCACGTCTAACTCACTTTGCCCAACTCCAACTGTTTCAATGAGAATTATGTCTTTCCCGAATGCATCGAGGACATCACACACTTCTCGCGTTGCCGTTGCCAAACCGCCAAGCGAGCCTCGCGTAGCCATCGACCGAATAAAGACGCCGGGATCTAGCGCTACGTCTTCCATGCGAATGCGGTCACCAAGTAACGCCCCACCGGTGAACGGCGATGTAGGGTCGACCGCCACAATGCCGACCGTTTTGCCCTGATCACGAAAAGCGCGCGCGAGCTGCGTTGTCATTGTGCTTTTGCCAGCGCCCGGGGGACCTGTTATTCCAATTCGACGCGCGCGGCCCAAACTGCTGTGTAAGTCAGCGAGAACAACGTCAAAGCCAACACGGTGGTTCTCAACGACGCTTACTACTCGAGCGAGAGCAGCAGGCTTGCCAGCACGAAAATCTTCAAGCAAGCGCAGCATACGCGGAGTCATGTTTCCCTGTTCCGACAATGATCTCAAGACTCGGCCTCCTGCTCACGCGGAGCTGGTTCGTCGTGCTCGTCTCGTATGTCACCTACGAGCTCTTCAAGAAGGTCTTCCAACGTTACCAACCCAACTACAATTCCGCTCTCGTTCTTAACAATTGCGAGCTGACGGCGCGCACGCAACATCTCAAACAACAGCTCGTTAGCAGCCCTGTCAGCAGGAGTAATAGTAACTTGGCGTACCGGAGGTAGGCGTTCACCTGCTTCGCGAAACACGTCGAAGGCGTGAAGCATACCTACAATGTTATCAAGAGATCCATGATAAATCGGGACTCTGCTATATGCAGCTGCAGCTACCTGCTTAGCTACTTCATCAGGGGCTAGCGAGCCATCGAGTGCAAAAATGTCGTCCCGAGCTGTCATTACATCGGTCACTACCTTGTCACCGAACTGAACGACCCCCGATATAATCGCCATTTCTTCAGTCGCTCCTATATCCTCAAGAGCTCCTTCTCTAAGCATGTCTTCGATTCCTTCTCTTGCGTCTGCACCCTGAACAGGTCTTCTACGCAATATTTGATTTACTACGAACTTCGCGAACGCAAGAAATGGCGATACAAGAATGTCGACGAAGCGCAGCAACGGCATTGATGCCGGAAACACCTTTGTAGACCATCTGCGCGCGATGGCTCTAGGTAATAGCTGCCCCACCACCACAACGAGCAGTAAAAAAAGTGTTGTGCTGGCGATGAGCTGAAGTGATGTAATGTTCTCCTGCATAGCGATAGAAGCACCACCCGTAAAAACGAGCAGCGTAATCGCGGTGCCAGCCGCATGAATCAATCTTACTGGTTTCTCTAGGTAACTAGAGAGGATGTCGCCACTACCCTTTCTTTCAACCCAATGGCGCATCCATACACGACCAACTGCACGAACGCTCGTCGCCCCTAGGGTAAGAAGCGCAACAAGAATAACGATAACCAACATCGCGAACAGTGACATTAGTTGGATTCTCCTTCGTGGCTATCTGAGACTACCAACCGCTCGAGATAGACGCGTTGAATTTTCCTTCGTATCACCCGTTCAACAATTACTCGGAACGGGCCGATAGTTAGCGATTCTCCCGATCTAGGTACTCTACCGAGTACTTCAAGTACCAAACCACCAACAGATGTAACGTCGTCGCGAACAAAGTCGTAACCCGTTAGCTCGGATAGGTCGTCTAGCGTAAGTCGACCATTAACCCAAAAACGAATATTATCTTCGCTCTCTATCTGCTTCTCTTCCTCGTCGTACTCATCGCGTATCTCACCCACCAACTCCTCGATAACATCTTCTATTGTTACTAGGCCAGCGGTTCCTCCGTACTCATCGGCGACAATCGCGATATGTTTTCCACTTTGCCTGAACTCATGCAACAAATCGGCGATGCGCTTACTCGCTGGGATGAAGGTTACAGGCCGAACAAGTGATTGCCAGCCACCGACCGGTTCGCTGTCTGCGATAACCGATGCAAGTAAATCTTTAGCGTAAAGAATACCTGTAACTTCGTCGACAGTTTCCTCAAAAACAGGCATACGCGAATGCCTAGCACTTCGCACGCGATCAACCATCTCGGACCAGTGTGTGCCATGCTCAATACCAACTATATCTACGCGAGGAACCATGACCTCTTCAGCGGTTGTTTCTCCAAAGGAGAATACACCAAGTAAAAGATCGCGCTCCTCTCCTGAAACGTCAGACTCTGCACTTACTACCTCCCGGAACTGCGCCGCAGCCTCTTCCCTTCTTTCGAGGGTTTGTTCCGGTGGAGTTATGGCTTGAGCAAATGCTCGATCTAACTTCTCTCCGACCTGTACAACCGGCATAAACACAAACTGAGAAAACGATGTAAACCAGTCTAGTTTCTCTGAAACCTCGTCGTCGAGTGCATCACCAATTGCGCGCGCTACACTTTCTGCTACGACAACTGTTAATAATCCAGTCGCGATAAGTATAGCTACGTCGGAAAGCGAATAGCTTACCTTAAGCCCCAGTGCGGTTGCTACAGCTGCACCAGCGATACAGTGTCCCAAAACGCGCCCAAATGAAAGCGCTCGGTGAGCTCTTTCCCTATCGGTGCGAAAGCGAGATTCGGTCCCGCTTGCATTACGTGAAGCGGCACCTAACGATGGCGCATCAGATAGCAAAGCTCCGTCGGCTGCTGCCGATGTAGCAGCGAATAAGGCTCCAGTAGACGCAACTACCCAAGAAACGATACTCATAGTGGTTGCGAGCTAACGGCTGTGAACTTTCTCAGCAACTTTTCTTGCCTACGCCACATTGGTGATTGTTCACGAGCATCTTCTGGGTGCTCATATCCACAGGCATGTAAGACACCGTGAACCACCAGCCTGCACAGCTCTTCGCCTACAGATACACCTTGTGCCTTAGCCTGCTTACTAGCGACATCGGGGCAGATGTAAATATCGGCGACCAAAACACCACGCGGATCTAAACCCATTGCAAATGTTATAACGTCAGTCGAACCTTTGTGTCCCAAATGCTTTAGGTTTAACGAAGCAATTGAACGCGGTGAGACTAGTGATATCGACAGCATCGCGCGCTTTACCTTTTCTGCTTTTAGAACGCCGCGAGCAAGCGCTTCAAGCTTATACATGGCGACAGGTGCTTTTACGGATGCGGTACGCTGTATATCAACAGCGTATGCGTCGACTTTGCTAAGCCGACGCGCGCTTCGCAATCGATCGTCAGACTCCTGCGGCATCGTTGTTATAAGCTCGGATAATGTCACGTACTAGGCGATGCCGTACTACGTCGGCCTCACTAAAGTAGTGGAATGCTATTCCTTCGATGCCATGCAGAATACGCTCTACCTGCATGAGCCCCGACTCTTCTCTTCGCGGAAGATCAACCTGTGTCTTGTCGCCTGTGATAACAATTTTTGAGTTAACACCTAAACGCGTGAGAAACATTTTCATTTGAAGACCGGTAGCGTTCTGAGCTTCGTCAAGTATTACAAAGGAGTCTCCTAACGTACGCCCACGCATGAACGCAAGCGGTGCCACTTCAATGGTGCGCGACTCGATAAGCTTTTGGATACGCTCAAAGGGCATAAAGTCGTCGAGCGCGTCATATAATGGGCGTAGATATGGATCTACTTTTGCTTGCATGTCGCCGGGTAGGAAGCCCAAGCTTTCTCCTGCTTCGACAGCGGGACGTGCAAGTACGATTCTTCTAACTCGCTTGCGCATAAGCGCATCAACAGCGGCTGCTACAGCAAGATACGTTTTACCGGTACCAGCGGGACCAATTCCGATAACGATATCGTGCTCCGCAATCTGTTTCAAATACTCTGCTTGCCCCGGAGTCTTGGCTTGAATAGCACGACGCGCGCCTGGCAGTATTAGTGAGCCCGCGGCTGCTGCACCCGGCGCATCGGCTGGCTTGTCCGCCAGCGAAAGCCTCAAGACATCATCTGGCGAAAGTGTATGACCTTCGCGTGCCTGAGCGATCATTGCAAAAGCAATAGACTCTGCTCGCGCAACAGAATCAGCGTCGCCGGTTACCGAAAGCGAGTCTCCGCGCAGCGCAACGCGTGCGCCAGTTATGCGTGAAAGCTCAACTAAGTTGGTGTCGTTTACGCCTGCGAGCGAAAGAAGGTCTGCACCTTCAACACTTAAACGAGTTGTAACCGGTTCTGTCATGAAGCCGATAAAGTGTGAGAAGAGTCTTGGTTGCTCACGGTCAAACCAAGCTCTAATAAATCGTTCGGAGAAACAGCGACCGGCGCGCCTTCGAAGAGAGCGCGCGCAGCAGTCGTTTTGGGAAATGCGATAACATCGCGCAACGACGCAGCCCCCGAAAGCAGCATCGCTATTCGGTCGAAACCGAACGCGATACCACCATGTGGCGGCGCTCCCGCGCGCAACCCTTCTAGCAGAAAGCCAAAACGTCGTTCTTGCTCGTCAACGTCTGCGATCCCCAGTAGCGCAAACATTTTGGATTGTACAGCGGGGTCGCTAGTACGAATGCTACCGCCACCTAATTCAGTACCGTTAAGTACTAGGTCGTAAGCTTGGGCGCGCCACTTGCCAGGACTATCAGGGTAGTCGCTCATATCGGCTACAACTGGCGATGTGAACGGATGGTGTACTGCCGCAAGCGCACCACTTTCTGGGTCTTCATCAAACATCGGGAAGTCTACGACCCAAACAAACTTCTGATCGCCCTCGCGAATAAGCCCGAGTCTCTGCGCGCACTCCTGTCGAACGCGATCTAGCGCTGGGCTACTGACTCTATCCGCTGCAGCCACCATAAGCGCCAGATCGCCGTTCTGCATGGCGAATTCATTGCCTGACTTATCATCTAACAGCTTTCCCAGCGGACCGTCGAAGCCGGCATCAGTACGCTTCATGCGTAAAAGACCAGCAGCCCCAGCCCCTTTTGCAATCGCTTCAAGCTCGTCGACTTGCTTTCGGCTCCACGAAGCACCACCAGGCACGACTATTCCTCGCACCCTTCCGCCCAACGCGATAGCGTTTCGTGTGACACCGAAATCGAGAGGCGCAACTACCTGAGTAAAATCACGAATACGCAAATCGTATCTGAGATCAGGGCGATCTATCCCGTAACTCTCAAGCGCCTCCGCGTAAGTAATTCTAGGGATGTCGGTCGGCGCCTGCGATCCTGCCTCCTGCCAAATAGCTCTAATCAACCCTTCTGCCATCGAAAGAATATCGCTCTGTTCAACGAACGAAGCTTCTATGTCAATCTGAGTGAACTCAGGCTGTCGATCGGCACGCAAATCTTCGTCACGAAAGCAACGAGCGATTTGGAAGTACCTGTCGAAACCAGCGCACATAAAGAGCTGCTTGTAAATCTGAGGCGATTGTGGAAGTGCATAGAACTCTCCGTTATGTACACGACTCGGCACGAGATAATCGCGTGCACCCTCAGGCGTAGGCTTCGTAAGAATTGGCGTTTCAATTTCTAGATAACCAGCGTCAGAAAGAAACTTTCTGGTGGTTTGCATTAGGCGATGCCGAAGGATCAACTTCTCCTGTAGCTCTGGACGTCTTAAGTCGAGATATCTGTGTTTAAGACGTAGCTCTTCGGCGGGCGGCTTTTCATTTCGCCCACGCGCTACAGGTATAGCTGGCGTAATCGCAGGGCCAACGACTCGTAGTGAAGTAACCTGCACCTCAATGTCGCCGGTTAGCATTTCAGGGTTAACCTTATCGTCGTCGCGACTAACAACCACACCTTCGCATAGCACTACGCTCTCTACGCCGACGGCCGCGGCCAGCGCAAGAACGTCTGCTTGCGACCACGCGGGTCCAAATGCGAGCTGCACAATTCCGGAGCGATCACGCAAATCGATAAACACTAAGCCGCCTAGGTCTCGACTGCGATGAACCCATCCGCCGAGTCGAACCGTGCGCCCTATGTCGCTACGAGTAAGACTACCGCATGTTTGAGATCTTAAACTGGTAGCTAACACTGACCCCGATGTTACAACATCGCTCACAAAAAGCGCTCCTGATGACCGTGCGCGGAGCGGCATGCAACAACACTCGTTCCGCAGCAATCAACAAAGTGAATCAGCAGTCTGCTCGCAAAAAGCGTCACCGCATTGGTACGAGTGCGGGGACGGTTAGTTAGCTTGAGGATAGTGGCCTGCTGAGTGAAAAGAATTCCTGAAATCACGACTCTTCAAGTTAGTTGCCATATGCCCTCACTGCTAGCGACATCGCTTGTCAGCTTTAGCGAAAATCGTTACACTCAAGCATATGCGCCGCAAGTTCTTATGCGGGCTTGCCGCGTGGCTCGGGGGGGTGTCGCTCCAAGCGCAGTCGGTACCTGCCCGTGACCTATGGGAGTTTCCTCTCGGTATTATCCTGCAACCAGCGGCACTTACAGCCGACCCAGCAGGTGGCCTTTGGAATCCGGCCGTCAATGGGCTGCTTAAAGGGCAGCAGATAAGGGTAGGTGTGGTCTCTTTGTCAGCCCCTAGCGATATAGGCGTTGAAGGGCTTGCTGTTGGCGCCGCCTATAGGCGCGACGATAATAGAGTTTTCAGTGTGTCAATCGCGAGGAATGCAATCGGCGGTATAGTCAGGACGGAGTTCGACCCGCAGGTGGTTGGAGAAATTCCATACAGCTCCCTCATGCTAACAGCAGGCGCCTCCGCCGAGCTTCTTCCTAACGTCAGATTCGGCGCCGCGCTCCGCTGGCGGGAAGGTCGAATGGACACAGAAACTCGACACGCTCTAGCTGCCGACGTTGGAATACAGGCAGAGGTACCTTCGTTCCGAAAACTCAGAATCGGTGTTTCAAGTTTCTTATGGCGTCCGGGACGTGAAATTGACGATCGGCCTTCATTTTTGGCCGCTGCTGACGCCGTTTTATTGTCGTACACAGATCTAGCATCCCTGCGTGCCGGCTATTCGCTAAACGCCGTTAACAGAGGGTCTAGGGAACAGGGTCCATATGCTCAAGTGCAACTCGACCGATTAGAAGCAAGCGTCTCTTACGTAACCATGCGCACCAACAACTCGTTCCAGAACTACCGAATCCGTTCGGGAATTGCCATGCGATACGCCAAATACCTCGTTGGAGTAGGACGCGAGGAAGGTGTTTCTGGATTAGGACCTATGTATCAGTTCACCTTGAGTTCGGTACTGCGATGATAGTTTCAGCACTCTCAAGTACAGACGTACGAGAGAACCTACTCGATCTTGATCCAGATGCTGCGATCGCAAAACTAATGAGTTGGTTTGCTGAGCGCGGCCAACCTGCATACCGTGCTACGCAGCTCTTCAGGCGTCTTTGGGAAGCACCGGTGTCATCTTTCGATGAAGTAACCGAATTGTCGGTGCCCATTCGAGAAGAGTTAGCTAAGCACTTTGTCATTCCATCCCTAGAGCTGGCAGACAGACAGAAGTCGAAGGACGGAACGGAAAAGTTTCTATTCAAACTTAACGACGGGCAGTTAATTGAAACTGTGGCGATACCGGACGGTAAGCGACTTACGCTTTGCATATCGTCACAGGCAGGATGTGCGCTACAGTGTGCTTTTTGCGCTACCGGTGCTATGGGCTTTCAACGCAATCTCACGCCCTCAGAAATCGCAGGACAGGTTCGTGCATTAAGAATGTTAGAGCCACCGATTCATGCAACGAATATCGTTTTTATGGGAATGGGTGAGCCACTTATGAATTGGAAGGCGGTGTCGGTTACTCTCACGTTGCTTAACGACGCACGCGCGTTGGGGATCGGAGCACGACACATAACGATATCAACTGTTGGGGTACTGCCAGGGATCGTGGCACTCGGCGAACGCAATGAACAGTTCAGACTCGCTATTTCAATTCATGCGCCGTCGGACGAGCTACGCAAAACGCTTATGCCCGTTAATACAAAGTACCCGTTGCGCTCAGTTATAGACGCAGCACGTACCTTTGATAGGCGCGTTACCTTTGAGTACGTAATGTTGGCAGATACAAATGATCAACCTGAACATGCACACCAACTTGCTGAACTTGCGCGCGATTGTCGTGCGTTCGTGAACTTGATTCCACTTCATCCTGGTGGCTCAATGGGGTTCAATCCATCTTCTGCTCAAACCATAGCTTCCTTTGCAAACGTCTTGCGTAACTACGGAGTGGAAACGGCTGTACGACGTTCGCGCGGGCTAGATATTGCTGCTGCGTGCGGGCAGTTACGGACGGAGCGGTTGGGACGTAGGCGGTTGCCAGTTTCTTCCAACGACGACAGTAACATCAACGAATCGTGACGTATCGTCGCTAATTGCTATCGAATCAATGCTCAACGCGAGCGCGAGCTTTTCGGCCCACTCTCGTTGGCCCGAGTGAAAAGTTACAGTCGAAATATCAGTAGGTTCGCGCGCACTATCGTAGTCGACGACGTCAAAACCCAAGTCTCTTATGTAGTTCGTAACACGCCTAGCAAGGCCTCGAGTTTGCGTTCCGTTTAGAACGCGCACACGTATGCGAACATCTGCTGGAGCTCTCCAATCGGGATCAATGTACTCAACTGCTTCTGACGTTGTTACGACCTCTGCTTCATCGCGAGTCATCCACCAAGAAAGAAGCGAAACAGCAGCTACTACAGCTGCCATGAGCGCTATAACAGAACCTCGTCGAGTGGCGCGAGGCTCGGGGGCTAATGGTTCAGGAACTGTCACCGTACAGTATTCCAAAGAAGCACGGTTTCCGGTTCGATCCCTTTTCCGTCACGCACTGCCCACTCTATTCGCATGCGTACTACCTGACGAAAGACATCGTCAAACTGAACGGGAACTAACTGAGAAAGAAAAGCGCGATCCTCACGCATAAAGTTACGTCCAGGCTCCAAAAAATCTGCCATGTAAAGCGCGCGACCTGTGCGCGACCACTCAGCGTTACCTATCGTGTGCCACCTAATTGCTTCAAGAACATCAGCTCTCGTTTCCCCGTCCGCCTCAAGTCGAATAGCTGCTGCGAATCCATGCAGCATTCCGGTTGGGCGGACATAATCGCCGGTAACTGCGCGCAGTGATGTCTCGTCGGCGTCGCGCAACGCATCGTGCCATGCACCCGCGTCACGCCAAGCCTGCTGCTCTGCCGCAGACAAGCGTAAAGCGTCGGCCCATGAATCCAATAGCGTAACAACTCGCTGTATATGTTCGGCACGCTTTGGAGTTACGACTGTCCAGGACGGCATTACCTGAACAATGGCGGGTACCGAATCACGCTGCTTTCCACTCATACGATACTTAAACTCAGCTTACTCATGATTAAGCAGCTGAATCAGCGTCTAAAGCGTCTCGCATCTCGCGCACCAACTCAATAGCGCTGTTAATAGACACGCCTGCTGCGCGAACTATTGCACTTCCAACTATCACTCCGTCCGCATACCGCGAAGCTTCAACTGCTTGCTTGGCAGAAGAAATACCAAAGCCAACGCAAATAGGAAGTGATACTGCAGTGCGCAAACGAGAAACTGTATCGGGGAGCTCCGCTGCCAATGAGCTTTGCTCGCCGGTTACGCCGAGCCTACTAATTAGATATACAAAACCACCACCGCGACCTTCGGAACCAATGTCCTTCATCCTCTGCAAAGGAGTCGTTGGTGCAACAAGACGGATTAGATCTAACCCTTGAGAGCCCAGCCATGACTCCCGCTCTGGGTCGGCACCAACTGGAAGGTCGGTTATAAGAAGACCGCTAATTCCACTAGCAGCGGCCTTGGCAGTGAGGGTAGTTCCTGCAGCCAGAATAGGGTTGAGATAACTAAAGAGAACAACAGGAATTGTTAGCGACGCACGTTGCAAAATGGCAAATGTTTCGTTCAGCGTAATGCCCTGTTCAATGGCGACCTGTGAACTACGCTGAATAACTGGCCCGTCAGCCATTGGATCTGAGAACGGAACGCCAACCTCAACGATATCCGCACCTGCACTCTCCAACCCTTGCAGCAACTCTACCGACTGTTCAGCTGAGGGATAGCCGGCAGTTACATAGCAGATAAGGGCTTTACGCCTTTCTGCCTTTAGCTTCTCAAAGCGGCGAGATATCGGAGACAGCGTCACGTTAGGCATCACGCAAAGTAATCGCTAACTCGGATACCGTAACGGTCAGGATCTTCGGTGCGGGTAATCGTCTTTACATAGCCGCCATCTGAGTTTCTGTCGGCGAGACTAAAAGGTTGCCCATCAAAGCGGTTACCGCGATCATCAAATAGTACGCGAACGATCGGTCGAGCAAGCGTTCCCGAATCAGAGTTTGCAGCCACCACGATCGCGATTTCGCCGGTATCAAGCCCGACAACCGTACCTACTGGGTAAATGCCAGTAAGATTGATAAATGCTTTGACGATCACTGGATCCATTCCTAGGCGCTTGTTCTCGCGCATACCTCTAACGACATCTGCTGGCGTCCAAGGTTTGTCTTGATACACTCTCGTTGAGGTAGCCGCGTCAAAGCCGTCTACGATTGCCACTATTCGACTAAAAAGAGATGGAGAACGCAGACGCACCGGCGCCGGGTAGCCTGACAGATCTATTCGCATATGGTGTTCATATGCGGTGGTCATGGCACGCCACGCACGCGCGGCGCTACCGTTCATTGCGAACAGAGCCAGAACACCGCGCCAAGTATGGGTTTTGAGCATGCGGAACTCATCTTCGCTTAACCCTGAACGTTTATTCAACAGTTCAATAGGAACGCGTGATTTCCCTATATCGTGCATAAGTGCGGCAAGTCCCAAATCGAACAACTGCACTTTAGACAAGCCTATACGGCGTCCTAACGCTACCGACAGGATACACACATTCACGCTATGTACAAAAGTGTAATCATCAAATTCACGCAGTGTCGTGAGACCAATAAGCGATACTGAGTCGCTCATTATGGAGTCGACGATACCCTGCACCGCACGCTTTGCTTGTTTAAGTGCAGGGCTGCGTCCCATGCGTGCGCCAGTGAGAAGCTCTCTCGTAACATTAAGTGAGCGCATATAAGTTTGACGAGCGCGCTCATGCTCATCTTCCTCTTCATCGTCTAGGTCATCATCGTCTGACATTGGTTCAATTACAATATTGTCTACATGCTCCGCCTCCAAATGCGCAATTAAACGATCGGCACATTCAGCGCGCGTAAGTTCCCCTTGAGGTAACAAAAGTGCGTTTAGCAAAGAAACCCAGCTGCTTGTTAAGGGAACTGCAGTCCAAACAATGCCTCCGGCACCAGACGCACGCATTCTCCCTAGCAGGTGAGCTACCGCGGCGTAACTGTCCAACTGAAGCCGTAGTCGAATTCCGTTAACAAACAGAGAGTCGCCTGCTGTTCGCAGTTCGCACTGTCCGGACTGTTCAAACAGTTTCGTCGTCGCACTCTCCAACTCATTAAGTGCGTTTCTTACGGCCGCGTTCTCTATGGGATAGAGACGTACTGAACGCAGCGCTGAGTGAAGCGAGGTTACAAAAGTACGAACAGCTTGCTGAACGCCCGCTCCGTCCTGTAGTCCAGCACCTTCACGCGCGGCAGCTTTCACGAACCACTCCTAAGTGCACGAGACACCGCGCTGCGCACTACAATATCCTGGGCATCCGCTCCCTTCCTAAGAGCCGCCACCGCTAATGGGGAGCCAATTACTCCTAAAGCGTGAGCGGCGCAAGCGCGAATATCAGATGCTTCACGGTGACCCAACAACCCGCGCCCGTTTAGCATGCTATCGAGAATCGTTACTCCTGCATCTCCCGACACCGATCCAAACGCCTCAAAGAACGCCATTTTCTCACTAAGATCAGCGTGCTTAAGTGAGCGTTTCTGCAACAAGTTCTTAAGCCGAGGAAATGCGCCAGCGTATCCATGCGTCGAAACTGCACGAAGTGCCAAAATACGCACGTCTCGGTCGGCATCCTCGATAGCGCGCTCGATGGCCTGAAGCGCACCGGGCGACGCTATCGCGTTTAGCGCTGCCAATGTATCAGCACGCAATGAAGAATCGCCAGTTGATAACAGCCTAGTAAGCGGCGCAACGAAGGGCGGTGAAGGAATTGCTCGCGCAATAAAAACAGCGCCATGCACGACAGATGAATCGTGGTGGTCAAACATACGAGCAAGTTCCGCGGTGTGTCGCGCGCCTAGTCGGGCAATGGCACCTTCAATCGGAGCCCGCACCGGCGATGACTGCGACGTACCATACCACCCCAACAATGGCACCATTGCAGAAGGACGCAACTCAGCAAACAGGTCGTCAAGAAGTGGCGCAAGCAAAGCATGATCGCCCGCATCTACTGCGTGCAGAATTTGCGCGATTACATCCGCAGATGAGAGTCGAGCTGAAAGTGATTCTAACGCCACTCGCGCCGCATCATCAATGCGGTCACTAGCGCGCGACAGCGTGACACGAGCCTCGCGCAAAATTGTGGCAGCAATAGGAAACGAACCCTCTGACAAAGCTTCCGCAATAAGCCTATCTAATACCTCACATGCTTCGCATTGCGCCGCTGCTTCGTCTTGACCTTCCACGATGTCAAAGAGTGCAGCAACAACCTGAATTCTTCCGTCAGTCGCATACTCACGACGCAGCTCTTCCTGGAGATGTGAAACTTCTTCAGGATTAAGAAAGTGGAGCGTTGATTCGAACGACTCCATATCAAGAAAGGCGGGAGCTGGACCGTCTCCCGGCATATCCGTTTCAACCAACTGTGCAGCAGCTGGTAAAGAACGGTCAAAATCGCCACCATCTCCATCAGTGGCCACTCCATTCATGCTATCAAAATCTAAAGCGAGCTCGACGTGACGATACTGCAAACATTGAAAGTCGGCTATCCACAATAAAGTTACAAGATCGTCGTCTTCCGCAGGCGCAGTCTTGCTCCTAAGTAGAATATCGAGAAACGAGTCTAGCTCGTCAGTTTCGAATCCGTCAGTTAGAGTTAAACGCCGCAAACCGTCGCGGTATAAAAGCCACGGAAGCCCTGCCGCGCCACGTTCCTCATCCTGATATACGACAATGTTGTCAGCGTGAAATGCAGTTTCAGTAATTGATACTGAAACAGATGGAACGACCGTCCATAAAGCAGAAAACGCTGCACGCGCGCGTTCTAGATTTGAGGTGCGTGATGGATTGTTCGGTAGATACAATTGAAATGCACGAAAGGTACGCGCAAGCGCACCTAGCGCGTCTTCCAGACACTTAACAGCTACTGGCGAAATGGGATCGTCAGTGGTCGTTTGCATTAGACTTCGGGTATCGTGTGCTTACTGATAGTACCCATATCTTTGTCACCGCGACCGCTTACACAGAGCAGCACATCGTCATCCGCACTCCAGCGACCCGGTGATTTAGCAATCCATGCGACCGCGTGTGCAGTCTCGAGCGCAGGAATAATTCCCTCGAGCTTGCTTAGTAGTGCAACACCGAACAGTGCCTCATCATCTGTAATAGACACGTATGACGCACGCTTGCTGTCCTTAAGCCAAGAGTGCTCTGGGCCTACACCGGGGTAGTCGAGTCCTGCGGAGATCGAGTGAGCAGGATGAACTTGACCGTTCTCATCTTGAAGCAGATAGCTTAGGGCACCATGGAGCACGCCAGCTTTGCCACATGTAAGTGAAGCGCTGTGTCGGTCGGTGTCGATACCATCGCCAGCCGCTTCAACACCTATAAGCTGAACCGATGGATCATCGGTAAAGGCAGCAAACACACCCATTGCGTTTGAACCTCCACCTACACACGCCACCACGGCAGCGGGTAGCTTGTTGTTCTCCTTTAACAGCTGAGCGCGCGCCTCCTTACCAATTACAGACTGGAACTCACGAACCATCGACGGATAAGGGGACGGCCCAACCACTGAGCCAATTATGTAGTGGCTTGTATTCACCGTAGACACCCAGTCTCGAATTGCCTCGGTGGTAGCGTCCTTTAGCGTTCTAGTACCAGAGGTAACAGGAACGACAGTAGCGCCAAGTAGCTTCATTCGAAACACATTAAGCTCTTGACGACGCATGTCTTCCTCGCCCATATACACAACGCATTCCAATCCGAACTTTGCACAAATTGTTGCGGTTGCAACGCCATGTTGACCAGCACCTGTTTCCGCAATAATACGTCGCTTGCCCATTCGCATTGCAAGCAGCGCTTGGCCAACTGTGTTGTTAATCTTGTGTGCGCCTGTGTGATTCAGATCTTCGCGTTTAAGCCAGACTCGAAATCCTACACGTTCGCTTAAACGTGGAGCAAATGTTAAAGGAGTTGAACGACCAACGTAGTTGATAAGCAAAGAATTGAGTTCTGAACGGAACGAAGCGTCATTACACGCTGCGAGAAACGCGTCACTCAGCTCCTCTAATGCAGGGATTAAAGTCTCGGGAACGTACCTACCGCCAAATGGTCCGAACCGTTCTTCGACAATCGCTCTCCCGCTGTCCTCACCAAACGCTACCTTCGCTTCCTCTAACGACATCTGTTATCTGTATCCCGTTATCCGTTAACTAGCTGAACTTTATCGATGAAGGAACGGACCTTGGAATGGTCCTTAACCCCCGGTGACAACTCAACACCGGAAGATACGTCGACGACGTCAGGAGAAAGCACCCTGATAGCCTCAAGGACGTTATCTGCTTGGAGCCCTCCTGCCAGAACGATACGAACAGTCGGAACTGTTTCGCGCAGCAGTCGTAATTGTTCAACTACGGCCTTCCAGTCGAAGGTTCTTCCGGTGCCACCCAATTGACCAACGGCGCCACTATCCAGCAACAACCAGCCTGTAGTGCGGGCCAGATCTAAAGCAGTGGCTGGCACACCGCTGGCACCAACCCGCACAACTGGCCACAGCTCGGCGGCGGTTAGAGCTGTGATTTGAGTCACCTCATCGATGTCACGTTCTTCATGCAGTTGCAAAACATCGAGCGATAGCTCCTGCTGCATATCTACGATCTCGTCTACAGACTGCTTTCCAATTACCGCCACCTTCTTAGCGCCGAATACTTCTGCGAGTATCAATTTCGCGTTAGCAACCGAGATATTTCTCGGGCCGCCTGCAAAGATTACACCTAAGTATTTCGCGCCAGCATCCGCAGCGTAAAGCACGTCATCACGTGTAGTTAGGCCGCAAACTTTTACTGTAACCTTGTCTTTGGTCATGCTAAGTGCTCTAAGGAAGAAGCTCCTAACTGAACGCAGCGGTGTGAAGACCTCATCGATTGCAGCGCGTAAGGCTTGCGAACTTTTCCAGTTCGCTTCGCGGATTAGTGGTCGCACTAAGCGCACTTCCGATTAGCAGCGCATCGGCGCCCGCTGCGACTGCTGGCATCGCATCGGCTGTTGTATTCATACCGCTCTCCGCCACTGCAGCAATGTGACGAGGAATGCTTGCCATTAAACGAGACGCGTTATTTGGGTCGATTTCGAGTGTTTCCAGGTTCCTGTTGTTGACTCCAACAATTGTCGCGCCAGTGCTAATTGCCACCGCAAGCTGCGCCTCATCGCGAACTTCGAAGAGTACTTGTAACTGAGCCTTACGCGCTGTTTCGGCGAGTAATCGTAAACGATTGGGCTCTATTGCTCTAACAATAAGAAGTACTGCGGACGCGCCATGTAGTCGCGCCTCCCATATTTGCACAGGGTGCACAATGAAATCCTTTCGCAGCACCGGAATTTTCACCGCGCTTGTTACTTGGGCCAAGTCGTGCAGCGAACCTCCAAACCTATCGGGTTCAGTAAGCACGGATATGGCCGCAGCTCCGCCGTTTTGATAAGCAATTGCCTGAGCGACGGCGTTTAGCATGGGGGCAATCGCTCCCTTAGATGGAGACGATCGCTTCACTTCGGCTATTACGCCGACTTTACCACCGTTGTGTTGTGCAGACAACGCTTCAAAAAAGTCGGGAGGGACAGCTGTTAACAATGCAGCTTCCTGAATCTCCACCTCCCTATGTGCAACAGACTCTGCCCGAAGATACGAGGCCGCTGTTAATTCGCCCAATGTACCAGATGGAGGAAGCCATTCACCCGCCCCCGCCCCTGCCTCACCCCTTCGTTGCTCTGCTTCTTGCACTTCGGCCTGTCTTCGGTTAGTGTTAGTTCGGTACTTTTTCGGTTGGCGCCGTCCGCGCCAATCGCTCTCACTGCTCGTCAGGGCGGAGATACTATGCCTCTTACCAAACGACAACGCGAAATCCTTTCCTTCCTTTCGGACTACGCCGGAAACAACGGTTACGCCCCAAGTTTCGAGGAAATCGCGTCACAGTTCAACTATAACTCGCTGGCAACGGTGCACGAGCACCTTACCAACCTTGAGCGTAAAGGGTATATCCGGCGCACTTTCAATGAGAGCCGCGCCATAGAAATTCTCCCCTCCGATGTTATTCAGCGGTCTGTAGAGCTTCCGATATTGGGGCGAGTCGCGGCCGGTGCTCCCATTGAGTCGTACATGTCAGGCGAGACAATGTCTGTGCCCGACGGTTTCTTAAGGCGAAATGGCAGCCACTATGTTTTGCAGGTAAAGGGAAACTCAATGATTGACGACCAAATACGCGATGGCGACTACGTCGTGATTAACGACCGAAAAGCAGTTGATAACGGAGAGATGGTGATAGCGCTTGTTGACGATGGCGGCGCTACCGTTAAACGCTACTATAGAGAGCGCGACGGCCGCATTAGGCTTCAGCCATCCAACGATCTTATGTCACCCATATATGTACACGAAAACGACGTTCACATTCAAGGCATAGTTGTTGGAGTGCTTCGCCGCTACTAGCAGTAGGCAACAGTCCAGCATCGTCTGCTTGTCGCGTCCTCAACGCGCCACCCACAGCGTTAGCTGCCGTGCTAGCTGCCCAGCGCACTCTTTAATTTTTGCAGCGCCGCGTAACCCCGACCCTCGTGAAGCGCTCGCTTCGCGATTTCTAACGCGCCTGCGTAATCGTTAGCTGCGTCCGCCACAAGAATCGCGGCAGCTGCATTCAATAAAACAGCAGCACGAGCAACGTCTACACCCCTGCCACCGTTATCGCCGCCGCCGCCGCCGCCCTTCAATACATCCTCTATTATCTGTGCGTTCGCCGCTGGAGTACCGCCAGCCAGCCCACTTATCTCATAATCAGCAAACCCGTAGTCGGCAGGATCTATCATCCAACTCGACAGCTGTCCACCTCTTACTTCGACAACCTGAGTTCTGCCGACCGGAGAAATCTCGTCTAGCCCCAATTCACCGTGAACAACCATAGCACGTACCGCTCCAAGCCTTGCAAGCGCCTCGGCTAACAGCTGAAGCCTAGCCGCTTCGGCAACACCAACCACCTGTCTACCAGCACGCGCCGGGTTTGCTAGCGGACCCACAATGTTCATTACAGTTGGTATTGCCAACTCTCTTCTTATCGGGCCCACATGGCGTAGTGCTGGATGCATAAGTGGCGCAAACATAAACACTATACCCGCGCTCTCAAGCGCCTTCGCCATTTGCTCAACCGATATCTCAATGGGAACGCTCAACGCTTCTAGAACGTCGGCGCTACCAGACTTAGACGTAAACGACCGGTTGCCATGCTTCGCGATACGCACGCCAGCGCCAGCAGCCAAGAATGCCGCAGCAGTAGAAATATTAAACGTGCCAATAGCACCGCCGCCGGTGCCGCACGTATCTACCAAATTGTCAGCTTCGGAGGCAGGAAGAACAACCATTACCTCGCGCAACGCTTCAACAACGCCTGCAATTTCTTCTGACGTTTCGCCTTTCACACGAAGCGCCATTAATAGAGCCGCTACCTGAGCATCGGTGCCCTCACCTCGCATAATCACACGAAAAGCATCGGCGATCGCTTCGCGGCTAAGCGAAGAGCGAGCAGCTAATGTGCGAACCGCGATCTTTAATGCGCTATCCGACACGCGGCGTCTCCAACAAACGAGTAGATAGCTGATTGGCTGTCGCGATAAGCGAAATAACTAGGCTGAGCAAACGCACTCGTTCTACATCTTCATCCGTAAACACACCGCGCTGAGCACGGTTCGTAAGGTTAACTACGCCAACAAGCTGATCGTGGTGAAGGAGTGGGAAACTTATGAAACTGCCGGTTGTGAAATACTGATCTCGTAACAAAGGATGTTGTGAAGCATCGCGAACATCCTGCACTAGCAACGGCTGCTTTGCTGCAGCAACACGCCCTGCGACGCCTTCACCAATTCTTATACGCATCCCCTCGGTGATGTGAGGGGCAACGCCGCGAGCGGCGGCAAGGTACAAATGGTCCGGCTCAGGAGCACGCAGCATTAGCGAGCAACGTTGCGCCTGCATGTCATCACCTACGAGCGCTAACAAGCCATCTACCATTGCACGCGCATCAGATGTACCCGCGCCCAAAGTCAGAACTCTGTCAACCAAGTACAATGTGCGCGTTCGTTGACGTAACGACTCGCTACGCCTGTGCAACTCAACGTGTGCTTGCTCCAACTGCCCAATAGCTGCGGTTAGCTGTTGGTCAGAAAGATCGGCGCGACGTATAGCGCGGCGCGCATCCTCAGACGCGCGGGCCGCCTCAGCTTGCAGCGCTACGGCCTCTGCCGCAACAACTGCATTTACTGACGGCGTAGTTCGCGCTTCACGCAGTTCACGTTCGAGTGCACCCAGCTTCCTAACGTACTCGCCATGAACCCGCTGAGTTACATCTTCGAGAGTCCGAACGGCCTCCTCTCGCGCGTCGCGCTCAGCGATTCGTCCAAACGCCAAATCAAAGAGCGCGACCGCAGGCGCTAGTCGGTCGCTAGTTCGACTACCAAAAATCTTCCGAGGCTCGTATAGCGCCAGCACCGCCGCGAGATACCCTTCGACTCGCAGCCCTCGTACCGCCAACATACCACCGTCTAGGCTGCTGGAAAAACCAAACAATCGCGCATAGTCTGCCGACCTGTCACTTACGTCAACAAATTGACCGCCCGCTGTAACGCGCGCACGAATCGCTTCTGGTAAATGGTCGAACGTGGTTTCAATGGTGGTCTTTACAACAGTTCCCTGCACCGGCGCCAATCGGTCGCTAAGCATGTCTCGTCTGCCGTCATAGCTCAGAAGAGCAATGCCTGCGCCTCTATCGAGCTCGGCGAGACCTTCACCAAGCGCTACGAGAGCGCCTTCAATGTCGGGTGCTACGCCCAGGGCGTGAGCTAACGAAGCCAGCGATCGAGGAGCCATGAATAAAGATAGGGACGGGATACACGAGACATCAAAATAGACGTCGCGCGTAACGCGCAATGTGGAAACACTCGCACCTTCATGTCAAACTATTTAGCTTGCGCTAGTGAGCGACGTGCACCGGATTCTTCTAGTAACTCAGTATGATGGCGGAAATTTTTCCGGATGGCAGCGCCAACCCAATGTCCGCACCGTTCAGGGCGAGATTGAGACCGTCTTAGGCAAACTTTGCGGGCAGCCGGTTTCAGCCACAGGTGCCGGCCGAACCGATGCTGGGGTTCATGCTCGCGGCCAAGGGGTGGGTGTCCAGCTCCCTGTAAAGTGGACGCCAGCGGCAGTTAGAAGGGCCATGAATGCGCTTCTGCCGCGCGACATTTGGGTACAGAGTGCTCACCAAATGACAGACAATTTTCACCCTCGCAGAAGCGCAACATCGCGCTCATATCGTTATCTTTTAGGGATAGACGAAGAGGCGTGGTCCCCATTTCGTCGCCGCTATGAGTGGGCGATTAGACGCACACTGAGCGTGGCCCTACTGCACGAAGAGGCTAGCGTGCTAATAGGTGATCATTCGTTTAGAGCATTTGCGGTAGCCAATACGGCGCCTGCGGACGACCACCACCGCTGCATTATCAAGCACGCAGCGTGGGTCGAGCGCGACGGAGGTTGGGTCTTTGAAGTTGAGGCGAACAGGTTTCTCCATCATATGGTTCGGTTCCTGGTAGGCACGATGATAGAGGTAGCTTCCGGTGCTCGACCACCGGGAACTGTCGCACGTTTACTATTGCGACACGACAACAGCGAAACCTCCGCGCCCGCGCCCGCTCATGGACTGTCGCTTCACTCGGTCCAGTACCCACCCGAGCTTTACTGTCCCGCTTCATGATGTCGAGATTGTACATAGTATTGGGCGTTCTTTTAGTAGCCGCAGGTTGTGAGGGAGCAAACCCAACGCCGTCCGCAGCGCAAACCAGCCAGGCACCGCCGCCAGCAAGCCAGCTACCACCGCCGGTTCAGTCGGTCGCTGAGTCACGCAGAACAGCTATTACAACAGCCGCCGAACGCGTCGCGCCCGCTGTTGTAACTGTTCAAACGGAAACGGTTCAAACAGGCGTACCAGTCGACTTTTTTGAGTATTTCTCAGGACGCGGAAGTGGACAACGCAGAAGCGCAGGCATTGGATCTGGCTTCGTTGTACGCTCAGACGGTGTTATTGTCACCAACGCGCACGTTGTAGGTGGCGCCACTGCTGTAAGTGTTGCGATGCGTGACGGAACTACATACTCGGCGAAAATTGTCGGTGTAGACGAAGCCAACGACTTAGCAGTTTTAAAAATTGAAGCTGTCAACCTACCGGTCGCCCCACTCGGCACATCAACCAACCTCGTGGTTGGGGAATGGTCGATTGCCATTGGTAATCCTTACGGATTCGTGCTAGGAAATACCGAGCCGAGCGTTAGCGTTGGTGTGATAAGCGCCGTTGGTCGAAATTTGGCTGGGCGTCCCGATGGCGGCGGAGTGTTTGTGGATATGATACAGACAGACGCAGCAATTAATCCGGGTAACTCAGGTGGACCTCTGGTAAACGCATTGGGCGAAGTAATTGGTGTGAACAGCTCGATTTACTCGCCTACCGGTGGAAACATAGGTTTAGGCTTTGCGATCCCAATTGATCGCACAATGCGAATCGCAGAAGACCTACTTGAGCACGGCACTGTGCGCCAGTCGTGGGTGGGGGTGCGCTTAAATACACCCGACGCTCGCAACCTTCGCGAAGCAGCGAGCGCTGGCGCAATTGTCGAACGTATAGTGTCCGGATCGCCAGCAGAGCGCGCGGGAATTCGTGCAGGTGACCAGATAGTTCAGGCAGGTGGACGCACAGTTCGGAACACATTCGACTGGGAAGCGCGCCTTTTGGATGTGCGCGTTGGGCAGACACTTCCTGTTGTAGTACGTCGTGATGGACGCGACGTATCTGTTACGCTGCAGGCCACTATTGCGCCTGAGTTTACGCAACCGCGAGTAACAGTTCTAAGTCAAATCGAACTCGTTACACTTACAGCTGCTATACGCCAAGAGCGCGGCGTGTCGTCCGCTGCAGGTGCGTTAGTAATGAGAACAAGTGAACAGGTCACAGACAGGATCGGCTTACAAAGTGGTGACGTAATAGTTCAGGTTAACAACACTCGCGTTAATTCAGCAGAAGATGCTTCGCGCGCTATAGATGCAGCGGCTTCACGAGGAGCTGTTGTACTAACATTCGAACGCGCGCGGCAACTTATGCAAACGCGTTTCTATCTCCGTTAATAGTCGATGACACACAGCAGTAACACAGAAACAGAAGGTACCATCGAAAGCTTCGAATCGCTTTTTTCTAAAAGTGGGCATACACCGTACACGTCCCCACTAGGGCAACGCTATGCGAGCACCGCTATGCTTAATTTGTGGGGTCCAGAGGCGCGCTACGGTTTATGGCGAAGACTTTGGATTGTACTAGCGGAGAATCAACGCAAGCTTGGCATCGACATACCGGAAACTGCCATCGGTGAGATGAGAGCCCAAGTTGATAACTTTAACTTTGCGGCAGTTGCTGATTACGAACGTCGTTTTCGACACGACGTAATGGCGCACGTTCACGCCTTTGGCGACGTCGCGCCTGCGGCTAAAGCATTTATTCATTTGGGTGCGACTAGCTGTTACGTAACAGACAACGCTGAGCTCATTCTTATGCGAGAAGGGCTCATTCTAATTCGAAACAAGCTGTTAGCTATACTCGATTCACTTTCCAAGTTTGCGTATGCATGGAAAGACTTGCCCGCGCTCGGCTACACACACTTGCAACCAGCTCAGCTAACAACAGTGGGCAAACGCGCAACTTTGTGGATGCAAGATTTGGTGTTAGACATTGAGGATATCGAACATCGAATCGCGACCCTTCCGTTTAGAGGAGTGAAGGGAACAACTGGGACACAAGCCAGTTTCCTTACTCTATTTGAAGGTAATCATGCCAAAGTGAGAGAGTTGGATAGGCGTGTGGCCACAGCGATGGGTTTCGAACGGCTGATTCCAGTTACCGGTCAAACCTATTCGCGCAAGATTGACGCCCAAGTTTTGTCGGTCGTTGCTGGAGTTGCTGCGTCAGCATCCAAGTTTTCGGGCGACATTCGCATGTTGCAATCATTTGGCGAAATAGAGGAGCCATTTGAGAAAGATCAGATAGGCTCATCTGCTATGGCTTACAAGCGCAACCCTATGCGTTCTGAGCGTATAGCAGCGCTTGCCCGCTTTGTTTTGTCGCTAGAACCCAATGCAAATCAAACGCATGCGGTTCAGTATTTTGAACGAACGCTCGACGATTCGGCAAACCGACGTTTATCCATACCAGAGTCGTTTCTTGCTACTGACGCGATACTTGTGCTAATGCAGAACATCGCTGGTGGATTAGAAGTGCACCCAGCGCGCATTCGCCGCCGTATTAACGACGAGCTTCCTTTCATGGCAACAGAGGAACTCATAGTTCGATTTGTGAAAGCTGGCGGCGATAGACAAGAGGCACATGAGATTATTCGTGGTCACAGTATTGCTGCAGCACGTGCGGTTAAAGACGGCGCTGAGAAGAACGATATGTTAGAGCGTTTAGCTGCCGACCCTGCGTTTACGGTATCATTACAAGACATACAGGCTGCGGCCGATCCGACGCGTTTCACTGGACGCGCGCCGGCGCAAGTCGAAGAGTTTATTAGCGAAGTTGTATCGCCTTTGCTTAGTACGCCCAGAGCTGCGGTTGAGCACGAAGAGGTACGCGTATGACGGCATCGTTGCGTGAGACATCGTTGCCATTAGCGCTATTGCGACGTGGCAAGGTTCGCGATGTTTATGAAGTCGATACCGACAGACTGCTGTTGGTTACTACCGATCGCATCAGTGCCTTCGATGTGGTAATGAACGAGGCAATACCATACAAGGGAATCGTTTTAACACAGCTATCATCGTGGTGGTTCAAGCAGCTTGGAAGCATCGAAGGTGGCGCCGCAGTTAAGCATCACCTTATTAGCGCGGACATTAACGAGATCGTATCGGAGTTACCCGCGCTTGCACCATACAAAGACATGCTCGCGGGGCGCACAATGTTGTGCATTCGCACAGAGGTTGTGCCAATAGAGTGCGTAATTCGCGGTTACATAACCGGGTCCGCCTGGAAAGAGTATAGTGCAACTGGCACACTAGCTGGCGAGCTACTCACTTCGGGGTTGCGCGAAAGCGAGAAGCTCAGGCCGGCAATTTTTAGTCCGGCAACAAAGGCTGAAACGGGACACGATGAGAACATCACAGTTGACACAGTTATTGCTCAAGTAGGAGAGGAGACAGCAGCAACGCTCGAGCGGCTCGCGCGCAAAGTGTACGACTTTGGATGTGCTCGCGCAGAACCACGAGGTATTATTGTCGCCGACACGAAGTTTGAGTTTGGTTGGCGCAACGGTGAGTTGTTGCTAATTGACGAAGTACTAACCCCAGACAGCTCGCGATTCTGGCCGGCGAACGTGTACGAGCCTGGCCGTACTCAGCCAAGCTTTGACAAACAGCCACTACGTGACTGGTTGGAAGTTGAACGTAAGGCAGGTCGTTGGAACGGTGACGCGCCTCCTCCTACGTTGCCTGAAGAAGTTGTTAACGAGACTAGCACTCGCTACCAAGACGCATATCGCCGCATAACGGGCGAAGACCTTCCGTACATCAACTCCTACAACAGCTAATGTTTGCGCGTGAAGGTTACCCGTTCATGTTTGGCGCGGCCGCGCTAGCTGCCCTTGTTTTCGTTTTGGCACTTAAGCTTAGGTCGTGGCCGTTATGGCTGCTTGCCTTCACGTTAACAATCGTGGCCCTATGGGTGGCTTGGTTTTTTCGTGATCCGCTTCGCGCAGGTGAGCGCGGTGACAATATCGCGATATCGCCAGCAGACGGACGCGTCGTTCTTATTACAAACATTCACGAGCCAACTTTTGTAAACGGCAATACACAGCGTGTATCCGTTTTTATGAACGTGTTTGATGTTCACGTTAACAGATATCCTGTTAACGGAGCTGTGCAGCATGTTGTACACAAAGCTGGTAAGTTTTTGAACGCCGTTACAGAAGAATCGAGCACCGATAACGAGCAATCGTCGGTTGGAATTGACACCGGCAAACACAGGATCCTTGTAAGGCAGATAGCAGGCTTAATAGCCCGTCGCATTATTACCGACAGCGCTATTGGTGACAACGCTAAACAAGGCGAACGTATGGGGCTTATTCGCTTCGGTTCACGCGTCGACATTTTTCTGCCTCCCGATGCGCAGTTACATGTAACAATAGGTGAGCGCGTGAAAGCTGGCCAAACCGTACTGGCTACACTTCCGCTATCGTGAACAACGATCACTCGCCGCGGAGACGTTTGCGCCCACAGTCTGCGGTGCTCGCCCTTCCCAATGGTTTCACGCTAGCGAACCTGTTCTTTGGGATATTTGCTATAGTTGCAGCTGCGCGAGGCGAGCCAGATGCTGCAGCACGTTATATCGTGTTTGGTGCTATCGCAGATATGCTTGACGGGCGTATAGCACGAGCAACAAAGTCTGGGAGCAAGTTTGGATCCGAGCTAGACTCGCTTGTAGACGCGATATCTTTTGGTACTGCTCCAGCCCTTATCATGTACTTTGTTGTCTTTAATCGTACAGGATGGGATTGGATATTTTGCTTCTTGTTCACCGCCTGTGCCGTTATTCGTTTGGCACGTTTCAACGTTGAGCAAGCCGGCAAAGCAAAGACACATTTCACGGGGCTACCAAGTCCTGCTGCAGGTATGACGTTGGCTACGTACTATTGGTTTAGCCAAACGTCGTTGTACACCGAAACGATGATTGCCGACCTGCCTTGGCACCAAATGCTGCGTTTTGTAATGCTAGGGCTAGGCATGCTTATGATAAGCAACGTCCAGTATGCCGCTGTACCTACCGTTGGTTTTCGATCGGTGCGTGGTGTTTTAGGAACGCTATTAGTAATTGGTACCATTGCAGGGGTGATTTTCTTACCCAAAGAGTTCTTCTTCCCTGCTCTTATGTCATACGTGCTGTTTGGTATTGTTAGAACCGTTTTTCTAGGGCTGTTAGAGCGATTACCGTCGCGCGATGACGATATCGATCATGACATAGACGATGATGGTTCTCACGATATTGATAACGATGGCTATGCGCGCGCGTCGACGGCTGCTGCAGGTGCCGCTGTCGCTTCGCGTCGTCGTAGGAAACGAAGACGCAACACATCAAACGATCCCGGTAAAAACCCCGACCGAAGGAAGAACATAGAATGAGTCGCTACCGCCTAGCTGTTCACATCGTCCCGCGACGTGGCATACTTGACCCGCAGGGCACCGCTGTTGCTCATGCATTGCATTCGTTGGGTTTCGCAAACGTAGGAGACGTACGTGTAGGGCGACACATTGTACTCGACATAGAAGCAGCGACAGCCGATGATGCGCGCGCGGCAGCGCGTTCTATGTGCGAGAAGCTGTTAGCAAATCCCGTTACTGAAGATTTTGAGATCGCATCCGTGGAGGCGCTGTGAGAATTGGCGTAGTCCAGTTCCCTGGCTCTAACTGCGACGAAGACGCGTTTCGTGCAGCTCGCATTATGGGTCAGGACGCCACGTACTTATGGCACAAAGATCACGACCTTAAGGGCAGTGATATTGTCATTCTTCCGGGCGGATTCAGTTACGGCGATTACTTACGCGCAGGCGCTATCGCTCGATTCAGCCCGATTATGCAAGAAGTAGTTGCACACGCACGACGGGGCGGTCCTGTTTTAGCCATATGCAACGGTTTTCAAATTGCGTGTGAGGCTGGCCTTTTGCCGGGTGCGTTGCTGCGCAATACATCGTTGCGTTTCATAAGTGCTCCCGTACACCTGCGAGTTGAAACAATCGCTACACGATTCACATCGCAGTACCACATTCACCAACTTCTTACGGTTCCAGTTGCGCATGGCGACGGTCGTTACACTGCCGACGCAGATGTCCTTGAACAGCTAGAAGGAAACGGTCAAGTTGTTTTCCGCTACGTTGACGAACATGGTGTCGCAGCTGAGAGTGCAAATCCAAACGGCTCGCTGCGAAACATCGCAGGAATCATCAACTCACAGGGTAACGTGCTAGGAATGATGCCCCATCCTGAGCGCGCTATGGAAAGCGTACTTGGCTCTACCGACGGAATACCTCTTTTTGCTTCGCTAATAGAATCTATGGCGGCGGAGGTAGGAGCATGAGCAACATCAACAATAGCAGCGTTGAGCCGCGTCATGGCGATCCGGAGATTACTCCGCAGCTTGTAGCCGAACATGGCATTACTGAGTTTGAGTTCGAGCGCGTTAAAAGCATGCTTGGGAGAACACCAACTCACACAGAGATTGGAATCGTAAGCGCTCTATGGAGCGAGCATTGTTCGTATAAGCACTCGCGTCCATTGCTCAAAACTCTTCCAACTCGCGCCGACTGGGTGCTACAAGGGCCGGGCGAGAACGCAGGTGTCATTTCAGTAGGAGATGGACTCGCAGTTGCGTTTAAGGTTGAGTCGCACAACCATCCGTCGGCTGTTGAACCTTACCAAGGTGCTGCAACAGGCGTTGGTGGAATACTGCGTGACGTATTTACAATGGGAGCTCGCCCAATAGCACTTCTTAACTCACTGCGCTTTGGTCCGCTAACTTCACCTCGAGTTAGATGGCTATTTGCGGGTGTGGTAAAGGGTATCGGCGACTATGGCAACTGCGTTGGTGTTCCTACAGTTGGTGGCGAAGTGGTGTTCGATCCATCGTACGAAGGGAATCCGTTGGTTAACGCGATGTGCGTTGGCATTATGCGCGAAGACGAACTAATGCGCGCAGTTGCTGCAGGTGTTGGAAATCCAATCATGGCAGTTGGTGCGCGTACAGGCCGTGACGGCATTCATGGAGCATCGTTCGCTTCAGAGGATCTTTCTGAAGAGAGCGAAGCAAAACGTCCTATGGTGCAAGTTGGTGATCCATTCACTGAGAAGTTGTTGCTAGAGGCGTCACTTGAGTTAATTCGCAGCGGTCATATCGTAGCAATCCAAGATATGGGCGCGGCTGGGCTTACGTCTTCGTCTGCAGAAATGGCGGAGCGTGGTGATGTTGGTGTTACCATCGACGTTACCAAAGTACCTGTTCGCGAAGAGGGGATGACGCCGTACGAGATACTGCTATCTGAATCGCAAGAGCGCATGCTAGTTGTTGCAAAGCGTGGGCATGAGAACGAAGTACGCGCAATTCTGTCGCGATGGGACTTAGAAGCCGCCGTTATCGGTGAAGTTATTGCAGAGCCTGTTTATAGGGTAACCGAGGGCAGCAAGGTAGTTGCTGAGTTTCCTGGATCGCGCTTAGTAACCGAGTGTCCGCAGTACACTATAGAAGCAGAAGAAAGTGTGGCATTGCGCGATGCACGAAATACCGATCCGCATAAAGTTGCAGAGTTGCCAGAAGAAAGTGATCCTGCTTGGACGTTGGAGAAACTTTTGTCTTCGCCAACAATTGCAAGTAAGGCGTGGGTTTGGCGTCAGTACGACTCGACCGTTCGCACAAGCACAGTAGTTGGGCCCGGCTCTGATGCGGCTGTTGTTAGATTGCCAGATACGAACAAGGCAATTGCTTTGTGTATAGACGGCAACGGGCGTCATGTCGCGCTTAATCCGCGTAACGGTGGCAAAGCTGCGGTGTGTGAAGCGGCGCGTAACGTTGCTTGCTCAGGTGCGCGTCCTAAAGCCATTACCAACAACCTCAACTTTGGTAACCCTAAGAAGCCTGAGGTGTATTTCCAGTTACGTGAGTCAATTGCTGGAATGGGTGAGGCCTGCAACGCACTTGAAACGCCTGTTACAGGAGGCAACGTGTCGTTGTACAACGAGAACCCAATGGGAGCAATTCATCCAACACCTACAATCGGCATGGTAGGAGTTATTGAGTCGCTCTCGCACGTAACGCCTTCCTGCTTTCAGCAGGAAGGAGACACAATTGTACTACTTGGCGAACCAACCAACGAGCTGGGCGCAAGCGAGTATTTGCTTCACATACATGGCCTAGCAATTGGTGAGCCGCCTGAGTGTGACGTTGCTAAAGAGCGTTCGCTTATTGATGCGCTACTCTCCATGATTCAGGCCGGACACATTCGGTCGGCGCACGACTGTAGTGACGGCGGGCTAGCTGTTGCGCTCGCAGAGTGTGCTATTCTTAACAAAAGCAATCAGCACGGCTTTAACGTAAAGTTATCGCGCTGGTCGCAGCTCGCTAAGCGTGCGCTTCTGTTTGGTGAAGCACACGGCCGAGTTATTGTTACAACGCGCGATAGTTCCGCAATTGAAAAGATTGCGGCGCAGCATAACGTTCCAGCGCATGTAATTGGAACAGTAACATCACCTAACTCTAGAGCTCATTTCGACGTAGGTGACTACTCATTCGACATTTATGTGCAACAAATGGCGCGGGCGTTCCATGAAGCCATTCCTAGCATCATGGATGGTAACGCCCCTGCAGGCGGCAGCATAGCGTCTGCGAGCGAACCACTTAACAGCTGACCGGGAGTTTCCCGTCATGTGCGGCATATTCGGAGTTTACGGCCACAACAACGCAGCGGCACTAACGCAGCTTGGTCTCTATTCATTACAGCATAGAGGTCAAGAGTCTGCTGGTATAGTTGCTGTTGACGAACGTGGCTTAGCGCGCGCCAGTCGAGCGATGGGGCTTGTATCAGAAGCCTTTAGCGACAGCGGCATGAGCAAGCTTAAAGGTGCAATAGCGATCGGCCACACCCGCTATAGCACCGCCGGTTCATCTGCAATTGAGAACGCGCAGCCTATTTTGGCGCGCGTTCGTACAGGTCACATTTCGCTCGCACACAACGGTAATCTTACAAACGCTGTTGAGTTGAAGCGCGAGCTAGAAGAAGAAGGCGCAATTTTCAATAGCACGATGGATTCGGAGATCATCGTTCATAGGATAGCGCGTGCAACCGGAGACACACCAGAAGAGCGAGTTGCTAGCGCACTTAACGGAGTGGAAGGTGCATACTGTCTTATTGTACTCATCGACGAAACACTTGTTGTTGCGCGCGATCCGCTAGGTCTACGTCCACTGGTTGTTGGTAAGTTAGGCGACGGTTGGGTATTTGCTTCCGAGTCATGTGCACTTGATATAGTTGGCGCTACGCTAGAACGCGAAGTTCAACCTGGCGAGATTGTTTCGCTTGATGCACGAGGTTTACGTAGCTGCAACTTGCTGCCCCCTGCACCGCTACACCGTTGTGTATTTGAGCACGTGTACTTCGCGCGTCCAGACAGCACCATTTTTAGTGGTAGCGTGAACGAGTCGCGGCGCCGACTAGGTAAACAGTTGGCAATAGAGCAACCTGCACCAACCGCAGAGATGGTTTTTTCGGTGCCGGATTCATCTAACTCTGCTGCATTGGGTTACGCAGAAGAGTCTGGTTTGCCATTTGAGCTTGCTCTTATACGTAACCACTACATTGGGCGCACCTTTATTCAGCCTACACAAGAAGGGCGCGACGCTAAAGTGAAGGTTAAGTACAACCCAGTTCGCGAACTGTTGGCAGGTAAAAGCGTTGTTATGGTAGACGACTCCATCGTACGTGGAACCACCACACGTGGACTAGTTGCTTTAGTACGTGCAGCTGGCGCGCGTGAAGTGCATATGCGTGTGAGTAGCGCACCTATTATTAGCCCCTGCTATTACGGTATAGACACACCACGTCGTGAAGAGCTAATAGCTGCGACAATGAAGCACGACGAGATGGCGCGTCATCTGGGAGTAGACTCACTTGGCTACCTTTCCATTGACGGCATGTTGTCGGCAATGCCGAGTGGTCCTAGCGGATACTGCCACGCCTGTTTTTCGGGTAAGTACCCAACGGAGGTCCCTGCTATGCCTGAACTACTTCGTGCTGGTGGCGTGTAGCGAGTGTTGCGTGGTTGGCAACCTACGTTACCGTAGTAGCGGTATCAGGTTGCGCAGTTCGTAAGAGTGTCGTCGGCTGGATAGTGCGTCTTTGCGGGCGCACTAATCTGTTGCAACCACCGGCCACTTTATAGCGGAGTAAAGATGCAGGCACTCGTTAACTACGCAGCAGTAATTGCGCTTTCGGCAGGATTAGCTACAGCGGCCGGCGTGAGCGATGAAGTAGTAAATGCCGGTGAGACTATTGGTAATTCAAAGAGTGAAGCAGTCATTGGTAGTTCAAAGCGTTCACCGGTGAAACTAATTGAACAACGTCTAAAGGATTTGGTTGGCCAGCAAGAGAGCTGGTATGTTAAGGAAGCGCGGTACGGTCGAGACGCGTACAAGATTGGAATGAACCGCCCTGGCGACAGCGTAGCGTTCGCCGAAGTTCAGGTAGAGATACTGTTTGCGAGCAAGCGCGGCTGGACAGCAATAGGCGCACACCCTGCAGCACCTGGCAAAACGTGCGTTGTATTTGTTGGGTTTAGAGATAAGCTGCCGGTGTTGCCGCGCACGCATGAGAGCGCGAAGGAAGCGATGTTGGAGGGGCGACCGGAGTGTGATTAGGTGCGGAGATATCTACCGACACAACGGTTAATAGATTCTTCCAGCTCACTAACACGATTCAATATGTCGTCGAACGTCGGCGTAGTATTGAAGAACATTCCCGACGCAATCATACTATTGAGGTCTACTCTAAGCGCGTTCAAAGACTCGTCGCTGCTCGGTACTAGCTTAAATTCGCCACCAAGGCACGCGCCATAATTAGCATGTTTACTCGGGAAGAATACTTCTTTATGCTTTACTACATCTTTTAGCAAGGTGATATCCATTTTACTTCCATCCCCAAATAGATAGTCACCAAGTTTGGCAATATCATACCAATGCCGTGAGAGTCGCTCAGCGTTCGCACTAATTTTATTACTTTGACACTTCTCATGAATTAGAGTTGCTTTTTCCCAAAACGTACGTTCAGCTGATAGCACTGGTGCTTCCGCTTCGGGGAACTTTAGCTCTGGTACATGAGTTGATATATCAGGTGATATACGAATGATTTCACTAGGATTGACAGTGTTCCGACCACCGAACTCTATCAGGATACTGCTGTCAACATAATCTTTCGAAGTTCCTTCTGATACTAGAACGCTTGGATAGTACAGCCTGAGACTCTCATTCTTTGCGTTAAGATCAATTCTGGCTTCGCGCGAACCAATTTCACGTTGAAGCTTGCTCTCAAGGTGAGGTTTCACAGTGCTCTCAACATAACTATTCACGCATTCCTTAATTTCTTTCCTTCTCCTTTCAAGGCGACTACGCGACATTCCTTTCTCGAATGGATTCATTGGCATGCCTAAAGATTGATGGTCGATAGTTACATCTACATCCTCCGAGAATCGCTCAATAATATTGTACGCCTTTGATAGCGACGTGCCTCCTTTAAAGACCATTGGCAAGCGCGCCTGCATAGTAAAGAGCTCCTCCAATGCCCAGCAAACCCAAATATCCTTTTCCAGTATTACAGGACGTAGTCCAATGTCAGACGCGACTCTCCTAATAATTCCCGATTGCTCTGTTGGATCTAACTGCAGGAAAGACTCACTCACTTGTGATTGTCGGCTTGCATCGTATGACAACGTCGCTCATCCATGCAGGCATTGAACCTGCGGCTGACCTTAACACATTGAACTCCTCCGCACCGATTCTGTGGTATATCTGTCTAACTAATAAAGGGGTCACTTGAGTTTTGCCTAGGTACCACATTGCAGTTAGTGCCAGTCCGGCGGGACGTCCTGAGAGTGCCAGTTTCCTTTGACTAACGCGCTTTAGTTGTATTTCCATGTTCCCCAAACGCATTGACCTAGAAGGTCCGGAGGTAAGGTATATAACTCGGGTAGGTACCTGAGTAGTTAGCTCGAGCCTCCGCGCTGCCTCTGCACCATGCACTTGAATTTCAGCACCCAAACTTTTTACAACTGCTTCAGCGACCTTATACGGCTCAGGCGGGACCAAACCAACAAACCGGTTTATCTCCGGACGTACAAAAACGCCGTGTAGAACGCGAACGATAGAACCCTCCTGAACCAACCGTGATAATGATTTATCAACGGACGCGCGCGTGCCGTACTCCAGAAACTGTTTCGATGTAAAAGGAGTGCCGCTGGCGTATCCTTGAACCTTCTCCCGGACAAGCTGATGTGTGCTCATGTCAGAAATATTAATATATTTTCGGACATAATGCAATGAAGACTATTGAGCCATGTGTTAAGTTTTGTTAATTTTACTATCTCAACGATCCCTATTTTAGTCCTTTAACAACAATTGACTCGAGGTTAAAAGAAATGGGTGACTTTCTATGAACTATCTGTTTCTACTGATTGAGAAGCTTGAAACCTTTAACTACCAGAGTCCACCACAGGATAAACCGCCTCACCCCATTCAACACCCGGATTACTCATCATCACGGAAATAATCAAAGGAGCTAGCTTCGCCAACAGTCTTGTACAATCGCGTAGCTGATCGCGGTTGACACTTCCATCCCAAGTTGCTCCACCATGTATTAGCTGATTTCTCAACGTATACATCCTATTGAAAATGATAGACAAAACAATAGTAGTATTACCGTCTGCGAGTGCACGTTGCGCAGACTTTTTCGCGCCATCGAACCTACTTATCCACTCACCTTCGTTAATGCGGCCCCGCCGATACTCCCAGTAGTGATGAAACACGAACGGATTGTCCAAGAGTACTCGAATACTCCCGGAGAACTCATTCCAAACTAGGTTCTCAATGACATTGTCTGTATCAAGCTCACATATTTTATCGAGAAACACATTGAAGGTTGCCTTATCAGACGCACGCTCAATATCGTCGAACTCTTGAGCGTATGCAGCATTGAATGCGATCCATAAAAAGATAAACTTGCCATCGATATCTTCGGCCTGCTCTGCCCTATTCAGCCAGCTAAGAGATCTGTGAATGCGAAGGGTTAGTGCGGAAGGGTGATCGTTACGCACAACTCGGTGTTGCTGCTTTAGGGATGCATGGGAGAGGGGTATCGTTGTCATATCATGTCTTAATAAGAGTGTCCTAGACATAAAAAGGCCCCAGCTTATCAGCCGAGGCCTTTTACTAAGTGGAGGTGAGGGGAATCGAACCCCTGTCCGAGACAAGATCGACCACAGCGTCTACGTGCGTATTCTGCTGATTGATGTCTCCGTCTGCTGGCCAACAGAAAGCCCACATCCGGACAAGCCTGCTTTAACTTCGCCTAACGGTCACAGACGTACCGCTAGACTAGCCCAACTTTTCGATACTCACGTGCCGCCTCGGGCGGGCTGCCTCGTGAGCACTGCCGGGGTAACCCTAAGGTTACGCGGCGAGCGCCAGGTTGTTGTTGGCGATTGTGATTTTCCCGAGTGTTTTACCAGGTGCTCGAGGACCTGGGCACGCAGCCACGGCTTCACCAACCCCGTCGAAGCCAGTCACCCCCTAATTACTGCTCTTCCTATACACTACACGCTTGAATCCAGTTCCGGCAACCTCCTGCACCTCTTTTAACTCGCCAGTTTCTCTCTTACCTATCACCGCCGCTCATTCCTACGTCTACCGCCAACCTACCCCTACCCCTCCACAGCCACCGACTCCGTCTCCTCCAAATACCGCTCGAATATCTCCGGAACCTCGTTAAAGCTACGCACTTGATGCAGCTGCTTCCTCAACTCCGCTGAGTTATACAACCCTTTTACGTACCACCCCAAATGCTTTCTAAACTCCATTGCCGCGCCATCAGGGTCGGGCTCGTATTGCTGAACCATTCGAACATGACTTAACGCTATCTCGAAACGCTCACGAACTCCCGGTGTAGCCGGCATCTCCTCACCGTTTAGCAACGCTCTCGTTTGACGAAATATCCACGGCTGCCCAAACGATCCGCGACCAATCATTATCCCGCCACAGCGGGTGTGCTCGTACATACGAACTGCGTCGTGCGCGTTCTTTATATCACCGTTGCCCAGCACTGGCACACTAACCGCTTCCGCAACGGCCGCTATCTCGTCCCAGTTTGCGTTGCCACTATACATCTGCGTTCTTGTGCGTGCGTGAAGCGCTATTACACGCGCACCAGCGTCCTGACACCTAAGAGCAATTCCCACTGGGTCGCGCATTTCTTCGCTCCAACCGCTGCGAATCTTGCACGTTACGGGCAGCTCAGTAGCGCGAGATACAGCTCTAATAATGTCTTGCACTAACCCCAAATCTTTAAGGCACCCCGAGCCGCCGTTGCGTCGCACGACTTTCTTTACCGGACAGCCGAAGTTTATGTCGACAAAGTCTGGGTGAAATAGGTCGGTGACAAGCGCGGCCGCGTCGGCCATGGAACTGGGGTCGGACCCGAATATCTGGACCCCGACCGGGCGCTCGTCGGCCCCAAATCTTAGCTTCTCCAATGTGGCCGGGTTCTCGCGCCTTATACCCTCGGCGGACAAGAACTCCGTCACCACAACGTCGGCACCATGCGCGTGGCACAGGCGCCTAAATGGCGACTCCGATACACCGGCCATTGGCGCCAGATATAGCGGAACAGAATGCTGGGTTGGGAATGGAAAGGTCATGTTTGCCCTATCATTAAAAGCTACTGGGTTCTGGTGCGCAGAGCAACGTAAAATGTTTGACAGAGTCAGTTTTGGAGTTATCATGAAGGGCTATGGAACTACGCGAGTTCTTTTCCGAAGATGCAGTCCAGCTTGAGCTTCAGGGCACAACCAAGGACGAAATTCTCAGAGAACTCATCGGCCTACTTGGCCTAGATGAGAAGTCTGAAAGCATGCTGTACAAGATGCTTAAGCGCAGGGAAAACCTGGGCTCTACTGGCATTGGCCGCGGCATCGCTATCCCCCACTGTCGCTCGCTGGTCGTTAACAGGCTGCGCGTTGCTTTTGGACGCAAAAAGTCTGGTGTCGACTTTAAAGCTATCGACGACAAACCCGTTCAGTTTTTCTTCCTGATTGTCGCACCACCACTTGAGGTGTCCAATCAGTATCTACCAGTACTCGGCAAAATTGCTCAGTTCTCTAAAGAGTCTGACGTGCCAGGGAGACTGCTCGAGATGACTGAACCTGCTCAGTTTATGGCGCTTCTCGAAGAGAAGAATCTGTAGCAACTGTTGGCGCGCGTTCGTCGTCAATACGAACGCGCGTAATGTCTTTACGTAGTCTAAACCACGCCCTAAGGCTTTGAAGTATCGCAGCTACTGCTAGTCCAACAACTAGCCCCCACCATAGCCCACTTTCACGGAGTTCGGTGCGAAAGCCTAGCCACATGCCAAGCGGTATTCCAAAACCCCAAAATGCTAAGATGTGAAGTAACGCAGGTATTCGCGTATCACCCGTAGCTCGCAACACTCCACTTGTAACTGCTTGTGTACCGTCAAATATCTGAAACACACCCGCTAATGGTATTAACGATGTAGCCACCGCTAATGTCGCCGCTTCTTTTGTATAAAGACCAGCAAGGAAATTGGGAAATAGAATGAACACTGCCGCGCTTGCAGACATGAATCCGACGCCGCATGAAATGGCCAGCAACGCGTCGCGTCTAGCAGCTACCATATCGTTGCGACCTATCGCACGACCAACAACTGCTGCAGCAGCACCAGAGATACCTAATGGTACCATGAACGTTAGCGCCGCCATGTTGAGCGCTATTTCATGTCCCGCGAGCGACGCCGTGCCCATCCAACCCATGAATACCGCAGTTATCCCAAAGGCGAAGCTCTCAAAAAACCACTGAGTGCCTATTGGTATACCGATCCACGATATTCGACGAAGCGCGACCCAATCGAGTACACGAGAGCTCCAAGGCGTTAAAGTGGGACGCAAATAGCGCCACGATATGAAAAGCAGTACCGCCGCCATAAACCACATTGACAGCGCAGTTGCCACGCCAGAACCAACCACTCCGTAAGCAGGAAAACCAAACTTACCAAACACCAATACCCAGTTAGCAACAAGGTTAACAACGTTTGCTAACAACACCGCGACAACTATAGGGCGCACGCGTCCCATTGCTTGCAACGTCTGACGCATAACGTTGAAGTACATAAAGGGCAACGCACCTAACAGTCGACGCCGCGTGTACTCCGCAGTTGGAGTAACCACCTCGTCGGGCTGATTAAGGAAGGACAACACTAACTCGCCCGGTGTTAGTGCAATCATTACAACAATCGCAACTATGGTAGCAAGAACAAATCCTCGTTGCACTCCAAGTGCAACCGCTGGTCTGTCACCCGCACCAACAGCTTGAGCAATTATTGGATCGAGTGCAAACAGCAGCCCCATACCGAAGGCCGCAACGTTGAAGAAATAGAAGTTTCCAAGCCCAACTGCAGCGATGGCCTCCCCACCCAAACGTCCAACCATGAAGATGTCAACGACACCCATGGCTTGCACTCCAACGTTCACCAAAACAATTGGCGCGGCAAAGCGCGCCATGTCACGTAGGTCAGCTGCGAAGGCCTTCATACTCTAAAGATATACGCACTAACTCTGTTATCGACTCTAACTTTGAAATGAGCCGAGGAACGACTACTTCAATAAATCAAAGATCTTAACTCCCTTACTGCCATCGCCTTCGGATGCCGCATGCCCTGCTTCGCTAAGTTCACCTGCAGAGCAACTAACGCAACATCCAAAATATTCTTTGTAATCACGTAACTACCCTTGGCCTGCAACCAATCCAGCACATCCGCCAAATGCCAGATAGACGTACTACCCTCATGCACTGGCACCGGGAAGCTATCCGAGTGAACCAACATAAGCTTACGCATGTTCTGTCGCGACACGCCAACTATCTCCGCCACGTCTGTCAAACCAACTAGATCAGGCGCCACCTCAATAAGTCGTGCCAAGGGAATTGCAGTGCGTACGTCCGCCAGAGCACTGCGCACTGCCTCATCCGCGCTGAATGCCTCTCTTGTGAACTCCATAGCTAAACGGCCAGACTGACCAATGCCCACCAACGCATCATCACACCCGGCCTCACCAAGACGTTCAACCAACGCATCCAAATCGTCATCGTCGTTCGCAAGCTGGTACTTCAATGTGAACATGAACTCCATCGCGCTATCCGTGGGCTTCATCATCGATCTCCGTCAGTTTGCGATGCGCTGTGCATCTATCCACCACGCGTCTAAGGGCACGTGCGTGGTTGGTGGGACTTCTCGGCGTACTCCACACACTGGTGATGCAGAACTCGCCACAACGGCACTCGCTGTCGTCGTACGGGCAATAGATCCGTCCCCACGCATGACTACCTCCGACCGCAACACGCCAACCTTGCTCCTCAGCGTGCCTCAAAGCCTCCTCGATCTCCTTCTTAGAATGACGAGGGCGCGCCACCAACGTCTCCAGTATACCTGCGTCGGAAACGGTTGTCAAGCGACAACCACGCCCCACCCTGCATCACTCCCACTCGATCGTCGCAGGTGGCTTCGAACTGATGTCGTAAACAACCCTATTCACACCATCAACTTCGTTGATAATGCGGTTCGAAATGCGGGCCAACACCTCATGCGGGAACGCAAACCAATCGGCGGTCATTCCATCGGTACTCGTTACCGCGCGAAGCGCTATCACATTCTCATACGTGCGTCCGTCGCCCATAACTCCTACCGACCGAACCGGCAAAAACACTGCGAACGCTTGCCATATGTTTTCATACAAACCGGCAGCGTGAATTTCTTCCAAGTATATCGCGTCCGAGCGACGAAGTACGTTAAGCGCATGCTCTGTAACCTCGCCCAATATGCGTATCGCCAACCCCGGTCCAGGAAACGGATGACGATCAACCATTTCTTCGGGAAGACCCAACTCGCGACCCACGTTGCGAACTTCGTCTTTGAATAGTTCGCGCAATGGTTCAATAAGTTTGAACTTCATGTCGGGCTTTAACCCGCCCACGTTATGATGTGTTTTTATAGTGGCGCTTTTACCACCTTTTGCACTAACTGACTCGATTACGTCTGGATACAATGTACCCTGCACCAAAAACTCAGCGCCGCTTCCGGCTTCTGCCGTTGCGTCTTCGAATACGTCTATAAACGTATGACCAATTATCTTGCGCTTGGTTTCAGGCTCGGATACAGAAGCAAGTGCGTTTAAGAAGCGACCTTCTGCGCGAACTGTAACGAGCTTAATGCCGAGGTGAGCTTGCATTGTTCGCTCTACCTGCTGGCGTTCGTGCAAACGCAACAAGCCGGTGTCGACAAAAATGCATGTTAACTGATCACCAATTGCACGGTGTACAAGTGCCGCTGCAACGCTAGAATCTACGCCGCCAGAAAGCCCGCATATAACCTGCTTATTGCCTACAACTTCACGTATGCGCGCAACTTCCTGATCTATGAAATGACCAGCTGTCCAGTCGGGCTTGCAACCGCAAATGTTAAACAGAAAGTTCTCGATTATCTCAGCGCCACGAACTGTGTGCGCGACCTCTGAATGAAACTGCACTGCATGAACTGGTCGTGTCGAATGCCTAAACGCTGCAACAACATTACCGCTACGTGCGGTTGCAACAAACCCAGCGGGGACCTGCTCTACATGGTCGGCATGACTCATCCATACAACAGTCTGCTCGTCCTTATCGAAGCCAGCAAACAAACCAGAGTTGTCAACAACTTGCACCTCAGCTCTTCCGTACTCGCGCTTACCAGTTTTTACAACTTGTCCGCCCTCTAGATGAGCTATGAGTTGCATGCCGTAACAAACACCAAGCACTGGAGCTTCATTAAGTAGCTCCCTTGGCACTGTTGGCGCATCAACGTCGGTGACAGAACTGGGACCGCCCGACAACACTATTCCATCGGGTTTCCAATCCCGAATGAACTCCAGTGACTTGTCGGCTGGATGAATCTCGCAGTACACTTTCGCTTCACGCACGCGACGCGCTATTAGCTGAGTGAACTGCGAACCGCAGTCGAGTATTAGTATGCGACTTCCGGTTACCATTGCCACTCTGCTCCGTTCAGCTTAATGAACTCTACTGCTCGTGTGTCTAAGTCGAGTATCGCACCGCATGGTGAACCGTACAACCAGCCACACGATTCACCAGGATTAACGAGCAAAGAATTGCCGCGTGTTTTCATTTCAGTTACGTGAGTATGGCCGTGCACAATTATGTCGTGTCTGTCTACACTTCGTTGATGTACGTCGGCGATGTCGTGAACAAGCAGTACGCTCTTTCCACCCAACTCAAAGCTGTGTGGAGATTCAAAAATCTCCATTGCACCAAAGCCCGATTGTGCAGCAGCGCTTAGCGCATCTGTGTCGCCATCGTTTTTTCCAAATATGCCGATAGCTGGTACTGACAGATCATGAAACGGCTTGAGTGAGAACGGCGAACAGTAGTCGCCGGCATGCAAAACCAACGAAACACCACCAGAAACCATCTGCGAAAGCAACTCGCGGATTGCAGGTACCCGGTCGTGAGAATCAGATAGAAGACCGATGCGCATCAGTATTGCCTCCACTGCGGTGTCGCCTGCTCTAGTCTAACTAGGTCGGCGTAATCTTCTCGCGCGGTAACGACGGCGAACTGGCTACCGTTAACCAGTACCTCCGCAGGGCGCGGGCGTGAGTTGTAGTTTGACGACATCGAGTATCCATACGCGCCAGCTGTTCTGACAACGAGAAGATCTCCAACGTCTACATCAGGAATGTCTCTATCGAGTGCGAGAAAATCTCCTGACTCGCACACTGGCCCAACAACGTCAGCTACGTGTGACGCACGCTCCGACCTTACAACTGGCTCTATGTGATGATACGCTTCGTAAAGCGCAGGACGAATAAGATCGTTCATCCCTGCATCTACGATTACATAATTCTTGCCGCCACTTCGTTTACGAAAAAGTACACGCGTTAACAACACGCCTGCGTCAGCAACGAGGTACCTGCCGGGCTCAAGAACAATTGTTACGCCAAGTCCGTTTGTTGCCTTAAGCAAACCTTGTGCAAACTGTTCTAAATCTGTTGGTTGCTCGTTGTCATACGTAACGGCTAAGCCACCGCCAATATCTAAGTAGCGAAGCGAAGTGGCACCCATTTCTCGTATAGAGTGAACAAATGGCGCGATTCGGTCAAACGCGGCAGCGAAAGGCTCGAATGTAGAAAGCTGCGAGCCAATGTGCATATCCAAACCAACCAACGACACATTGGGTAGCTCAATAGCCATCTTCGCTACATGCAGCACATCGTCGAAAGGAATGCCGAACTTGTGCCCTTTCTCGCCAGTGCGAATGTACTCGTGAGGACTGTCTACAGTTACTTCAGGGTTAACTCGCAAAGCAATAGGTGCAACTTCACCACGCTTTGCGGCAACATGATTAAGCAACTGCAGCTCACCTTCTGACTCTACGTTGATAAAGAGCACACCAGCCGAAAGCGCCTCTTCAAGTTCGCGCGCGCTTTTTCCGACGCCACTAAACACGACGTGCTTGCCACTATATCCCGCTAGCTGCGACCGATACAGTTCACCACCTGATACGATATCCACACCCGCTCCTAACTCTCGTAGCAACTTTAGCAGAGCGAGGTTAGAGTTGGCTTTCACAGAGTAGTGAATGTGGTGCGGAACCGCAGCAAGAGCTTGGCTTAACCGCGTATACTGAGAACGAATAGTGCTGCTAGAGTAAACGTACGATGGCGTGCCAACCGCTAAAGCAATTGCTTCTAGCGATACATCATCCATGTAGGCAGTGCCGTTCTCATAGCGCAGTGGTGCGCTAGTAGTAGTTAGTACGCCCGCGCCCATATAACCTCATGTACTGCGGGTTCACCTGTAACCATGCATTTTGTTGGCGCCGTTGGCGAACGGAACTCTGCGTCTGGAATGCATCGAATAGTTGCCTTCGTCTCTTCCTTAACACGTGCCTCAACTGCAGGATCGCCGTTCCAACCAGCGTAAACAAAACCGCCTTCTCCTTCCATAACTTCGCGAAAACGATCGTACGAAATGGGCTCCCGAATTGAGTTTGCTTCAAGCCGCTCGCGCGCCGCAGCAAACATCTCGTTCTGAATGGTATCTAGAATAACCGGAAGCTCTGTGCGTAGTGACGCAAGCGACACAGACTGCTTGACACGGTTATCGCGACGTACAAGTACGCCGGTACCAGATGCAATGTCTCGAGGCCCAATTTCTAAGCGTAGTGGAATGCCGCGCAGCTCCCAATGATAGTACTTAGCGCCAGGCTTAATCCCTACACGGTCGTCTACATGAACACGAATACGCTCGTGGTCTGGACGCTTAAAGCTCCCTAACTCCTCAGCAATGCGGTGCGCCGTTTCAAATGTTGCAGCGCGCTCTTCTTCCGACCTCCAAATTGGCACTATTACTACTTGGATCGGAGTAAGCCTTGGTGGTAGTCGCAGTCCAGCGTCGTCGCCATGCGTCATCACTAAGCCACCGACCATGCGCGTTGATACACCCCAACTGGTGTTCCACGCGTACGCCTGTTCACCAGCTTCGTTCTGGAATGTGAGATCAAAAACTTTGGAGAAGTTTTGACCCAAGTTGTGCGAAGTACCAGCTTGAAGAGCCTTGTTGTCCTGCATCATTGCTTCGCAGGAGTATGTACGCAAAGCACCTGCAAACTTTTCCGACTCCGACTTGAGGCCAGTAATGACAGGCATTGCCATGTACTGCTCCATGAACTCACGGTACACGCCCAACATTCGACGCGCCTCTTCTTCAGCCTCGTCGTGAGTGGCGTGCGCAGTATGTCCTTCTTGCCACAAGAACTCCATTGTGCGTAAAAACAGGCGTGTACGCATTTCCCATCTAACTACGTTCGCCCACTGGTTGTAAAGCAACGGCAAATCTCTGTAGCTTTGCACCCACTTGGCAAACATGGAGTAAATAATTGTTTCTGATGTAGGGCGTACTATCAGGTTTTCTTCAAGTTTCTTGCCGCCACCGTGTGTAACTACAGCAAACTCATGCGCGAAACCTTCAACGTGTTCTTTCTCCTTAGACAGAAAGCTCTCAGGAATGAACAGTGGAAAGTATGCGTTTACATGCCCAGTTGCTTTGAACATGTCGTCCAATGCACGCTGCATCCTTTCCCATATGCCATAGCCATGCGGGCGAATAACCATGCTACCGCGAACGGGCGAGTAGTCGGCAAGTTCGGCACGCAACACAAGTTCGTTGTACCAATCGCTGAAGTTTTCAGCGCGCGTAGTGAGGTTCTTATCGTCGGCCATGGTTCGTTCAGAAGGTATCAGCGCGGTTTTTTAGCATTCCGCGCAATGCTGCAATACAAGAGGCGTCTGATGTCGCCTGAAGTAGTTCCTGCAAAGTTGCGAGAGTTGTCGTGCCCTGCGAGCTGCTATCTGCCAAAATAATTGCATCTACCGTTGAATCGTTTCTGCACACCAAAGCAACTTGAGCATGCGCTTTTCCTGCATCGCCTATCTGCTGATTGGTACGCCTGCTCGATAGTCGCGAATAGTTAGGTGTATACTCAACGGAAAAACTCAAAGCGCGCAGTTTGGTGGCGAGTTGTAGTACAGTAGTGGCACTAACGCCTTCTGCAGGAACAATCCACAGCTCTGGCGAAGGTGCAGCAATGTCGGACATAAGCCCTCGCGCCCGCAGTAGCTCGCCTAGTACTACGTCTCCCATACCAAACCCTAAGGCCGGTAGCGACACACCGCCCAAAGCACCAAGCAGATTGTCATATCTTCCACCACCACAAATTGCTCGGAACTCGGACTTTTTGTCGAATAGTTCGAACACTATTCCCGTGTAATAGGCAAGACCGCGCACGATTGTAAGATCGAAACGCATAAAGCTTAGAATACCAAGAGCTTCGAGATGGCTTACGTACTCACCGAAACGCTCGACATGAGGTGCAACGACAGGCGAACTACCATACTTCGCTTTTACGTCATCGAAGGTTAGTTGAGCAAAGCCAAGCACTTCTTCTGCTACCGATGCGCTAATACCTGCGGCAAGCAGCTTCTCGCGTGACACATCAACCGGCTGGCGTTCAGCTTTGTCGAGTACTGCGTATAGTTCGGTATGCGCAGATTCTGGAATTGCAAGCTGTTCAAGCAGTGCGTTTAGCAAACGCCTATCTGACACTCTTGCAACTACGTCGTCATGCGTAAGCCCAAGCTCCCGCATGATATCAACGGCAACTGATAGAAGCTCTGCATCTGCTAACTCGTCTGCCTCACCTACAATATCAACATTGAGCTGAAAGTGTTCACGTAACCTTCCCTTTTGCGTTCTTTCGTAACGAAACAGCTGAGGTAGTGAAAACCATCGCACTGGTTTACGTAACGCCTGTGCCTTTGCCGCAACCATGCGTGCAAACGTTGGCGTCATTTCTGGTCGCAGTGACACCTCGCGTCCACCTTTATCGGTGAAGGCGTAAAGCTGTGTTACAATTTCTTCGCCGCTCTTTTGTGTGTACAGATCGAGCGGTTCAAGGGGAGGTCCGTCGTACTCCATAAATGCGTAGCGCCGCACAACACGTCGCCACGCGTTAAAAATGTGGGAGCGTTCAGCACACTGTTCGGGATAGAAGTCCCGGAATCCGGGAAGTGACTTTGGAGGCATCTTTGCAAGCTACCGGGCCAACGGATCGACCTGCAAGCGTGCCATTGCATCGCCTACAGTATGAAAGGAGCCGGTAATGAGTACGGTATCACCCAGCGAGCTCGCGCGCTCGAGCGCTGTATTGAAGGAAGGCTCAATTATAAGCTCTATTCCGACAGACTCACCCCACTCAGCTACCTCTTCAAGCTGCCACACGCGCTGGGCAGGAGCGGTGGGAGCAACTGACACAACTATCGAACTAGATATTGCCGACAGTTCCGTAAGAATTCCTCGCCAGTCCTTGTCTCTAAGGATTGTGACCAGCGACGACACCGACCCAGTGGGCAGAAACTCTTTGATATTAGCAACTAGTGCGCGCGCGCCATCAGGATTGTGCGCGACGTCAAACAAAAACCGTCCAGCACGATGGAAACGTCCAGAGAGCCTGATGTTCTGCAGGTGGCGCTGCGCGTCGGCGGCTATTGCTGCGTAGTGTGGGCCGGCCGCACGCAACATTGCTAACGCAGTAGCCGTGTTGTGCGCTTGAAACTCACCCACTAATGGAGTTGAGAGAACACGTTCGCTCTGTACCGTATTGTCTGCAAAGTTGAACGTAGTGCCGTTACCGCTAACAACTACGTTACTAACGCTCCAATCGGCCGAAGTTATAACTGGAGTCGCTCCGGCTTTAACTGCTAAAGCGGCGAGCAGCTCTCTAATAACGGGGTCGAGTTCACCAATTACAGCCGGAACGCCCTTCTTGAAAATGCCAGCCTTCTCAGCAGCGATTTCTTGAAGCGTACTTCCTAAAAACTCCATATGATCGAAACCTATTTGGGTAACAGCAGAGGCAATTGGAGTAATTACGTTCGTAGCATCAAGACGTCCGCCTAAACCTGTTTCTATTACTGCAACATCAACGTTCGATTCTCTAAAGAAATCGAATGCCATTGCTGTTGTAGTTTCGAAAAACGTAGCGCCGTGTCGAACCGCAACAGGATCCCAGCGTTCAAGCCAAGCAGTAACTGCTTCGGCAGACATAGCGCTGTCGTTTACTACAATGCGCTCTCTAAAGTCGACCAAGTGTGGCGATGTATACCGTCCTACACGAAGTCCAGAACCTTGTAGTAGTGCTGCAAGCGTAGCCACTGTGCTGCCTTTTCCATTGGTACCGGCTACGTGAAACATTGGGTACTTAAGCTGCGGATTGCCGATGTCGCGCAATAAAGCTTCGACTCTTTCAACGCCTAACTTCCAAACCCCACTGGTCCGCGAATACAGCCTTTCCAGCGCTTGCTGGTATGCTGCATTACTCAACGAGTCGGGATCTGACGGCGCGATTTCTAGCGCCATAATACTCGCGCTCAGCTTTCCTGCTCGTAGCCGGCAGCAGCAGGACGCCCGGTCATATGGCGTAAAAGTCGCGACAGTGTTGACCGCAACTCTTTCCTGTGCACCACTCTGTCGACCATTCCCTTTTCAAGCAAGAACTCAGCTGTTTGAAAACCTTCAGGGAGGTCTTGTCCCAGCGTTTGCTTAATAACGCGCGGCCCTGCGAAACCAATTACAGCACCTGGTTCAGCAATGATCGCATCGCCTAACATCGCAAAGCTTGCGCTAACACCGCCGGTGGTGGGGTTGGTAAGAACTGAAACGTATGGAATGCGCCGCTCTGCCAACTGAGAAAGCACGGCCGACGCTTTAGCCATTTGCATGAGCGACAAAACGCCTTCCTGCATACGTGCGCCGCCGGAGGCAGAAATAATTACCAGTGGATGCTTCTTCTCGAGCGAACGCTGCCCCAGGCGTGCTATCTTCTCGCCAACAACGGAGCCCATCGAGCCGCCCATAAATGCGAAATCCATAATGCCTATCCCAACCGACATCTCTTCCATTCTTCCCATAACCGTAAGAATGGCGTCAGCGTCGCCTGCATTGGTAAGAGCCTTACGTAAGCGGGCTGGGTAGTCTGGGAAGCCGAGTGGGTCTACCGACTTGAGATCGGAACCAACTTCAATGAGCGTGCCTTCGTCGAGCAACATTTGCGCGTAGTCCCACGCACGTAGTCGACGATGGTAATCGCAGTTTGGGCAAACGTTGTGGTTGCGAAGGAAACCGTCGCGTATATCAGTGTGGCCGCACGCCTCGCACTTCTCCCACGTATCGGGGGGAATTTCGAGTCGCTCGCGACGTGGCTGTCTCTGTTTCTTTTCCTTCCTGAACCATGCCATAGACTGTTAAAGATCGACAAAATTATCCCACTCGGCTAGTGCCTTCCCGCTGCTCTTACATCATTTCGTCAACGAAATCTTGTTTAAATGTTGGGCTTACCACCCGGACCGCTATAGCCCTATAGACTCGGGCTGCCCCCTGCCCTCACTAGAAACTCTTAGCAGCACACCAATACAAAGCCAGCTTACCAGCAAAAACGACCCGCCATAGCTAAAAAATGGCAAAGGAATGCCTGTAACTGGCATGAGGTTAAGGGTCATTCCCACGTTAACCACGACGTGAACCAGCCAAGCCGACGCGATACCAAAGGCAACTAGGCTCGGGAACGGATCGGGAGCGCGCGTGGCTATGCGAGTACACCTAAGGAAAAGCGCCAAGAACAGCCCCAACGCTGCCGACACGCCTACAAATCCAAGCTCTTCGCCGAGTACCGAGAAAATGAAGTCGGTATGTCGCTCTGGAATGAAGGCCAGCCGCTTCTGACTTCCCAGAGTAAAGCCTTTGCCAAAGAGTCCGCCTGATCCTATCGCTACCTTGGACTGGATTACGTGATAGCCTGACGCTCGTGGGTCGATAGACGGGTCTAGAAATACCAGCAGCCTTCGCTGCTGATAAGGCGCCAGCCCACCCCACAGTGTAGGAGCGGCCGCGCCGAGCACGAGGTTAGAAACGATAACCGCTGTTTTTTCAAACCACGCAATGCGCGACCAAAACACGAGTGCCGCAAGAATGAAAAACCAAGCCCCCCAAATCTCGGTGCTAAAAGCCAAAATAAGGCTTATTGCGGGACTGGCCAAAAGCAAAAGCAGCTGCCAAGGTACCCCGGACCAAAACAACATGGCAAAGCAAATTCCTATAAACACGATGCCCGTGCCCAAATCTGGTTGCGCCATAACCAACAGCCAAGGTACCGCAACTATTAGCAGAGGTCGCCACAGCTCAACTAGCGATGACGGCGCAACTCTTCTGTCGGCTAGCACGCGCGCCAACATGAGAAGCGTGGCCAACTTAGCAATTTCTGCAGGCTGGCCTATTCGCATTCCACCAATTGTAAGCCAGCCTTTAACTGATGCAGCGGTACCAGCGCCGGTCCCGGTAAACAACACCAATACCAAAAGCGCGCAGCTAAAAACGTAAAGTGGCCAAGCAGCCCACTCTATGAGTCGAACTGAAGCTCTGCTAACAACCCAGCAACCGACTAGCGCTACACCAAACCACGCGAGTTGACGCTTCCATGCGTTTACAATGAATCCTGACGGTACGTCAACTTGTCCCGCAGAAAATACCATTGCGATACCAAACGCGGTTAAAAGCAGTGCGACTGCTAGTAACGGAAAGTCGATCCCCTGCTTACGAAGCAACGACACTTACTGAGTAGCCGACGAATTGTTTGCGTTGACGAGCGATGTCTTGAGATATCGCTCCATTACCTTTGTCGCGATTCGCGCAGCGAAGTAACCGTGCTCTCCAAACTCAAGCATCACGGCAACAACAATTTTGGGCTCATCAACAGGCGCAAACCCGACAAACCACGCATGATCGGGGTTGGGCGCATTCTGCGCCGTTCCTGTTTTGCCAGCAACAGTTAGTCCCGCAATTGCTGCACTACCCGCAGTTCCTCGCCCTGAGACTACATCTGTCATGGCAACTCGTACCTGCATTAGCTGTTCGTTAGTAAGATTGAACAGCTGTTTACGCTCGAGCGCCGAATCGGCGACAATGCGCGGATCGACCGTGCTGCCGTCGTTAGCAATGGCCGCATAGAAACGTGCCATGTTAATTACAGTTTGTGTGTTCTCACCTTGCCCAATGGAAAGGTTAAGAGTAACCGCATTCGTCCACCGGTTTTTCCCAAACTTTTTGTCGTAATACTCCGCAGGCGTGGGGTTAGGAAACTCCGATTTTGTTTCATATGGTAAATCAAGTCCGGTGCGTTCCGCGAATCCCATGCGAATTCCGCCAGCGACTAGATCCTTAAGTCCCAACCTTAGGCCGAGTTGGTAGAAGTACACGTTGCATGATTGAGCAATCGCTTGCGCAAGTGTTGAATGTCCATGTCCGTTCCTGTTCCAACATCTAAAATACCTACCGCCATATGTATATCCTCCAGTGCACGGCAAAGGCATGCGACTATTAATGTCTACATGTCCCAACTCAAGTCCTATTATTGCCGTAGCTAACTTCCATGTTGAAGCTGGCGGATAAAAACCCTTAAACGCTTTCTGATAAAGTGGCTTCCTAGGGTCTGTATTTAAGCTGTCAAAATATCTTTGCGAAACGCCGCCGGTGAATCTATTAGGATCGAACGTCGGGCCACTAAACAGTGCTAACACATCGCCCGTACCTGGCTCCAACGCAACAACCGCGCCTTGCAACGAATCGCCAAACAGTGAGTAAATGTACCTTTGTAAGTCGAGGTCGATGGTTGTTACCAAGGGTGCCGGAGTTGACGCTGCAATATCAGGGCGCACGCCTGCATCTCTAACAACACGGTTGCGCGCGTCTACTTCGACGAAGTGTACTCCTTCAATGCCTCGCAAACGGTGCTCGTACTGTCGCTCTAGTCCGTCACGCCCAATAACCTGCCCCATTTTGTAGTCGGAAAACTCCGGCAAGCGAAGCTCAGTGTCGCGAATTTCACCAGTGTATCCCAGTAGCGCTGACAGAGCAGAACCGTCTGGATACCATCGTTTAGGCGACGACTGAATAATTAGTCCAGGAAACTCGACGCGTCGTTCTTCAAGTACTGACACGTCTGCAAAACGAGCATCGTTAAAAATTACTGCCGGGCGTTGAGGAGATGCCCGAAAGCGCCGAACGACTAACTCACGTTGCGCTGAATCGATGGTGATTACGTTAGCTAGCGCAGCTAAGGCCGTGCGTAGGGAATCCTCGTTGGGAGTAAGAAGTGAAACAGAGTAACCGGGCAAATTCTCCGCAACTATTTCGCCATTTCGATCTAGTATCGTACCTCGAGCTGCAGGAACTGGTACCTCTCTAAGCCTGTTCCCTTCGGATTGTATTACGTATTCGGCACTTTGCAGTACCTGCGTTCGAAAAAATGCGACTCCTAGTGCGGCGAACACCACAACGAACAGCGCGCGAGCGAACCGAGCCCGTCGTATCACGTCATTGGGATGATAGCTCACGTGGTATCAGGAAGAACGTGGTCGGAATATGGGGCGGAAAAGTGTCAGAAGCAGAATAGCGAGTAGTGCCGTAAACGCTGAGGCCAACGTCGACCACAGTAGTAGTTGCACGACAAGCTCTGACCCACGAATCTCACGCCCTACTACCATGTATATGGCGTCGAACGTCCACTTGCCAAGAAAGATAAAAACACCGGTAAGTGCAACATGTTCTGCGAAGAAAATCGCTCTTAACCAAGAAGCAGCGTATGCAACGAACGTAAAAGCGAGAGTAGCTGCCCCGAACGATGTTGGAGTAAGCGAATCGACGATCACACCGGCAACAAAACCGATAATCGCCGCGACACCGGGACGCACTCCGACAGCGAGAAATAGCACAGCTATCGCAATGAAATCTATAGGCGCGGGCCCGCCAATTACTGTTCGAATGGAGAAGTGCGCGATAAGTAGCAGCAGTACACCAACGCCCGCAAGAAAGAAGCTTGCGGCACCAGATGATGCAGGGCGCGGACGATGTCTCATGGTGGCGGCGGACCCGTCATAGACGCAGGTGGTGGACCAGGAGGTCTGCGTAAGCTGTCAGCACGTTGACGTGCACTTCGAAGTGAATCAGCGCGTCTAACGCTATCTCGCCTAATAGAATCAGCTCGTGCACCTACAGTGCGACCAATAACTCGACCTGTGGAATCGCGCACGAGTGTATCTGCTGCTGTCGAATCGATAGCAGCGCGTCTTGCTGCTAGCTCGTCTAGTGCCGCCTTACGCGCCAACGAATCACCAGCTTCGGCTACTGAACGCGCGGCACTTTCAGCGGACGCAGCGTCGGTCCAAACGCCGCCCACACCCTGCGAAACTCTACCGGCCAATAGTACCATTACAGGACCAATTGACGAAGGCAGTACGGCAGGGCGCAACAAATAGGTGCGAGCCCACTTTTCTGTAGTAGCCAGCTCTCCTATTACAGTTCCTATACGTACACCTCGCGGATACGTAGGCCCAAGACCGGCACTAACAATTACTGTCCCTGTATCCAAGCTTGTGCGGAACGCTACACCGCGCATTTCTAACAGCCATCGTTCTGATCCACTGCCCAAATGTGGTTTAACAATTCCAAGCGCTTGTTGATCGACGCTCATCGCTGATACCGCAAACTCCGGATGTGCCCACGTAATCGCATAGCTCGTGGTGGCGTCGACGGTTTGCACCATACCAACCAAACCATCGGCAGTAACAACTGGAGTAAAGGGTTCAATACCAGCTGCTGAGCCAGCGCTAAGCACAATAGAGTATTGATCGTCGTTGCCGCGCCCAGGTATTACTTCAGCAACCACAAACCCTTGTTGAAGTCTAGCACCCAAGTGTAAGAGTCCGCGCAGACGTTCGTTCTCGTCTCGAATCTCACTAGACACCAGATTCTCGGAAACTGTTTTACCGCGTGTTTCTAGTACTTGTGAACGAGTATCAATTGAGGCACGAACTGACGCAGACTTGCGCTCCAATTCTACCAAAGGCGCGAGCACCGTTTTGCGTAACGCCGACGATATCGAATCTCGAATATGCGACGGCATTACCAGCGCGAACAGCGCGAGTGCTACGCACCCAACAAGTATTCCGGTGTCCAGACGGCTGGCGCCTGCTGATGCGCGCGCCACGAAAACCTCAGGACGTTAGCACAGACCAATACTTCTCTTCGTCATCCAGGATTTTACCGGTGCCGCGAACAACGCAGGTGAGAGGGTCCTCGTCTACGTGAATAGGCAACCCAGTTTCCTGACTGAGCAACACATCTAGCCCGCGAATAAGTGCACCACCACCGGTCATTACTATTCCACGATCGACGATGTCTGACGCGAGTTCCGGTGGGGTTATTTCAAGAGCGCGACGAACAGCATCTACTATTTGCTGAATCGGCTCTTGAACAGCTTCTCTTATTTCACTGGAATGAACGCGAACTGTTTTGGGAATACCTGACACAAGGTCGCGCCCCTTAACTTCCATCTCACGTTCGTCACCTACAGGATAGGCTGAACCAATCTGAATCTTTATCTGCTCAGCAGTAGGTTCGCCAATAAGCAAGTTGTAATTCTTGCGCATGAACTGAACGATGCTGATGTCCAACTCGTCGCCACCTGTACGAATAGAGGTGTCGCTAACTAAACCTGACAGCGCGATAACCGCGATTTCTGTAGTGCCACCGCCGATATCGATGACCATGTTACCCGTTGGAGACTCTACGGGTAAACCAACACCGATAGCAGCAGCCATAGGCTCAGTAACCATGAACACCTCCTTAGCACCAGCACCCAAAGCGGAATCGCGTACAGCACGCTTCTCAACCTCTGTGATACCTGACGGTACACAAACGATAACGCGCGGCTTGACCTTAAATACGTGCTTGTCGATAACGAGCGTGAGAAAATAACGCAGCATTTTCTCAGTCACGTCGAAGTCGGCAATTACGCCGTCCTTCATTGGACGCACAGCCATAATTCCATCGGGCGTGCGTCCAAGCATACGCTTGGCCTCAAGACCCACGCCCTTGATTTTCTTTGTCTCCCTATCGAGCGCCACTACAGATGGCTCGTTAAGTACGATCCCCTCACCCTTCACGTAAATGAGGGTGTTGGCCGTACCTAGGTCAACAGCGATGGCGTTCGCGGGAAACAGCGAATTGCCTTTCTTAAATGGCCAGAACATCAGGGCGTGTGTACTCGTGCAGCACGAAAAATGGCGACAACAGATGATCGGTTGTCGTTGCGATCCTGTGGGCGAAAACTACCAGACACGGGCGTACCTAACAAGGCGCCCAAAGAGTGACCTAGAGCACTCTTTATGTGGTTAACCAATGAACGATGAGGGTTCGTGATACTCAATGCCGAATGCGTCAGCCACACCACGATACGTGACTTTCCCTTCGGTCATGTTTAACCCTAGCGCTAGCGCCGGATTCGATCTCAACGCCTCTCTCCAACCTTTGTTTGCCAACTGCAAGGCATACGGCAAGGTGGCGTTTGTAAGCGCGAGCGTGGACGTGCGCGGTACAGCACCAGGCATGTTAGCAACCGCGTAATGCACGATGCCATCAACTATGTACGTTGGGTTCTCGTGGGTCGTAGGCTTGCTGGTTTCAATGCAACCACCCTGATCGACTGCCACGTCAACAACAACAGTGCCCGGACGCATACGGGCAAGATCGTCTTTGCGGACGAGCTTGGGCGCTTTAGCACCCGGTATTAGAACGCCACCGATTACCAAATCGGCGTTACTAATGTGCTCGAGAATGTTGTAGCGGTTGGAATACACCAACTGCACGTTGGCCGGCATTACGTCTGATAGGTAACGCAAGCGTTCTAGTGACAAGTCGATTATCACGACGCTAGCGCCTAACCCAGCGGCCATTTTCGCAGCGTTAGTTCCAACTACACCGCCGCCGAGTATGACAACTTTAGCAGGGGCCACGCCGGGCACTCCGCCGAGCAGCATTCCTCGGCCGCCGTACAGTCGCTCTAAGTACTTAGCACCCTGCTGAACCGCCATACGCCCCGCCACTTCGGACATGGGCGTGAGCAGCGGTAGTTCACGCGACTTAAGCTCAACGGTCTCATAGGCTATACATGTTGCACCACTAGCCAAATGAGCGCGCGTTAGCTCTTCGTCGGCAGCAAAGTGAAAGTATGTGAAAACCGTAAGGTCGCTGCGAAGGTACTGCCATTCCGCGCGAATCGGCTCCTTAACTTTTAACAGAAGATCAGCGTTCCCCCACGCGCTTGCCGCGTCTGGTACGATCTTCGCTCCTGTTTGACGATAGTCATCGTCTTCGAAACCGCTGCCAAGACCGGCGCCAGTTTCTATAAACACCTCGTGGCCTGCGGAGATCATCGCCTCTGCTCCAGCTGGAACAAGCGCGATACGATTCTCGTTTGTTTTGATCTCCTTCGGGACGCCGATGCGCATTTCTGATGCTCTGCCGTTTGAAGGTGTAAGGACTGCGCTAGCGAACGCCCTTGGGGCCTAGGCTAACGATTGTCCACTTTGATGGATCGAAAAAGTCGTGCGCGACAGATCGTACTGTTTCTCCACTAACGGAGTTAATCAGTGAACTGATCTCGTCGATGCTACGGGGAGGTTCACTGTAAAGTGCAGAAACAGCCGCGCGATACATACGTGAAGATACCCCTTCCAACGAAAGAACCAACTGTCCGCGAAGCTGCTTTCGCCCCGCCTCCAGCTCCGGCTCTGGAATTCCTTGCTCCACCACCGTTAGCAACACCTCTCTAACGGCGTCTAATGCTTGCTGAGCCGATTCTGGCGCACTAGCAAGGTATACACCATGGGAGCCCGTGTCCGCGTAGCTGCTTTGGAAGCTGTGCACGCTGTAAGCTAGCCCTAACTCCTCGCGCACACGCTGAAACAGACGCGAACTCATGCCTCCGCCCAACAACATTGAAAGTAGCGCAAATGCGTAGCGACGATCGTCAGCGTACGAAATTGCCGAACTACCCATAACTATATGCGTTTGCGCAATATCTTTGCGCGTTATATGTGCGCAAGTCGCAGGAAGTGGCGAAGCGGCTGGCACAACAAAGCTCTCAGATGCGCCCGCCGCTCGCGTGCTCCACCCGGCCTTCTCAAGCGTATCGAGAAGTTGCTCGTGCGTAAGTGCGCCCGCTGCAGCAACAACAATTCGCCCAGGGTGATACGCCCTATTTAGCAGCTCCTTCAAATCCGCGACACCCAATGAACTCACCGTTTCCCGCGTGCCCAGTATCGGAAATCCGTGGGGATGCTCGCCCCAAAGGAGGCTATTGTGATGATCGAAAATAACGTCGTCGGGTGTGTCGTCAACCATGCTGATTTCTTCCAATATCACTTTGCGTTCCGGAATTAGATCGGATTCGCGTAGCGCAGGACGAAATATTAGGTCGCCAATTACATCAACGGCCTCGAACAAATTCTCATCGAGTACGCGCGCCTGAAACGATGTATGCTCCCGCTCTGTGTAGGCGTCGAGCGAGCCACCAAGCGATTCGAGCGACAGTGCTATTTCTTGAGCGGATCGCGTTTCTGTTCCCTTGAACACCATGTGCTCAAGCATATGCGAAACGCCCATTTGTGCTGCACTTTCATGCACGGTCGCAGCCTTTACCCACGCACCAAAAGCAACAGACCGCACACCCGGAACTGTTTCCGAGAGTACGGTCAGGCCGTTCGGTAAATCTGTGCGCTTTATGTTGAGCGGTGCACCAGATCGGTGCACCATCGCATCAGCGCTCAGAACTGAAATTCGGAGTGAAGAGCTTGCGTTAGGAGGGAGAGCTGACGGATCACCGTCTGCCACGACCGCCACCGTTGCGCCCACCACGTCCTTCGCCCTCTTCACCTTCACTGCGGCTGGGGCGCTCACTACGCGGCTGCTCTTCTGGCATTCCTTCGGGACGCGGAAGCAACGCCTTTACTGACAGACGTAAACGCCCACGCTCGTCGCGGTCGATGAGCTTAACCGTAACCTTGTCACCCTTCTTGACAACATCTTCGGTTTTCTCAACACGCTCGTGACGCATTTCCGAAATATGCAGCAGAGCTTCTGTGCCCGGCATAATCTCGATGAACGCTCCGAAGGCGGTGATGCTCTTTACCGTGCCCTCGTATGTCTCACCAACCACCGGCTCTGCGGTAATTGACATGACCATTTGACGAGCGCGCTCCATTGATTCGCCACCAACGGCCGCGATTGTAACTGTACCGTCATCATCGACCGCGAGCTCAGCACCAGTTTCTTCCTGAATGCCGCGGATATTCTTGCCCTTAGGACCGATGAGCTCACCGATCTTGTCGACAGGGATCTGTACGGTAACAATGCGGGGCGCATACTTCGAAAGATCTGAACGTGGCTCAGCGAGCGCTTTGTCCATTTCGCCGAGAATATGCATACGTCCTTCTCGCGCCTGCGAAAGGGCCTCCTCCATGATTCCAAGATCAAGCCCTTCGATCTTGATATCCATTTGGATGGAGGTAATTCCCTGCTTGGTACCAGCGACTTTGAAATCCATGTCGCCCAAATGGTCTTCGGTGCCGAGGATGTCGGTTAGAATGGCGTAGCGCTCACCTTCTTTGATGAGCCCCATAGCGACACCAGCAACCGCGCCTTTCATTGGAACGCCAGCATCGAAAAGTGCCAACGAACCACCGCACACAGATGCCATCGACGACGATCCGTTTGATTCCAACACGTCGGAAACGATGCGAATCGTGTACGGGAAGTCAGCGAAATCTGGCAGCACACCCTGAAGCGCACGTTCAGCCAAATTGCCGTGTCCAATTTCTCTGCGGCTCGTACTGCGCACTGGCCTAACTTCACCCGTCGAGAACGGCGGGAAGTTGTAGTGCAGCATGAACGACTTAGTTGTCTCGCCAGCTTCGTCGATGGTATCTAAACGCTGCGCGTCCTTAGCGGTGCCGAGTGTTGCGGCGACTAGGGCTTGCGTTTGTCCACGTGTGAAGAGTGCGGAGCCATGTGAGCGCGGCAATACCGTCGTATCGATCGAGATATTACGCACTTCTGTTGGAGAGCGACCGTCTACACGGAAGCCTGTATCCAATACCTGAGAACGCAACTCTGTGTACTCAACGTCACCCAAAATTGTTTGGATGTCTTTTGCGTTGTCGGGGAACTCAGCAAGCAAACCTTCGGCGAGTTCGTTTTTAGCGCGCTCAACCGACTCAATACGCGTGTGCTTGTCTTTCTGGTTGAGTGCTTCACGGATCTTGCCGGAAGCAAGCTCTTTGGTACGAACGACGATACCTTCTGGAGTTTCGGCCTTCGTCCAATCCATTTTGGGAACCTGCACCTTGGGGAGCAGTTCGTTCTGCATGTCAATGAGCTCGCGAATTCCATCATGCGAAATACGTAGCGCGTCTAAGACGTCTTCTTCTGACACCTCGAGCGCACCGCCTTCGACCATTACGATGGAATCTTTGGAGCCGGCTACAACTAGCTCGAGGTCTGAGAACTCAAGCTGTTTGAAAGTTGGATTGAGGACCCAGTGTCCCTGAACGCGTCCTACGCGCACACCAGCGATTGGCCCCATGAACGGGACGCGCGATGCGTTAAGCGCAAAGGAGGTTGCAAGGAGTGCGAGTACGTCGGCGTCATTTTCCTGATCGGCGGAAATGACGTACACGAATACCTGCACTTCATTCTTGAATCCTTCTGGGAAAAGCGGACGAATGGAGCGGTCGATGATACGAGCTGCTAAGATCTCGTGATCATGAGGGCGCCCTTCCCTTTTGATAAAACCACCGGGGATTTTTCCGGCGGCATAAGTCTTTTCGCGATACTCAACAGTAAGCGGAAAAAACGGTAGCGGCGAGACGTTGTCACTTACAGTAACAGCGGCCAGCACCATAGTTTCACCAAACTGGACGACAGCAGAGCCAGAAGCCTGCTTGGCCATGCGCCCGGTTTCAATGCTAAGGGGACGACCGGCGAAGGTTCGCTCGATACGATGCATCATGTGCAGAATGACCTCATGGGAACGCAAATCGCGCGGGAAGCAACCGTGCTCCCGCGCGACGACGAAATGACGTGAAATTGGCTAGTAACGGAGACCAAGGTCTTGAACGAGCGTGCGATACTGCTGTACGTCCGTTCGCTTCAAATAGTCGAGCAAGCGACGACGCTTGCCAACCATTTTCAGCAGTCCGCGTCGGCCATGATGATCTTTGGCGTGCGTGCGGAAATGTGAGGTTAGGTAGTTGATTCGCTCGGTGAGGAGCGCAACTTGTACCCGTGTGCTACCGGTGTCCCCGTCATGGGCCCGGAACTTATCGATCGTGGATGCCTTGTCGAACGCCATCGTCGTAATATTCGTTACCGCGGTCAAGCGCAACCGTTTTTGCGCGTAATCTTAGAGAAGCATGGAAGCATACAGCAACTCCACCCAGAAGTAAAGGACTAACGACGTGCCCGACCGGTATCTCGGACAATTATTGGGCAGGTACCGAACTAGCAGGCTGCTAGGAACCGGTACCTTTTCTTGGGTATACGAGGCGGCTAACACCGACTCCGGAACTGCTGTTGCCCTAAAAGTACTCAAACCGGAGTTCGTAGGACAAACCGACGCAAAAGAACGGTTCGAACACGAAGCACAAACCGCTAGACAGCTCCGACACCCTAACATCGTCGCGGTGCACGAGGTCGGAGTATCCAACGGCACCCCGTTCGTTGCAATGGACATATACCAACTCTCGCTCGCGCGACGGTTGGAGCTTGTACACCGGCTATCAGAGGCGGACACTATTCGTATTGGGCTCGACGTCGCCTCCGCTCTTACGATCTCCCACTCAGCTGGAATTGTTCACAGGGACATAAAGCCCGACAACATATTGCTCGACGATGGCGTTGCTGTGCTCGCCGACTTCGGTCTCGCAACGCGACTAGACACTGCACTACCAGACGCACCAGACGCCACGTTAGCAGGCGGGCAACAGGTAATGGGGACGCCTCACTACTTCAGCCCAGAACAAGCGCGCGGACAGCAGGCAGATGGACGCAGCGATTTGTATTCGTTGGGCGTGCTAATGTTTCGCGCAGTTACAGGAAAAGTCCCATACGAAGGCGAAGACTGGCAAGCTGTTTCGCTTATGCACATTAACGCAGAAGTACCTTCTGCACGCGATACTGTGCCGGAGCTAACCACTGAATTCGATGAGCTATTGCGGAAGCTGTTGGCAAAGAATCCAGACGAACGAGTACAAAGCGCAACACGCTTAATCGATGCACTCGCGCAACTGGACGCCGCACCTGAACGCGAAGTTAGAAGTACCACTGGTTCGGCCGATGCGACTCTTATCGCGCCTGCACCACTCTCGGCTGTAACTTTTTTGCACAGAAGAAATGTTTGGTTACGGCGAGTAGCATTTGCAGCAGCAGGATTCGCAATATCAGCAGTCGTATTCTTCGCCTTTCAACAAGGCTCAAACACTAACACAGCTGAAACAGTAGACAGTCTTAACCTTTCCGAACTCGCACGTGCTGGTACTGGGCTTCCAGATTCATCCTTAAATGGCGCATTCGGAGCAAACGATACCGCAAATGATGCTGAGACTGTTAACAACAGCAACCAAACCACGGGAACTGTGCGAAGTGCTTACCTAACTGTCGACACAGAATCAGAAGCAGTACTCACAGTTGACAACAGAAGAGCTGTTCGCGGCGCAAGAATTGAAATAACTGCAGGAAAGTCAGTAAGAGTCCAAGCGCGCATAGCGAACGCAGACGTGTCCTGTAAGTCGACTGCAATAGACACAACTGTTAGGCTCCGCGCTGGCGAGACCAAGCGTATTGAGCTTGCAGTGCGGCCATGTGGCAACGTAGAGCTTGATGCGCAACCTGCAGCGTCAGTGATAACTATGCAATCGTTAAAAGACGGTTCGCAGATTTCGGTACGAGCAGACACTACGAAAACCGTGAAGTTACCGGTTGGACGATATACGTACTCCGCATCCATGACAGGTTACCACGACTTTCACGACGGCCAATTCACCGTAAGCGAGAACCAAACGAGCGCACCACTTATAAGAGTGCGACTGCTACCCAAACCGTAGCTTTACTTAGCGCGAAGTTAGAAACACTAACGTTGCTGCAAGCGCGCCACCAGCCGCGCCTTTCCAGAAATCGCGACGCATTAGTAGCGATGGACGTTTTGGTTCTACCACAACAACGTGCGACGTATCAACAGGGCGCAGCTGCCCCGTTATTAGTGCCTGAAAACCTGTTGAATCAGCGCGTACAATTGTAAGCGTCGCAACCAATGTGTCGTGCTTTGCCGGATCTACCGCCAATGCATGCATCCCCGACTTCAACCACTTTGCATCGCGCACCGCAACAGTTACCGTGCTGTCATTTGTCGACGAAATATCAAAACGCCACGCCTCTCGCGTCGCTCGACCGTTTGCTACTACAGGTTGAGACGGCGCGATCGCGACGCTACAAGCCGACAACAGAACTGCCGATAGAACCGCAGCAGTACGCCCGCGTGAGAACAACCCCTTAGAACCAACGCACGATAGCGCAGCCATGCTTAAGATCTAAACAGGCTGGTTATGTCGTTAAACATTACTAAAACGATTAACGCCAACACCGCAGCTATACCTACGCGAGCAAAGTTCTCCCGCGAACGCGCACTAAAAGCACTTCCCTTTACCGTTTCAGCGAGAACAATAAGTATCTGTCCGCCATCTAACACCGGTATCGGAAGTAAGTTGAGTATCGCGATGTTCAAACTTAAGAATGCGATTAACGACCAAAATGTTTCTGCACCACTCTTGGCCGCCTGAACAGATGTTCTAGCAATAGCGATTGGACCACCTAGGTTCTTTACAGACACTTCGCGACTAACGAGCCCCTTAAGTACGCCAGCAACCTCCGTTGTCATACCCCAAGTGGCACGAAGTCCCATACCTGCAGCGGTCGTTATGCCAACGGATGAGCGAACTATTGAGTCAGCAACCTGAATACCTATACGTCCGACTTGACGAGATGTACCAGAGAGCGAATCGTGCAAAGTCGCGACTTGCGGAGAAACAACGGCCGAGATCTGCTCACCATTACGGTCTACAACAACTGTGAGTGTCCCAGACGTGCGAGGTGTAACTATATCGAGTACCTGCCCCCATTCTCGAATGCTGTCGCCATCGATTGCAACTATTCGATCACCGCTACGCAAACCTGCCGCTTCAGCTGGCGCGCCTTCTACCACTGAACCAACAACGGCAGGACGATACGCGCTACCGTAGGAGTAGAACACACCTGTGGAAACTACGATCGTGAGCAGGATGTTCATTAAAACACCGGCCGAAAGTATCAGGATGCGCTGCGGTGCAGATTTGTTCTCCACCCAACGATCAGCCGGAACCGCACGTGGACCGAATGGTGCCATTGCTTCAGGATCCCACAGCGCACCTTTCGAAGCATCATTCGCTTCTGAAGCCTCTGATGCAGCACTAAAGTCACCGCGATCCTTACCGCCTTCAATCCCTGCCATAGATTCGTCGTCGCGCGAAGCCATGCGAACATAGCCGCCCAACGGAAACACAGAGACACGATAATCGGTTTCGCCACGCCGTATACCAAACAAACGACGTCCCCACCCAAGCGAAAACACCGGAGCGTAAACGCCGGTTGCTTTGGCAGCAAGGAAATGACCTAGCTCGTGAACAAACACCACTACACCAAACACGATTAGTGGTGATGCATACGTCATAAGTGTGTTTAACACGCTCTATCTACTCGCCTGTTTAACCATGAATTCCCTAGCCCTACTATCAGCGTATTCCAACGACTCAAGTGAATCGCCCGGAAGGTCGCCGTACTTCTGTAGAGCTGCGTCAACCGCGCTACCTATACCGCTAAAGCTGATACGCGAACTTAGGAACAGTGCTACAGCAACCTCGTTTGCGGCATTATAAACCGCTGGCGCCGCTCCCCCCTTACGTCCTGCAGCCACCCCTAAACCAAGCATGGGAAATTCTGCATGGCGAACCCCCTCAAATGTAAGAGTCGAGGCAGAAATTAGATCCAAACGTGCTACCCCGAAGTCTTCCACACGCTCCGGCCAGGTTAACGCATAAAGCAATGGCAGTTCCATAGACGGAACACCCAACTGCGCCAACACACTGCCATCGACGAACTCCACCAGCGAGTGAATAATGCTTTGAGGATGTACTACGACTTCAAGGTTATCGTAGCTCACACCAAAGAGATGATGCGCCTCAATAAGCTCGAGCGCCTTATTGGCAAGTGTCGCACTATCAATGGTGATTTTACTCCCCATTGCCCATGTAGGGTGCCTTAGTGCGTCCTGAGGCGTGGCCAACGAAATCGCAGCAGAGTCCCACGTTCTGAAAGGGCCGCCAGACGCGGTGAGCAATAGCCTGCTAACATCGCTCGTACGCTTACCAGTAAGACACTGTAGTATCGCTGAATGCTCACTATCTACGGGAACTATCTCGCCGCCATACTCGCGAGCAGTTCTTAATACGAGCTCCCCAGCAACTACAAGTGTCTCCTTATTCGCAAGAGCAACTCGCTTTCCTTCTCGCAGTGCAGCGAGCGTAGCAGCAAGTCCAGCTGCACCAACGACCGCGTTGATAACAATATCTGCATCGTCATGTGTTGCAGCTTCAACAAGACACTCCGCACTTCGTCCCCAACCCGCAGGTACATCGCTTGCTTTCCCTGACAGCCCCACATACTCAGGCTTCCACTCTCGCTCAATATCAGAAAGTGCGGAAACGTTCGCGTTAGCTGTGACAGCGACTAAACGAAATCTGTGAGAATGCCGCGACAATACATTGAGTGCACTTTTACCTATAGAACCGGTGGCACCCAAAATAGCTACGCCTAGTACAGCCGCGTCGCGATTACCAGTAAAGACCGTCACCGCGGAGCTGGAACCAGCAACAGCAGATAAAGTACGTAGGCAACCGGTAGAACAAAGAACAACGAGTCTAACCGATCTAACGCGCCACCGTGGCCCGGCAACAATGTACCGCTGTCTTTCACGCCAGCAGAACGTTTAAACACCGATTCGACTAAATCGCCAGCCTGAGCTACAACGCTTATGGCTACAGCAAAGAGAACCAATCCCCACGGAGTAAATGCTAGCTGCGCATGCGGCCGCAACAACGTATGCACTAGCAAATAGGCCACGGCTACGGTCATTACAATGCCGCCCAATGCGCCAGATACTGTTTTCGAAGGGCTAACAGCAGGCATTAGCTTTGGCCCCCCAAACATACGTCCAGCGAAATAAGCACCCGAGTCACTTGCCCATGTAAGCACAACAGGAAGCAACACAACCAGCATTCCCGCCACGTCACCTATCGCGTAAACGAAATATCTAAGAGTATACGCAAACGAAAGCGTACCACCCGTATACACGGCGCCAACCAATGTTATCGCAGCAGCAGCAAGTGGCTTGCCCTCAGCGCCACGAAGCGGAATAGCTACAGCGAAAACAAACAACAATACCAACACCGCTGCAGGAAGCACTGGAATGCTTAGCACTCCAAGTGTTTCCCCGTGAACTGCGATTGGAATAAGCGCCGCAAGCGGAACACCAACAAACGCAATTGGTTCAACACCAAGTGGCCTTGCTAGCGCGTAACACTCACGAACAGCTAATGCCGACATTATTGCCAGCAACGAAGCGAGAACCGCATCACCGAAATAAAGTGCGGCGATTACAACCGGAATTCCAACTAACGCAACCAGCAACCTACTGGCAAGCTCACTTCGCTGGCCACTCACGTTACTATCCACGCGGCTTGTTGCCAGCTCATGTGCTGACACGACCGAACCTTCGATCTCGTCGTTGAAAATCAAGGATAGCTTCGTACAAAGAAGTTCTGTTAAAGTCAGGCCAAAACACGCCGGATATGTACAACTCCGCGTAAGCTACCTGCCATAGCAGAAAGTTCGAGAGACGTTGCTCACCTGATGTACGAATCAACAAGTCAGGGTCTGGGCAACCAGCCGTGAACAACCGATTGCTAAACGCCTTTTCGTCAATATCAGATACAGAAATAGCTCCTCGTTGAACGTCCTCAGCTAACGAGCGCGCCGCCTGTACCAACTCGGCTCTACCACCGTACGAAATGAAAAGATTTAGTGTAAGGCGAGTGCCATTGCGTGTGCTTTCTACAACAGAACTAACTGCACGCGCTGTAGCAGGATTAAGACGATCAAGATCGCCGAACACCTGCACACGAACACCGCCATTGCGCAACTCTTCCGCCTCGCGTGAAACGTATTCTTCTAACAAGGACATGAGCGCAGAGACTTCGCTTTCGGGGCGCTGCCAATTTTCCTGAGAAAACGCAAACAACGACAACCACTCGACGCCCGCTTCGAGACAACCCTCAACAACGGCACGAACGGCCTTCATACCAGAACGATGGCCGAACGGACGGGGCATGTGACGTTCACGTGCCCAGCGTCCGTTTCCATCCATGATGATGGCTATATGACGTGGTACTGCGCCATGCACTCTAATGCGTGACAGCAGCTCTGACTCGGAGGACTCCACAGAAGACGTACCGGAGAGTTTCATCAGCTGAATCCGCAGTGCGGATTCAGACCTCCATAACTTCAGCTTCTTTCGCCTTTAATAGGGCGTCGAGCTTGCTGATGAAATCATCGTGAACCTTTTGTAGCTCTTTCTCTGCCAACTTCTTCTCGTCTTCTGACACGCCATCGAGCTTCTTTAAACGATCGCGCGCGTCGGTTCGCGCATGGCGAATAGCTACACGACCATCTTCAGCGAGCTTGTTAAGAACCTTTACGAGTTCCTTACGGCGTTGCTCGTTCATAGAAGGCAAAGGGACGCGAATAATCCCGCCTTGGTGAGCTGGATCTAGCCCCAAGTCTGACTCGCGAATTGCCTTTTCGATTGCCTTCGCCTGCCCCTTATCGAAAGGAGTAACAAGCAAAATGCGCGGCTCTGGCGCCGAAACGGTGGCAACTTGGTTTAACGGTAGTTGAGAACCGTAAGCTTCAACACGAATAGTGTCGAGCATGTTAGGTGACGCCTTGCCAGAGCGAATACCAGAGAACTCACGACGGGAGTTCTCTAGTCCTTTCTCCATGCCTGATCGCGCGTCCTTAACTATCTGTGCAGTAGTCATGAAACGAGTGTCCCCACATGTTCGCCGCGAACAGCTCGGGATATAGCTCCCGGCTGATGGATGTTCAGCACGATTAACGGAAGCTGGTTTTCCTTGCAAAGCGTGATCGCGGTTTGATCCATCACGCGCAGCTCTTCCAGCATCACGTCACGATAACTGATCTTCTCATACAGTTTAGCACCTGGATCCGTTTTTGGATCCGCCGAGTAGACGCCGTCTACGCTTGTTGCCTTGATGATAACATCTGCTTTCATCTGAATGGCCCTAAGCACGGCCGCCGTATCTGTAGAAAAATACGGATTCCCGGTTCCTGCAGCAAAAATAACGGTGCGCCCCTTTTCGAAATGGCGCATGGCTCGACGTCTAATAAACGGCTCTGCCAACTCTTCCATGCGAATGGCGGTCATTACACGAGTATCTAGCCCCTTTTTCTCGAGCTGATCCTGTAACGCAAGAGCGTTAATAACAGTGCCCAGCATCCCCATGTAATCGGCGCCGACGCGGTCCATTCCTAGCTGGGAGAGCTGAGAACCGCGAACAATATTTCCCCCGCCAATGACCAGTCCTAACTGAACACCCATTGACGCCACTTCAACAATCTGTTGGGCAAAAAAGCCCATTCGCTCAAAATCAAAGCCTACTCTTGAATCGCCCGCTAGGGCCTCCCCAGAAAGCTTTAAAAGAACCCTAGGGTATCGAAGCGCACCGGTGGCAGTTGCCACCACGGCAGATGCCACCGGTGCTGTCGAGTCCTTCCCGTCGCTCGGCACTAGCTGAATTACTCAGCGCCGAGTTGCAATCTGGCAAAACGATCGACCGTGATCGTGCCACCTGCGAGCTTTCCGTGTTCAGCAACCAACGCGGAAATCGTCTTAGACGGGTCGCGAACCCAGGGCTGAGGAAGGAGCGTTACGTCCTTTAGGAACGCCTCTACCTTACCCGTCGCGATCTTTTCGATCATCGCGTCTGGCTTGCCAGTTTGACGAGCCTGATCTTCGGCGATACGACGCTCGCTATCGATTGTATCTGCTGGTACGCCATTACGATCGACAGCAAGCGGCGAAGTTGCCGCGACATGTTCGGCGATGTAGCGAACCAACTCGCGCGTCGATTCGTGCTGAGCGACTTCGGGAGCCGACGCCGTTATCTGAACCAACGTTGCGAGCTTGCCGTTGTGGTGACGGTACATACCAACAATCCCGTTATCACCAGCGTCAAAGCGAGCAACACGCTTCACGTTTACAGCTTCACCGGTACGTGCAGAAGCACCCTTAACGTACTCCTCGACACTCTGTCCTGGCTCCGCAAGAAACGGCTCAGCAAGAAACTGTTCAGCGTTCTGCGCCTGCGATTTGGTCATCTGTGCGACGAGGGAGCCAACCACCTTACCGAAGTCTTCATTGCGGGCGACGAAATCGGTTTCGCATGCAACTTCGACCATCACGCCGGCACGACCATCCTGAACGATCTCAACGCCAACAATACCTTCGCTGGTTGAACGATCTGCTCTCTTCTCAGCCTTTGCAATGCCTCTCTTACGAAGGAACTCAACGGCGGCGTCCATATCGCCACCTGTCTCTTCGAGTGCCTTCTTGCAGTCCATCATGCCTGCACCTGTTCTCTGGCGCAGCTCGGAAACCATCTTGGCTGTGATCGTCGTGCTCATTACTGAACCTCGTGTGAGATGCTGCTTATGTAGGAGTTCGCGATTGATAGGCGAACATAACTGAGAGTCGACGGGAGCGTTGAAGCTCCCTTTTGGAACAAACGCCGCCGGTTAAAGCCGGCGGCGTTCGGATACTGCAACGTTCGGACGATACCGAACGGGACACCCGTTCACCGCTGCCAGTATTACTCGGCTGCGTCGTTTGGCGCAGGAGCAGCGGCTCCAGCGTCGGACGAATCGGAACCGGCTTCCTGCTGTGCTGCGTCTGTACCAGCCTTGAGACGTGCAGCAATTGCTTCGGGCTTGGCACGACGACGGCGGGGACGACGACGACGACGCTCTTCGTCATTTCCTCCACCTTGACCGCCGCGATCGCCACGGTCACCTCTATCTCCGCGTCCTGCCGGCTCTGCGCCGCGATCGCTGGAGAATGTGTATGACTCCTGCTCTTCTTCGTGCGGACGCACGGGCGCCTCACGACGCGCTTCGGCAATCGTGTCTGCAACGGCCTTCGTGATTAACTCTACCGAACGGATAGCATCATCGTTACCTGCGATAGGAACGGTGATAAGATCTGGATCGGCGTTAGTGTCGACGATAGCAACGATGGGAACGCCGAGCTTATTGGCTTCAGATACGGCGATACGCTCTTTCTTCGAGTCGACGATGAAAAGCAGCCCAGGGAGGCGATGCATAGGCTTGATACCCGCGAGATACTTCGAAAGCTTATCGCGCTGCCGCGTCATCATTAGCTGCTCTTTCTTGGTGTAGTTGCTAAACTCACCACCTTCTTCGCTGCCTGCCTCGAGCTCTTTGAGCTTGCGCACCTGCTTCTTAACTGTCTGATAGTTGGTGAGCATACCGCCGAGCCAACGCTCGGTGACAAACAAACCGCCACAACGTTCGGCTTCTTCACGAACGATGGACGCCAACTGGCGCTTAGTGCAGACGAACAGAACGTTCTCGCCGCGCAAAACGACTTCGCGAACCAGCTTTTGAGCCAGCTCTATCTGACGAAGCGTTTTCTGCAGGTCAATTATGTGAATACCATTGCGTTCGGCGAAAATGAACCGACGCATTTTGGGGTTCCAACGACGGGTTTGGTGACCGAAGTGAACGCCCGCAGCGAGTAACTGCTCGAGGGAAGGACTTGAAGACATGCGTGTTGTTTTGTTGTGTCGTCCGCTGTCGTCAGCGTCCGGCGCGACCTGCAATTAAGACAGGCACCCGCACCGGACTCGGACAGCGTGAAGGATACGCTAACTCGGCCACCCAGGCCGAAAAACGAATTAGCGCTTGGAGAACTGGAACCGCTTACGAGCGCCAGCACGACCTGGCTTCTTACGTTCAACCTCACGGGCGTCACGAGTAAGAAGACCGAGCTCGCGGAGCTTCTTTTTGTTGCTTTCGTCGAGCTTAACAAGAGCGCGAGCAACGGCTAAACGCACCGCACCGGCCTGCCCAGACATACCACCACCGTCGAGGATGGCTTTAACGTCGAAGCTTCCTAGTGTGTCCGTTGCCGTGAACGGCTGCTGTATAGCTGACACCAACGTTGGGCGCGGGAAGTAATCGCCGAGTGTGCGGCCATTAACGTCCCACTTACCGGAGCCTGGCTTTAGGTAAATGCGGCAAACGGCTTCCTTACGGCGGCCAACGGCCTGGATCTGTTCAGACATTACTTGGCCTCAACGTTAGCGAACTTAAGCTCAGTGGGCGACTGCGCGATGTGCGGGTGCTCAGAGCCTGCGAATACACGGAGCTTACGACGCAAAACCTGTCGGCCAAGCGCGTTCTTGGGAAGCATGCCGTAGACAGCTTTCTCAATGATACGCTCAGGGTGACTAGCCATTACCGTAGCATACGGAGTTAGCTTCTCGTGACCCATATAACCTGTATGGGTAAAGTAGGTCTTTTGTTCTGCCTTACGGCCCGTGACCTGCACCTTCGCGGCGTTGATCACAATAACAAAATCGCCCGTGTCCATGTGCGGCGTAAACATGGGCTTGTGCTTTCCGCGAATAATTTTCGCGACTTCCGACGCTAGTCGGCCAAGTACCATGCCTTCGGCATCTACTATATACCAGCGCCGGTCTATGTCTTTCGGTGTCGCGCTATAGGTCTTCATGCGAACGTCTTTAAAACGCGTTAGATGAGGTACGCCCGGGATAGTTGCACGCCTCGAGGCACACATGTGCACCTTGCGGCGCACACCGGACAGCAAAACCCCTCACGACGGCCCGAGGCCGGCGCGAAGGCGTTTTTCCACAGATCTGTAGCTTACTAGGAATTGGAAGCGCTGTCAATCCGACAACTCCGAAAGCTCCACCAAAACGGCTCCCTTTTCCACCGCGGCACCCGCTGTCGCCAATACCGCTGTCACTACACCGTCCCCGCTCGCGCGAAGCTCGTTCTCCATTTTCATTGCCTCCATTACTACTACACCCTGCCCAGCACCAACACGGTCGCCCACAGACACGGACACGCGAACAATAAGACCCGGCATTGGTGCTACTACCGGCTCCGGCCCAGATGAACCTGCCTGAGACGCCGTCAAATCCATTATGTGCCTAGTGCGCTCATCAAGCGCGGTAACCTCAAAATGCTCGCCGCTCACATTAATCGTGTAACCACCGCGACGAGCACTCCCACGGCCGGCAGTAGAACCGCCAGCGCTCACTGTAACTCGTTTCAAAAGAACTCTATGAACTGAACGGCCGATGCGGAGAAGAGCCACCGGAGTTCCCTCAATTCGAGTTAACGAAGCCTCCAACTTCACTCCGTCAATCTCGACCTGATCTTCACCTACTGAAACCGATCGACGATCGCTACCTATTTCAACGATATACTTCACTCCGCCTCCGCTATAGCTATACCGGCACCGTTATGCTCCTGCACTTTGTCATACAAAGTGCTTCGCTCTAACACACAAACTGTTTCTACATGCGACGTTTGTGGGAACATGTCGAAACAACGCACGCTAGAAACTCGCCACGAATGCAACCCCGCCAAATCTCGTGCAAGTGTAGCAGGGTCGCAGCTCACATAAATAAGAGTGTTAAGTGTGCGACTCTCATCAAGACACTCTACCACAGCTGCATCTAGGCCGCGACGCGGAGGATTAACCACCGCTGCATCCGGTACTTCATACGACTCACCTAATGGTTTCTGCGATCCGCGACCACTCGCAAAAAGTACCTGCGGCAATAAATCCTCAACCGCACCGGTAAGCACTAACACTTTAGAGGCACCACCCGCGGCTTCATTTGAGGCTTCACCACTGTGCAGAGCCGCAGCACGTAGTGCCGCTCGCTCGGTTGCTCGATGGTCAAGCTCAATCGATGTTACCCGCACACCCGCTCTCGCCAATAGCTCCGTTAATTCACCAGCCCCGGCATACGCATCTACAACGAACTTAGAACCGCGTGATTCAAGCGTACTCGCAACATAACCTCGCAAAAGTTCCGCGACTTCACTATTCACCTGAACAAATGCGAACGCGTCGTCTACAAGTTCTTTCTCAGCACTGTCGCGGTCAACGCGCACAGCAGAGTCGCTTGCACTAGACTTCCACCATAACTGCAACGACGCAGCGGTCAACGTACCGCCACTATTTGTCTTTATGCTATCAGTAACTCGACGCACAAATGTCAGCGCGTTAGGCCAGTCGTCGCCACCTTCGACTATCGCAGCAACTGATTTGTCATCACGCAGCCGCAGTGCGAATCGCAAGGTATGCGACTGTGGTAAGTATTGCGTGTACGCACGTATGTGACCCCACGCTTCAACAAGCAACTCATGCGCAATACGACATTCTACCAAGTCAAATACTGACGACGCATCGTTTAACTGGTGCATGCCCCCTACGTAGCCACCCGATGCATTCCTTACCAACGTTAGCGTAAGCCGCCTTCTATAGCCCCATTCGTTGCGCCCTGAGACCAAAGGTGGAGTGGCAACGTCACGCTTACCTATACGCGCCAATGCGTCACGAACTATTGTTACACGCGCATGTTGTTGCGACTCTAACGTCATATGCTGCAACTGACAGCCACCACAATAATCGTTGTCGTAGTGAACACACTGAGGTTCGACACGATGTTCAGACGAACGCAAGACAGTTAGTATTCTCCCCGTAGCAAACCGGCCATGCTTGCTCATTTCTACAGCCAACATATCACCCGGTGCAGCACGAGGAACGAAACAGGCAAGCCCGTTCACTCTCCCTATACCGTTGCCACCCGCAGCAATGCGCTCTATCTCAACATTTGCTACTACTTTCTCTGTGGCACGACGACGGCGCTTTCTCACAGCTAGCGAATCCCTTCTTTGCGCGCCTGTAGTTGCCAGTTCGAAGCCGTCGTTTGTTGAACGCCTTGTGCAACGCTAGCGCCGCCCGCTCTTAAAGAAGCCCTGTCCTGATGCGCGGCAATTGCAGCCGCAACAGCTGCTAGCTGTAAATCGCTATCATCTGGTGATTCGTCTGTTAGCAGGCTCAAGTTGTTCTCTAACCACTGAATGCTTATGTCGCCAGATACAAAATCAGGGTGTTTTAACACTCGCAAGTGAAACCCACGCGATGTTTCTACCCCCGATATTGTTAGCTCCTGCAACGCTCTTTGCATGCGCGTTATAGCTAGTTCTCTACTCGCTGCATAAACAATGAGCTTTGCTAACATCGGATCGTAGTGAAGCCCAACCACACTGCCTGTCTCAATGCCGCCGTCCCAGCGTACACCTGGGCCACTCGGCGTGTGCAAGTAGTCAATCGTTCCAGTTGCTGGAAGAAAACCGTTAAAAGGATCCTCGGAAGTTATGCGGCACTCGATTGCCCAACCACGAGGAACAATGTCTTGCTGCGCAAATGGCAATCTCTCACCTGCAGCTATGCGAATTTGCCACTGTACAAGATCGATCCCTGTAACAAGTTCAGTTACTGGATGCTCAACCTGTATGCGCGTGTTCATTTCGAGAAAGTAAAAACTCCCGTCGCGATCTAATAAAAACTCACATGTTCCTGCGTTAGAATATCCAGCAGCGCGGGCAGCGTTAACAGCGGTAGCTCCCATTAGAGATCTAAGCTCCGCCGAAACAGCAACACTCGGCGCTTCTTCAATCATCTTTTGATGACGACGCTGAATCGAACACTCACGCTCGCCTAAGTGCAAGAATGTACCATGAGTATCTGCGAGTAGCTGAACTTCCACATGTCGCGGACCTTCGATGTACTTCTCTATGTAAACAGCGTCGTCTCCGAACGCATTACGAGCTTCACGTTGCGCAGCACCCAAAGAATCAGCCAACTCGTCTGCGTTTCTAACGATTCTCATTCCCTTACCACCACCACCGGCAGCAGCTTTTAGCAATACCGGAAACCCAAACGATTCTGCAAGCGCAACCGCTTCGTCGGTGCTGGTAATGGCCTCAGTAGTTCCGGGGACCACGGGCACATTGGCACTAAGTGCCAGTGACCGCGCTGCTGTTTTAGATCCCATTGCCTCGATTGCTTCAGCAGGCGGCCCAACAAACACTAACCCCGATTCACGTACAGCACGCGCAAACCACGCGCGCTCTGACAAAAACCCGTAACCAGGATGAATTGCTTCAGCGCCGACCTCATTCGCGACCTGAATAATTCGTTCGCCCACCAGATAGCTTTGATTAGACGGAGGCGGTCCGATAAGTATTGCTTCGTCTGCCTCGCGCACATGTGGAGCGTTCGCATCAGCTTCGGAGTAAACGGCTACCGACTTGACACCTAATTCCTGACAAGCACGAACAACTCTTAGCGCGATCTCCCCTCTGTTGGCAATAAGTAGTTTGTTAAACATGACTTATAGTGGGAGGTTGCCGTGTTTGCGCGCGGGATTCTTATCGCGTTTGCCTCGTAAGGTTTTGAGCGCGTCAATTAAACGTGGGCGAGTTTCACGCGGATCAATGACGTCGTCTACATATCCGCGTGCAGCCGCTATATAAGGATTGGCGAATCGCTCCGTGTACTCCTTTACCCTAGCGTCGGTTGCCGCCACTGGGTCAGCACTCTCCGCAATCTCCTTTCTATAAAGGATTTCTACGGCGCCCTTTGGACCCATAACTGCAATCTCAGCGGTCGGCCACGCGACATTGAAGTCACCACGAATGTGTTTAGAGCTCATAACATCGTAAGCGCCGCCGTAAGCCTTACGTGTAATCACAGTGAGCTTCGGAACAGTTGCTTCACAGTAGGCGTAAAGCAGCTTAGCGCCATGTCTTATAATGCCACCATGTTCCTGCGCAACGCCTGGCAAAAATCCTGGCACATCTTCAAACGTAACGATAGGAATATTGAAGCAATCGCAGAATCGAACAAAGCGTGCTGCCTTTGTAGATGCGTTAATGTCTAAAACTCCAGCCAGAACTGCGGGCTGATTAGCTACGATACCAACGCTCGTTCCACCTAGGTGCGCAAACCCGCACAAAATATTCCCAGCGTAGTCGCGGTGTACTTCATAAAAATCGCCATCGTCGACAACGCGCGCGATGACATCGCGCATGTCGTACGGCTTATTGGGATTGTCGGGAACCACAGCTAACAGCGACTCGTCGCGCCGATCGTGAGGATCTACCGATGCAGCGTGTGGCGGCTCATCAAGATTGTTAGACGGTATGTAGCGAAAGAGTTCGCGAATCTGATTAAGGCATGCTATCTCGGAGTCGCAGGAGAAGTGAGCTACTCCGGATGTTCCTGCATGTGTGTCTGCTCCGCCGAGCGCTTCCATTGTTACTTCTTCGTGCGTAACTGTTTTTACCACATTCGGGCCAGTTACGAACATGTAGCTGGAGCCCTTTACCATATAAATGAAGTCGGTAATGGCAGGCGAGTATACGGCTCCGCCGGCGCACGGCCCTAGAATCGCAGATATTTGCGGAACAACACCGGAGGCCATCGTATTGCGCAAGAAAATGTCTGCATAGCCTCCTAGCGACACAACACCCTCTTGGATTCTGGCCCCACCGGAATCATTAAGTCCGACAACTGGAGCGCCATTCCTTACCGCTAGGTCCATGACCTTACAGATTTTTGCGGCGTGGGCTTCCGATAACGAACCGCCGAACACCGTGAAGTCTTGTGAGAACACATAAACCAAACGCCCTTCGATTCTGCCGGACCCGGTTACGACACCATCACCGTAAATGGGCACCTCGTTGTCCGCGGCCGTCCGAGCAGTGACAAACCTGTCAATTTCGGTAAAGGAACCTTCATCTAACAGCGCATCCAACCGTTCGCGGGCGGACAGTTTCCCTTTGGCGTGCTGAGCTGCAAGGCGGGCTTCGCCGCCGCCGAGCTCTGAGGAATGCCGCGCGCGCGCCAAGCGTTCCAGCTTCTCTTTCATGGACATGGGGCGTGAAGCTAGCGCGGAAGTTGGTTTAACGAAACGGCGGCAGGGGGTAATCATGAAAAAAGGCTGAAACGAAGTGGCGTTGGGGCTTGCATGATCGTCACACCAGTGGCATTTGTGATGAGCCGAACCGAAGTTATTCCGGTGACGAGCTGTTTCGTTATCCGTCCTTTGTGGAGCGCCGGGAAGCCGTCCTGGTTACCAACGCAAACCCAACATATCTCAACCCGCCGATTCGATGTTCAATCTTGAAGATGATGCGCCTTCCCGTCGCCTAGCGTACTTGGCGGGGCTTTTGCTTATCGTCATACCGACCCTCCAAGCTGTTACACAGCTCTGGCCGCTGCAATTCGGAAACATTCAGTGGCGTTTCCAAGCCGCTGGGTCCCTGTCATCGGTTCTACTACTTCCATTCCTAGGGTTAGTGCTCATTGCGCTTATAGCTAGGAGTTCTGAATCCCGAGGCATCTCACGCACAATTGGCATACTCTCAATCATTATGGCTTTAGTGATGGGAGCGTCATTAGTGCTTTTCGTGCTTGACGCGTTGCAGTTAAAGACCATCGTAACGTCGCGCGCTATGCAAGGTTTCCAGATCACCTTCTTCAGAGTTGGGCTGGTATCCGGCTTGTTCTCATTGCTGTTTGCCTTTTTGGGATGGGTATCGCTTAAAGGCACTGGAAGCGGTTCGGTATCGAAGGGCAAGAGCTCTCAGCGTAAGATTGTCGAGGACGACGAAGCTGGCAGCGGTCTTTTGATCGGCTAAAGGCGGCTTGGCTTAGGAGGCAGTCTATCTCCAAAGGGCCTACTCTTATACCATATATTTGTGCGGTTTGCTGATGCATTAGTGCATCACTGATGAGATAGCGCCACAGTTCAGATCACTGAATGTGGCGCTATTTTATTTTCAAGGCTTCATGTAAGAAGTCTGTAATTTGTTGATATAGAAGAGCTTGCGACATCGACAAAGAACTTTCACTGCAATTTGCAAGGTGTTTTATAACAATCAGTTACTGGCACGGGACTTTCGTATGCCTTTAAGCGTCTGGATATCGTATCACCCTGCTCTCCACTACACGGATCAAACAGATGAAAAGAGTTGTTTTCGCATTCGGCGGAGCCCTGCTCCTTGGATCTTTAGCTTCAACCGCAGAAGCTCAGTTAACTCAGGTTAACGGCGTTGACGCGTGCTTTTTAGGTGCTAGCGGCTCATCGACGAGGCACTACACGTCATCAGGGAACACAACGTCTGCGTGCTCCTCAAATGCCGCCTCGACACAGTGGAGCATGCCTGGTTCTCCATCGTCTGGCGACGACTACTTCACGTTTGAGCGCGCTCCTACTCCCGGCGCAGCTGGATCTAGCGGAGGCTCGACTGCTATTAGCTTCGGTGCCGACAATAAGTCGAATGTTTTCAACCTTGGCTGGTTCAGGTTTGATGATCAGACCAACACCGCCAATAACATGAGCTCGGTTCTGCGCTTCGAGTTGTTCCTGAACAACATGACCAGCACTCCCGTCATTTATGATGGCCTCACTGTGAACTACATAAACAATGATACCAAGTGGTCGAACAAGAAGGAAACATACAGCTTCTCCGGCGGAGCATGGTCTAACTGGTTCACCGTTGGCTCCGACCAGTACCGTTTCGCAGTTGTCGGCTATGACACCCCCCACCCCGGCAGCGCCGCCAACTACTGCAAGTCGTTCGACCCGATCGATGGCCGCGTCTACTCCGAAAGCGACAACGGTAAGCTCTGCGGACAGTTCGAAAAGATGTCCTCGGTAGTTCCTGAGCCGTCAACCTACGCGCTCATGGCCGCTGGACTCGCAGGACTCGGCTTCTTCGCCCGCCGTCGCCGCAACCAGGCTTAATTTGTAAACATGAAGCGATGTTGCGACGGCCCTGTAGGGTCGTCGCGACATTTCATTTATAGCAGCACTTTAGAGTTATGTAATGTTTCACATTAAACAATATCATCTATAGTTTTCTATACATTGATCTTACAGCGATACCTATTGTCGCGCTTTGCACAATGCATGTCACATTTATTTTGGCATAAACCTTACAGGAAAGAGAGCGTCATCACTCACCTCTCCACCGAGTTTCCAAAGGTCCTCCGATCTATGAAAGGCATGCTTAGACTGGCCGCCATCACAGCCGCTAGCACCGCATTCGCGCTATCCGCAGGCGCGCAGACTGTCACTTCAAACAACACTACCACGCATAACGTTACCGGTTCGATCATCGACGGGGTTAACGTTAACCAGATGGGCGGCGTGAATCTTCGCGCTTGCTGGAGCACCAATTGTAAGGACTACTCTTTTGCTAACCTCGGCCCAGTTTACGGATGGGGCGACGGCGATCTTCAAATCGCTCAGCTAGGCATCACTGACACATGGTTCGGGTACTGGTCGCTCAACAACACCAATAGAGCAGGTTTAACAAGCCTATCTTTTAGCACCACTGGAACCAACATCCTCTTTGATCGTTGGCTGCAAGGAAGCACAGGAACGCCTGGTTCTAATATCGGCTACGATTTTGAATCCTGCGACATTGCTTTGGTTCTCGTGTGCGTCATCGGCGATCAGTGGAACACGCAGGCTCATTACAGCCAAGCAGTAGGACTTAACGGAGCGTCGGCTGAAGGTGACATCTTCCGTCAGCTCGACATCACCTTCAATAACGGCGGAATTGATCGCGGCTTTGGCTCTGACGCTTTCCTCCGCTTCGACACCGACAAGTTCGACGGTAGCATTTCGACTGTCCCCGAGCCGTCAACCTACGTGCTAATGGCCGCCGGTCTCGCGGCACTTGGCTTCGCTGCACGTCGCCGCAAAGCCTAATATTTAGGCAGCCACAGCAGCTAGTCTTTACCAAACGGCCCCGCAAAGCGGGGCCGTTTGCGTTTCCAAGCGTTTCCAATTAGCCACTAATACAACTACTTTGCTTGTCCTACATTTTTAGACCTAGCAAACATCACCACTCTACATAAATGCCGCACTGGCTGCAGAACTCCATAGAAGCCCTCACGCCAACTGGCTATATACTCGCAATCATTGCCGTTGCATGGGTGTTCCAATGGCTTAGCCTCTTGTTCCTAGAAGGTCTTCATCGCAAATACCAGCTCCCAAGCGAATGGCTTGTTGGAGGGCGCAGGTTTTTTCGAGCCGTCGTATCGATTGCCACACTCCTCCTTATACTCGGCGTACTCGGCGTTTCTGGTAGCACGCTATGGACTGCTTTCACAGGGTTCGCCGCAGTGGCTGCGGTTGCGTTTTTTGCAGCCTGGAGCGTTCTGTCAAATCTCTTCTGCGCCGTAATGATCTTCGCAACGAGACTCTTCCGCATTAACGATCATGTCGAGTTGCTCGAAACCAGCGACAAACCGGGGTTGCGCGGTAAGGTAGTTGATATCAATCTTATATTCACAACTCTGCAGGAAGGACAGCTAAGCGAAGAAGTGCCTCCAGCGACACTGCGCGTTCCAAACAATTTGTTCTTTCAACGAGTTTTAAGACATACGGCAGCAGTTAAGTAAATCTCAGCATGATTAACCACCTACCTCTCTTGCGATATGGACAGCTCGCTAACAACGCGTGTCGTGCTGGCAGTGGTTGCAGCAATCATATTGGTGTTGCTCGTTACCAAGGCCAAGCGGGAAGGACGGGAAACGCGGGAACTATTAGGCCGTCTAGCGCTGGGAACTGCACTGGGCGTCGTGAGCCTATACTTCAAATCAAAAGATGAGGCGACGTCGCTTGAACTAGCAGCATACTTGGCGAAGGCATTCGCATCGGTATTCGCATTCTGTTGCTTTACGGTAATACCTCTAGCGTTCGCGAAGAAACGGCAAGAGGTGCTTAACTCAATGATGAGCAGCGATAAACAACAATGAGCCCACAACTTAGACTCGCGCTTATGGCAGCTCTGTTTATTATTTTCGTTTCTTTTGGTATCGCTGTAACGCCGTATAAAGATGATCAGCCGTTACGAGCGTACGGTGCTCAAGGTGGAGTAATGGAAGCGGTGATGTACCTAATGAATTACGTGGCACGAGATTACATGCCATTCTCGATATTTCTGCTTCTAGTATGCGTATTCGCAGGCGCTGTTTTTGAATCATACGTTAGCGGCGCATGGAAGCTAGAGGACATTACCAAACGGTTCAAAAAGTAGTTACTCCGTGTACTAGCACCGAGCAAAAAGAGAAGAGCGCCCGACTATAGCAGTCGAGCGCTCTTCTCTTATAACCAACCTAAACTTTACAGTCCGGGCTCGTCTTCAGAGCTGTGTACCTTGCTCGGTGTATCGGGCTTAGGCGGCTGCTCTTCTGGGATACCGGTAACCGTAAGTACGATGCGGCGGTGAATAGGATCGACCTCAAGCACGCGTACATCGAGGTTCATGGTTTCCCATGTGAAGTCTGCCGGATTGGTTACCGTGCCTTCTGGGTTTAGCTGGCTAACCGGGATGAAACCTTCGATGTCGTTACCCAAGTCGACGACGACGCCCTTATCCATAAGGCGAACGACTTTGGACGGCAGTTCGGTACCCACCGGATAGCTCTCACCGATGCTAAGCCATGGATCTTCTTCAGCCTGCTTAAGGCCGAGTGAGATACGCTTGTTTTCGCTATCGATGTTGAGGATTACAACGTCGACTCCGTCACCCTTCTTAACCACCTCAGACGGGTGCTGGACGCGCTTGGTCCATGACATGTCGGAGATGTGAATGAGTCCGTCGATACCGGGCTCGATTTCGACGAAGGCACCAAAGCTGGTGAGGTTGCGGACCTTGCCGCTAATGCGCGTACCCACCGGGTACTTAAGCGGCAGGATGACCCACGGATCCTGCTCGGTTTGCTTCATGCCGAGCGAGATCTTCTCTTCGGTCTCGTCGACCTTGAGTACTACTGCCTCGATTGCCTCGCCGATTGAAACGAGTTTCGACGGGTGGCGAACGTTGCGTGTCCAGCTCATTTCTGAGATGTGCACCAAACCTTCGATGCCCGGCTCGAGCTCGATGAACGCGCCGTAGTTGGTAATGGAGACAACCTTACCGTTAACGCGTGTACCGACCGGATACTTGGCGGCAACATCCTGCCACGGATAGCTCTGGAGTTGCTTGAGGCCAAGTGAGATGCGCTCGCGATCCCAATCGATATCGAGCACTTTGACTTCGAGCTCCATACCGATGTGAACCATTTCGTTGGGGTGTGAAATACGTCCCCACGACATGTCGGTAATGTGCAACAGGCCGTCGACGCCACCCAAATCGATGAATGCACCGAAGTCTGTGATGTTCTTGACGATTCCCTTGCGTACCTGATCCTTGGAAAGCTCTTTCATGAGCTTCTCGCGCTTGCCAGCGCGCTCTGCCTCAAGGATTACACGACGCGAAACCACGATGTTACGACGACGCTTGTTGAGCTTGATGATCTTGAACTCGTACTTATGGCCGAGTAGCTCATCAATGTTGGGGACTCTACGCAGCGCGATTTGCGAACCAGGAAGGAACGCATCGACGCCCATGAGGTCGACGACAACACCGCCCTTAATTTTCTTGACCAGCGAACCTTCGACCGGCTCATCGCCTTCGTAAGCAACGCGAATGCGTTCCCATACGCGCATGAAGTCGGCTTTCTTCTTGGAAAGAACGACTGAGCCTTCCTGATCTTCGAGATGCTCAAGGAGCACTTCGACTTCGTCACCGACCTTGAGGTCGGGCATATCCTTGAACTCTTCGAGCGGGATCGTGCCTTCGGACTTAAAGCCGATATCGAGCACGACCAAGTTCTCGCGGATTTCAAGAACGGTCGACTTAACGATTTCACCTTCTTCGATGGAAGCGAGTGTACCGTTGTACAGCTCCATCATGCGCTCGTACTCGTCGGACGTGAACTCGTCTTCTTCGTAGAGTTCGGGGCGACGGTTAGCGAGCGGGCGCAGCTGGCTCTTCTGTAGGTCGCGCTTTTCGCGCGCAGTCAGCTTCGGGAAAGGGAAATCGGCGTCGCCGTTGTCCATTTCGTCGAGCATCTCATTCTCTGTGCTGATGCCGGTCATACTTTGGGTTGTCTCCAGATTCGCGGAAAAACCTCGCCGCGCCGAGATAATGGTTATGGAGGGCAAAGTGCCCATTTCTATGGTAGCCCTTAAGGATAGCCAATTTTATTTCAGCTGGCAACTACTCGAAATGATGTTGCTCACAAAAGCAAGCCCTACGCCTCTAAACTGCCTTGTAACCTGTCTTGGATTGCGCGTGCTAGCGCAACTATTCGGTCGACCTGCTCTTCCTGCGTGAGGGTAGTCGTATCGATGGTTATAGCATCCCTAGACGGAGCGCTTTGGGTGGCGTCACGGGCATCGCGAGCCACCAACTCTTCGGTCTCACTCGCGATCTCGCTATCTGTGGGACGTCTCCCCAAGCGCTGAACCAAACGTCGACGCGCCCGCTCCCATGGGTCGGCTATCAAAAACACCTTCAGGAACGCATCAGGAAAAACGGCTGTCCCAATATCTCTACCGTCCACGACTACGTCAGAATTTAACGACGCCTCGCGTACCTTCTCATTTACCCACGCCCTAACCTCAGGCATAGCAGCAATACGAGATACCTGCTGCGTAACGCGTGCCGACCGTAAGGCCTCGTCGGAACTAACGCCTGTAACGTCAGGAAGAACGCTGTTACTCGAGTACCGCCACGCAACTAATCCAAAGAGCTTCGAGACCTCGTCAGCGCTCCAGTTCGCAGCCTCTCCCGCGTGCTCCAACGCAAGCCACGTTATCGCCCTATACAGTGCACCAGAGTCGACGTGCCGAACGGCTAAACGCTTGGCCACCCATTGCGCCGTACTGCTCTTTCCAGACGCGGCTGGGCCGTCGATGGCGATAACCATATGCTTAACGCGGCCACCTTTAATGGAAACGTCCGCAAATGACTTCTGCGTTTGCGTTTGCGTTTGCGTTTGCGTTTGCGAACTACTACTAGCGATAACCGAGTTCAAGTCACTCCAAAAACTCGGGTAGGACACAGACGCACATTCTTTGTCATCAATAACTATATCGTTCTCCGGACACGCAGCTAACACGCCGAATGCCATCGCAAGACGATGATCACCGAACGTCGTTACAAAGCCCCTTAATGGAGAGTTACTTCCACGAACAACTAATCCATCTGGCAACTCACTTGCCTCAACACCTATGCTACGGAGGTTGTTAACCACAGCTGTTATGCGATCACTTTCTTTAACTCTAAGCTCTGCCGCACCACGTATAACTGTCTCGCTACCGTTATCTGCGCGAGCCGCTAGGCATGCGACTAACGGCAGTTCATCAATGCAGCGTGGAACTTCCTTATCAGCAACTGTAACTCCGCGCAGTATGGCTGGAGAAACAATCAGTGTCCCAACCGGCTCACCTCCGGAAATCGTAACTGATTCCGTTGCGACACTAGCACCCATACGAGCCAAAACTTCAAAGAATCCAACCCTCGTTTCATTTAAACAAACGTTCTCCAATCGAATCTCACCTCTATCAGCTAACGCTGCTAACGCCGCGAAAAAGGCAGCCGAAGAAGGGTCGCCGGGAACCACCGTGTCGCATGCTTCAAGCTGTTGATTGCTTTGTAAACGAACGCCGTTAGGCAATACTTCAATAGCAACGCCGCGAGCTGCTAACATACGTTCGGTATGATCGCGCGATTTGTGGGGCTCGTATACAGTTACCGCTACCCGCGAGCAAAAACCTCCCAACAGAAGTGCGCTTTTTATTTGTGCACTGGCATGCGGACTTGTGTACTCGATTTCGTTAAGTTTTGTACCTGAAACCGTAAGTGGAAGACGCCCATCTTTGCCTGAGTCGTAACGAATATGTGCTCCGACGCGTGCAAGCGGATCGGCAATACGGTTCATAGGACGCGATCTTAAGCTACTATCACCGTCGAATTGCGCGGTTATGCCATCGCTGCCAGCCACAACTCCCATAAGCAATCGCGCCGTGGTACCGCTATTGCCACAGTAAAGCGAATCGTCGGGAGAGCGCATACCACCTGCGCCAACACCAGTTATAACAATGTCATCTGAAAGCTCAGGTATGTCGCATCCACAAGAACGAAGCACGCGTGCAGTGCTCTGTACGTCATCACCAACTAGCAACCCTCTCACTCTCGACCTTCCGTGCGCGAGAGCCGACAACATAAGTGCCCTGTGACTTATTGATTTGTCGCCAGGGACACGAATGGATCCGGAGACTTCAAATGGAGTCTTCCGTTCTAAATGTTTCAAAAAAACCTCACGTTAGCGCAGCCAACCTTCGAGTGCCGTAGACGCGTCTGTTTTCTCGTCTCGATACTTGACGATTACTGGAGTCTGTAGCGACAACCCTTCGCGCTCACCAAACTCTGAGCTTACGCGTCTTGCTCCCGGAACCACTACTGCACATTCTGGGATTTCAAGTGGTGAATCTGCCGACGCTTTTAGCACAGACTCTCGCACTAAATCGTACACAGGCGTGCCGCGCGTGAGTATAACACCTGCTCCAATAACAGCACGACGCCGCACAACTGTACCTTCGTAGATACCACAATTACCACCAACAACGACGTCGTCTTCTACGATCACTGGTGAAGCATTGATAGGTTCTAACACGCCACCAATCTGTGCGGCCGCACTCAAATGCACACGTTCACCGATTTGCGCACATGAACCAACAAGCGCATGCGAATCTATCATCGTGCCACTTCCTACATACGCGCCAACATTAACGTACATAGGTGGCATACACACCACACCGTGTGCCAAGTAAGCGCCGCGACGAACGGTAGAACCGCCCGGCACTATCCGAATACCATTCTCGGCTCTAAACGACCGCGCAGGAAAGGTGTGTTTATCGAAAAACTGAAAAGCGCCGCTGCTCCCCATTTCAACTACGCGACCTATTCGAAACCCTAGCAATACTGCACGCTTAACCCATGGCACAGCACTCCACTGTCCGCTTTCACTACGAACAGCTGCACGAATTTCGCCGCGTTCAAGCAACGCTAGTGCCTGATCAAACAAATGCTGCGCGTCGGGCGAAAGCTGCACACCGGAGTCTAGCAGTAAAGGATCGTTGAGTCGCTCTTCTAGCTCATGTAGGGTAAAAGCCATAGTGAACTACGTTGGTTAGAATAGTTATAGGGAAACGTCAGCACGTCTAAGTGCGTTCCGTACCGACTCGAGGTGCTTGTCGAGTAACGGTACTAGAGGCATGCGTACGTTGTTAGACATATGCCCCATTAACGACAGTGCAGCTTTAACCGGTATTGGGTTGGACTCGATAAACGCAGCAGTAAACCACGCCGCGAGCCTGTTGTCGACAGCTCGTGCATTAACGAAGTCGCCCGCCGCAGCGAACTTACACAGCTCAGCCAACAGTTTAGGAGTCGCATTCGATGCAACAGAAATAACACCGTCGCCGCCGTGTGCGTAAACGGCCAACGTTAGCGCATCGTCGCCCGATAGTACGGCAAAACCGTCAGGGCGTTCGCGGATTATATGCGAAATCTGAGCAAGGTTGCCGGATGCTTCTTTAACGGCAACAAACCTCTCATCGTTCGCCAACTCAAGGCAGGTAGCTGCTTCGAGATTAATAGCGGTGCGTCCCGGTACGTTGTAAATAACAATGGGAATAGACACTGAATCTGCAACCGCTTTGAAATGCGCGACTAAAGCACGTTGAGGCGGCTTGTTATACATCGGTGTAACATGAAGCAAATGTGTTGCACCTATAGCCTGCATTTCACGCGACAGCCTAATAGCGCGCGCGCTATCGTTTGAACCCGCACCTGCAACAACAGGTACCCTACCATTCACTACTTCTACCGTTATCTCGACGACCCTGCGATGCTCAACTTCACTTAGAGTTGCAGCCTCTCCGGTAGACCCGCACGGAACAATGAACTGAACCCCTTCCCTGACCTGCCAATCTACGAATGCCCGAAGGGCAGCTTCATCTATGGCTCCGTTATCGGAGAATGGAGTGACTATTGCGGTTCCGCACCCAAACAACGAACGATCTCTCACTGCTCCCCCACTTTTTGTGTGTGCGCGTTGTTAATGACGTCCCGCATTGTATAAATGCCAGAAAGCTGCGCTTCATGTAGCCAGCGCGCAGCGTAGATAGCGCCGTCGGCAAATACACGCCGGTCTCTAGCTTCGTGCGTTAAGCTGATCTGTTCGAACGGCGCATCAAATAACACCGTGTGGGTGCCAGGAACATGGCCCACCCTAACTGATGTTGTCGCTATACCAGTCGTTCCTAGTCCACGCTCAACACTTTGTGCTATTGCTATAGCAGTACCAGATGGCGCATCTAGCTTGGCGGAATGATGCGTTTCAACAATGTGGGCTTGAAACGCCGATGCCGTACTAATTCGCTTCGCGGCATCCTCAGCGATAGCTAAAAACAGTTGCACGCCCAGCGAAAAGTTTGGCGACCAGAGCGCCTTACCTTGGTATTCGCGCACCGCATGCTGCAACAAAGGAAGCTCTTCGTACCACCCGGTAGTACCTATAACAACAGGGCATCCAGCTTTAATACAACTCACAGCGTTACGTACTGCGGCACTGGGTACCGTGAAATCGATAGCTACATCCGCGCCTTTCAACGCCTCACCCGATACTCCCGCAGTTATGTCATTAACACCTAATAGTGCGACCACGTCGCAACCGCGTTCCGCAGCAAGCGTAGCAACGGCTTTACCCATCTTGCCATCACCTATTAACACTAAGCGAAGGCGTCTTTCACTCATGAAGCTTCACCAAAAAAAGTGCGATGGAGTCGCTGCATAGCCGGGTGTACCTCTTCGTCGTCAATAACCAACGTGAAGTTGATTCCTGTAGCACTTAGCGATGCCATGTGTACCGCTATGGGCCCTAGCGCGGCAATTGCATCGGCGAGCGCCTTACTACCGTCGGCAATGCCGGCTCCAACTATCGCAACAATCCCTCTATTACGCTCTACCGATACGTCACCAAATGCCATAAGATCGCCAACGACCGCCTCTAAATTGGTGGGATTGTCGATAGTCACAGATATTGAAACCTCAGACGTTGCTACAACATCGACCGAGGTCCTGTGCGTTTCAAAAACTTGGAACACTCGGCGCAAAAAACCTGGCGCAAGCAGCATTCTCGCCGACCGAAGTTTCACTACAGATGTTTGTCGCTTTCCTGCAATGGCCCGTACAGGTAGTCGCGGCGCTTCAAACGCGATCATTGTACCGGTGCCTTCAGGACGTTGCGAGTTGAAGACGTAAACTGGAATGCCTCGCTGAACCGCAGGAGCGATCGTATTAGGGTGAAGCACCTTGGCACCAAACGATGCCAACTCCGCGGCCTCATCAAAACGAATCCTATCAATTAGTCGCGCCTCGGGAACAACTCGCGGGTCTGCTGTAAGCATACCGTCAACGTCGGTCCAAATTTCAATTGCATCAGCACCAATCGCGGCGCCGAACAGCGCAGCACTATAATCAGAGCCACCTCGACCAAGGGTCGTTGTTATGCCACTAGTTGTAGCACCAACAAAGCCGCCGACAACTGGAACACACCCGCGTTCCACCATTGGTACCAAACGCTCAACTGAGTTTCGTTCGATCAACTCAAAGTTTGGCTCTGCACGCGAGAACTGATCGTTTGTTATCATCACATCGCGCGCATCGACCCACTCTGCTTCGATTCCACGACGACGAAGCGCAGCCGCCACTATTCGCGACGACAGTAGCTCGCCTGTAGCAGACACAGAATCAAGTGATCTCGGTGTAAGGTACCCCAATGTGCGAAGGGCTTCCGCAAGATGCGCGAGGTCGTCGAACCCCATACCTATGTCTGAAACGACATCATCGAGTTCACCTGAACCGTCCAACAGCTGTGTCGCTACCTGCAAATGTCTATCACGCAACTGTTCAATTGAGGCCAATGCAACAATCAGCTCATTAGATGCAGCCCTGTTGGCTATCTCAATGAGCTGATTGGTTGCTCCCCCAAGTGCTGAGACGACAACAATTGGTCCCCTGCTTCGCCTCGCTGCAACGATGTCAGCTACTCTACTAATCGCGGCAGCATCAGCAACCGATGTACCTCCGAATTTGCTGACGATCACCGTGAGAGCAGTTGTTCGAGTTGCCCGGTTGCAACGAGCAATTCCGCGTTCAGTATCGAACCACCTGCTGCACCACGCACGACATTGTGAGCCAGCGCTACCATTCGAAGGTCCATGATTGGGTCTTCGCGAAGCCTACCTATTGTGACTGCCATCCCTCCGCCTTCATTCACGTCGCGCCTAGGCTGAGGACGGTCTGGCTCTTCGCGCAAAACAATGGCTGGTTGTGGCGCAGATGGCAAATTGCGAACCGAAGGGTATCCAGTCCACGAGCGCAGCACCGCGGTCGCCTCTTCAACGGTTGGGCGTTCCTCGAACGAAACAGAGATACACGCAGTGTGCCCATGCTCTACTGCAACTCGATTCGCATGAGCACTAACTCCAAATGACGCAGGTACAAAAGTATCGTTGTCTATCGCACCCAGAAGCTTTAACAGCTCCGATTCAATTTTGGGTTCCTCGTCTGCGATGTATGGTATCGCATTCCCCAGAATGTCTAGCGAAGGAACACCTGGATAGCCGGCTCCGGAAACAGCCTGCATGGTAGTTACGAACAGATTCTTAATTCGAAAGCGTTCGTGTAGCGGCGCGAGCGCTAACGCAATAACTGTTGATGCGCAGTTCGCGTTAGTTACAATGCCGCCCGCCCATCCTCGCACGTCACGCTGATGGGATAGCATACGTAAATGCGAGCCGTTGATTTCCGGAATAACGAGTGGTACGTCCGGAGACATACGGAAGTTCTTGGCGTTACTAAGCACGATTCGGCCAGCTGAAGCGAACTCGCCTTCGACTTCGCCCGCGACGGAGGAATCAAGCGCCGAGAATATAATGGGCGCCCCCACTGATCCCACTTCGCACGGCTTAACTGTTAGATTCGCAACGTTGTCGCCCAAATCTCCTTCATGCCATTTGACTGCATCACGATAGCGTTTGCCTGACGACCGTTCAGATGCCGCGACCTCTACGAGATCAAACCACGGATGGCGTTGCAACAGCCTTACAAATGCCTGTCCAACCGCGCCGGTAGCGCCGAGTACAGCAACGGGGATGCGTGATGCCGGTATGTTCATGTGTTCAGCAGTGTTCGGACGATCTTTTCGTATGCTCCAACTGAGGCTTCAAGTTCATCGATCTCAATGTACTCGATCGGAGTATGTGCAACATGTATTGATCCCGGTCCAAACAGCAGCGGGGTGCCCCAACGATCTAACAATGGGATATCACTGGTATACGCGACGGGCGCGACTTCGAAACCTTCGATGGTATGGAAGTGTTGCGCAGGGATGTGCGATCCCCACACCAACTCTGCGCGTCCGTCAGCCCACTTCTCAAAAAGCTGCTTGACTGGCCCGATATCACCTACTAGCCGAATCATAATCTCAGCCTCGGCGAGCCCCGGGACGACATTGGCCTCAGTACCGGCCCGTAAAATACCGATATTGTAAGTGGTCTCGCCGAGAATGGGATCACTAGGGAACTCAATATTTCTAAGTTCGGGTAGCATATCCAGCATGGGTTCGAGAGCACTCGCACCGAGGTGAGCATATGCGGAATGTGCTTCACGACCTCTAACACGAACAACAACCCTTTGAGCACCCTTGCAGCCAGAGGCGAGTCTGCTTTCGGTGGGTTCGCCGTTCACCAACCACTTACTGGTAGGCGCCAAGCGATTGGCTGCGCGTGCGCCTGGTGAGTTTCGCTCTTCACCGATCACGAACAGTAAGTCTACCCGTTCCTCGCCCGCTTCAGCCAAGCGCTGCGCTGCGATCATCATTGACGCGGCGATACCTTTAGCATCGCAGGCGCCTCGTCCATATAACCTTGTGCCATCAATACGCGGCGGCACAAAGGGCGGCACAGTATCAAGGTGAGTGGATAGCGTCACCCCCCCTCCCCGCCTAGTAGCCCAAACATTCGATCGCCCTGTCTCAACCTCCTGCAGGGTGACATTCCATCCCCGCGAAACAAGCCACCGCGCGACGTGGTCTACAGCGTCGCGTTCGCGCCCTGTAGTTGAGTCTGCGGAAAGAAGTTCGGTTGCGAGCGTGACGACGTCTGACATAACGATAAAGATAGCAGGTGCGGTTGATATCCGCAGGATACGTCTGCTTGTCGTTTGTCTGACATGAGGCCGAACAACTGGACTTCGCGCACTACCGGTACGTGACGCCTATGTGATCAATGTGGAATCGCCCACCCGGCTCAATGAGCTCGCGTACATACACGCGAGCACCAACTTCTCTCACGCGTCTTACGAACGCCGAATCTGTTATCTGTACCACCAAAGCGCCGCCCCCGAATACCGATCTCACCGAGCCCTTTAACTTGTCGACGCAATCGAGAATAACAGAACTACTCGAAGGGCATCGATAGAAGTTACTGGCGCGAAGTGCTTCTCCCGTATTCTTCACCGTCACTGCGCTATCAGTACGAAAGACAACGGTTGAAAGTGAATCGTTTCCGAAAGAAATTTTCCATGCAAAGAACCCAGCGACAGGAGGATTCGGCCAAGGTGTCATTAAGTAAGGTGGAGAAACTTTCAACTCTATCATGTTACGGAATACAACAGCGTTTTCTTCATACGCAACTTTGGGCTGTGCATGTAAGGTTGAACATACAAGCATGGTGGCCAAGCCATATAACCGAACTGCTCGCTTAGTGAATGTCATGGAAGTATCTCGACGTTTGCTCGCGTTTCCACACTCCGGCCATCGCGTAAGGACGCGGCTATGTGAATAGTGTAGCTACCTGCCCTAAGTGAGCTAAGATCAATTGTTAAAGCTCGCATCTGAACCGTCACAGGGCCACGCAAAGTAGTCGTTCCGGCGCGACCATCAGTGTCCTTCCATCTAACCGAAACAGAAGTTGTTGGATCTGAAGCTATGCCGACGGCGGCACCTAGGCGCCGTAAGGCTCCAGCAGTAGAAGCACTCTCTACCCCCAAAGTGAACTCCAAACTGTCTTCCGGAGTAGTGCCGTAACTCTCCCAATACAGTGTAACTACTCTTGAGTCTCCTGATAGACTAGTAGTCGGCAGCAGAGCACCTAGTAAAGTATCGTTAGGAGAGCGAAGCAGCTCAGGATTGACACGCTCTAGAATTGCTATGTCTGAAAGAGCTATAGAGCCACGTTCAAGCGAAGACAGCGGCCCTAGAGGCGCATAGCCAAAGCGAGTACGTGCATCTACGCCCGCCTTGGCACCGCCCCCCACCCCTAGCGCCTCAATTGCGAGTAGCGTAGGCGATTGTGAAATCTGTCCTCGAAGTACAGCAGATGAGCCTGCGGAAACAATCTGTTGGTCGATTGAATCGACCTTGCTTGGCCCCGATGTTGACAGCAACAAAACATCGAACGACATATTTGGCTCCATGCTTGAATGCGTCATTGATACTGCGCTTACAACATCAACGTAGGATTGTCTACGCATTGATACCGTTTGTCCCTTCGGAAGCTGGACTAGCTTTCTACTATGCCGATAGTGTTCAACCGGCCACCAGTTGGTTTTGGGACCGGTGGTTGGATCGATTTTTAAAAGCTCCCAGTCAGTTGAGGACGCTTCGAACGGAGAACGAACTGCGGAAGGCAACGGTAGAGTTCGAACACGATCTGTCGTGTATTCGAATGTGGTGTATGACGGAAGTTTCTGTGAGCGAAATGATTCCCTTAAGTAAGCTGTATGAGACCGTCTATCCTTTTCTCCACTCCACCCAACGTAGCTTGGCCACCCATAACGTCTAATAGTGAGAGCTAACGCATCTCCACCACGATGTGCGTCAAACGAATATCGTTCATCCTGAACGGTCATAGATCGCAACACAATCTCCATGTTGCGAACATCCTGTTCAACGCGCCGCGCATTGCCTGCTTCTCGATACAAAGGATCGGCCAACCACCAAAGTCTCTCCTGTAAGCTGTCTATTGGCAAACCTGAAGTACGCAAATATGAACTCCATTCCTCCTCAGGTAACCAACGTCCTACGTCTTCCCATAAATGGCGCAAGCTATCAGGCATACTTCTACGCATTCTAGTAAACGCAGAATCAGCATTCAGCTGTTCGCCAAAACGCGCTGCTACATATCCATGCAACGCTTCGCACCACCACCTATAAGAGGAGCAAGTTTTCACGAACGCGCTCGCTTGTGCGTGCCCCCCTTGATCCACCAGTAGCCGCGCAAGCTGCCCAGTTATCCATACACTGCTTTGATCGTTTACGTACGAAGCTTGGAGCTGACTAACTAGCCGAGCCCTTCTCTGCGCAGCTATAGGCCGAAGTCGCTCTAGTAGCGCACCGTCGCGAGAAACGCTTTCATCACCAGCTTGATACAATGCTCCCGATAGCATCCATGACGGGCAAATACCATAAACAGGTCGACGACTATTGATTCTTGTATATGGGCTGGGGTTCCCCCAGTACTTCACGTCAGAAGAAACTGCGTCGTTGTAATGGTCATCGTGACAGTGGACAAACGTTACTCGATTCTTCGCAACATCAGTACTAGAAACTCGCTGCAGTCGTGTATCCTCACTAGAGATCCATAGCAACTGCCACTGCGAATGGAACTCTGTGGCAGCTAATACGAGCCTACTGTCTGGACGCGGCAACCCTGACATTATAGCGTCTGCTAGCGGGTCAGTCGTCACTTGCGCAAACGAACTAGGAGCTGCCCCCAGTGATAGGATCAACGAGAAGAATAAGTTGCGACTGGTGTTCTTTATCATTTCTTAGGAGAGCTGACGGCATGGGAAAGACTCTACCGCCCAACCGTCCTGATACCTGCCAAGTAACGCTAGCAGTCGTAACTCAATACGAGTTAACTCCACTACGCGACCTGAACAACGAAGTCTGTGTCGAGACAACTCTAATTCACAAGAACCTAGGATAAGCATGCACCTCTCCCCCACCTCAAGATTCGGACATGAACCACTGTAGGTACAGCGCTAGTATACAGTGAACCGAATCACATGTCAATTCAATCCAGTTAGCGTAGCAGAGAATTCCTCAGGCTTTCTAGGCTACAGCAACGCCTCGCATTAACGACGACATGTACACCCATCAACCGCCGAATCCGTCAATTACGGTTTGGTATGCGAAGCTCAAATTGGGTACGATCATCGCTGGACTTTACGTGCACCTCACCTCCATGAGCATCGACTATTGATTTGACAATTGAAAGACCCAAACCCGCCCCGCCTCGTTCTTTGCTGCCGCCGACTCCACTCAGTTCCTCACTCGTCTGGAATAATTTAGAGCGAGTGCGCGACCGGTAAAATCGGTCAAAAATGTGAGGGAGATCGCTTGATGGTATCTGTGCGCCCGAATTCTCGATGCAAATAACTGTTGTATCGCCAGTTTGATATAACTCGACAGCCACCAAACCACCTCTTTCAGTGTGCCTAATAGCGTTGGAGAGCAGATTACTGAGCGCACGGACAATCATCTCCCTATCCGCCCATAACAAGGTCGAAGTCCCTACAAGTTTAAGGGTAATTCCACGCTCTTCAACCCATGCTTCGAAGTAGTCAAATAGTCCATAAATAGTCGCCGCAACATCAAACTGCACTCTAGCAAGATTCTTAGGATCATTGGCCGTTTGAGCAAGGAATAACATATCGTTGATCATCCTATTAAGACGCCTAAACTCATCTAGATTCGAGTAAAGCACCTCCTTGTATTCATCAATTGTTCTCTCCTTACTTACTATTACCTCTGTTTGGGTTGTGAGGTTTGTAACAGGTGTTCGTAGCTCATGAGCGATGTCAGCCGAGTAATTTTCCAGGTGCGCGAATCCCGTTTCAATCCTCTCAAGCGCACCATTAAATGATGCAACTGTTTCCTCTAACTCTATTGGGACCGCAGAAGGATCAAGCCTTACGTGCAACTTAGTCAATGTGATTGCTTGAACCTCCTCATTCGCTTTCCTAATAGGGATTAGTCCCCACTTAACAGCAAGCCATGCAACTACGATGGAAATGAGTAAGGCGACGCATAATGTCCACCACTGAATAAGTACGAAACCTCCCAGAAAGTGGTGGTGACTATCTATGTCCATAGCGACAACGACACGAACCGGATTGCCCAAAGTATGCCGATCCGTGTTGACCAATAGTGTTACCCCCCGATAAAGCACACCGTTCTGTGACCAAGTGACCGTGCTCCAAGGCTTCGAATGCGATTGTTGGAACGACACCATACTAACACGACCTGTCAGATCGGGGCCATCGACTGATTGCTTCACTATCATATTCTCATTGTCAACAATTAAGTAGTAAACTCCGTCACGAGTAATACTTAATCGAGCCAAATGTTCATTGTCATTAGTCGAGCTTCCCAACTCATCGATAAGCGCCTGGACCACTTCCGAGATAACTTGTTCGTCCAGCTCAACAAAGTGTTGATTTAACGAGCGCACGCTTATCCAGTTGAAACTCAAAAGCGCCACGGCGATCGCAGTACTAGTCAACAATGTAACACGAGTTGCAAGTGATGCTGGACGACGAACGCGCACATTAGTCATTCTCAGCAATCTCCAATTTATAACCCATTCCGCGAACAGTATGGATTAGCTTCTGCTCAAAACCATCATCAACTTTTGCACGCAGCCTACGAATCGCTACATCAATTACATTTGTATCGCTATCAAAGTTCATATCCCAAACAAGTGATGCGATAAGCGACCTTGGCAACACCTCTCCCTCTCTACGCACAAGAAGTTCCAGCAATGAGAATTCCTTGTTAGTAAGGCTAATTCGTTTCCCGTCCCGCGTTGTTTTGCGACGAGGCAGGTCTAGTATCAGGTCTGCGACCTGTAAAAAGTCACTATGTATAGAATGCGTACCGCGTCGTAGCAGCGTGCGGACGCGAGCAAGAAGCTCTGCGAATGCAAAAGGCTTAACTAAGTAGTCGTCAGCTCCAAGATTTAAGCCATGTACACGATCGTCAATATTACTACGCGCGGTAAGAAATAGCACCGGAACTTGGTTCCCTATAGTTCTTATAGCCTTCAGTATGCGCCACCCATCGATATCGGGTAGCATGACATCGAGAATTATAAGATCATAGAGTTGGGAGGTGGCCATCCTATGTCCGTCTATGCCTGTCCTAGCCAATTCAACAGAAAAGCCAGCCTCTGTCAGACCACGGCAAACATAATCCGCAGTTTTGCTCTCATCCTCTACAACGAGAAGTCTCACCTTAGTTTGGCCCGAGCTTCGCTATTGCTTTGAGCACTACTATACGCCGTCTAGAAGCACTGTTGTCATAATAACAATCTACCTTTCTACTAAGCTTTAAGGGGAAAGGCGAACTCAGAACCACGTTCGAACTCCCGCCGTCCACATGCCACCCGCTGCTCCACTATGTTCGGCCGTACGCATGCGAGCCGTCTCACCGTGATTCTTCTCCCACCTGATCCCGACGTACGGAGCAAACTGCCTATTCAGTTCATAACGTACGCGCCAGCCAAACTCCGATGTACTTAAACCAGCACCAGCCTGTCGCTTTATGTCAGAACGGCCATAAACGTCTAAAGAGTAGGCCGATGAGAGGATTAGCCGATTACTTATTAGTGTCTCGTACTCCGCCGATAGAGAGAACATTGTTCTCCAGCCACTTCCGATATAGGCAGTAGCTTCCAACTCAATGAAGTAAGGCGCGATCCCCTGTATACCAATCGCTGCCCAAGTGTTAGCTGAAGACGAACGAAGGTCTGTGCGAACGCCTGAAACAATATCCCACCAACGCAACACTGATTTTCCATACAGTACTTCAAGCTTAGCGCTCTCAATTTGCTTGCCGGTAATAGCTCCCTCACTACGAAGCCAGACTCTGGTTAAGTCACCTCCTACCCATCCAGTGGCGTCCCATCCGTAGTACGAACTTCCCCGCTTGCGTGAGAGCTCCACCTGATCGAAGAGAAGGAACGAATGTAGGCTCGAACCATGCACATGCATGTTAGTGTGGCTCAGAGAATCGTTGTTCCAACTTTTTGCAATTGGTGCACGCGACGATACACTATCGTGATGTTGGCTCGACTTTACCAGTGCAGGATCGTTCATGGTGCCATCACTATAGCCCTTAGCCGATTCCAGAAAAAGCACGACTACAACTACGACGCCGCCAAGTAAGTTCATCTTTCCACCCTCACTTCGCGAAACATACCGCCCTCCATATGATACAAAAGGTGACAATGATAAGCCCAACGTCCAAGCGCATCGGCAGTTACCCTGTAACTGCGCTTCGTTCCGGGAGGCATATCCAGTGTGTGTTTACGTAAATGGAAATTGCCTTGCTCATCTTCGAGATCGCTCCACAGCCCGTGGAGGTGGATGGGATGCATCATCATTGTGTCGTTAACTAACGTTATGCGTACACGTTCGCCGAGCCTTAAGCGTATCGGATCAGCGTCACTAAACTTTATGCCGTCGAATGACCAAGCAAACTTCTCCATGTGACCGGTTAGATGTAGCTCAATAGTTCTCTGAGGTTCTCTACCGTCTGGATCAGCGAATAGAGTCCTTAGGTCGGCGTAAGTAGCGACCTTGCGCCCGTTGTCTCGTAAGCCTATTCCGGGATCGGACAATCTTGGCTCAGGTGCTTGTGCCTGCATGTCGACAAGCGGGTTTCTCCGTTCACTTGCTGGATGCGTTGGGGAAGCCATTGCTTCGTGTCTACCATGTGCTCCATGCGCATCATGCCCGTTGTGCCCGCCTGCACCACCCTCACCACCACCGTGACTGCCGTGCCCCATGTCTGCCATTGAAACCATCGGTCTCTTATCAACAGCGGGAACGTCTGCTCTCATTCCTTCACTAACCGCCAAAGTACCAGAAACAAAGCCCGTACGCGCGCTATCCTGCGCGAAAATTGTGTAGGCATCTTGTCCTGCCGGCTCCACAATAACATCGAATGTTTCCGCCGCTGCTATTCTTAGTTCGTCAACCGAAACAGGATGAACGCGTTGTCCGTCAACCTCTACCACGGTCATCTTGAGACCGGGAATTCGCAGGTCAAAGTAGGTCATCGCTGAACCGTTGATAATACGAAGACGGACTTTCTCACGTGGTTTGAATATCCCTGTCCAGTTTGACAAGGATGTCTCCCCATTCATCAGATATGTGTAGGTGTTGCCATTCACGTCAGAGAGATCTGACGGCAACATCCTCATTCGCCCCCATGCTTCACGATCACGTAGCGTTGCGCCAATACCGTTTTTCCGTGAGTCTCGAACAAGATCCAATAGAGTGCGTTTATAGTAGTTATCGTAGCCCGGGTTCTTCTTCAATCGACTAAAAAGTCGAGAAGGCACTATATCCGTCCAGTCTGATAACAAAACAACATAATCTCGATCAAATGCGTACGGAGTCGGCTCAATTGGGTCAATTATCAGCGCCCCATACATTCCTCCCTGCTCTTGAAATCCAGAATGACTGTGGTACCAGTACGTTCCAGACTGACGCACATCAAACTCATAAAGAAAACTCTCTCCGCGCTTAATACCATCAAAACTCAATCCTGGAACACCGTCCATTGACGACGGAAGCAGAATGCCATGCCAATGGAGTGATGTTATGTCACCGTGAACGGAGCCGCGAGGCAAATCATTACGTACTCGAATCTGTACGCGAGTACCTTCCTTCCATCTAAGTACTGGACCGGGAACCGTACCGTTTACTGTTACGGCTCTACACTCCTTGCCAGTGTAATTAACTACCGACTCGCCAATACTCAGATCAAACTGCGTGGTGTAGGGTATTTCCCTTTGTCCCTCTGATCTCAAAGCCCAACTTCGGGCTGGGAGCAGCATCCCCATTCCCATCAGTGCACCGCCCGCAGAAAGTCCCTGTACAAACTGTCGTCGCGTAAGACTGTAAGGGATGACTGAATCTCTAACTGTCGCCCGTGGTTGCATTCAGCTTGTCTAGGTTCTTGGTCTTCGGAGAAAGAGGTCACTACTTGACTACTAGACGAACAGCGTCAAGCAATGATGAAGAACAAGGTAAAAAAGAAGACTTTCACAACGATGACAGAAGAATTACAAAATTGTCATTATGACTAATCCGCAAAGAGCCGCTCAAAAGCCGCCAACAGCTGGCTAACTATCAGGCTAACCATCCGAAAAAAGCAGAACAGGAGAAATCATGCATATAGTCGGTTTTCCCTCTATACCCGGAGCGGGGCTCGAACCCGCACGGCCTTGCGGCCAAGGGATTTTAAGTCCCTCGCGTCTACCGGTTTCGCCATCCAGGTAACTACTCGCCCATCACGGCCAACCGCACCGACACCAGCAAGAAGCGGGAAACGGGACTCGAACCCGCGACCCCAACCTTGGCAAGGTTGTGCTCTACCAACTGAGCTATTCCCGCAATGCTACGTATCCCTATAACCTAGCCTGAAACCGCAAACGCTCGCAAGGCAGCGGTAACAACAACCACAAGCATTACTTTTATTACTCCCACGCCCACTCCTTGCGAAGTCCCTACGATCCGATACAACAGTTTCCCATCTGTCTAGGATGATGCCCAAAATTTCGAAAGACTCCGCCGCATCGATCTCCCATATCCTGTGTATCGGTATCCTCTTAATTGCCTTCCCGCTTACCGCCAGCGCTCAACGTGTCGCAGGTGCCGGAGATGACGCTATTCCCGTACCCAAAGGAGGCATGCGCTTCAACATAGGAGCCAATTGGAACAGATATGATCAACTGTTTAACTCCCACTCAACAACCGGCGCCGCTCGCTCTCCTATTCTGTCACGACTCAATACCCCCGCACTCGGCGTTGCCCACTTACCTCAGCTCGCTAATGCCGAACTCGCCATACAGTCGCTAGTTGGAGATCCCTCTTTCCAAATATCGCTCGGCGCCCTAAACGCGAACGCTGAAGTGCAAGAAAATATCACGCCCTTAACGGTCGAGTATGGAGTCACTTCGAGAATCTCGGTCGCTGTGGCCGTTCCATACGTAGAAGCGCGAACCACTACTCGGTTTGTACTTAACCAGAATGGAACCGGTGCAAATGTCGGCGAGAATCCCGCGTGGAGTACTAGCGGAACGCAAGCGCGCAGCGCCAACGGACTCTTGTTGCGCGAACTCGCCTCAGCTCAAACACAACTCGCTGCAGAACTTCAAAGGTGTAGCTCTGCCGGAGAACCCAACTGCGAACTCATCACAGGCAATAACTCTGCAATTCAAGCGCTAATTCAACGCTCAGCTCTCGTTCAACAGTCGGTGGCAACTGTATTCGGTGATAGCGTTAAAGGCGGCAGTATGGTCGCTCCCATAGTAGGGTCGGCACAACATGCAGCTGTCATTGCTACAATTGCAGCACTACGCGATGGGTTCACCTCCTTCGGCATTGATGAAATTGGCGAGAATAGTACGCCGTCTGCCGCCTCGCTCGTGTTCGGATCGGCAGGTTTCGCTCGTATCGCCGCCGATAATTCACTCGGGCTCGGCTACTCTTCATTGGGGAACGTGCGCAGAGCGGGAATCGGTGATATCGATGTAACAGGAACGTTTCTGCTGTTCGACTCGTTTAAAGCCGATCAGCACGCACGACTCTCACCGGTTGGCTCTAATGTCAGATCAACGATCACAGCAGGGTGGAGGTTTGGGTCCGGTAACCTGCCAAGAACTAATGATCCGTTCGACTTGGGAACCGGCAACGGCACGCCCGCAATACTGTTTAAATCCACGACTGATGTTGTTTTCGGTGCACGCTTCTGGATAAGCGCCACTGTGAAAGGCGCTAAACCGGTAGCCGATAAAATGGCACTTCTCGTACCACTGCGGGACGAATCTACAATGCTCCACCCGTATGAGGTCGTTCATGTCAACAGATCGTTAGGATTGCGCACCGCCATCGAGCTAGCACCAAGGGTATCGTTTAACGACTTCTTCGGGATAAGTGGTTTATATAGAGTGCAAAATAGCGCGACAGATAATTTCAGCTTCAATGACTCCACAGGCTCAATCTCACAGTTCGAGATGCAAGCTAGTTCAGTTCACAACGCTGGTATCGCACTCACTTATTCATCGTTGGCTAGCTACGCACGCAAAAAGTCACGCCTACCTGTTGAGGTGGTTTACACTCACACTCGACCAGTGACCGCAACCGGTGGAGTTGTTCCCGCAGTTGTGACAGACAGATTGGAGCTACGAATTCATACCGGTTTCCCTCGACGCTAATTCAAATAATCGTCTGCATCAACTCGCGTATACGCACTCTACATAAAAGAACAGCATCACGCACAACGTTAGTTAAACGTTAATGCAACTACCTGCCTTACACTGCCCCGCGAGCAAGTAGTTCTCTAGCATGCGCTCTGCTCACCTCCCTATCAGCATCACCACCAAGCATCCTTGCAATCTCGAGGACGCGCTCCTCGTTTAACAACAGCGTCGTATCGGCAGATGTAACGCCAGCAACCGCGCCCTTACGTACGCCAACATGAGAATGGGCCTGCGCCGCAATTTGCGCCAAATGAGATATTGCCATTACCTGATGATTGTCAGCCAAACGCTGCATTAATGCACCCACCTGCCATGCAACGTTTCCGCCAATGCCAGCATCAATTTCGTCAAAAACCAAAACAGGAACCATTCGCACCCTTGCAAGCACTGTCGTTAATGCCAGCATAACGCGCGACAGTTCACCACCAGATGCAATTCTGTTAAGAGCGCGAGGAGTCGCGCCACCATTTAATGATGCGACAAACTGAACTGACTCAGCACCGGTTGCACTTACTTCGCCCAATGATTCAAGAACCACGTCAAACTCTGCATGGGCCATGCCCAACTCCGGCAACAACGCGGTTACTTCCTTGCTTAAACGCTGGGCAGCCAGCGAACGCAACCGCGTGAGTTCAAGCGAAAAGTCTCTAAGAGATGATTCAATTTCACGTTGACGCTCGGTTAACTGCGCTATCTGATCTTCAAAACCTCCCGTTAACGACAGCCGTTCGCGCAGTTCCAAAGCCGTTGCGATCGCGTCCGAAACCGACGGGCCGTATTTCCGCAAAAGCTGTGACAACTCGTGACGCCTGCTCTCTAACATCCTCAAACGCGCAGGATCTACGTCAACAGATTCGCGATAGGTCGACACATCGCGCGAGAGTTCGTCAACGGAAAGCATTATACTGTCGAGCGTCGCAAACAATCTTTCTGCAGAACCATCTATACGGGCCATAGAGGTCAACTTTCTGCGGAGGACGCCAAGTAACGATTGAACACTAGAGTCCCCTCCCGAGAGGAGACGCAAAGACTCGTCTGCGTTTGTTTGCAATTCTTCCGCATGCGTAAGTCTGTCCATCTCAGCATCAATCGTTTCATCTTCGCCATCGCGAAGCTGTGCATCTTCAATTTCTCTTAACTGAAAGCTATAAAACTCTTCTTGCTTAGCAGCTTCACGTTTCTCACTAACGAGCAACTGGAGCTCCCGCTTAACACGAGCGTTCTCAGCAAACACATCGCTCACCGATTTCGCTATTGAAGTTGAGCCAGCGAAGCTATCCAGCAATTCACGTTGTCTATCGGGATCTATGAGCTGTCGAGCCTCGTGTTGACCACAGATAGTTACCAACCGGTTGCCTACATCGGCCAATACTGAAACAGTAACAGACGAACCGTTAACCCATGCACGTGAACGTCCAGTAGACGATATCTCGCGTTTAAGAATCAACAGTTCGTTATCCAAATCAATACCATATTCGTTTAGTAGCTCTGATAGTGAATCCTGTTCTGCAATGGCGAACACACCTTCAACGAAAGCTTTGTCAAATCCGTCGCGAATTCTGTCGGCCGACGCACGGTCACCCAGTAAAAAAGATAGGGCGCCAACAATGATACTCTTGCCTGCACCGGTTTCACCGGTGAGAACATTAAACCCGCCGCTAAACGGGAGTGTAACTGAATCGATTACAGCGAGATTACGTATGCGCAGCTCAGTAAGCATGTGCGCGATTAAGTTGTGCCGTCTCGCTCACTTAAGCCGCCCCAACCCAGTTTATGGCGGAGGCGAGAAAAGAACGTTGTGCCTGGGAAACGTACAATGTGAACCTGAGAAGACGCGCGTCTAACAAGTAGTGATTCGCCGCCCGTGAATGTAGTTCCATCCTGCCCGTCGATCGTAACCAAAATCTCGCCAGGACCATCGTCCGCACGCACTGTTAACGTGGAAGAGTGAGGCAGAACCAATGGACGCATAGCCAGAGTATGAGGAGAGATCGGAGTTAAAACAATACTTTCAACCGTTGGCACCATTATCGGGCCACCCGCTGAAAGCGAATAGGCAGTCGAACCTGTTGGCGTGCTAAAGATAAGTCCGTCAGCAGAATACGATGCAATGGGTTCGTCGTCTACGTAAACGCTAAACTTTACGAGACGTGCGACGCCGCCTTTATGCATCACCACGTCGTTTAACGACAACCATCTGCACCGCTCACTGCCATCAGCATCTAGTGCGAATGCTTCCAACATCATACGCGGTTCAGAAGCGTAGTCGCCAGAAGCGAACCGCCGTACACCTTCCTCAAACTCAAGTGCACTGCACGCTGTTAAAAAGCCCAACCTACCAAGGTTGATCCCAAGAATAGGAACATTCTTGCCGTGAAGAAACCGAGCGCCTCGAAGAAACGTGCCGTCTCCGCCAAGCGTGAACAACGCATCGGCTGACTCGGGCGAATGTAACGTTCCGGAAGTACCTAACAGTTCGGCGAGTTCATCGTCAAAGAGCGGTTGAAGCCCGAGCGATGGTGCTATCTCAACAAGCTTCCGAAGCATGTCCGGAAGTCCCGCATATCCCTTGTGTCCGATAACACCAACGCGAACTGTCATCCGGCTAAAGCCTCGCTGTCATGCATTGCGCGCACTCGGTCTGCTATCCCACTGGCATCTAGCCCTAGCGAGGAAAGCTGCTTAGCGCGTGACGCTGCGTACACGATTCTATCGGGCACACCGTGAACCGAAACACGAGTACCAGGTGCAAGTCGCTGCACAACTGAGCTCATGTACGAACCAAAGCCGTTTATAACTGTGCCTTCTTCGACGGTTAACAGGTGGCTGTGATTTGAAAGAATGGCGTTAAGGGTAACTTCGTCGTAGGGTTTGATAAAGCGACAGTTAACAACCGTGACGTCTAAACCGTCGGCAGCGAGAGCTTCTGCAGCAGCGAGCGATGGGTCAACCATTGTGCCCGTTGCAAGAATTGCTACGTCGCGACCTTTGCGAAGCACTTCCCAGCTCGCCATTGGCAACGCTGAGATAGTAGAAAAATCGTCGGGTACGTCTGGTGATGCATCACGTGGGAAGCGTACGCAAAACGGACCCTGGGTTTGTTCTACTCCAGTTCGCAACAAAGCGAGCATCTCGGTAGCGTTTCGCGGCGCCGTTACTGTCATGCCAGGCACGGTTAGCATATACGCAATGTCGTACAGCCCCATGTGCGTTTCACCGTCTTCGCCTACCAAACCAGCGCGGTCCATTGCGTAAACAACTGGTAGTCCTTGTAGCGCGCAGTCATGAATAATGTTGTCGTATGCGCGTTGTAAGAACGTAGAGTAAATGGCAACGATAGGACGAATGCCCTTTGTTGCCATTCCTGACGCAAACGTAACAGCGTGTCCTTCGGCTATTCCAACGTCAAAAAATCTTTTTGGATGCGCCTTTGCAAACGCGCCAGTCCCAGTACCACTCGGCATGGCAGCGGTAATAACAGCTACATCGTTGCGCTCGTTCCCAAGCTCAACGAGTCCTTTCCCAAACAAAGCGGTATACGCTGGGTTAGCTGTTGACGCACGTAATTGCTTGCCAGTGCTCGGGTCGTGACCGGGAGGAAGAGCGTGCCACTTCTCGCCATGCTCACCTGCCGGAAACCCTTTACCCTTCTGAGTAATGACATGTACTAAGCGCGGCCCAGACATTTCTCGTACGGCTGATAGCGTATCTACGAGGTTGTCGATATCATGGCCATCGATCGGTCCGAAATAACGAAAGCCTAGTTCCTCGAACAAAACCCCTGGGGTAAGAAGTGATTTGACACTCTCTTCCCATTTGCGCACCCAGCTGCTTACACCGGCAAAAGGTGCGGGTGCGTTGTCAACAAGGTCACCTATGCGCGACCTGAGTCTGTTGTAAAGAGGATTGCGTTGAACACTCGTGAGATACTTATGCATCGCACCTACGTTGGGCGCGATGGACATTTCGTTATCGTTTAGAATAACAATAATGTCGGTTTCTGAATGCCCAGCATTGTTGAGCCCTTCGTAAGACAAACCGGAGCTTAGTGCACCATCACCAAGTATCGCGGCGACTTTGAATTTCTCTCCCTTTACATCTCGAGCTGCTGCCATTCCAAGCGCAGCCGATATAGCAGTAGCTGCGTGTCCAGCTCCAAACGCATCGTACTCGCTTTCAGAGCGCTTAAGAAAGCCTGACAAGCCTCCTTCTTGACGCAGTGTTTCAAGCCTGTCGTTTCTTCCAGTAAGCAGCTTATGTGGATACCCTTGATGACCAACGTCCCATAGGAGTTGGTCTTTAGGGGTTTCCATGACTGCATGCAAAGCTATTGTAAGCTCGACGACACCGAGCCCAGCGCCTATGTGTCCACCTGTACGTGAGCATACGTCGATAAGACGCGCGCGCATTTCTGCAGCGAGTGCATTTAGCTCTGTACGAGATAACTTTCGGACGTCTTCTGGACTTCTGATGTTATCAAGGATTGGATATGTCATCTCTTGACGATCCACGTCTATGCAAAATTAGGACTGCCGTTCAACGATGAAGCGCGCAGTGGCTTCAAGCGCTGGTGTAAGCAGCCCTTCGGTTGAAAGTGCGTCGCAGGCTTCGTCGACCAATAAACCGGCACGACGAACTGCTCCATCGATACCCAGCAGAGCGGGATAAGTGCTTTTCTGCAAAACAACATCCTTTCCTGCCGTCTTACCAAGCTGTGCTGTTGTCGACGTTACATCCAGTACGTCATCTGCGATCTGAAAAGCAAGCCCTATGGCAGCTCCGTAGCTGGCAAGTGCCGAGCGGCGGCTGGGCGAGCTACGGGCAGCCATTGCACCAACTGCAACTGAGGCGGCTATTAAGGCGCCGGTCTTCATACTATGAACCCGTTCCAGCGCATCCAGTGAAAGTTGTATCCCTTCTGCCTCCAAATCCAGCAATTGCCCTCCAATCATCCCGCCAGCTCCCGCAGCAACCATGAGTTCCCTCACACATTCTGAGGCTTCAGTTGGAGAAAGCCCCAATTCAGTAGCCCCCAAGTACGCAGTTTTCGCCGCTAGAGGAACCATCGCGAGCCCTGAAGTAGTCGCCACTGGAACGCCAAAAACCTTATGAACGGTTGCCCTGCCTCGCCGCACGTTGTCGTCGTCCATACAAGGCAAATCGTCGTGGACCAGCGAATAGGCATGTACTATCTCTATCGCGGCAGCAAGCATGCGGGCGTCACCAACACCTCCACACGCCGCATAGGATTCGAGCATGAGAATGGCACGAAGACGCTTTCCGCCCCCTGTTAGCGAATAGCGAATAGCATCTGCAACCGTCTCGGGTAAACCGACGAGCTGTTCATCGCAAACTCTATCGAGTACGCTTTGAATAGCAGACCGCACCGTCGAATGAGCAGTGCTTGCCACCTTAATACCGCTCACCGAAATACCACTCACCGCGAAACGACTCATTCATCGCGACTATTGCGATTCAAGTGTGAACGAACCGTCGGCCTCTTCACGCAACTGCTTAACTTGCGCGTCAGCCTGTTGTAACGCGGAGTTTGCTACACGAAGCTGTGCAATTCCTTCTTCGAACAGCTTGAGCGCTTTGTCCAGATCTAGTTCATCTCGTTCGAGTTCATGAACAATAGACTCCAACCTACGCAGCGTATCTTCAAACTTCACGAGGTAACCTCGCCTTCTGAGGCCAGCGATTCATGGGGTTCTACTGATTTTACAGTAGAAAGGACCTTCCCATCCTGCATCCAAAGCTCGAAATCGGTAGCTACGTCAAAATGAGTTGTACGTACCAATGTTTTTCCTTCCTTACTCCTAGCAACTGCATAGCCACGCGCCAGTGTAGATAGAGGTGAGAGCGCTTGCAACCTTCCACTGAGCGCCACCATACGAGCGTGTCTTCTTTCAGTAGCACGCATCGCAGCTTTTACAAGTAACGCTTTCACGTTATCAATCGATGTAGCAGCTACTGCACTTCGGCGAAGTGCTGCGTTACCCAGTCGAGTTGCTAAACTGCGGACTTTAGCCTCCGTGTCCTTGCGGGATGGGACGGCTATCTCCGCGGCAGCGGACGGTGTTGAAGCGCGCACATCGGCAACCAAATCGCACAGCGTCACATCGGTTTCATGACCAACCGCTGAGACGATTGGTTTTACACACGACGCAACAGCGCGGGCGAGTTGTTCATCGTCAAAGGCTCGCAGATCCTCGCGAGAACCTCCACCTCTACCAATAACAACAACGTCTGCATCACCCCACCTATTGAACTGAGAAACCGCGTCACACAACGACGCAGCTGCTCCTTCGCCTTGCACGCGAGCCGAAATAACAACTATCTCCACCTGCGGGCTACGACTACGCGCAACACGAATAACATCGTGAAGAGCAGCACCGTCTGTACTGGTGATAACTGCAATACGATTGGGGAACTCAGGCAACTTTCGTTTGCGCTTGGGGTCGAGTAGTCCCTCTAGCTCGAGCTTCTTACGAACTTTCTCAAGTGCAGCGCTCCACGCACCTTCACCTTCTTCCTTGATTTGACGCACCGTGAACTGCATATCCCCTCTAGCAGGCCAAACGGTGAGTTGCCCCATCGCGACAATTTGCATTCCGTCTTCAGGCGTTACAGAAATACGTTCCAGTTGAGACGCCCAAATGACACAGCGCACCTGTGCCTGAGAGTCACGCAGAACAAAGTAGCAGTGGCCACTTTTATGACGCTTGAAGTCTGTAATCTCTCCTCGAATCCATACTGGAAGAATTGCACCCTCTAACAGATCCCGCGCTGCGGACGTTAGAGCATGAACTGAGATCGCAGCGTCAGGCGTTGTACCAGGTGTGTCCTGATGATATAAAAGATCTAACTCCTCACCACGACGCTTACGCATGTCTACGCTAGCGATGTGAACGCATTAACGGCAGAATGCGATTCAATTGCTCGCGTTGCGGCCACGACAGTATTCCTCAACAGCATCGCAATTGTCATGGGCCCAACGCCGCCGGGAACTGGAGTGATTTTTGACGCCACTTCAACTGCAGATGGAAAGTGTACGTCGCCACAAAGACGCGTACCTCGCGCACGACTGCTGTCCGCCACCTGGTTCATACCTACATCTATTACCACAGCTCCAGTTTTTATCATATCACCAGTTACAAACTCGGCTCTACCCGCAGCAACAACCAGAATATCCGCTCTACGTGTATGAAACGCCAAATCGCGAGTTCTTGAATGACAAACGGTGACAGTCGCATCCGCATCTTTAGCTCCTTGAACGAGCAGCGCAGCCATGGGTTTGCCAACAATGTTGCTTCGCCCAACGATAACTGCCTCTGCACCCGAAGTATTCACTCCACTACGAGCAAGAAGGTGCATGACGCCGGCCGGTGTACAAGAAACAAAGCCGTCGGTATGGCCAATGAGCAGCTTTCCCACATTTACTGGATGAAAACCATCAACGTCTTTGTCTGGTCTTATGTGACGTATAACAGTATCGGGATCAATGTGTTTCGGCAGCGGCATCTGAACAAGAATTCCATGTACAGAAGTGTCGGCGTTGAGTTGTTCGATTAGTGACAGCAAATAGGCCTGCGTGGTGTCGACCGGCAAGCGAATCGTGTTGCCGGCCATTCCAGCTTCACGGGAAGCTTTCTCCTTGGCCGCGACATATGTCGCACTGGCCGGATCATCGCCAACCAAAACAACAGTAAGCCCCGGTACCACGCCACGTGCTGCAAGTGCCTTCACACTTTCTGCGACACCAGCACGAACCTCTGCAGCTATGGCTTTACCATCGATTAACTCAGCGCGCAAAATCCACCGACCTCGTTTCACGTATGACGACAACTTTAATCTGACCAGGATACTGCAACTCCGTTTCGATTCTGCGTGCTATCTCTTCGGATAGAGCTGCCATCCTCACGTCATCTACATGTTCGGGTGTAACAACAACGCGAACCTCGCGACCAGCTTGTATTGCGAAAACGCGATCTACACCACGGTAGCTAGAAGCAATTCGTTCTAAACCTTCCAAACGTTTCACATAGGTTTCGAAAGCCTCGCGACGCGCTCCTGGACGTGATCCCGAAATGGCGTCTGCTGCTTGTACAAGCACCGAAACCTCAGACTCGTGCGGTACATCGTCGTGGTGCGCCGCAATACAATTCACGACTAGTGGATTTTCGCCGTAACGTGTTGCCACTTCAACACCCAGCTGAACGTGCGTTCCTTCATGCTCATGCGTGAGCACCTTGCCGATGTCATGCAGCAAAGCGCCTCGCTTGGCGAGCGCTACATCTAATCCCAATTCTGCGGCCATCATTCCCGCCAACCACGCTACTTCCTTAGAGTGATTGAGAATGTTTTGACCGTAGCTTGTGCGCCACTTCATACGGCCAACGAGCTTTGTGAGCTCAGGGTGAAGGCCGGCAATCCCTACTTCATAAGCAGCCTGCTCTCCTGTTTCGACAATTGCGGCTTCTACTTCCTTCCTCGACTTAGCGACGACCTCTTCTATTCGGCCCGGGTGAATACGTCCGTCTGCCACCAGCTTCTCTAACGCCAAACGTGCAGTTTCACGCCGCACGGGATCAAAGCAGGAAACAACAACGGTATCAGGAGTATCGTCGATTATTACGTCTACGCCGGTGGCCAGTTCAAAAGCGCGAATGTTACGTCCTTCACGCCCAATAATCCTTCCCTTCATTTCATCGTTGGGAAGCGAAACTGCAGACGCCGTTATTTCCGCTGTGGTTTCCGATGCAACTCGCTGCACGGCTAACGCGACAATCTTGCGCGCTTCGCGATCAGCAGTGCGCTTTGCACTTTCACGGATCTCACGCAAACGGTTGGCTGCGTCGGCGTGAGCTTCGTCTTCCATTCGACGCACGAGCTCTGCCTTCGCATCCTGAGCGCTGAGGCCAGCTAGCGATTCAAGACGCTTGTTCGATTCCACCGACTCACGCTGAAGCTCCTCTTCGCGCTTTGCGATTTGTGCTTCGCGTTTACCAAACTCCGAAGAACGTTTCTGAAGCTCGATGTCACGGTCTTCAATAGACTCGCGCAACTTATCCATCTGGACTTCACGATCGGTAAGGCGCTTCTCTTCCTTTTCGGCATCGATTCTGCGCTGCCGAAACTCACCTTCAAGAGATTCGCGTAACGACAACAACTCTTCCTTACCGGAAACGATTGCACTCTTACGGATATTATCAGCTTCTCGACGGGCTTCGTCGACAAGGCGTTCAGCTTGTTGTTGTCCAGTTGCGCGCGCGCGATTCTGTTCGGCCAACTCTGCCTTGCGACCAAGACTGCGACCGATCAGTACACCCAGAATAACTGCAACGGCAACCGCTCCCAGGACGCCGACAAGCGACTCAAGGGGATAGGGTCCCATATGTATCTATACTCCACCACGGCATTGCCGCGGGCTCGAAGTCAGTAGTGCAGTAGGCACGCAAAAGCCCTCGCATAGGTGGGTGGGAGCGAGGGTAAAAAGCTGCGTTCCGATACAGTTCAACGTACGGGAACTACCCGCACGGGGCAACCTGTATGTGCCCTCCCCCGCTAGGAGGAATGCTGGTTAGTTGGAGCCGAAGGGTCCTCTCGCCGCATAGATGGCGGCAAGAGTGGCTTGATATCAGCAGACAAGCTCCTAATCTCGGCGGTGAGCTGCTCACACGCCCCCCGCTCACGCAAAAGATCGTCGGTTATTTGCAATGCCGCCAAAATTGCAGCTTTGCTCGTTTCGACCGTCGCTCCGCTCGCTATTACCGCCCGGATTGTGCGGTCTACATAGTCGGCCACGGCGCGCGTATGGTCGGACGAAGCATCGGTTCTGATCATGTACTCCTCGCCGACTATCTTCACCCGAACCAGTGTCTTGTTGTCAATCATTGGGCACTCCCAAGCTGTTGACGAAGGAATCGCACTCGGTCGACCATGCGTCCCGTGTGCTCACGAGCTTTATCAAGGCGCTCCCGTAGCTTCCTATTCTCCTCTTCGAGCGCCTCTAGCGACTTGCCGCTGCCTCCGGCGTTTATAGCCGAAGTAGCAACCTCTGGCTCAGCTTCAATGCTTGTAGCAGCGTGCAACAGTCCAGAAAGTCTCACTTGCTCATCTGCCGCTAGCACCAGAGCCTCCTCCAGTTCGCGGCACTTAACTTCGGCCGAAAGTGCTCGCCTGCGAAACTGGGCCAACTGTTCACCCAAATTTCGTACGAGCACATCGAGTTCTTTAAACGCGGCTAGTTCAGGTCGCACGGGGACGAACTCCAAGTTCTTTGCTAAGCTGCGAAAGGATTTTAGCACGACGCCCTTCTATCTCCTTCTCCTTAAGCGTCCGCTCTGGATGGCGTAGCGTCAACCTCCACGCCAAACTCCGAGTACCAGCCTCAAGATTCGAACCGCGGTATTCGTCAAACAACAGGAGGCTTTCCAAAAGCTCACCCGCCGACCGACGGATGCACTCGTCTACTTCGATCGCTGCCACGTTGTCTGTTACAAGCAACGCCAAATCAAACTCAGCGGCCGGCATAGAAGGCAAAGCTTTGTATCGTGTAAACGTGCGACTAGGTGAAACAACGTCTTCGGTATTACTACGCAAATGAGAGGCCGGCGCAGCTACATCCGCGGACGAAACAACGCCAAGTAAAATCTCGATGGCGTAAACCGTAGCGGCCCACTCCGGAGCATCTGTACTTAAACGCACAACCGAACCGCAACGGTTCTCACCGACAACTATCTGCCAAAGCAAACCCGCGACATCACTGTCGCCGGACGCTCCAGAAACAACAGCGACTCGCTCGCCAGGATACGCCACACGCGCAACCCTTTCTGCAATCGTCTTTGCATCCCACTGATCGAACGCCGGAGGCTTCGGTTCCGTAAAATGGATCGGACGCCTGTCACCAGTTAATACAACGGCAACGCGCATTTCTTCTCGCGGCAAACGAGCGCCACTAGCTACAAATGCGTGTCCAACTTCGAACAGCCGAATGTTTCGTTGCATGCGCGCAAAATTGTACTCTACGCGTGTACGAAGTGTATCAAGGAGTGACGAACGCAAATATGGTTCATCCTCCGCAAGCGGATTCAAGACTCTCGGAGTACTCTCGTCGCCAACCGATGTAAACGGCATTGGCCTTGCTTCTAGAAAACCAGAAGCCACAAGCACGTCGCGGACAGCTTCAGATCGAACATGGAGCGCGTCGTCTGGTGCATTACCAGGTCTAAAAGGACGCAACTCGTTTGGTAGCGTGTCGTATCCCGCCAACCTCGCGATCTCTTCAATGAGATCTACTTCGATAAGTAAGTCGTGGCGCCAAGACGGCGGAGTTACCGCGAATACACCGTTGCCAGTTGCAGCTACCGAACAACCTAGCAACTCAAGTCTGCGCGCAATCTCCGAGTCAGAAACGTCTATTCCCAACAGGGTCGACACACGTGAAGAACGAAGCGTGACGGCCTTATGCTGTTCAGCACTTCTTCCGACGCTAAGAAGTTCTACAACTTCACCGCCTGCGACATACGCAATCAATTGCGCTGTCATCTTCGCTACCGCGTGCAAAGCGTGAATGTCTGTGCCTCGCTCAAACCGGTAGCTGGCATCGGTTGAAATACCCACAGCCTTACGTACTGTACGAACAAAACGCGCGTTAAACGATGCGACTTCCAAAAGAATGCGCGACGTGGAAGCCGTTACTTCGCTATTAAGCCCTCCCATTACGCCAGCGAGCGCAACTGGAGCATCGCCATCACAAATGACAGTTGTTCCTTCAGCTAGCTTATGCGTTGCACCATCTAAAGTTGTTATTGACTCACCAGCAATGGTGGGCCGTACAACGATCGATTGCTTATTCAACCTATCTAGGTCGAAAGCGTGAACTGGCTGACCATATGCATGAAGCACATAATTGGTGGCGTCTACAACATTGCTAATGCTGCGTATACCTACGCTAGCAAGCCTGCGCTTTAGCCAGTCAGGGCTGTCGGCAACAGAAACGCCCTCGATGACAACGCCAATGTACTGCGGGCAATTAACCAAATCCTTTACATGCACGGACGCTTTCTTACCTTGCACACTGCTGGCGTCCGAAAGCTCCGCAAATGTTGATTGAGTGTTCGGAAAATCTGATACAGGGTGACTGTTAAGAGGCGCGCCCGTAAGTGCAGCGATTTCTCTCGCGACACCAAGATGCGATAGCAAATCGGGTCTATTAGGTAAAACGTCCAGATCAATGCGTGAGTCGGATAATGCAAGAACGTTAAGCAACGGAGTTCCTGGTTGCTCACTTGTTTCGAGCTCCATTATACCAGCGTGATCATCGCCGAGCCCTAACTCGCGAGCGGAGCAAAGCATACCGTTAGATACTTCACCACGAATTTTTCGTTTCTCGATTACAATGCCGTTAGGCATTTGTGTGCCAGTGCGTGCAAACGGATAAATGCTGCCTTCTTTGACTACGGGAGCACCACACACGACATCGAGTAATTCCCCGCTTCCGTCGTCAACTTTAGTTACCCAGAGATGATCTGAGTTTGGATGCGGGCCGGCTTTAACAACGCGTGCGATGACGAAGTGCGCGAGCTCTGCGCCAACCTCTTCGATGTTATCGAGCGTAACGCAATGTCTGCTAAGTAGCTCACCTGCTTCTTGAGCGGTGAGAGAGTGCGGAACGAACTGCTTGAGCCATTCATGCGAGACTATCATCGTGCGAACTGCTCCAGGAAGCGGATATCTGAATCGTAGAGTACGCGAATATCAGGTATATCATGTCTAGACATGGCGATGCGTGCGGGCCCCATACCGAATGCCCAACCTGTGTATCTCTCGCTGTCTAAACCTGCGGCCTCGATAACTCTGGGGTGCACCATACCGCAACCAAGTATTTCGACCCAGCGCATTCCTTTTCCATCGCCGAGGTCGACTTCTACATCCATTTGCGCGCCTGGTTCAACGAACGGGAAGTAAGAAGGTCCGAATCTTACGCGTCGTCCGTTACCGTAGAATCTTCTAGCGAACTCTGCGAGCGTTGCTTTCAAGTCGACAAAAGAAATGCCTTCATCGACAGCGAGTCCTTCTAACTGCATGAAAGCTGGTGCATGCGTCGCGTCAAAGAAGTCGCGTCTGTAAACCTGACCGGGGCATAGCACGCGAATGGGCGGCGAGTACTTTTGCATTGTACGTACCTGCACTGGCGACGTGTGCGTACGCAGCAACGTTGACTCACCTAGGTAGAGCGTGTCGTGCAACTCCATCGCCGGGTGATCTGGCGGAAAATTAAGAGAGCCAAAGTTGTACCATTCGGTTTCTGCTTCTGGCCCTAGCGCGATAGTGAAACCCAACTCGCGGAAAATGGCACAGATTTCGTCGATCACTAGCGTAACTGGATGTCGCGCACCGACCCATTCTGCGCGTGCTGGCATAGTGAGATCACCGTTGCTATCGCTCGAACTAGCAGCGCTCTGTTTGGCGACAAAATCTCTAACGGAATCTTCGATAGAGTTTTTTAGCGTATTGAAAGTACCGCCAGCGGTTTTTCGATCGTCGCCTGAGAGGTTTCTTAGGGCTGCCTGCAGGGCATCCATACGCTCATTTTTGAGCGCATTAATGCGGCCTTTCAGTACATCGATTCTGGTATCTGGTTTGGCGTTGGCGAGCAGATCACGAACGTCGTTCGCGATGGCATCAGCCAGCGCTATGTACTCAGAGAGTTGCACGGGTCTCGGAATAGTAGCGAAGTAACGAAGCGGGGCCGACTTCGCGAAAGAAGCCGGCCCCGCAAACTAACTCAGAACACGCGAATCAGGCTGCTGCTTTAGAGTCTAGAGCTTTGCGGGCCTGTTCTGCGATTGCTGCGAATGCATCCGGCTCACGAACGGCGAGATCGGCAAGCACCTTGCGATCGATCTCAATGCCAGCTGCCTTTAACCCGTTGATGAAGTTGCTGTAAGACATATCGTGGGTGCGGGCCGCGGCATTGATACGAACAATCCAAAGGCGACGGAACTCACGCTTCTTATTCTTACGATCGCGATACGCATAGCGCCATCCGCGTTCTACTGTTTCTTTTGCGGCTTTCCAGAGCTTGCTACGTCCACCGAATGCGCCTTTAGCGTGCTCGAGAACCTGCTTCTTACGTCTGAGACGTACGGTATTTGATTTTACGCGAGACATGGTGTGTGCTCCTAGGCCAAAATGAGACGCTTAATGCGCTTAACTTCGCCGTTCGTTTCGACGATTGCGGGGCGGCGCAGTCCGCGCTTCCGTTTCGGATCTTTCTTGGTAAGGATGTGGCTCTTATAGGCCTTCAAGCGGCGAACCTTCCCCGATCCTGTGACGGAGAAGCGCTTTTTTGCGCCGCTGTGGGTTTTCATCTTTGGCATGACTCGCTCACGGATATCGTAAACCGATCCATCGCTGGACTCGGCACAGCTGTTCCTCGCAGTCCGACTATTTCGGCGCGAGGATCATCGTCATCGATTTTCCTTCCATGGAAGGAGCGCTTTCGACTCTGGCCAACTCTGCCAGCTCGGTAGCAACGCGGTCAACGACCTGCCTCCCCAGTTCGGGGTGCGCGATTTGTCGCCCGCGGAACATCAGCGTCACCTTCACTTTGTTTCCCTCTTCGAGGAATCGGCGCGCGTGGCGCGTTTTGGTCTCGAAGTCATGCTCATCGATCCCCGGGCGGTACTTGACCTCCTTGAGATGGATAACATGCTGCTTCTTCTTGGCGAGCCGCGCCTGCTTGGCCTGTTCGAACTTGAACTTTCCGTAGTCCATGATTCGGACAACGGGTGGGCGCGCTGCAGCTGCGACTTCGACGAGGTCTAGCCCTTGCTCAACCGCTTGAGCCAGTGCCGCGTCGACTTCCATGATGCCGAGTTGACTGCCATCGGCCGCGATCACACGAACGGGGCTAATACGGATTTGCCGATTGACCCGTGGTGGACGCTTCGTGGAATCCTGAATAGGCCTACTCCCTTGAGAGAAACAAAAAAACGCGAACCCCTGACGGAGTCCGCGACATTACACCACACCGGCAACGGGAGGCCTCCCGCCAACGAGCGATATATGCGATGGACTCCTACAGCTCCCCGTTAGTGGGGGCCAGAGGGTGAGGCCGGCTTCGCTGCCAACCTACTTGACTGGTTGCCAGCGGTCATACCACCCCGCCGGCTATACGTTTGCGGGTTAAACCCGCCGGCCTCTGTCACCCAAACTCTTTAGGTAAAGTTAGGTAACGCAGCCCAACCTTGTAAAACTAGGCGGATTGGGCCGTACGTCAACCCTGAAGTGCGTAGTTCTTTCCATCGTGAACCACGCGGCCAAAGCCGGTGTGAGCATCGTGCTCAAATATAAAGAGCCACTCCCCACGAACAGCGTCGGCTAGAAGCGCCCGCTTCGATTCCAATGTCACCAATGGCTCAACGTCGTAGCCCATTATCCATGGTAAGGGGAGATGGTGAGCAGTGGGGACCACGTCGCCCGCGAACACCGCGGTTTCGCCACCTGACTCAAACACAATACTCTGATGAAATGGCGTGTGGCCAGGCGTAAGCCGTACAGAAATGCCCGGTACTATCTCACGGTTTCCTTCGATAAAATCGAAGGCATTAGCAGCAACTATTGAATCCCAGTTGGCGCCAAAATAGCTGGCAGCGGTACGTTCGTTAGTATGGGTCGCGTATTCGTACTCGCCGCGCTGAACAACATAGCGCGCGTTGGCAAACGTGGGGCGTACATTGCCACCTTCGTCACGCCAAGTGTTACCGCCCGCGTGGTCGAAGTGCAAATGTGTGTTAATAACCAATCGAACGTCGTCGACTGAGAAACCGGCTTCGCGAATGCCATCCTCTAGCAAAGTACGACCAGAATGACCCGCGTTCTCTATAGCGTATATGCTATGAAACTTTTCATTCTCCTTGTTACCAGAACCTGTGTCGACAAGTACTAAACCGTCATCGTGCTCAATGAGCAGACAGCGCATTCCCATTGGAATGCGATTCTTATCGTCGGCTTCAATTCGTCGCGACCACAAAGTTTTGGGTACAACACCGAACATGGCTCCTCCATCTAACTGCTGCCCGCCGGCTTGGATCGCGTGGACTCGAAGTCTACCTATTGTCTGTGTCTCCACTAACGGAGCGGGAGCGCTCATAAATGGCTATCCTCAAAAAGTGATATAGGAAGTGGGGGGAGCGATCGCTTTTTCTTTTTCCGCAAGCCCTTAGCGCTAGTCGGGTTAATGACACCGCCGAGTGCCTCCCAACTGTAAATCCCCTGATCTTCTGCTACGCGCAACAGTCGCAATAACACTTCCGCTGTCGCAAGTGCGTCACCGCCGGCTCGATGTCGCGAGCCGATTGATACACCAAAGTATCGTGTAACATGATCGAGAGATCGACGTGGCAAGTCGGGGAGTAGTACGCGCGCCAGCTTAACTGTGCACAGTCGAGGACCGCTTAGCACGTTTCCTGACGCACGCTCAATTTCTGACGATACAAACCGCCAATCGAACTTTACGTTGTGGGCAGTGAACACTTTACCTGCAAGTTTATCAGCTACGTCGATTGCGATATCACCAAACAGTGGCATGTCGCGAACCATGTCTTGCGTTATGCCTGTAAGTGACGCGATAAAAGGCGGAATGACGCGTTCTGGATTCACGAGCTGCTCATAAACAGAGGTGATTTTTCCGCGTTCAACACAGGCGATCGCGATTTCAGTTATACGGTCCCCTCGTGACGCGATAGCCCCCGTAGTTTCAACATCCACTACCGCAAAAGAAATCTGATCGAACGAACTTTCACCAACATTAGCATTGTGAGCATAGTGCTCTGCCCCCGCTCCGGCCACGGATGCCTGCAACTGCGCACTGCTCGACGGCATGGGAGATTGGCGTAGCGATCTGAGAGCCCATAAGCCTGCTGGTAGACGTACGAACTCGTCACGGGTCCCCAAAAGCGCCATGGCCATACGTTGGGCAGCGTCTTCCGAAAGCCTATCGATTTGACATACGTCACACATAAGCGTAACGGCATCAAGCGGACCGCTTTGCAGCCGGTCTGCGGCCCTCGCAGAGAGCGAACCGGCCCGGGGTTTTAATATCGTTTCTACGCGCTTTGGATCAGGCACTGAGCAAAGTTAGCCACTGCGTCCGACTGGAAAAACTGATGCGCGGCTGGTAACTTTGTGAAGATTTTCACAAGCACAGGACCCGTGAAACGTATCGCTGACTCCACTGTTCGACGACTCTCTACGTACCTGCGATATCTCGAGGAACTCGAGACAGGTGGACAGCAGACTGCGTCCAGCGATGAATTGGCCACGCTGTGTGGAACCACCCCCGCTCAAGTTCGCAAAGACCTGTCGTTTTTTGGCTCCTTCGGGAAACGCGGGTTGGGATACCCTGTAACCGAGCTCACTGCGCGCCTTAAGGAAATTCTGGGGCTCGAACATGAATGGCGGGTAGTTATAGTCGGTGCCGGAAAGATTGGTGCCGCTTTGGCCAGCTACGAGGGCTTCTTGCAACGCGGCTTTCGCGTTGTAGGAGTTTATGACAACAATCCTCAGAAAGTCGGTTCCGCGTGGGGTGGGATTGCAGTTCGCGATATTTCCACGCTTGAAGACGACGTACGCACGGAAAATGCGCTTATTGCTGTTTTGGCCATTCCGGCCGATACCGCGCAAGACGTGGTCGACAAGCTCGTAACGGCAGGTGTGCGTGCGATCCTCAACTTTGCACCAACACAACTCCAGGTCCCTCCCGATGTGTCGCTAAAAACAGTTAATATGGCAATGGAACTTGAAGGGTTGTCGTTCGCACTTACTAACACGCCCCCTAGCCGCGGTGCGGCGTAGTAAATATTTAGTTCGCCGGTACGCATGGGACATTGAGCCCCTGCTAAATTAACGCCTCACTAAGGCTCCTTGTTTGACACGCGGCGGGCCTTCACAATGTTTGTTACTAATCGAGCAAAGTCTGCGGGTGAAAGTGTTTCAGGGCGAACCGTTGCGTCTAGATCGCTAGCATTGATTAACTCAAGACTCTGATCTGCGCTCATCGCAGTAATCGTTCTTACAACACGAAGTAATTGCTTCCTTCTTAAGCCAAACGCAGCCTGAACGATCTTGCGATATGTCGATTCGAGTTCACCGCTTACGACGGGCTCAGCGCGAGGTATTACTCGCACAACTGCGGATTCTACTTTGGGCGGAGGTTGAAATGCACGCGCTGGGACATTCCGTATTAACTCAACGCTCGCAAACGCTTGAACATTCACTCCTAATGCACCATATGACTTTTCACCTGGCTTAGCAGCAAGTCGCTCAGCCACTTCCTTTTGAACTAAATAAACAGCCACCAGCGGCCGCGGTTGTTGAAGCGCATGAAAAATTATCGGTGTTGTTATGTAGTACGGAACGTTGCCAGCTAATACAAATGGCGCGCCCGCAAGATCTCCCAACGAGTGTTCGAGAACGTCGCCGGTGACAATGCGAACGTTCGTGCGGTCGACATAGCGCTGTTCCAAGTGAGCAGCCAAATCACGATCGATTTCGATGGCAACCAACTTATTCGTTCGCTCAACAAGACGATCGGTAAGTGCGCCACGCCCCGGACCTATTTCGACAACAGTCGTATCTCTAACGTCACCTAACGCATCGGCGATAGCATCTAGTGTTGCACCGTCGCGTAAAAAGTGCTGTCCGAATCGCTTACGAGCACGCGGTAGCTGATTGCTTTGAAAGTTCTCGCTATCCATTAAGCAACTACTCGGTCGACAACGACAACAGTGATATCATCACGCAACGTCGTTCCAATTCGGTGCCGCGACACGACATCAAGAATCGAGCTAAGAATCTCGGTGGGTGATGCGTTGCTATTAGAATTGCGAACAACATCGAGAATGGCACCTTCTCCCAACCGCTTGTTGCGCGTATTACGCACATCGGATACGCCATCTGTAAAACACACCAACCTGTCTGATGCATCCCACGTTACCGATTCGCCTAAAACAGTCTCGTTCACAAATCCTATTGGAAGCGACTGCGCTTGCAGTCTAACTATCTCGCCGTTGCCGCGGTGATGAAAAGCGTGAGGATGCCCAGCGTTTGCATAGCTCAGCGTTCCTGAAGCCGCGTCGATTACACAGTAGAATAGAGTCAGCGACATTTCTGTCGACTCCAATTCGTCTCTAAGCGAGTTGGCTACTGCGTTCAATGTATCAGCAGGGCTGTTTGCAGCTCTTATGTGAATACCCGCGGCGCTAAGCGCAAGTGCCATTACAAGTGCGGCTTGATAGCCATGACCCGACACGTCACCAATTAAAACGCCGGTTCTGTTTGCGTCCAACCTAACCAAAAGAAAGAAGTCGCCACCAACGCTATCAGCAGATATAACCTTGGCAGCTGCGCGTGCCTCAGGCGCAACAATTGAAGGATCAGGAAGGAGTTTTAACTGTAGGTGATGCGCGAGTCGCATTTCCCTCGCAAACTGCTCGCGTTCAACTGCAGTACGCATTAAAGAAGCATTGTGCAGTGCGGTACCAAGTTGAGAAGCAACCGCAACTACTAACTTCCTATCGCCAGCACTGAACGGCATGTTCGCATCGTTTCGACCAAACAACACGACTCCCAACGGGCGCATATCCGCAGGATTCTCACGTGTGCGATATAGAAGTTCACCTACTTCGTCTTGAATAAACAGATCGCCAACTGTATTGGTGCGAGTAATAGCCGCTGCGAGTACTGCACCGCCCTCTTCGGCAAGTACTGGGTCTGCATACTTAGCAGCTTCTTGGGTTACTGAAAGCGCCGAGCCAGTGCTAAAAACTTGAGCCGCAATATGTGTTTCATCTCGTATGTTCAATTCAGGGTAGCTACGTCCATCCAACCCAAGTGTCGCTACTGGAACGAGCAGTTGGCGAGAGTGGTCTGCTAACAAGAAGACCGCGGTATCAGCACCTATTGTAACTGCTAACTCTTTCAAGAGCGTGCCCGCGGCAACTTCAACTGGAATGTCACCACCCAACAATTCAGATATAGCATAGAGCAAATTGATTTCTTCGTAACGCTCTGTGAGCTCGCGCGTAGCACCATCACGCTCACGAGCAATTTTGCGCGTTATCTGTGCAGCAGCTGCAAGTATTCGAATGTCGGTAGCGCCAGCAGATGACGATTGTTCAGCAACAAGCCAGCACTCGTTCTCCGCTCCAAAGCGTGTGGCTATAATAGCTGCGGGTCTGAGTCCTCTGTCTAGTTCACCTGAAATCACCCACTTGTCGCATTGCGACGCGAAACTATCGCTACTGGTGGCAATTAGTGTTGCAGAGGCTTGATCAGTTGCGTCCCATACCGCCGCCTCACACCCGGTGGCGTCACGATACGCGACCAGGAGTGAGGTTAGGTCGCTCATATTTTCCGCAAAACGAGTCGTACTGTGTGACCACGTTGAGGAGGGGGAGCACATTTGTGCTCGACTTCATCCATGAGAGCACGCATCAAAAACAGTCCCCTACCGTCTTCCCGTTCAAGCCAGTTGGAATCTTGTGGGCCGTTGCATGTACGCGTGTGATCGAACCCGTAACCTTCGTCGGCAACATCTACAACAAGCTCCACGGATGAGATTCTCGCTGTCACTTTTACGTAACGTGAACTTTCGTTTCGGTTGCCTCTCATTACCGCATTAGAGAGCGCTTCCGTTAGCGCGACCGGCACGTTGAGCCTGCAATGCTTCCCTCCGAAGCCGGCTCCGCGGCACAGCGCTACCACTTCGTCGACGAGTGGCTGTATTGCTGTTACATCAGACAGGATTGCCCACTCGTAGTGTCCACGTCCGGCAACATGTGCGGCACTGTTGCGCGAAAGCGAACGGGCGCCCATTAAGCAACGCCCCGTACCGCGTCTTGGCGAGACGGGTACAAATGGAAGAGCGTATCTAGCCGCGTAAGCTCGAAGAGAGTGCGGACATCTTCGTTCATAGAAGATATCCGTAGTTCACCACCGACTTCTTCAATTCTCTTTTTAAGCGACACCAGTGCGCCAAGACCAGAACTGTCTATGTACGACGTGTCAGAGAAGTCTATAACGAAAAGTCGGGCCCCTCTCTCTAACTCATCAAGAACAAGTTGCTTTAGCTCCTGCCTGTTGGTGACAACAAGCTGGCCGCTAACAGCGACAACTAGTGCTCCATCTTGGGATTCGAGGACAAACGCCATGCAGCTTCTCCCTCTATGTGCGAAACGTGCGAGATTCAGCGACTGTATTCAGCCTGAAGGGCAGTTATTGCAGCCACATGAACAATGTCGCTCACGGAGGCCCCTCGCGACAAGTCACTACAGGGGTATTTAAGCCCCTGAAGTATCGGTCCAATTGCCTGAGCCCCGGAAAGCCGCTGGACTAGCTTATAGGCAATGTTACCCGCATCGAGGGACGGGAATACCAAAACATTGGCCTTACCTCCCACTTGGCTATCAGGGGCCTTTCGCTTGGCCACCGCTTCCGCCAATGCGGTATCTCCTTGCAGCTCTCCGTCAACCAGAAGCGACGGCGCATCCGCTCGTATAAGGCTTAGCGCCTCTCTCACTTTGCGAACCGAACTTCCCTCGGCGCTCCCCAATGTGCTGTACGACAACAGAGCTACGACAGCGGTGTCACCAACAATTCTCTCCCGGTCGCGAGCTGCTGCAAGTGCGATGTCTGCTAGCTGACGAGCGTCAGGGTTTGGAATAGCCGCGCAGTCGGTAAAGGTTAGTACCTCAGGTACGCCAGTGTTTCTCCCCCTAAATGGAGGAACCACCATGTAAAACGCCGACGACACTGTGCGTATTCCGTCGGCAACGCCAACAGTGTACAGAGCCGACCGAATCACGTCGGCGGTTGTGTAAACTGCACCTGCTACGCAGCCGTGTGCGTCGCCCAGCGCTACTAGTGCATCTGCAAACATTAGCGGGTCACGAGCAAGCCTGTACGCTTCATCGCTTGTTAGGCCTTTAGCACCACGCCTATTCAACAAAAGTGCAGCAACTCTTTCGAGTTTTGATTTATCGGAGGTTCGCCAAACTTCCACGCCCGGCACAGCGACCGTCGTTTCTTCAATGGCAACGACTATTGGCGTAGCGATCCCTTTCTTCAAAACTAAATCGACGGCATCCAACGTTCGCTGATCGTTGGCTTCAGGAAAAAGCAACGTTCGATGCAACGCAGACGAGCGAGAAGTTAGTGACTCAAGAAAGGTCTCGTTGTTCATGAACGATTTTTCTGTTCAGGATTGAGCCGAGTTTACTTGCTACTACCGCGCGAACCGTGCTGTTAGTGCATTGCGCACTATAGGGTGTACAAGCGCACTTACATCTCCGCCAAATCGCGCTACCTCGCGCACCATGCTAGAGCTTATGTAAGTAGTGTCCGGCGACGGCGCCATGAAAACTGTTTCAAGCTGCGGATACAAATGTCTGTTCATAAGCGCCATTTGAAACTCGTACTCGAAATCGCTTACTGCTCTTAAACCTCGTACGTTAATTGACGCGTTAACAGTACGGGCGAAGTCAACGAGAAGTCCTGAGAACGATTGCACAGAAATACGGGGATCGTCGCCAACGGTTTCTTTGAGAAAATCAATGCGTTCACCAACTGTGAACATGGGCTGCTTATTGACATTATTCGCTACTGCGACGACTAACGTGTCGGCAAAAGAAAGCACGCGCCGAATTAGATCTTCATGTCCGAGAGTAACCGGATCGAACGATCCTGCGTAAAGCGCTACTCTGTTTGTTCTGTTGTGTGGTGATGTCATCTGAATATAGTTATCGCCGTTGAACCGTAACGTCGGCGATCACCACCTTCCGGCAGATGAATCGCGGATGAATGCTCTATGCCAAGAATGTGAGCGAACGGGCGGGACAACCAACCCTCCGCAAGCAGCTCAGCAATCCCCGACGAATAGGGCGGATCTGAAAATGCAATATCGTACGCCCCTGCGTCGAGTCCGGAAACAAACTCCATTGCGTCCGCACGCACAATACGTGCGCCCTCGTGACCACCCAACTTATCTAGATTAAACGCGATTGTTCTTTTGGCCTTATCCGATTTATCAACAAAATCACAGCTAACAGCACCACGAGACAAAGCTTCTAAACCAAGCGCGCCACTTCCAGCGCAGATATCCAAAACGCGTGCTTCAGGAATATCGCCGTGCAAAATGCTCATCCAAGCTTCACGTACACGATCACTGGTTGGACGTACTTCAACGCCTGGTAAAGTAGAGATAAGCCTGCCACGCCAACGACCGGAAATAATGCGCAACACCTTTACTCTCCGTTTACCCGAACGTCAGACAGGCGCAACTGAAGTCGCGAAGCTCCGCGATACTCGTCACGTTCGACTTTGAAAGCAAGGTTTACGTCATTGCTTGCGTTAACTTTCGCGATATGCGACGCCATGCCCCAACCAATCGCGTCTAGCGTACCATTTCCTGTGTCAACAATAAGCTTTAGTCCATCCTTGCCAACCTTTGAAGGAGACGATGCAAGTTGCACGTTATTCGCCGCAAAGACTGGAGCAGGGTTGCCTATGCCGAAAGGTTCGAAATGTTTTAAAACACTTTCGAGCTGCTCGCCGACATCAGATATCTGAATATCCAAATCTATGCGCAACTCTGGTATCAAGTCTTCTTCAGAAAGGCTTTCGTGAGCGACTTCATCGAAACGCTGAACGAACTGAGGTATCAGCGAAGCGTCCATCGTTAGACCTGCGGCCGCGCGATGTCCACCGAAACGTTGGAACAGATCCTTGCATTGAGTAAGCGCACCATGTAAGTCGAAACGCGAAATTGAACGTCCTGAGCCTTTCCCTACTCCACTATCTATGGCAACGAGGACACATGGGCGCGCGGTTTGCTCGACAATACGTGATGCAACTATTCCAATTACTCCTGCGTGCCACCCTTCGCGCGCTAGAACAAAGGCCCAACGATCGCGCATGTCGTGAGATTCAACCATACGCATTGCCTGATCGCATACCTCACGATCTAGCTCTTGGCGCGCGCGATTTAGCTCTTCGAGTTCACGCGCAATTGCGTTCGCTTTGTGTTCTGATTCTTCGAGCAGTAAGTCAAGTCCTAACGAGGCGCTTCCAATGCGGCCGGTAGCGTTAAGACGGGGCGCGAGAACGAACCCTACTCGACCAGCAGTTAGCGTTTTCGATTCGAGACCAGACGATCTAATGAGCGCTCTAATACCGGCCTTCTCCGATTCGTTAAGAAGCTTCAGGCCGTATCGCACCAACACTCTATTCTCACCCTTGAGCTGTGCGACATCAGCAATGGTGGCAAGCGCGACCAAATCCAAATGGTTGTGCGCGACATTTCTAGAAACTCCCATAGCATCACACAAAGCGAGAGCGAGCTTATAAGCTACGCCAACTGCTGCGAGTTCCTTATCGACCGAGGTACACTCTGGTCGTCGCGGGTTACAAACGGCATAGGCGTTTGGTAAAGGCCCGCCGGGCAAATGGTGGTCGGTGATAATTACGTCAGCACCACCCTCATTAAGAGCATCGACAGCAGCTAAAGCGCTGGTTCCGCAGTCGCAGGTAATAACTAACGTGGCTCCCACCTTTTGAGCAGCGTGCACACCTGCACTGCTAAGGTCGTAGCCATCAGTGATTCTGTTGGGAACAAATGGAATAACATTCGCTGCTCCTAAAGTCCGTAAAACACGAACCATGAGCGCGGTCGAACTCATTCCATCAACATCGTAGTCGCCATGAACAAAAATTGTTTCGCCTACTCTTATCGCTTGAACAATGCGATCTGTAGCGCGAAGCAAATCGTAAATGGTATCCGGTTCGGCGAGGTGTTCTAGGCGAGGCCTTAAGAAACGTTTCGCCGATTCACCGTCGGCATAGCCTCGAGATATCAGCAGTTGACACACTGTATCCGGCAGTAACAGCTCACCGGACAGCGACTCGATACTCGACTGAGACGGCGGAGTGGCGAAAACCCAACGTGGGTCGGGACGGAGCTGACTCAGTGGGCTATTTGTTTGGGGTGAGCGAGCTAATTGTCGATGCGTTGTCACACAGACAATCTACACAGCTAGCAGCTACTCGGTTGGCTTCGCCTCTTCGGGGGCGGCCAAGTACAGTAGCACGCCGCAGGCTTCGCAAACCTCGATTTGACGACCCACCAACATCTTGGGACGACGTTGTAAAGGTATGGCAGTATCACAGCTGCCACAGGTGAAGTTACGCAACGCAAAAACAGCTTGACTCTTGCGACGCGTGCTAACCCGATCGTAGCGAGACAGTAGCGAAGCAGGTACTTTCGCGGCCTCCGCATCTCTGAAAACCATAGCATCGCGAATTCTTGCATCAATTAAAGCAGATTCTGCGTCCAGCTGAGCGCGTTCATCGGCCTGCGAAAGCTTTAGCGCTTCAAGCGCCTCGGAAGTGGCAGCGAGCGCAGAGCTAAGGTCGGAAATACGCCGATTAAGTGCGTGGAGTACGCTTTCTTCGTCGGCCAAAACTTTGCGAGCAGACTCTACCTGTGCAGCAGCGGCAGTAGCTTCCTTAAGCTTTTGAGCATTGTTGAGGATCTCGACATTCTTATCATGCCTAGCGCGGTGCTCTGCGACGTCCAGCTCCAGCTTACGTTGCTTAGCCGTTTCCTTTTGGAGAGTAGCTTCCAAGGAGGCAACTTCTGCTTCCATTCTGGAACTAGCCTTATTAAGCGACGCTAGACGAGGTGAAATTGCCGCCTTTTCACGCTCAATTTCACGTATTCCATCGTCGTGCTGTTGCACCTTAAGCAACGCTTCCAGATCCGGCTGCAAAACTCCTCCCGATGTTGCCTGCGATAATGTTCTGTCATGTCACTGCTAAACTTCACTTTGTTAGTTACACACCGTGCGGCCTTAAGGGTACCCCCGAACTCTACTCTAATCGCTACTCACCCCCGCGACTTTCCGGTACTCCTTACTGGGAGCAGCCTGCGAAGCTCCTTCTCTACTTCCATTCTCTCCTTTAAAAGCGCGTTCTGATCGTTAGGCGAGTCGGTCGCCCTAAGAGCGATCCGTATTTGCGCTATACGCTCTTCTAAAGCTCGGGCAGCAAGTCTTGAAAAGGCCAGTTCGACGTCGGAACCAGCCGCTGCGTTTTCGTCGATGTTGTTCGCTATGTCCCGAAACACCTTAAGTGCGTCTTCGGGGAGACGGGTCGACACAACATCTAAACCGTCGTCTTCAGAGCTATAAAGCAGCGACTCAAAGATTGCGCGGTACCTACGATCACGAAAATCTTCAGAGTGAAAGCGCTCTGCGAACTGCTCAACAACTGCCCTATCTGCAATCATCATTCTGATTATCCCGCGCTCAGCCGGTTGCTCACCTGAGAAACGAATTGGAGCGCTGCTAGAGTGCCAATCACGGGACGAGTCCGATCCTTTGCGTTTTCGCTTCCAGTTGGAAGCTGCGTTCCAGCTACTCTCCTCATTGGTCTGCTCTGCATTGCCTTGAAAATCTTCTTCCGTAGGCCGCTGTTCCCCCGCCTTCTCGACACGTTGACGCTTGCCGGAAGCTGTTACAGGCTGGTCGGCCTCTTCAGCAAGAGTGGCTTTATCCACATGAACCATCTCGGCTAGCCGCGTCAAATACATGTCGTGCGTTAACGGGTCGAACGTTGCGCGAATGGTTGGGAGCAAGCGGTCGATGGCCGTGCGTCGGCCTTTTATATCCTTAAACCAACCTCGGCGTTCAATGATCTGAATCTGCCTATCAAACAGGTCGATAGAATCAGCGATCTGGGCCTCAAGCGCTACCGCGCCCTGGGCACGAACGAAAGAGTCGGGATCCTTACTATCAGTTCCTGGAGGTAATGTTACGACGCGAACTTCAGCGCGATTTCGTAACAGTTCATGCCCAGATCTAAACGTTGCCTTTAACCCTGCTTCGTCGCTGTCGTAAAGCAGATAAACCGTGCGAGTGTACCGAGTAAGCAGTAGTGCCTGCTCTTCGGTAAGAGCAGTACCAAGAGGCGCTACCACTTCTTCAATGCCTGCTAATGCAAGCCTTATTGCGTCCATATATCCCTCTACTACCAAAACACGACCACTACGACGAATAGCATTGCGTGCGACATTTAGTCCGTACAACACTCGACGTTTCTGAAAAACGGAAGACTCTGAGCTGTTCAGGTACTTGGGCTCACGATTCCCCATAACGCGACCGCCAAACCCAACGAAGTTGCCTACTTCATCTTGGATGGGGAACATCACTCGATCTCGGAAGCGTGCACGCGGCTCCTGATCGTCTGCTTCAACTAAAAGTCCGGCCTCAAGCAAACGTGAATCGTCAAAACCCAGCGAATGCAAATACTTTCGCATGGACTGCGCGTCCGACGGCGAGAAACCTATCCCGAATCGTTCGCATGCAGCTGCGTCAATCGATCTGTCCTTCAAATACTCGCGCGCTGAACGCCCTACATCTTCGTCTTCTAACTGGCGCCTAAACCAATCGGATGCGACAGAAAGCACTTCCCAATTTCGAGCGTTGGGATCGGGAGGCAGTTCTCGTTTAGGAGTATCGATTACCTCAACACCAACGCGCTCACCTACATGTTTTACAGCGGCAGGCCAGTCTAGCCCAAACCTTTTGCGCACATATGTAAAAATGTCCCCCTTTTCGTGGCATACAAAGCAGTGGTAGCTGCCACGTTTAGGCGACACAGAGAAGTTCGGTCCTTTGCCGTTATGAAAAGGACAAGGACCACGCCAATCAGAACCGGAGCGTTTCAAAGGAACAGATTCTCCAATAAGCTGAACAATGTCGGCGCTGGCGCGAACTCGTTCTACGACATCGTCAGCTATCACCCGACTCGCTCCTCAGCTCAGTTCTGCAACTGTCACGCCTGCCCCACCCTCGTTCCAAGCGCCGAGTCGGTGCGCAGTGACTCTTGTATCCTTACTTAACATCTCGGCGACTCGCATGCGAAGAACTCCGGTGCCCTTGCCATGAATAATACGCAGCTCAGGAAGATCTGCCCTTATAGCCGCGTCGATGGCCTGTACTACCCTATCATCAACCTCTTCGACACGCAGCCCACGAATATCAATCTCGCGCACGGGTTCGATTTCGGGAACATCTCCTAGAAGCGAGATCTTTATAGCCGGCTTCGCGGGAGCGTCGGTTCGCTCAAGTGTCGCAGTCGTAACGGTAAGCGTGAGAGAACCGACAATAACACGCGCTTCTTTACCTTTGATTGTCACGATGCGACCAACGCGTCCGCCCAGCGTCGCCACTTTGACGCTGTCACCTTCCTTAAGTGGTGCAGTGCTTTTGGTTGCGCCAGACACACCCAACGCTAATGAAGTCGTGCGAGCCGCGCGCTGCTGCTTTGTTCTTGCCCGCTCAGCAGCGTTCTCGTTAGCTAATATCGCCGATTGCTGCTGCAACGCGGCATCTTCTAAAGAGCGACGAGCGTTCTTAGCGATCAGTTCAACATCAGTTGCTGACTCGGCTTCTGAAGCGGCCGCGCGTACTTGGGAAATGGCTGTCTCTAACGCGCCTCTCGCATCTAACAGGTACTTGCGAGCTTCTTGTCTAGCGCTCTTCTCGGCGAGTCTTTCACGCTCACGAAGCTTCTGCTCTCTATCTGCAACCGAAGCAATACGTGAACGATACTTTTGGTTCTCGACGCTTAGTACATGTTCGCGTTGAGCCAGCTCTTCGCCTCGTGATTCTACCTCTGCTAACAAAACAGCTAAGTCTTGCTCACCTTTGGGAAGACGTGATTCAGCAAGCTGCATAACGTCATCAGGAAGCTGTAACCGACGTGCGATGCTTAGCCCGTAACTTCTCCCGGGCACGCCTTTTTGTAGCCTGTACGTTGGGGCTAACTGAACTGCATCGAACTGAAGTGACGCATTAATGACACCACTAACCTCGGTCGCTAGCAACTTGAGTTGTCCTAAATGAGTTGTCGCAACGGTAAGTGTGTTTCGTTTGGTGAGCGTTTCAAGAATCGCACCTCCTAGTGCTGCACCTTCGGCGGGATCAGTGCCCGATCCTAGCTCGTCTACTAACACCAGTGAGTTGGGCGTTGCGTGTCGAAGTATCTCACCTAGGTTGCGAACGTGAGCACTGAAAGTTGAAAGGCTTGCTTCGATGCTTTGTTCGTCACCGACATCCGCGAAGATATCATCGAAAATTGGGAGCGATGAAGTGACACCAACTGGAACGGGGATTCCACACTGCGCAGTTGCTGCCAGCAAGCCGATGGCTTTAAGGAGAACTGTTTTGCCTCCCGTATTCGGCCCTGAGACAAGAAGAGTTCTCTCACCTTCGGTAAGTGTTAAATCAAAAGGTACGACTTTAACACCGCGAGCCAGCAACAAAGGGTGTCTTCCGTCGACGATCCTAAGACCGTTGTTGGCGTCATTAAACGACAGTTCGCTGCACCCTGACTCAATTGCATACTGCGCACGTGCATATAGGCAGTCTAGCGCGACGAGTGCGTTGAAAGCATGCAAAAGCACGGCGTGCATTGGACGTAGCATTTCAGTTAACTCTTTAAGAACGCGATCTACTTCACGTTGTTCTTCGAGTTCCAGTTCACGAATTCTATTACCGAACTCTACTGCAGCCGGTGGCTCCACAAAAAGCGTTGCGCCTGTACCGGAGCTGTCGTGAACGATACCTCCTACATAGCCACGGGCTTCCTTTCTAACAGGAATTACCCATCTACCATTTCGCATTGTTACTGACAAGTCGCTTACCTGATGATGCGGTTCAAGTTTTCGCATCTCTCGTTCTAGAAGCCTAACAAGCTCTCCTTCTGCGGCTTTAAGTTGGCGACGAACTGAGCGGAGTGTAGGCGATGCAGAGTCACGCACAGTAGCATCATCTGCTATGGCGTCGGTGATAGCGTCTTCTATTCTGGAGAGATCAACCAACGCATCGGTAATGTCGCGCAGAAATGCGGCGGCAATAGCGATTTTACCTGGCTGTGTAAGAGCCGACCGTGACCTTCTGGATGCACGCAGTAGTGCAGCGGCCTGTAGTAGTTCAGTCGCGTCCCATGACAGCCCTTCTATGCCGAGTCTGCTGAGCGAAACGCCAATATCAGGCAACGGCTCAGCGTTCCATCCATTATCGGACTGAATAATGGCGCGCATGGCGTGCACGCGCGCGTGTTCACGTTCGACTATCTGTTTATCGGTAATGGGGTGAAGTGCATTAACAGCATTAGCGCCTGGTATTGAGGCAGCACGTGAAGCTACGTGTGCCAGCAGGCGTTGTAGTTCTAGAATGCCGAGCGCGTGCGAGTTCACTACTCCATCCTTCATCGGGATGGCGCAGAGCTATCAGCTTTTAGCGAGCTCTTCCCGCGCCATCGAGTTAATCATGCTTCCGTCGGCTGTACCTTTGAAGCGGGGCATAACAGCGGCCATTACAGCGCCGATGTTAGCGGCTCCATTAGCGATAGCTTCACGCACTGCTGCGCGAACTATTTCGGGATCGACCTGCGCTGGAAGATACAGTTCGAGAGCGACCGCTTCGGCGTGTTCTTTATTAGCGAGTTCTTCGCGTCCGGCATTTTTGTACATGTCAACCGATTCGCGACGCTTTTTGATTCCTTTTCTGATAACGTCAACAACATCGTCATCGGTGAGGGCGCGTCGCAATTCAATTTCCCTGTTACGAATCTCGGAGATAGTAACTCCGAGAAGCAGCACACGATCTTTGTCCTGCGCCCTACGCGCTGCGGCCTGATCTGCCTGCAACCTTTGCAGCAGTGGCGCTTCAGCGTTAGCCACGCAGCTTAGCTCTGACGGGTACGGCGGTTCTTACGGACCGCAGCGTTCATCTTGCGCTTACGGCGCTCTGACGGCTTTTCGTAGTGCCTGTGCTTACGCAGATCGCTGAGGATGCCCGCCTTCTCACACTTCTTCTTGAAACGCTTGAGGGCGCGCTCGAAATTCTCGTCCTCGTGGATGATGACTTCGGACAAACCGGATCTCTCCCTGATACAGGAACAGCGGAAGCACTGGCAAACGGGATACTTGTACCCGCAGCTGGCGCAAACCATGTAAAAAATGAGACAGCCATGAATCTTAACCAGAGTCTGGCCGAATGGTCAAGTCAGCAAGAGTCACAGAAGGTGCAATTGCCTTACCGCATTTCTCTGAATTAGCCCGGGGGCCACCCCAACTGCCGGCCGCCTAAGACGTGGGCATGAAGGTGATGGACTGTTTGTCCTCCATCGTTGCCGGTGTTTATCACTACCCGATACCCTCGCGTTGCCAGCCCTTCCTGCTTCGCAACCGCTGCGGCCAACAACATCACTTCGCCAACCTCTGCGCCGTCGGTAGCGTCGGCAAGCGAGTCGACATGCTTGCGCGGAATCACGAGGATGTGAGACGGTGCCTTTGGGTCGATGTCCCGAAAAGCGATAGCGCGTTCGTTCTCCGCAACAATGCTAGATGGTATTTCGCCGCGAACAATGCGACAGAATAGACAACCGGTGTTCATAGTTACTCCAAGTTTGAAGAGGAATGCTGAGTTGCCCCAGATGGCGCGCCGGCGGCTGCGATACTGGACGCCGCTAAGGTCGTTCTTGCGATCCCTAGTGCGACGGTTCCAGCAGTCTCGAAACGGAGTATTCCTACGCCCATGGATGCGCGTATGAAACCGGCATCGGTAAGTGCCTTCATTTCATCGTCCTCGATTCCACCTTCTGGACCAAGCACGATAATAAGCGACTCTGCGCTTCCTATCCCGTTCACACTTGTGAAAGGCACTCCGGCTGCATCAAGCACGATCTTAAGCCCATCAGGCGAGGCCAGTATCGCACGATCGACGCTGGCTTCTGGAAACAGTTGCGGGAGCCAAGCGCCTTCCGACTGCGCCATAGCATGCTCCATTCGAGCACGCACCTTCTGCTGAAAGCTCATTCCCTCGCCACGCGGGGATACTGAACGCGATCTCCGCCACATTACTGGACGCCAGCTTGTGCAACCAAGCTCACCAGCTTTTTCCGCAAGCCACAACATTCGATCACGGTCTGCAACTGGAACAAGCATGTGAACCGCTGCTGGTGGCTCGCTATGTGCGATTTCTAAAACTTCTAAATGCGCCTGCGATTTTGTGAGCCGAACGAGTTGACCTTTACCGATAGTACCGCGGCCGTCACGTAAACCAACTAGTGCGCCCGCTTGAAGGCGCAGTACTCGCATGTGGCGCGCTGCATGCTCATCCAAAACGCACGGCGTTGATGCCGAAAATCCATCGGCAACAACGAATGTCGGTAAACCGGCGGCTACGCCTTCGCGATTGATACCGACCACCAGATATCCTCATGATCTTCCTGCAAAACGTTCCAACCGCTCGCAGTTAAGATGGAGAGCATCGTATCACGCTCTTCCACGAGTATGCCACTAAGAATCGCAGCGCCGTCATCGGTAAGGGAGGAACGCACTAGCGGCAACAGTTCTACTAGAACAGAGGAAATAATGTTCGCCACAATGACGCGCACTGGTGATAGCAAGGGGAGCAGTGCTGCGGCATCACCTTCAAAAATGTGAACGCGATCGGATACTTCGTTGCGCTGAACGTTCAACTCCGCATCAGGAATGGCGTCAGCGTCGAGCTCGATGGCGTAAACACGTGCAGCACCCATTTTAGCTGCCGCTATTGAAAGTACAGCACTACCGGCACCAAGGTCTGCTACGATATCGCCTTCGCTCATAACAGCGGGCAAAAGCCTAACAACACCGCGTGTAGTGGGGTGATCACCAGTACCGAATGCCATCCCAGGTTCAATTACGATGGTGGTATTCGGGTCGCGCCCTTCCGCCAACCAAGTGGGAACTATAGCAAACGCGCCTGCATCACGAACTCCGAGCTTCGACTTCCACGCTTCGCTCCAATCGACATCTTCGGCTGGAACAAGTGTTACTTGTACGTCTTCGTCGGCGTTCTGCAGAATTTCGCAAACTGTTTCCATGTCGGACGCGGGCGGGAAATGTGTTTCCAACTGCTCGCCGTTCTCGTGAACACCCTGCGCTCCCGCCTCAAACAAAGCGGCTATTAAAGCCTCGCGAAACCGTTCAGCGTTTGACGGCTTCACGGTTACCGAGATCCACCCCGAGGTCGATGTCATACGCGGTGCTGTGTCATGCGCCGAGTGCTTCCTTCATGCGCGACCATATACTCTTTTCGCGCTGAGTCGGTGTTTGACCTTGTAGCTGACCGAGTTGTTTTAGTAGTTCACGTTCATCATCTGATGGACTTTGTGGAGTCCACAGTTGAACACGAACGTGCAAATCACCAACGCCGCTCGCGTTTACCCGCGGCAGTCCGCGTCCACGCAGATGGAAAACCGTACCGCTTTGCGTGCCGGGAGGCACCCTAAGCGATAGGTCACCTGTAACTCCGGGAACTGTTACGTCGGCGCCGAAGACGAGTTGAGGATATGTAACTAGGGTTTCGCAGAAAAGATCTTCGCCGTCGCGATCAAAACGTTCGTCGTCTTCAACTTCGAATACAACCAGAACATCGCCACGTCCACCGCCGCGAGGGCCGATATTGCCAGAATTACGGAGCGTCATGTACTGCCCTGTTGCTACTCCGGGCGGAACAGTGATTTTAATTGTGCGTTCCGCGCGTGCTCGACCCTCACCGCGACATTTTTTACAGGGTGAAGAAACGACTACGCCTTCGCCGGCACATGTAGGACACGGCGCAACTGAAACGAACTGACCAAAGAATGAACGTTGTGCTCGCCGTACTTCCCCGCTGCCAGTACACGTTGCACATGTTTGCGGCTTCGTTCCTGGCTCCGCGCCACTACCCTCGCACTTGTCGCAAGCATCAAGGACTTTTAGCGAGACAGTCTTTTCGACACCTGTTGCGACTTCAACAAGATTGAGCTTTAACGGGAGTCGAATATCTGCACCTGTGCGCGGACCGGTGCGACGACCGCCGCCAGCTCCGCCGAATAGATCGCCAAAGCCACCGAAATCGCGCATAAAAATATTGAGCGCTTCGGATAAGTCGACGTGTTCGTACTGAGCACCACCGCCACGAAGTCCCGCTTCTCCATAGCGATCGTATGCAGCACGCTTTTGGGGATCACGAAGTACATCGTAAGCTTCGGTTATCTCTTTGAATTTCTCCTCCGCTTCCTTTGCACCACCATTTCTGTCGGGATGGTACTGCATTGCTAAACGACGATATGATTTCTTGACATCATCGTCAGAAGCGTCGCGCGGTACGCCTAGTACCGCGTAATAGTCAGCCATGTGTTATATCCGGAGTCTTGAGCGTGAACTGTTCACGCATTGAAGCGCACAGAGACGTGCGCGTTATTCTTTAGCACAGCAGGTCTGAAACCAGACGCGATGTGTGACCAACCAGAGCGATGACTTTGTCGTAAGGCATGCGAGTGGGTCCTATTACTCCAATGACGCCAGTTAGCGAGCCTGCGCTATACTCAGCGGTAACCACTGTAAACGGCTCGAGACGTGGGTCGCCATGCTCGTTGCCAATGGTAATTGAAAGGCCGTTGCTCCCTGAGCGCTGCTGTAGCATAAGAGCAAGCTGCTGCCTAGTGTCCGTGAGTTGAATTAGCTGGCGCAACCGTTCGCCGCTTGCGAACTCCGGTTGGTCGACGAGCACTGAGGTTTGCCCAATAACCACGCTCTCTACAGGATCAGAAGCACGACCAAAAACCTGGTCGCCCTCTTGAAGAAAGATGTTTAAGAGCTCGGATGTACCGGCCTTAGCTGGTACATCACGCAGACGTTCGCCAAGTGAGCGGCGGACATCCTCGAGTGTTAACCCAGAGAGCCGCTCGTTTAACACCAGCGCGACCTCTACAAGCGCGTCGTCAGCAATGACGCCAGGAACTTCGACAAAAATTGTGCGAACTGCACCGCCAGCAAGTGCGATAACCATAAGCACCCGCTCTGCAGAGACACGAACCAGCTCAACACGCTGCAGCGTAGCCTTGTCTAGTCTAGGGCCAAGCGCGATGCCCAATTCCTGCGTGACAACACCAAGTGACTGCGCGGCGCAACGAAGTATCGCTTCGATCGCAGAACCGCCCGCGCTTATTTCCGCTTCCAGCTTGCGTCTGTCTTCACGCGTTACTTGATCGACGCGCATTAAAGAGTCGACGTACACGCGGTACGCACGATCTGTGGGTACGCGACCGGCCGAAGTGTGCGGATGGTAAAGGAAGCCCTTCTCTTCAAGATCACTCATGGTATTCCGAATTGTAGCCGGAGAAATCCCCAACCCGCTCGTACGGGACAATGTCCGCGAACCGGCAGGCTCGGCGGTAGCCACGTAGCTGTGGATTACGGCTTCCAGAACTTTTCTCTCCCTTTCGGAGAGTTCGCTCCCATGAGACATAGCTATACCTACGAACGACTTCTTATTGCTGTCAAGTCGGCGGCCAATGTATCGAGGCGCAACCAACCTGAAGGGGTGCATCTGACCCTTTCCGAGCGGTCGTCCGCAATGGTTTCAAGCCACTTGTTGCGGATAAACTCGCTCACTCTTTCGGACTCTGCTTGGTCCCCGCTGGTAACCTCAAGCCCGTCGACGGTGCGTAGTCCAAGATACACAGTTTCGGCTTGTAGGTTCTCATGGGTTAAGAGCTCGTCACCTTCTATGGGGTCGACTTTCGCCGAAATGGCGGCAAGCCAGTCGGTGTAGTGTCGTGTATTCCACCGTCTCTTGGTGCCGTCAAATCCGTGCGCTGAAGGACCGACTCCAATATAAGGCACATGTTTCCAGTATGCTGAATTGTGCACCGCCCGTTTACCAGGTCGCGCGAAGTTCGAAACTTCGTAGTGCTCGTAACCGGCGTTAACAAGGAACTGATGCGCAAAGAGGAAGTCTTGTTCGTAGCGTTCTTCGTTTGCCTCACTCACTTCACCTCGCTCGGTCCATTTCCCAAGTGGTGTGCCTTTCTCAACTGTAAGTCCGTACAGCGAGATATGATCAGGTTCTAGTGATGCAACGGTTGCGATGTCTTCTTCCCAGTTGCGATGCAGCATTTCTGGCACTGCGAATATCAAGTCGAGTGATATCGCATTTATCCCACCTTTCCGAGCACGGTTAGCAGCTTCGAGTGCGTCTTCTGCTGTGTGTACTCTATGCATCCATTGCAGAACTCGATTGTTAAAGCTTTGGATTCCAATTGAGAGTCTATTAACGCCGCTACTAGCCCATTCATGGACTGCTTGTTCGGTGATATCTTCTGGATTGGCTTCTAGTGTTACTTCGGCGTTGCTTTCGATTGATGCTATTTCTTTTACAGCAAACATGAGCTGCTTTATCCCTTCTGCTCCTAGCCTACTGGGAGTACCTCCTCCTAAGTACACGGTTTTTAGTGCGCCCACTTGCTCTTTAATGCGTCGTGTGTGCAGTTCTGTCTTAATCGCGTTAACGTATTCGTTAACTGGTACGTTTCGTCTTACTGCAATTGCAAAATCGCAGTAGCTACAGCGTCTACTACAGAATGGGACGTGCAAATAGAGATGGGACGCGAGCATTATTACACGAGTGCTGCGTTTGGGTACACTTTACCTGTGGCATCTATGTAAACGAGTCCGTCTATTTCGAGTGCACTTATTGCGAGTGCGCAATCTCTAATTGAGAGTGTTGTAGCATGTGCGATTTGAGACGGCGTATTGGCGCCTTGCTTTATTGCATCCCAGCAGATGGCGCTGTCGTCATCGAGTGTAGGCACCAGTGGAGCAGACGTATCGACTTCGAAGAGTTCTAGCAGTGTTTGAGCGGAAACGATTGGGAGTGCGTGTATGAGGATCGCGTTGCTTCCAGCGGAGGCTGGCGAATCGATTGGACCGGGAACAGCTGCTACTGTTCTCCCCAACTCTTGTGCGTGGTTAACGGTGATTAGCGCGCCGCTTCGTGCGCCTGCCTCGACGACGACAACGACTGACGCGAGCGCCGCGATGATCCGATTGCGTTTGGGGAACGCGCCGCCGTGTCCTGTTGATTCTGGCGGATGCTCTGAGATTAGGAGTCCTTCGGCTGCGACGGTTTCCTGCAGTTGCCTATGCGTGCGGGGGTAGTAGCAGTTAACGCCGGTGCCGAGTACAGCGACGGTACGTCCGCCAGCGCTGAGGGCGGCGGAGTGAGCTGCGGCGTCGATGCCTCGTGCCAACCCGCTAACCACGCAGATACCGGCTCTAGCGCAGCTTTCCGCTAGCATTTTCGTAATTCGCAGGCCGTAGGGAGTAGCGTTACGAGTGCCAACAATTGCAACGGCGGGCGGTTCTGCGACTGCGAGAGTTCCTCGCACCCAAATTTTTGGAGGCGGATCGTTTAGTTCGTGCAGCGCGCGTGGATACTCTTTGTCCTCTTTGTTGAGAAGCAGCGTATTAGGTGCTGATGCAGGCGCGTCATAGTACGAGTTGTTCATCGCCTTGTGACTTAGCGCTTGCGTTCTTGATTTCCAGCAGCTTTTGCCACCATGCGCTTAGCAGCGTATCAAGGTCCATCCTTCCGGGGGCGCTTACAGCGAACAGTCCGAACGCGCCTTCTGCATTAATTTCTGGGATGTAGTGTTCGCCGAGTAAGTCGAGCTTCGTGAATACCACACAAAAGGGGCGAGAGGCGAGTTCTTGGGAGTAGGACTGAATTTCGTTGCGTAGCTGATCGAACTCTGTTTGCCAATCTTCGGCATCGATGGGTATAAGGAAGGCGAGAATTCTGGTTCTTTCGATGTGTCGTAAGAACTGCAAGCCGAGCCCTTTACCTTCGTGAGCGCCCTCAATGATACCTGGGATATCAGCGACTACGAAGCTTCGATGATCGCTGAGGGGAACAACGCCGAGGTTGGGCGAAAGAGTGGTGAACGGATAAGCGCCGATTTTGGGGCGAGCGGCGGAGATGACAGAGAGAAGCGTACTTTTGCCGGCATTAGGTTGACCGACGAGCCCGACATCAGCGATGAGTTTGAGTTCTAGTTCGAGCGATTTTTGTTCACCTTCTTCACCGGGCTGCCATTCACGTGGTGAGCGATGCGTTGAGGTAACAAAGAACGCATTTCCCTTCCCTCCACGTCCTCCTTTCGCGACGACAATTTCCTGTTGGTCTTCGAGTACTTCGCCAATGAACTCACCTGTAGAGTGATTTCGGATAATCGTACCAGGCGGCACAGGCATAACGATGTCATTACCGGACTTACCGGTGCGATTAGAGCCTTCGCCGTGCTGACCGCGTTCGGCCTTCCAGGTGTCGCGATACGTGTAGTCGAGTAGCGTGACGAGATTCCTATCGGCGCGTACGATGACATTTCCTCCGCGTCCACCGTCGCCGCCATCGGGCCCTCCCATGGGGACATACTTTTCTCTGCGGAAGGAAGTTTCTCCTGCCCCGCCTGTTCCGGCTTCGACATGTACTAGTACGCGATCGACGAACATCGATTTGAGGTTGTGGTGATGATTTACTTGCCTTTAACGCGTTCCCATAGCGCCGTATAGCGACTGAAGTCGTCGTTTAGGAGCAGTGGTTTTAGGAGATGCAGCGTTTGCTCGACTACGGGTACTGAGGCGCCGGAGTTGAGTGCGCCTAAGAGGTGTGCATGCAGCTGGCGGTCCTGTTTGGCTATAGCGCAAGCTGCAATGATACACAGTTCCCGTCGAGCGAGGTCGAGTGCGGGTCTGCTCAGCACCTTACCATATCCTTCTACGATCATCCACGCATCGAGTTCGGGGTGAAGCATCCTGATATTATGTCGGAGCTTGCTGTAGGAATTCCCGTAAACGGTGGCGCAGGTGGCTTCGCCGAGTTGGGTGAAAGCGGCGATGTTATAGAAACCGTCGGGAGGCGCGGGTTGAGAGGCTAGATCGGGTTCAGTGCCGGAGATCCGTCGCCACTCTCTGGCGGCGTTTAGAGCGCGAGGGAAACCTGCGAACAGATAAGTTTGCAGGATTAGTTCTTCGACCCAGTCGTGCGGGACATCCGTTGCGGCATCTGAGAGAGAGGCTCGGACATCATGTTCACTGCCGCCGGCGAGAACTGCTGCGAGCTTTACGAGAGCGGCCGTGGCGTTGTCTATCGAATCGAGTGATCCAAGCATAGCTGAGGACTTTAGCGGTAGCGTCATCCGAACATTGCGAACGTTCACATAAACGCGCTTGAGTAAAGGTAATCGTGGGTTGGGTGATAGCTGACAATAGGTTTGCGGATTAGTTTGAGCGCGATGCAAACGGCGACGGCATTAATTTCACGTGAGCGACTTGAGCTACTACTGGCTCGGTCTCGCGACCAGCGAGTGGTGATAATTGGCGACGCCATGCTTGACGTGTACTTGCGTGGCGACGTGGAGCGAATTTCTCCGGAGGCGCCGGTCCCCGTGGTTCGAGTGCGGGAGCGTAGGACAGCGTTAGGGGGAGCTGCGAACGTAGCCAACAACGTCGCAGCGTTAGGAGCTCAGTGCGACCTAGTTGCGGTTATTGGGGACGACATGCCTGGCGGCACCCTTGCTTCATTGCTTCAGAGTTCGGGGATGGGAACCGGTTCTCTTGTTACGGTAGACCGTCCTACGACCACCAAGACTAGAGTGATGGCTCGTTCTCAGCAGTTGGTGCGAGTAGACGAAGAAGACGAGACCGACCTTAGTGAAAGTGATGCGGAGCGATTGTTAGCGGCTATAGAGTCGGCTATGTCGACTGCGACCGCATTGGTGTTTGAGGATTACAACAAAGGCGTGTTAGTACCTCGGATAATTGAGGCAGCAATGAAGGCTGCTGAGGGGCGTAATTTGCCTGTTGTAGTCGATCCAAAGTTTCGCAATTTTTTTGCGTACAGGGGGTCGACCATATTCAAGCCGAATCGGCGGGAGCTTGAGAGTGCGTTGGGTGCAACGGTTGATCTTGAGCACCCCGAGGCCCTACCCGAGGTATTTAGGCGGTTAGGTGTGGAGCATTTGCTGTTAACGTTAAGTGAACAGGGGATGGCGCTTGTAGCGGCCGACGGTGTAGTGCATCGGGTGCCTACAATGGCGCGTGAGGTTTACGACGTTGTGGGTGCGGGTGATACAGTTACGGCGGTATTGGCGACGATGCTTGCGTCTGGTGCGACGGCTATTGAGGCGGCCGTGGTAGCCAACTATGCGGCAGGTGTGGAAGTTGGGAAACTGGGTGCAGCTACCGTGTCTCCCGAAGAAATTTTAGACGCTTACGACCTGCATTTATCGTCGCAATAGCAGTAGTGGCTTTGCATTACGGCTGTCGTGCTGACAGATTGTTTTCTCGCGCATTTTTGTGCAGTTTGGTGCAGTATATGCACGGTTCGAGCATTTTAGCGCACTGTGTGGCACGTCGGTCCGGTAGCTTAGTCGGTTAAAGCGCTCGACTCATAATCGAGGGATCGTGGGTTCAAGTCCCACCCGGACCATAAGTAGTTGGTATTAAGAGTTAGGTGCGAGGTTTAGCAGGGCGTGTAGCTCAGCTGGTTAGAGCGCTGCCTTCACACGGCAGAGGTCCGGGGTTCGAGTCCCTGCACGCCCACTGTACTGTCGTCGCTATACCGTCGTCATTACGGTGCCGTCATTATCATTGTGGCTGTCCTGGTCACCCAATTTCCCCGCGTGCACGTTCTTCACCACCGTGAGCCGCGCCCCTGCGTGCCGCAGGCGTCCCGACGTGGCGTCGTCCAACCGCGCATAAACGACAATCGCGTCGTTGTCGTGCCGTTGACCTACTACCTCACCTGCCCTGTGCAGCTCTGCCAAAGTCTTACCGTCTGATAATGGAATGCGAACTTCGAACAGCGGTCGTTGATTACGAAGCACGTTTACAATTGCCAGCTTAAGCGGCTCCAACCCACCGGGTTCCAAGGCCGATACAAATACCGAACCGGGAATAATGTTTGCAACCCTCGACTGAAGCGCGTCGCGCTGCTCGTCCGCGACCGCGTCTAGCTTGTTTAACACATGTAACGTGGGATGATCTACTAAACCGAGATCCTTTAGCACTCCGTCGACAACATCGCGGTGCTCTTCCCATGATTGATGACTCGCGTCGATGACGTGCAACAACAAATCTGCTTCACGCGCTTCGGCAAGCGTTGCTCGGAAAGATGCGACTAAATGGTGAGGCAACTTGCGAATAAAACCAACTGTATCGGTAAGAAGCGCTAAGTTGCCATCACCGATATCGATTTCTCTTGTTAACGGATCTAACGTTGCGAACAGTCTGTCTTCTACAAATACCGCACTGTCGTTCGCCAGTGCGCGCAAAATCGACGACTTACCAGCATTGGTATAGCCCACGAGCGCAACTCGGAAGTGGCGTGATCGTCCCTGGCGCTGGAGCTCACGAGCACGATCGACATCTTCCAACCGTTCGCGCAAAACTCTTATACGGTGTTGCACTAAGCGCCGATCTGTTTCTAGCTGAGTTTCACCTGGTCCTCGCATACCGACACCAATACCACCGCGAGTTTTCTCAAGGTGGGTCCACATGCGAGTGAGCCGCGGGAACATGTACTCGAGTTGAGCAAGCTCGACCTGCAAACGGGCCTCATTTGAACGCGCACGAGTAGCAAAGATATCGAGAATGAGTTCGGCTCTATCCATTACGCGCGTATTAAGAAGCTGTTCGACATTTCGCCCCTGAGCAGGCGACAGTTCATCGTCGAATATCACCAGCGTTGCACCCAACTCAGAGATTCGCTGTTTCAACTCCTCAACCTTCCCACTGCCCAGATATGTTGCTGGGTTGGGGCGATCGAGTTGCTGAGTAATCGCACCAACAACAACAGCGCCAGCGGTATCTGATAACCGTGCTAGCTCTTCAAGATGTTCGTTTACGTGATGTTTAGCGTTACTGCGCTTCGATGGAGCACTTACAAGAATTGCGCGCTCAATGGGCGGAGTAAGGTTAATTGGCTCTCTACTAATGGGCGTGGTCTCTTAGATGTGATGATATGGCGCTGTGCTCGCCATATTAGCGCTGAGCGCCACCGGGTACTGTAGTGTAACGACCGGTTTGATCGTAAGGGCGCGTAAAGTTTCCTATGGGCGTAGAAACAGTGAAGTCGCCAGTTACTCGGTAAGTAACAGCGCCTGACTGAAGTAGCTGTCTACCAGCTGCGCCTATCCCCAAATAGGTAAAGGAAACCGGTAGGCGGACTACAGTTGTGTCGCCCTGCTGCACCACGAAACTCTGACCTAGCTGGCCGCTACCAAGACGTATTGACTCTACGTCAACGTTATATGTGAAGCTTAGCGCGCTAAGGTTGTATGCGTTAGGGTTGTACACTGATAGTACAACGTCAACGTTACCACCCGATATACCAAGTCCGGTAATCGCGACGTTTTGCAGTTTAACAACAGGCTCGCGAAAAGCCGCGCGCCCTAATGTGGCACACGAAGAGAGAATGGCCAGCGCAGTGGCAGCTGCGGCTAATGTGAAAAGCCGGCGGCGGGAAGTGGTATCAATGTTCATATGTGAAAAATACTACCCTTCAGAACTATTGTGATCCCCAACCTCCTTACGTTGTGACCACCATTCCAAACGTTTCGCTATAGTGCGCTCGTCGCCAAATGGGCCCGGCTTGTAAAACGTGTGGTTTTGAAGCTGGTCGGGCAGATACTGCTGTGCAACGTATGAACCAGCATAGTCGTGAGGATATAGATATGGCACTCGCTGCGCTTCATCAGCCCTGAGTTTCATATCGAGGTTAAGCAAGTTAGCGGGCACAGCGGCAGACGGAGTGGCTGAAGCAGCTTCACGTGCAGCGGCCCAGGCGAGATAAAGCCGATTCGACTTAGGCGCAGTTGCGCAATAAACAGCAGCCTGAGCAACTGCGCGCTCTCCCTCCGCAGCACCTAGCCTACGATAAGCTTCCCATGCATGCATTACTACACCAAGTGCTCGCGGGTCTGAGAGTCCGATATCTTCGGTTGCGATTGCAGCTAGACGTCGCAAAAATACTTGTGCATCTTCGCCCGCTTGTAGTGCGCGAGCCAACCAATATAGCGCTGCATCGGGATCCGACCCTCTGCATGACTTGTGGAACGCAGAAAGCACAGCGTGGCTATCAACATCGCGCCTGTCGTAGCTAACGACACGTACTCCCAACGCGCGCGTAAGGTGATCTATCGTAATAACAGACGATGGTGCTAAACTCACAGTAGCAGCTTCAAGCGAACCTAGTGCTTGTCGCGCGTCACCGTCTGATTGCTGAGCTAACCAGTACAGGGTCTCATCGCTCGCTGTTATTTCAAGATTGCCTAATCCACGTTCTTTGTCCCGCAGCGCGCGATGTAGTAGCTCTGCAATTGCATTATCGTCTAATGGACGTAACGCAAATACTCGACATCTTGATAGTAGCGCGCCCACAACTGCAAACGCAGGAACTTCGGTGGTCGCACCACAAACGGTAATGACTCCGCTTTCAACGTGCGGCAGTAATGCATCTTGCTGGCTCTTGGCCCATCTGTGAATCTCATCCACCAGTACAAGCGTGCGAGTTCCAGTGGTTTGCAACCTTCGTTCTGCGTCTGCAACAATCTCCCGAAGTCTCGGTATACCGTCGGTTACTGCATTAAGACTCATTACGGTTTGCTTGGTGTATTTACCTATCAATCGGGCAATAGTTGTCTTACCAGTACCACTCGGCCCTGTAAGTATTACACTACCAAGCGAACCGCTTCGTATTGCATCGCCGAGTGGCATACCTTGCGCAAGAATATGCTGCTGCCCAAGTACATCTTCGAGAGTAGAGGGGCGCATGCGATAGGCAAGCGGCTGGTTCGAAACATCGATATCGGAACCGCCCGCTTCGGCACTGCTAAATAGCTCGGTTTCAGCTTGAGCTCGACGAGACTCTCTTTTCATAACTGAGCTGACGATGAGCGTTTCGTGTTGCCTTGATATGACGATTCCGTTGTGGTCATTGCAAGTCGTTCAACGGCGGCGGCTATGCTTGCCTCAAGTTCGGGCGCTTCTATTAATGTAGATGCGAGTGGTCGCCATACCGCAGAAGGTAGCGCTGCTCGCTCTTCAAGACCCATTCCCTCAAGCAAGTACAGCCAACGGTCAGTGCGTGAGTAAATAACTAATTTGAGATCCGATGTAAGTGATAGTTGGTCGTCGGGCGTATACACCGACAGTTCTACACCACCATACGTGGACAACGTTAGCTTAAGCCGCCCAACCGCGTCTCTTACGTCAGGGAGCGCAAGAAGACTGCCGTACCATGCCGATCCATCTCTTACCGAGTCAATAACGAAATCGACGGCTGGGTCTAAGTGAAATGCTAGTGCGTGCAACAAGTCGACAGCGCGTTCGCCGTTGGTGCCGATCTGTGCAACGTGAATATCGTCGCGCACTGACTGAACAAACCAATCGGTGCTACTTCTAAAACGCGTAGACGTAGTTCCAACGCTGCCCGCAAGAGTCATTCGGCACGTCCTACGTTCGACTGACTATTACCAAGGCTTAGCAGTATGATGGGGACACGTTCGAGTAGCTTCTCGCGCGAATTGAGTGACGGGTTAACAAGAACTTGCTGAAGCAACTGTTGCAAAACAGATCCAAGCAGTGGTCCCGGCGGTACTCCCGCACTTCTAATGTCATCCCCGTCGACTGCGAGATCTGCAATCTCTATTGGCTCGTTAAATGCGGCCGTAAGTAGTCGCCTGTGCAACGACCTTATGTTGCCCTTTGCAGTAATACTTGCACCTTCTGAACCGCTCACAGATAGCTTTGCAGTAACGACCCGCGAAAATGATTGTATTCGCGTTCTGCCAATTAGTGCAGCCCACTTTCGCACCGTTTCGCCAGACAGCTCCTGACCGCTACACAAAGCGTCCTGGATGTGAGGACCAACAGAGTGCCAACGCTCTACCAGTGTCGAAATCCAAGATACATCGAGGTTCGAAAACCTTAGAGCCTTTAACGTTTTGGTACACTCCGACTCAGACAGTTCTGATAGCAAAAGGGCTATCCTAAGTGAACGCCTGAACTGAGTTCTCGCGCTTGATGCAACTGGCACCGCGTCAATAGCGTTTAGCGAGTCGTCTGTTATTGAACTAAGCGCGGGAACAAGACTGCTAAAAGCGCCACAGTCGCGCCACATTCTAAATGCGCGCGACGGTCTAACAGCCTGCTCCATTGTTTTCTCGATCTCCTGCTTCACACGTTCAGGAGATAACCGTGGCAAGAACGGCGCGCTGTCATTAATTGCATTCCATGTCGACGTTTCAATATCGAAATTGAAACGTGCAGCGAAACGTATCGCTCGTAGTGCGCGCAATCTATCTTCTCGCATACGTTCAGCGGCTACACCCACTGCCCGCACAATTCTATTGCTTAAGTCAATGCGACCGCCAAACGGGTCGCGTAGCGTGTTAGTTATAGGGTTGTACGCGACTGCATTAATGGTGAAATCGCGACGTGCCAGATCTTGTTCAAGTGACGCGCCGAACTCTACAACCGCATGTCTACCATCGGTTAAAACATCGCGTCTAAACGTCGTGACCTCACGCATAACACCGCTGCTGTCGAATACTCCAACGGTACCAAACTCAACTCCAACGGGTACCGTTCTGCGAAACAAGTGGCGAACCACTTTCGGCTGCGCAGCGGTTGCCAAATCCCAATCGAGACTTTGTCTGCCCAAAATTACATCACGGACACCACCACCTACACACCACGTTTCGTAGCCAGCGTCGACAAGGCGCTTTATGATCTCGACTACGGCCGGAGGTACAGCACCGGAAAAACTCTCGCTATTTGGCGAGTGATTCTTCGATTGCGTCACAGATCAGGTGTTGGATACAAAGATGGATTTCCTGAGCACGGTCTGTTCTGTTTACCGGAACGACTATTGCTACATCAGATAGTGCCACCAGTTGACCACCATCGCGTGCAGACAGTGATAGTACTGAAACGCCCTTTTCGCGTGCAGCCTTTGCCGCCAGTACCACGTTTGGAGAATTGCCACTTGTACTATGAATAACTAGCAAGTCGCCTGCCTTAGCCAACGCTTCTACCTGCCGCGAAAAAATGTAGTCGAAGCCGAAGTCGTTACCGGTAGCAGTAAGCAGAGAGCTATCAGTTGTAAGAGCTATCGCGGGATACGGCTTACGGTTTCGGGTGTAGCGCACAACGTACTCTGTTGCTATATGCTGTGCGTCTGCCGCCGAACCTCCGTTGCCGCAAAAAAACAGTGTACCGCGCCGCGCTACAGTTTCTTGTACAAGCTTATATGCCCGCTCAATATCGGGGCCAACTTCGTTAGCAGTTTTAAGAGCAGTCTCTGCGAGCTCATGTAATGCCGCGATACGAACGTTTACTGACATAGCTGTATGTATACGGATTTAAGATGCGAACATACGTTTGAAAGCGCCGAATATGCTCTTGTTCTTCAATGGAGGAACTGGCATGGGATCCTCGTTTGAAAGAACACGTTCAGCGTTCACTATCGTTAACATCTCCATCTGACTACTGTCACCGCCTTGCTCTTTAAGCCAAGAGATAGCAGCAGCAAGCGATCGGTCGTCGCCATGGTTATCGGAGGCAAGAATATCTATGTACCCGTGTTCAAGCATGGCACGTGCAAAAGCCGCGGGTACTCCCTTACCCAGTAGCACGGACACATCTGTTTGTATAACGGTTCCCATGTCGCGCCATTCAGCAACCATATCGAGTGTGCAACCGAAGTAACGCTCAGGGTGTGCCAAAATTGGCGTACGTCCCTGCCGAATTATGCGACGCAACTCCGCAGTTCCACCGCGAGGTATTCCACCTCGTGTAAACTCTACGAGTATAGCGCGTGAGCCTGCGAGCGACAGCTCAGGTGCAGTAAAGTCTGCCCCTGGAGTATCAAGCATGATCTCCCACCCTTGATCTAGCTTAATGCCAGCCGGCACCGCAGAACGTAATTCATCGAGTATTTGCTTGTACTCTGCAAACGGCGCTGCCGCCGATCGCGATGCATCAAGGTGAGGAGTACAAATTACTCGTGTTATTCCCTGCCTTTTAAACGACGATATAACACGCACCGACACATCGAGCGAAGGCGAGCCGTCGTCAACGCCAGGAATAAGGTGCGTGTGTATATCAATCATAGCTTGGCTGCGGATGCAATAGTCTTCATCGCGCTATCTGCTTGAGATAAGACAAGTTCAGGTGTGTCGCTTGGCACTGCGAACGCGCAAGTTACTAGCGCGTCGGCTGTAAGAAGGTCGAGCGCAGAATCGCGCGATGTACTCCCCGACGCTAACAAACGTGCAAGCACACTTTGCGCTGCGTCTAAACACGACTGAGGGAGTTCGTTAAACGGGCGCTCTTTGTGAATATCTAAGGCTTCGCGCATTCTCTGCTCCAACGCGTGCGGCGGCTTTGGATGCAACGACTCCATCCAATTTCCAACCGTAGAAGCAGAGAGCTCGCTTGTCATGAAATCTTCTGTAGCGCTGCACTAACTACATCTGAAACAGATTGTAGTGCCTCGTCTATTCGTGAAGGATCTACACCTGCTTGCGCCATATGAGGTTTGCCACCACCCTTTCCTCCAACACGAGCAGCTACGTCACGAACTATAGCATCGGCGCGAACGCCTTTGTCGCGCAAGTCGTCGGAAACTAAGGCGAGTAACGCACCTTTACCGTCTATGTCAGCGCCGAGTATTGCTATACCGGTTGTTATTGCTTCACGTAACGCGTCGCCAACCGTTTGTAGTTCCTTTACATCGGAAACCGTTATACGCGATGAAACTACTCGTGCGCCGGATAGCTGTGATGCTGACGCCAGTAGCTGACCAACAATACCACCGCCACCTGACGAACCACCGCGCATCGCTTCAGCGACCTTCTTCTCAAGCACCTTACGTTCTGCCAAAAGTGCATCGATCTTGCGTTCAACTTGGTCGAGCCCCGCGCCACTCGATGAAAGCTGAACGCGCAACTTTGAGGCAATTGCCAGAAGCATATTCTCACGTTCAGCAAGCGAACGAAACGCGCGCGGACCAGTAAGCGCTTCAATGCGCCGCACGCCAGCGGCAACACCGACCTCCGATACGATACGAACGAGTCCTATCTCCGATGTGTTGCGTACATGTGTGCCGCCGCAAAGCTCAACCGAAATGGAAGGGATCTCGACAACGCGAACAACATCACCATACTTCTCTCCGAACAGCGCCATTGCGCCACGTTCCAACGCTGTTGCATACGGCTCTTCACCCGTTCGCACTGGCGCAGCACACCAAACCGCATCGTTAACAATCTCTTCTATTCGAGAAAGCTGTTCCGCGGTTACAGGACCGTGATGAGTGAAGTCAAAACGCAAACGGTCAGGTGCAACTAAAGAGCCTGCTTGATGGACATGCTCACCCAAAACAGTTCTGAGTGCAGCGTGCAGCAAATGAGTCGCGGTATGATTGCGCTCGGTATCTAGCCTAGTCGCACGCGGAACAACCGCAGTTGCGGTACCAAACGTTACAGTACCTTCTGCCTTTCCAATGGCAGCGATTCTGCCGTCAATTTTGCGTACTTCGTCAACGCTAACGCTCCATCCGTTGCCACGAATGGTGCCTTGATCCGACACCTGTCCACCAGACTCTGCGTAGAAAGGCGTTTCCCTAAGCATGATAGCAACGCGATTGTCAGATAACGCGCGAACCGCGGTTACAATCGTTTCTGCTTCGAGGTGATCGTAGCCAACAAACTGTCCTAACGCTGCACGATGTTGCTCATCGTGCGTCCATTGAGTGGGGTCGCCGAACTCGTCGGCATTAACGGCGAGCCGACGCGTTTTGCGCTCATCTTGCGATTGTTTGCGCTGAGCAGCTAATGCTTGTTCGAACCCGGCGATGTCTACACGATATCCGCGTTCGCGCGCCATTAGGTCGGTGAGATCTATTGGGAAGCCGAACGTGTCGTACAACCTGAAAGCGTCGTCGCCACTTACCTGTCCACGCACAGCAGACGATCCCTGTGTAGACGCTATAGGAGCAATTTCATCGAAGCGCGCCATCCCCGCGTCAATGGTGGCCAAGAAACGTTCCTCTTCTGCGCGAGTTGTCTCGACAATATGCTTGCGTCGCATTTCAAGCTCGGGATACACATTGCTCATGCTATCTATGAGCGCAACAACTACATGCTCTAGTGTTGGTTCGCGGCGCCCCAACAACCACGCGTGCCTTACCGCCCTACGAAGTATGCGACGCAACACGTAGCCACGCCCTTCATTAGACGGGAATACACCGTCTGCCAGCAAAAAGGCTACGGCACGCGCATGGTCTGCTATAACTCGGAATGAAGCGACGTCAATTTCCTTGCCGTCTGCACCGTACGCTTTTCCAAGACCAACACCCGGACGATATGGATAGCCGATTCCAACGATCTCCTCTACCTTGGAGATTAGAGGCTTGAAAACGTCAGTGTGAAAATTGTTCGTAACGCCCTGAAGTACCGCAGCAATACGTTCGAGACCAGCACCGGTATCAACCGACGGACGCGGAAGCGGAATCATCGTTCCGTCTGCCTGCCTGTCGAACTGCATGAACACTAGGTTCCACACTTCAAGAAAGCGTCCAGCCTCAGCGCCTTCAACGAATGCATCTAATGAGAATTCGTCGAGATCAGTTCTCGTCCACTCGCCAGAAGCACCTTCTGGAAAAGCCCAATCTTTTGCGATAGCGGCAAGATCTACGTAAATCTCGGTGCACGGGCCGCATGGGCCAGTGTCTGCCATTTGCCAAAAGTTGTCCTTCGCACCTAGTCCATAGATGCGCGAATCAGCAATCCCTGTTACCGACTTCCAAAGTTCGCGCGCTTCGTCATCTTCATGGAACACGGTAACACGGATGTGCTCTTTAGGGATACGCAGCTCTTCGGTTACAAACTCCCATGCGAAGCGAATTGCGTCGCTTTTGAAGTAGTCGCCGAACGAGAAGTTCCCCAGCATTTCGAAGAACGTGTGATGGCGCGCCGTATGTCCAACCTGCTCTAGGTCGTTGTGCTTACCACCAGCTCTAACGCATTTCTGAGAGGTAGTAGCACGACGCTTACCTTCAGGCGGCTCGTCCATTCCAAGAAATACCTTCTTGAACTGCACCATTCCGGCATTGGTAAAGAGCAGAGTTGGGTCGTCGGCCGGAACTAGTGAAGAACTAGGCCTAACGGCATGAGCATGCCTTTCGAAGAAGGCGAGGAATCGGGAGCGGATTTCGGACGCTAGCATAAGCGCGGAAATATACGTTCCAGAAGGGGTGAACCTTTAGTGGTACAACGTCATAATTTTACTGGTACAACGTCATAATTTCGCGCTTAGCGGCCACTATCGCGGAGTAGTGAGTTCAGCGACGGCTTTCCTGACCGACTCGCTCGAATATCCACGCCTTAGTAGAAATGCCATGAGACGGCGCTTGGCCACCGGCATATCAAGCGCCTTAAGAGAGTTCCACCTGCGGGACGCAACTTGTAGGCAGGAAGCCGCTTCGTCGATATCGGAATCGTCGATGGCAGCCGTAACTGCATTTTGGACGACCGTGCGATCAATTCCTTTGGCGAACAGTATTTGTCGCACCCTAGCCGCACCTAACCCGCTGCGAAGCCTCGCCGACGCCTCAGCATAGGCCGTCTTTTCGTCGTCTATTAGCCCCGCAGCCTCTAGCTGCGACAAGGCCTCCTCAACAGCGGAGTGCGATGAACTGTGTCGCCTCAAACGGCGAACAAGCTCGGTTCGTGAACGCCGCGCCCGAGCTAATGCGTCAAGTGCGCGTTTTGTCAGTGCGGTAACTTCGTGCTCGCGCTGAATCTCACTAAGAACTGACTCCGAAACGACTGCACCAATGTTTGACAGCGCAAACTTCTGTACAGTAAGCGCAGAAACTTGGTAGTCGCTGCCGTCCGAAAGACGCAATGATACAGTGCCAGAACCGGAATCAGAAGTTGGCGAACCGACGTTGCGCGACAACAACTTGATCGCGGCCACATGTAGCTGGCCCTTAGCAGGCTCAGTGACGCGGTCGTTACTATGATCAGCGTTTGAATTAAAAACCATTGGCGATGGCAGGATAAATGCGGAACCGAGAGGCTACCTGCAATGAAAGGTGGTGATCCGGGCACCACTTCCCATTACAGGCAACCACTCGGCTCGACAGAGTGGCAAAACCACCGACTAGTCTTCGGACTCTTCTGCTGGCGCTGAAGTAGCGTTTAGACCGAGAACACCCTTCACCTTCTCCTCGATTTCGGCCATGACAGCCGGGTTGTCCTTGAGGAAAAGCTTTGCGTTTTCTCTTCCCTGCCCAATGCGTTGCGGGCCGTAGCTATACCATGCACCAGCCTTGTCGATAAGACCGGCGTCAACACCGATGTCTACCAGCAACGAAGTGTGGCTAATGCCTTCGGCGTACATGATGTCGAACTCCGCCTGCCTGAATGGAGGCGCGACCTTGTTCTTCACGACCTTAACCCTTACGTGCGAACCAACTACCTCTTCCTTGTCCTTTACCGGACCTACGCGACGTATGTCGAGTCGAACCGACGCATAAAACTTGAGTGCTTTACCACCAGTTGTTGTTTCGGGGTTACCGAACATGACTCCGATTTTCTCGCGGAGCTGGTTGATAAAAATGACCGAAGTTTTTGATCGAGCGATTGCGCCGGTGAGCTTACGCAAAGCCTGACTCATAAGTCGAGCTTGCAAGCCCACGTGCGAATCACCCATATCGCCTTCGATTTCCGCCTTAGGCACTAAGGCAGCAACCGAGTCGATAACAATGACGTCGACCGCACCAGACCTAACCAGTATCTCGCAAATCTCGAGCGCCTGCTCGCCGGTGTCCGGCTGCGAGATTAGAAGATTCTCGACATCTACGCCAAGCTTCTTAGCGTAATCGGTGTCGAGCGCGTGCTCAGCGTCGATGAAAGCAGCAACGCCACCAAGTTTTTGAGCGTTCGCGACAACGTGTAAGCAGAGCGTTGTCTTACCAGATGATTCAGGCCCGTATATCTCGGTTATACGACCTCTTGGAATTCCACCTACGCCAACTGCAGCATCGAGATTGAGCGCGCCAGTAGGTATTGCCTCGACTCTGACTTTAGAGTCGGTACCTAGGCGCATGATTGAGCCTTTGCCGCAGCTTTTCTCGATTTGCGCGACAGCTAGCGCCAGGGCTTTGCGCTTATCGTCAGTAACTGTTGAAACCGCCATGATACCGCCTAGTGGTAGATTTTGGTGAGGAACGCCCTGGCCAGCGTGAATCTAGATGGAGCACGCGTAAGTCCAAGACCCGAACAAAATACGAAGAAAGTTGAGTGTGGACAACTCCCTAGGATCAGGAAATTTTGAGGTTAAAAGCATTGGCGACGTGTCTAATTCGGACATTTTGCCCGATAATTAGAACGCCGACAACGTCAAACCTGTAGGTCATTTTGTCCGATCCATGACGATCTACCCACACCGACACCGCGCGGCTTAACTCCCGCTGCTTGCGGTGGTTCACAGCTTCAACCGGTGTTCCGAACGCTTCGCTGCGTCTGCACTTAACCTCCACGAACGCTATCGTATCACCAAACTTAGCGATTAAATCGACGTCGCGTCGCCCTGCGCGATATCTGTGCGCGACTATTTCCCAGCCGTTTTGCACGAGATATCGAGCAGCAATGCGTTCGCCAAGTAAACCAAGTCGTTGACGTGTGTCCGTTGTACCTGTCATGCTAACCGGAGTGAATGGTTGCTTACTTAGTCGAAGCTCAAAGCGGTTACTGAGACTCCGATACTGGCAGCGATTACAATGCACTATTCGCAACGTTTCTCCGTTACCGCCAGATTGCGCTGTTCAACATGATATTGCGGACAGAAAGCGCCCAGTCGTATTCTCTTACTATGCACAAACCCCAAAAGCCGTCTTCTGTAATTACTGCCATCGCACTCCTTTCGGCCGGAGCGCTTACTTACGCGGGACTTTTTCCGATTGGTCCATTACCGGCGCTTGGCGACTTTGTCGATCCTATGAGAGGAATTGCCGCGTCCGCAAAGTTCGCCGAACATGCTGATAGTGCGCAATCGTCAATAGCAGCCCTTTCTGCAGAAGTACGAGTGGTGTACGACGATCGCGGTGTTCCGCACATTTTTGCCACAAATGTTAACGACGCGCATCTCGCATTGGGCTACGTTGTCGCACGCGATAGGCTATTTCAAATCGATGTTCAATCGCGCGCAGCGGCCGGCACATTAACGGGTTTAGTTGGCAAGCGTGGGTGGGTAGTAGACCGCCGGTCTCATCAACTGGGGATGCCGCTTGCCGCAGAGCGACGGATGTCTGCGTATGACACGACCAGTGCTGCTTGGCAAAGGATTAAAGCATACGCAGCTGGTGTTAACGCTTTTGTTAACGAGCTCACTCCTGCGTCTTACCCCATTGAGTACAAACTGCTTGGTGCTAAACCCAAACAGTGGCAACCCATAGACATGTTCCATTTGCTTAACCGAATGGGGCAGACTCTCGCGTACTCGAGTAACGAGTTCGCCTACCTCGAAGCAGCTTCTATGGTTGGTAAGGATGCTGCCAACGCGTTGTTCCCTATACACTCACCGATTGTAGAACCAATTCAGCCAAATGGTTCTAACAGTGAACGAATTGACTCTTTGTTCATACCTCCGCCTGCAGAACCAGACAGTAGTGTGAACGCCCTTTTGCAGATCGCGACACCATTGCGGGCGCAATCATTGCGAGCGCAATCACTACTGGCGCTTCTAAACAAAGATGATGAACCGGGTGACGACGCGATTGGTAGTAACAACTGGGCTGTCGCGCCAGCTCGAAGTTTAAACAACCACGCCATTCTTGCCGGTGACCCTCACCTTGAGCTCACTCTACCTTCTATTTGGTATGAGGCTCATATCGTTGTTCCCGACACACTAGATGTTTACGGAGTTACCATACCAGGTGCTCCCGGTATTGTTATTGGGTTCAACAAGTCAGTGTCGTGGACTTTCACTAATACGGGTGCCGATGTCGCAGACTACTATGTAGAACGAGTAGATAGCATTGAGTCGCCAACTAAGTACATGGTCGACGGAGAGTATAGGGCTCTTGAGAAACACCATTACGTTGCTCGTGACGCGCGAGGAAAAACGACAGGAGACTCGATTACAGTTTACTGGACTCATCGTGGCCCCATGCGCTGGATAAGTGGCAAGTGGGTGTCGATGCGCTGGACTGTGCTAGAGGCTGAACGCGATTTCGAAGCATTCAACGTAGCTGCGCGTGCGAGTAGCGCCCGCGAACTGCTCGATTCGATGGCGGTTTACTACACCGCACCTGCGCAAAACATGCTCGTTGCAGACATCGGTGGAAACATTGCTATTAGATCGACTGGTAAGTTCCCAATTAGGCCTGACAGTGGACGAGGCGACAGACTGTTTGATGGTTCACGAAGCGACAACGACTGGCGTGGTTACTGGGAAGTCGCTGAATACCCGCAGTCTTTTAACCCTGCTCAAGGTTTCATTGCCTCTGCGAATCAAGAACCGTTAGACATGCGTGATCAGCAGCGATACATGGGTGCCGACTGGGAACGTCCGTGGCGAGCAATGCGCATTAACAAGTTGCTCAGATCTAACAGCACCGTTTCTGCCGACCAGATGCGTTTGTACCAAAGCGATCCGGGGAGTGCGCGAGCAGACTGGTTTGTTCCTGCATTTATAAACGCTGCCAACGCTGCTCCCGCAACCCAGAAGCTTACCAAGGCAGCTCAGCTACTCGCGGAATGGGACCGACTCTACAACCCAGAAAACGCGCGAACGCTGTTGTTCGAGGAAGCAATGAGTGAATTGCAGCGAAGGTTGTGGGACGAGCTTTACAAAGACAGCACAACCAGTGCGCCGCTTCCAACGGACGCTATTACTGCAATTCTGTTGCGCGATAAGGAAAGTGTTTGGTGGGATGACAAACGTACTGCTCATGTGGAAACGCGGGACGAACTACTTGCCCAAGTGCTTGAACGAGCGCTTGACCGCTCGATTGAGCGAGCGGGCGAAGTGGATAGTGTGCGGTGGCAATGGAAGAACTTCAGAGTGGCCAACATCGATCACCTCTTAGGCATAAGTTCGTTCTCTCGTCGCGGAGTAGCTGTACAAGGAGGACCCGCTACTTTGTGGCCATCGTCTGGCAACGGTCGCCATGGGCCGAGTTGGAGAATGGTTGTTGAGATGCAACCAACTCCATTGGGATGGGGCACCTATCCAGGCGGCCAATCTGGCAATCCGTTAAGCTCTCGCTATGACAACCGAATTAGCCAATGGTCAGCCGGCGAACTCGACACTCTACTAGTGCCGTCTAGCTCTACATCCATACCGCAGGCAAGAGTCTCCAATTTGTTAACACTTACACCAACAGGAGCCAAGTAATGATTACTCGTACTTTGCTACTTTCCGCTGTAATGGCGGCAGCAACAGCGCTCGTAGGATGGTGGGGTGTTCCGTTGGTTTCGTTTGTTTACGCATTGCTGCGCAAGTCATTATCAGCACCCAATGAAGCAGCAGTTGCGGCGGCTGTTGCGTGGATCGGTTTACTCGCGTTTCAATCGAAAGCGGCTGCGTTTGGTGTGTTGTTGCAACGCATAGACGGGATTTTCCCTGTTAGCGGGGTGGCGGTGCTTGCAGCAGCGGTGGTTTTCGCTGCGTTGCTCGCGTGGAGTTTTGCGCGAACAGTTATCGGAGTTACGTACGCAGGTAAGTAGCACAGGCTACGACCTGCGCCGTAGCCTGCGTTAAATACCTTTGCGCGCCGCTATCATAAGTGCAGGGTCGTCGGTAACGATACCCTGCACTCCCTGCCTCCAGTAATGTTGCGCGTCATTAGGGCTGTTAACAGTCCACACGTGCACAACTTTTCCAGCATCACGAACGCAGCGAACGATAGATGTTATTGGAACTGGTACGCCTTTCCATCGCGACGGAATGCAGATAGCATCGTAATTCATGCCGCTCACTTTCTTGCCTCGCAAAGCAGGTAGAACTAGCTCCGCCGCCTCTGCCATGGTAGCTCCGAGCGGGAATCCGGAGCCCCGTAGTGGATGAACAGAGCGGCGATTGAACCCTGCAACCACTACGCGCTTTTCAAGCGCTCTGTCCTTAATTATTCGCCGAAGCGGTTCCGATACAGAATGAATCTTTATCTCAATAATCATTGGAAAGTTTGACGGTAGTGAGTCTACTATTTCGTTAAACAGTGGCACTCTAACTTTGCGATCGAGATATGGCCGAACCCAACCACCGTCGGTTGAAAACCGCGCTCCTGCATTTACGTATTTGAGTTCGTCCCAGCTGCGCATTTCCACTAACCCCGATGAATCGGTCGTGCGATCTAGTGTTGGGTCGTGTAACGCTACGACCTCACCATCTTTAGTGAGTCGCAAATCAACTTCAATGGCATCGGCGCCAGCAGCTACAGCCTGCTGGAAAGCTTCAATAGTATTCTCTGGAGCGTGAGCGCGATTGCCGCGATGCGCTATAACCGGACGTGCGTTTGGATCGAGCAGTATCATAGTCTCTCCTTTCTAACAACGCGGGGCGATACGTGATCGTACCGCCCCGTAACACGAGCACCACAGGTTATGTGGTACCAGCTATCAGAATGTGTACTGTAAACGCGTCATAACCATGCGCCCGATTTCCGGAACACCGGGGAATGATCGAATGCGATTGTCGAGCAGGTTCGTTGCACTAAGCGAAACGGTGAACGGACGCGCACCCAACTCGAAGCGTTTGGAAACCTGAGCGTCGACCACGTATGCGTCTGGTACATCTTCGTAGCAGAATACGCCGGCAGCGGGGGCCCCATTAGCAGGACCACAACGGTCGTAACCAGTTCCAGTAGGCGACGACGAAGCACCCGGCTGCCCTGCACCAAGCGGATAAGCAACGTTTGTTGAGTACACGCCGGAGTTAACTGGATAGGCATTGTTAAACCGCACACGGGACTCTAGCCCCCAACCGCGTGTTTCGTCTCGGAAACGTGCACCAACTGAACCGCGCGATGTTGGCGAGTTAGACATAAATGGGATGCCACCGACAAGGATGTCTTCCCAAATATTCTTGTTCTGCCAAGAATACGCCAAGTCGAGTGTGATACGATCGGTGGCAACCCAATCAGTCGCCAAATCGATTCCTGTAACCCACACTTTCTTGTCGAGACGTTGGTAGGTGGCGTATACCGCTGTTGGCGACGTATTCGGGTTGTCAAAGGTGACAACGCCAAGTGGCACCGGTGCTAGGCTCGCACCAAGTGAGGGACCAAGCTGAGCGGCAATACCTGCTGCGAGTGCGCCGGCACTCGGTCCTGCCAACGGTGCAAGCGCCTGAGTTAGAAACTGCGTTGATTGCGTGGTTAGGAATGAACCCAGCTGTGTTGCATCCCCAAAGAAGACGTTGGGTGTTGCGAGTGCTGCCGTGGTTGCAACATCACCACGTTCCTGTCCCCAGTATGAAACGTCGAAGCGGAACCGGTCTTTAATAATACCTTTGTAGCCAACCTCGTACGTTTGATTGAAGGAAGCTTCGAGTGGCTTGATGTCGGTTAGCTGAGCCGGCGTTAGCGCACCTTGAGTTCCAAGAAATGACACACGCGTAGCTATATCGGACGCGGTTGGAGCACTACTAGCGATGTGTGTTAAAAGTCCTTGCACCATCCCTGGAACAACTGCGTTTGCCTGTGCCTCTGAAAGCCCAGCATTCTGCATGAGCGCTCCCTTAAGGCCAGCGGTGATAGCAGGAGTTAGCTGCGGCGTTAGCCCGACTATTAGTCCAGGGAATGCAGCAGCTGCGTTCGCACCTGTGTATTCGCCGTTGTTCGCGAACCGTGAACGCATGCAAAATTCGCCAAAGCCGCTTCCGGCGCAGTTACGGCGGAACTGCCAACCCGTTTTCGGCGGATTACCTCGAGCAACAACATCGAAACCAGATCCGCCGATATTTGGTTGCTGAATGAGGTCTAGAAAGAAAGAGAAGTTGGCGGGAGTTGAGAATGCCCTGTTGTATGTAAGGCGAATGTTCTGCGTTTCAGACGGCTTGAAAATAAGGGCAGCGCGTGGGGACAACGACGTTCCTTCAATAACGTTGTTGCCGTCTATTCGTCCCGCAGCAAGCAACTCAAGCCATTTCGTAGGACGTGTGCTCGACTGAACATACGCACCCCACTCAGTGACCTTGTCGTTTTCTTCGTTGGCGCCATTAATAGTGCCGCCCGTACGAGGATCGGTGTTTATGTAGTCGACACCGTAGGTAAAGCCTTGACGTTCTCCAACATCGAAGCCGTGTTGTGCCTGTAGCGCCCACACGCGCGACTGATCAACGATTGGCTGCCCTGAGCGAAGCAGAAAAGTTCCAGCATCCGACGTTGATGTGTCGTTGCCAGCGTTACTCATGTTTACAAATGCTTGAGCAAAGAAGCGTTGATAGCGGAAACGTTGCTGCACGCTGGTGTACGTCCAGTCCTGAATTTGCGCAGTACCGTTTGCACCTGTTAGCTCTAGTCCGCTACCGATGTGTGTGTGCCCAATTGTAGTAATTGCTTCAACATCGTCTGCTGGGCGAATATCCAAACGAGCTTCGCCAGTAAACTTCTGCAAACTGAAGTCGCGAATATTATCTGCTCCACGACGGGACTCGGGGATACTAGCGCTAGTCCCAAACTTCACAGGTTCTGCGCGATCCTGATATTCCCAATCGTTACCCTGCATGTACTCGCCGGAAAGTTTGAACGCCATTTTCTCGTTAATGAGGCGCGCATGTCTAAGTCCTGTTCGAATTACCGAACGTTCGCCGCCATCTAAACTGATTGTTGTACCCTGCGACGTGAACGGAGACTTGGTTATTACATGGAGCACTCCAGCGGCGCTGTTAGGACCGTAAAGCGCAGATGCAGGTCCCAGCAACACCTCCATTCGGTCAATGTCCTCGTTAGTGCCAGTGAACATGAATGGTACGTTCACACGAAGAGAAGGAACGCCAGCAAAGCGGTAGTCTTGAAGCATGAGCATTGAGCCGGAGAACGCGTTGTTGAAACCGCGCGCAACGACGTTTGCCTGTGCAATACCACCCTTATTTATATCAACGCCGGGAGTACCTCTGAGGTGATCCGCAACTGAAACGGCAGGACGCTCCGCTATTCTTTCACCTGAGATAACTGAAATTTGAGCAGGAGCATCAAGAGCTTTCTCAGGACGATTCCTACTCGCGGTAACAACCGTCTCGTTGAGCATTGTGCTTGCAGCTGACATTGCTGCGTTAACCGTTACCGTGGCACCGTTCGCCACACCGATTCCCGCGAACCTGCGCATTTCGTAGCCGATCATGCGAACCGTTACGGTATACGCGCCTGCAGGTACGTTAACAATCCTATACACGCCTGACGCGTCGGAAATCGCACCTATAGGTGCGGAACCCGCAACCTGCGCTTGTATTTGTGCGTTCTCGATTGGGCGGCCAGTCACAACATCGGTAATCTTGCCGGTAATCATACCTGCCTGCGCTTCCAGTCGCGCTGCGTCAAATGCGCAAAGACCTAAAGCAAGAAGGAAGTATGCCAACGTACGTTGTACGCGGAACGGGGACATCAAACACCTCTTAGGAGTGGAGTTGTCGACGTGCACGCAGAGTACCTGCAAAGCGTACCCTGACTCAATAATCGGAATGTTTGTCGCGAAACCTCAGAACGTCAATATGTAAATGAATTTTTATGTTCGCGAAAATGCACTTATTCCACCTATTACCCGCACCAGTGCCGACCCGTTTATCCCTAGTTACCGCAAATTCTGTCGAGCTCTTCGATCCCTACATTTACTGCTCTCGGACGCGCGCTCCCCTCAGAGGCTGCTAAAACACCTGCCTCCTCAAGTTGATCAATAATCCTTGCGGCGCGCCCATAACCAATTTTTAGGCGACGCTGCAAAAGCGAGGTAGAGCCTTGCCTGTGTTGAATGACAACTTCGGCAGCCTCCCGGAAACGAGGATCACGCTCTTCAGAACCACCAACAGAATCGTCGTCATCGGCCGCAGCACTCGCTTCGCTTGCACGCACGGTCTCAAGAATATCCGGCTCTTCGTCGGCGGCTGCAACCAATTCAGCCATCTTTCGCTCCTTTAGCGCCTCATACCACGACGTGAGTCGTTCAGTGTCCTCACTGGAAAGAAATGCGCCCTGCAAACGGGACGACTCAGACTTGCCCGGAGGAATGAACAACATATCGCCGTTACCCAAAAGCATCTCCGCGCCGGCACCATCAATAATGGTGCGGCTATCGACCTGAGAAGCAACTCGAAACGCGATTCGGCAAGGGAAGTTGGCCTTAATAAGACCAGTAATAACGTTCACGCTGGGACGCTGAGTAGCGAGAATGAGGTGAATACCAATTGCTCGCGCCTTCTGTGCCAGCATAGCTATTGGTGTTTCAACTTCACCCTGAACGGTCATCATTAAATCCGCCATTTCGTCGATTACCACGACGATGTATGGCAGTATGCCGCCCTTGTATGTTCTATCCTCAAACGCCACCGTTTTATCGCGAGGTTTAAGTACTTCTTTCCCCGTTCCCTCAGAGTGCTGTTTAACTTTCTGATTGAACTCTTGAAGATTTCGACAGCCGTTGGCTTCTAGTAGCTTGTAGCGATCCTGCATTTCCATTAGCGCCCACTTAAGAACAGACGCCGCGTCGCGATTATCAGTAATGACTTTATGCCTCATGTGTGGCAGAGCATTGTAAACCGAAAGTTCTACCATCTTCGGGTCAACCATCAAAAACCGAAGCGTCTTAGGCGTGTGTCTGTAAACCAGACTCGTAATAATAGTATTAACACAAACCGACTTTCCTGATCCGGTTGAACCGGCAATTAAAAGGTGTGGCATCCGCGCCAAATCTGCAACGACAGGCTTGCCTTCTAGGTCTTTGCCCAGAGCAACAGGAAGTGCCGCACGCGCCATACGAAACTCCGGCGACTCCAGCACTTCACGCAACAGCACCATTTCTGCCGTGGGATTTGGGACTTCAACACCAACGGCACCACGTCCCGGAATAGGCGCAACAATTCGAATGCTCGGCGCACGCATTGCGAGCGCAAGATCATCTGAGAGTGCTGCAATTTGACGCACCTTGACACCAGGAGCCGGCTCTATCTCAAACTGCGTAACGGTTGGACCAGTTGTTCTGCCAACAAGCTCGCCGTCAACTCTGAAGGTGCGAAGCGCTGCCATGAGTTTCTCGCCGGCAGCATCGAGCTCACGCTTTCCCGCATCAACATTTCTTGGTGAAGGAGCTGTTAGCAACTCTAACGCAGGTAGCTCGTCCCCCGACTCAACTTCGCGACTAGCTTCCAACTCCGCCTCAACAGCAGCCTGTCTAGTTGCGGCAGCAGCTTCAGCAACAGTGTGCTTACCTTTCCTGCCGCGCTTTTCATCGGCGACAAGATCAGATGAATCATCGTCGTTGCGTGCAACTGGCAACAGCTTGCCAATTCTGCTATCAAAACCTTCGCCAAGCTCGCCAGCCAGAACCGCAGCCATATCTCTTGGGTCGACTGTTGGCATTTCCGAAGGTTCGGGCGCAAGACGCTCAGCTAAAGTTGGTTCATCATGATCCAAACGAACAACGATTTCACCTTTAACTTTCTCGCTTCGATTTGGCCCTAAAAGTACACGTATAGGATTCCACCTCAGCGTTATTACGGTTAGCGCAGACAACGCTAACAACAACGCAACCCACGCGCCCACAGCACCGAACATTCGGCGCAGGTAAAATGCAGCAAAGTGCCCCCAAAAACCCGTCACACTTAGTGGGTCCGGAGAGGCAGTTGCTAACCCAGTTGCCACCGGGACTAGAAGCACCAGTCCTGCGAACAACAGCATCCATTCCCGCGAATCATCAGACGCGCTTCGAATGCGCCCAAACTGTACTAACGCAACAACCAAGCAACCTGCGGCAATCATCAGCGTGCCGGGTATACCAACGCTCCAAACAAGTGAGCAACGCAAGTAGGTTCCCGCTGGCCCAAACACTCCAGTTGAGTCAAGACATCTCGCTCCTTCTGGCGCGCTTTGGAAAATCAACGAACCGACAATGAAGACAGCGAAAACTGTCAGCAAAACGGCAAGCAGTTCTCGTCGCATTATTGTCACTTGCCAACTCGCGTCTGTTGTTCACGTACTAGTTGTCTGTCTAGATAGCGCACAACTGTAGGCACGGAATCGGTCGACAAACAAAGTGATACATCACTTGTAAAACCTGCATCTTCTAAGGCACGCACGTGCGATGAATCGTTCTGCAACAGCTGCATATCGCGCGAATAGCGTCTAGCGACCGTTACTGCAGCTACTGCCCCGTCGCCGAGTGCAACATTAGTTCGTGCTCGGCCTATGCCTCGCACAAGCATGCCCGCACAAACTATATCTTCAAGCGACGCATGTTTATCTGTACCTGCACACACGACTGTTACATCACCACCCTTACGTGTTGCCTTCCTTACAGCAGACACCGTAGCACGTACGTTAACGAGCGCAGCAAAAAAGCATTCGCGACAACCTGCGGTAGCAACCAACGCAGCTGTACCGTTTGTAGTACTAAACAATATGGTGCGTCCGTCTACCGCCTCTTTGGTATATTCGCTGGGCGAATTACCTATATCAAAACCCGGCATGCGCTGCATCTTACGTTCGCCGCCCAGTATTACCTCGCCGCGACCGTACTGTTTTGCACGCAACGCAGCTTCGTCTGGTTGTTCGAACGGAATAACCGATCTAGCACCATTAGATAGCGCAACCGCTACTGTGGTGGCAGCGCGAAGCACGTCGACTACAACAACTACGCGCCCCGCCACATCTGTAGTCGCAACGTGCCCTTCGCCGAGCAGCACGTCAATTCGCACTACGATGGCTCCTTGAGCAGGTCGGCGGCGTCTGTATCGAGAAACTTCGTATGCACTTTCCCTGCTCTAAAACCTTGATGCTGCATGACGCGCGCAAGAAACGGCATAGTCGTGCGTACGCCTTCAACGACAAAACTCTCTAACGCAATCTGCATGCGTTTCATGGCTTCTTCGCGATCGCGCCCTTGTACGATAAGCTTCGCGATTAACGAGTCGTAGAATGGAGGCACTGTGTAGCCTGCATACACGTGTGTATCCACGCGAACACCGGGGCCACCCGGCTGGTGGAATGTTTCGATTTTGCCAGGCGACGGCTGGAAGTTACGTGAAGGATCTTCAGCGTTAACTCTGCACTCGATAACATGCCCACGGAATGGCGGTACGCTTGTTACTGAAAGTGGATGTCCAGCCGCAACGCGAATCTGCTCCTTAACTAAATCGATACCTGTGAGCATTTCTGTAACGGGATGCTCTACCTGAATTCGGGTATTCATCTCCATGAAATAAAACGACCCGTCCTCGTCGAGTAGCATTTCAATCGTGCCAGCACCGACGTAGTTAATTGCCTTCGCACCTCGCACCGCGGCCTCGCCCATTTTTTCGCGTAGCTCCGGTGTCATTACAGGGCACGGAGCCTCTTCAATAAGTTTCTGATGGCGACGCTGAACAGAGCAGTCGCGCTCACCAAGATGAATTACAGTACCCTGAGTGTCTCCGAGAATTTGGAACTCAACGTGGCGCGGACGCTCCAAAAACTTTTCTACGTAAACGTCACCGTTACCGAAAGCAGAAAGCGCCTCAGATCGTGCGAGCGCAAATGAACGGGCAAAATCGTCGGCGTCGCGAGCAACACGCATTCCTTTACCGCCACCACCTGCCGCAGCCTTAATGATGACAGGAAAGCCCATCTCCTTTGCGTAAGTGAGCGCTTCGTCGACGTCCTCTATTGGACCAGGTGTACCAGGAACAATAGGAACTCCGACTTCGCTCATTGCCTTGCGTGCAGCAGCCTTATCACCCATGACACGAATCTGTTCGGGAGTTGGCCCAATAAAGGCAATACCCGACGCGCGGCACGTTTCCGCAAACTCGGCGTTCTCAGCAAGAAACCCGTAGCCCGGATGAATAGCGTCGGCACCAGTAATTTCCGCAGCAGCAATGAGGCGTGGGATCTTCAGGTAAGATTCGCGCCCGCTTGGAGGACCGATGCATACATCATCGTCTGCAAAGCGAACGTGCAACGATTCGCGATCAGCATCGGAGTAAACTGCAACCGTCTGGATATCGAGTTCGCGGCAAGCACGTATAACGCGCAAGGCAATCTCACCGCGGTTGGCGATCAGGACCTTTTTGAACATGTCGTGAGGCAAGAGGATCGGCTGGCATCACAACTGCAGCCGTTAAGTGGACGAAACAACCATTTGTCCCAAACTGCATGGTGATGCACCATGCAGAATGGTGGCGTGTTTCCCCTGCCGAACGCTAGGTGCCTGCGCCTAAAAATTCAATTTTGTTTATCGCGAGCGCGTAATGACGCCCTGCGCACCCCTAAAGCCGTCCCAAGAGGAGTCGGATGCGCCGTCGACGCCTTCCACGCGCAAAGCGAACTCCGCCGGGTTGGTGGCGTAGAAGAGCGCCTGCTCGTAAGAAATGACACCCTTGGTGTACCAGTTCATGAGCGACTGATCGAAACTTTGCATTCCATATGCAACGCTTCCCTCTCGTATTAGCTCAGGAATGTTGAGCGTAGAGGAAAGATCACGTATCTGGTCACGTACCGCAGCTGTGTTGACAAGAACTTCGCAAGCAGGAACGCGCCCTGGCCTATCGTGCCTCGGTACTAGGCGAAGTGAAATGACTGCTTCAAGCGCGCTTGCAAGAGCAAAGCGAACTTCGTTTTGCTGGTGCGGCGGATAGAAGGACAACACACGGTTAATTGTGAGAGTCGCGTCGGTGGTGTGCAGTGTAGAAAACACTAGATGTCCTGTGCCGGCCGCTTTTAGAGCGACATCGAGTGTTTCAAGATCACGAATTTCACCAATCATGATGACGTCTGGATCTTGACGCATTACGCGACGCAGCGCTTGAGAAAAGGCGGCAGTATCAGTTCCAACTTCGCGCTGATTGATATGGCATTTGAGATCGCGATGGACGAACTCAATCGGATCTTCAATTGTTATGACATTGGCAGCACGCTTTTCATTGATGTGCTGAATCATCGCTGCAAGAGCGGTGCTTTTGCCGGAGCCTGTAACTCCAGTAACTAGCACGAGCCCGCGCGGCTTCATTGCGATTTGTTCAAGAATTGGGGGAAGATTTAACTCCGTCACCGTTTGAGCAGCATGCGCAATAGATCGAAGCGCAAAACAGACTGTGCCCTTTTGCTGATAAACGTTAACGCGAAAACGCCCAACGCCCGGCACGTTAATAGCAAAATCCGATTCACGCATTTCGACGAACTCGCGCAAATGCGGCGCGGGGAGCAGTCGTTCGGCCAGTGAGCGCAGCTCTTCTGGACGAAGTGGCGGAAGCGAGAGCGGTACGAGATCGCCGTGCAACCTCAAGGTGGGCGGCTTGCCAACCTTGAGGTGCAAGTCAGATGCCCCCTCCCGCACCATGCGCAGTAGGGCGCCTTTGAGATCGAAGCCAACTGGCGAAGGCGACGATGTCCCACTCACGCTGACAGTTTCCCGCTCTGATTGGAACGCTGCTGTGTTGCTTTCGGCGCCAGCTGCGGCGCCGGGGGCCATCGTCATCTGCTCATGTCTCAGCCGGTCGGATCGATGCGGAAGAGTGCCTGCCCATATTCAACAGGGTGCGCATCGGTGACCGCGACCTCGCGCACAACACCATCGAACTCGGACTCAAGCTCGTTCATGATCTTCATCGCCTCGATGATGCAAACGATCTGACCTTTGCTGATTCGATCGCCAACGCTTACGTACGGCTTCGCACCCGGCTCAGGTGCTCCGTAAAACGTTCCCACCATCGGTGACTTGATCTCGAGCAACGAACTCCGCGACACCTCAGCCTTAGGTGCCGGCGCAGATACTCCATCTTCGAGAGGACGCGCTGCAGGTGTTGCGGGCAACACAGCGGCTGACTGCTGAGGAAGAGCTGAGAGAGGAGCCGGAATGGCAATTGCCCCGCGCTGCTGCGGGCTCTTCGAAATGCGCAGTTTCATCCCCTTATCGGAGGAAATTTCAATCGAGTCGACAGAGGATTCGTCGAGCATCTCGATAAGCTTCTTCACATAGCGCAGGTCGATCATGGATTGCGTAGTGCAGCGGGTGTTATAGGCGACGAATCCGACAGACGTCGGAAACGTGAGATATATGGCCAGCAGTAAAACTGACGACGGCTGGAATCAGCCTATCGAAAGCAAGTCGCGAGAGAAGGACGTAAGGCAACGACGCCCGCCCACCGTAATAAGGACATCGTCCTCTATACGAACTCCGCCCCACTTCGGCAGGTAGATACCTGGCTCAACCGTAACTACCGCGCCCGCAGGGAGCGGCGCTTCGGATGTACGCGCCAGTCGCGGTGCCTCATGAACCTCAAGGCCGATACCGTGACCAAGTGAATGTCCAAATTCGGCACCGTAACCGCGGTCGTCAATGTACTCTCTCGCAACGTTATCTGCAGCTATTCCCGTCATTTCAGACCGAAGCGCACCCGAAGCGAGCTCATTTGCCGCCCGGACTATGTCGTAAATCTCCCGCTGACGCGTCGAGGGTGCCCCTAGAACGAACGTTCTCGTTATGTCGGAACAATACCCCTTGTACACCGCTCCAAAGTCAATCAAAACAAAATCTCCGCTAACAAGCTCCCGCGATTCTGCACGAGCATGTGGGAGCGCTGAACGCGGGCCCGACGCAACTATCGTAGCAAAAGGAAAACCCTCACTACCGTGATCTCTTAACGATCGCTCCAATATCCCGGCAACGGACACTTCCGTCATTCCCGCACGAAGTTGGCGTACCGTGTAGTCGAGCGCCGCTTCCGCAATGCGCACCGCCTCAGAAATCAGTTCAACTTCGCTCTCATCCTTGATTTGACGAAGCTGCTCAACAATGTCCGAGGTGGGTCGCCACAAATAGCGGCTCCCCTGCTCCAGCAGGCGCTGAAAATCACGATGCAGAAGATGCGCACTTTCAAAGCCTATACGACCAATATCTAGCTGCTGACCAAGCTGCTGCCACAGTCCTTGCCAAAGGCTGTTCTGCTCGATTCGTACGGAAACGACCGCTGATACCTCATCTTCAACTTGTTCGGCGTACCTAAAATCAGTGAAGAGCACCGCATTGGTAGCCGTAACGAGAAGTAAAGCGTTGCTGCCGGAAAAGCCTGTTAAGTAGCGAACGTTTGGAAGGTTCGTAACTAACAGAGCGTCAAGATCGGAGCGAGCAAGCGTGTCACGAACGGCGGAAAGTCGCGCAACGCCAACAATACTACCCGTCACTTTGCCGCTGACTTAATCAGATATTCAACAATCCCGCGCAGTGCGAATTCATAACCGGAAACGCCAAGTCCTGTTACACTTCCAATAGCAACGGAAGCGAGCATAGAGTGATGACGTTCTGGCTCACGTGCAAAGGTGTTGGATATGTGCACCTCAACGAAGGGAAGTGACGAGCCAACAAGCGCATCGCGTAGTGCCAAGCTTGTATGTGTGTAAGCACCAGCGTTAATAACCACGCCGGCTACCTTACCGCGCCATTCGTGCAACTGATCGATTAATTGACCTTCGCCATTGTACTGCGCCGTTTCTAGCTGCACTCCAAGCTCAGCGGCGACGACGTTTAAACGGCTTACGACATCGCCGAGCGTGGTGCGTCCGTAAATGGCAGGCTCGCGCTCTCCCAACAGATTAAGATTGGGGCCATTGAGGACCGCTATTCTCACTGTTTATCCAACCCCTTTAGCCAGGCCGCGAACTCCGCTAGGTCATCGTTTACCTGGGGCGGTGGCGACACCGACTGCACGCCCGAAGGATTGGTGGTCTTTGAGAGGCCAGAAGCAAGCGATGGTGAGACTGGCGTGTGCGACTGTGCCTTCACAGTTGCCGGATCTGGGAAAAACCGATCGAACGAGAACGATTTTGTCGGAGTAGCGGTTGGGGCTTTGACGGGATCAACTGCTTGTAAAGATGGGGCTGTAACCGTCCTAGTCACTACGATAGGCGTTTCATCGGAGACGCGCATTACAGGCTGCGTGTCCACCGTTTCGAACGCGTCTGCGAGCATTCGCGCTGCGTAGTCGTCCTGCGACGTTGTTTCAGGCGCGCCAAAGAGTCCCGCGAGCCCGTCTGCGCGCGTCGACAGCGATTCGGCTGGCTCTTCGATTGCGACTGCAGCTCTAGGCGGTGTACGACGGGGAACGCGACGAAGCGCGAGGTCAGAGAATCGTTCACGTGCAGTGCGAGCGTTCTCGTGCTCTTCCGTTGCTGACAACGCCTTGGGCAATTGGGCTTCGGCTTCACCAGCACGCAGTTCGGCCAACCTCGATACTAGCACCTCGTCGTATGGGCGGCGGCGAACGAGTTCTTCGTAAACTTCGATTGCTCTAGTAGCAAAACCCTGCGAAACGAGCAACTCGGCCATCGTTTCTGTATAAAAGGCAGGCGTCTCACCTTTGAGCGTCGCGACTTCGGCTACTTGAAGCTCGGTCTCAGGCTCGGCGTTTATTTCACCGGCTGATACGACATCGTTTGATGCGACATCGTTTGATGCAACATCGTTTGATGCAACATCGCTTGATGCATCTCCGGCTGATACAACATCGTTGGACACGACATCTGCCGGATTTACAGCCGCCGACTCAAATGTGGCGTCAAGATCGGATGAGATGGCAAATGCATCAACCTCAGCCGATTCAGTAACCGGCAACTCACTGACGGTGTCTTGAGAAGTACCTTGGTAAGCCACCTCGTCGTGAGAAGTAAGACTATCTCGCGACCAAACAATATCGCTGTTGCCATCATGTGTCTCGACGCGAATTGCTGCGTTCTCTCCAGAAGCACGCGCATCTAACGAGAGCGCACGCGCCACCTCCTGCACCTCAACTGGCGTGTCAGCTGCGGCCTCGATCCAAGGGATATCGACCTCGCTACTGGAGCCGTCAACGTCATTGTCGGCTCCGTCGTCGATGTCATTGTCGATTTCATCATCGTTCTGAATAACCTCGGCGTCGAGGTCTACATGTTCGATAACGCTTTCCGCTTTAGGCTGAACAACGTCTTCGACGTAATGCTCAACAACGTCTTCCGCGTGATGTTCAACAACATTCTCCGCGTAATGCTCAACCGCCTCGACTTCACGTTCACCAAACTCAGCTTCTTCCGGTGGCAGCACCAATTCCGGATCTGAAGACTCCCGTCCAAACGCTTCGACAACCGCCTCAGAATAAATCGGCGTTACCGCGTCAACTGCTGGCGGGCTTGCAAGCCTAGAGGCCAGTACGGAGGCATCGGTCCAATCGGGAGCAACGAGTCCCTCTTCAAACTCCGCCTGAGCTTCGAGCGACGACAGCGATACCGGTGTCTCAATATCCGCGGCGGCCGTGGGCGTTCCACCTACTAGAGGATTAATCTCGCGAGCAGGATCATGGGCGCTGAACGCGAATACCGCGTCGTTAATGTCGATCGATTCTACTGAACCACCGGACGGAGTATCGAAGTCGTACTCGGGTAGCTCTCCGTTTACAGAGTCGAAGCCTGCGTCAGCGTCGGAGAAGGCATCGTCGAATGCATCGCCAGCTACGACTACCGAATTACTGACAACTTCGTCGAGCTCGGTTGAAATGCCGTCTGAGACTGCGTCAACGTCGTTGTCTCCGAAGGCGTTCGCATCAGCGACTACCTGCTCAACGTCCTCTAAGCCGTCAATAGCGCTAAGCGCAGCATCAGGTGTGTTGAGAGGCGCGAAGACGGTGGCGTCGAAGCCCAAAGGCGGGGTGGGCATCGAACTGAAGTCGATATCCCGAACGTCGATATCAGAATCTTGCAGCGAGGTAGGCTCATCGACTGCTGCGGCTACATCGGATACAGCGGCAACATCAGAGATTGCGTCTGCAGAAACGCCACCTATTGCGTCGATATCAACAAGCTCATGTTCTGGTTCGCCGCCAGTGTCGTCGGCTTTCTCGCCCCCAAAACCGTACTGAGGCTCGGGCACGACATAATGGTTCACGGCCGGAGTCACGAGCGAAGAAAGCTGATGCGCTATCTCGTCGTTGTGCGGATCGACATCGAGCATGCGCTCATACCATCGACGCGCCATGCGCGAATCGCCATTGGAGCGGGCAATGTCAACGAGGTGCCTGAGTGCTATGAGGTTCTCTGGGTCCAATTGAATCGCAGCTTCGAAAATCTGTTGCGATTCAGCTAGCTCACCGGCCTCAAATAGGGCCTGACCAAAAACAATATGTCCGCTCATATGGCCCGGTTGCTTGGGCAAATGCTCGCGGCATAATGCGATCGCCGACGTTAGATCCCCTAACTTGCGATACTCGTTCGCAAGTGGAGCAAAATAACGCCTCGGGTTTTCTTCGAACTTCGATCGGAGCTCGTCGATCCGGGAAGTGCTCATCCGTACCAGTGCCCTCAGGTGTGATCCCGGATTGGTGCGGACGCCTCGCCTGCGCCACACCGCCATGCGCGCCAAGTTAGCCCGCGTCGATCCGGTTAGTCAATTGTACCGCGTCTGAAGTAGTGTCTTCCCTTGCCTATAGCGACTGGCAACCGCTAGGTTACCGGACTCTATCGGATTTCGTTCGCCGCGGCGAGCGGTCCGTTTTAAGCCCTCACAAGCCTGTCTTGAGCCAAGGAGTGTCGCCCCGTGCTGCAATCGATGCGTGGCGCTGCGAAATACGTCTGGTGGTTTCTCATCGTAGCGTTCATCGGCAGCTTCCTGCTGTATGAAACTTCGGGACTTGCCGGTCGAGCACCGGTCGATCAGAACACATCGATCGCGACCGTAAACGGCGAGAATATACTGCTGATGACGTGGCAGAACGCCGTCACCAATCTCGAACAACAGGAGCAGGCCCGACTGGGTCGTGGTCTGACGTTGGACGAACGCAGAGCCCTAGAAGATCAGGTATACGACCAGATGGTCACTGATATCATCCTCCGTCAGGAGTATGATCGCCGTGGCATCTCCGTGACTGACGACGAAGTTCGGCAGGCGGCACAGCTTTCTCCGCCGCCAATGGCCTACGAGTCGCCCGACCTGCAAACTGACGGTCAGTTCGACATAAGTAAGTACCATCGCCTGCTCACCAGCCCGATGGCACGCCAGAGCGGCATCCTCGCCGGTCTCGAATCGTACTATCGTACTGAGATCCCACGCCAGAAGCTTTTCGATCAGATCGCTTCAGACGTGTTCGTTTCTGACGAACGTGCATGGCAGGTGTATCGTGACCGTCACGATTCTGCACAGGTGAGTTTCGTGGTGCTGCGTACCGATAGACTGACGGACACAACTGTCACTGTTTCGGACGCCGAAATTAGGCAGTACTACGAACAAAATAAGAAGCAATATCAGCGCCCAGGTCGCGCTGTTGTGTCGCTCCTTACTATCCCGCGTACCGTCACAGCCGCCGATTCTGCCGCTACTCTAGCCAGAGTGAGCGCGCTAAGGGCGTCTATCGTTGGTGGCGAAAAGTTTGAAGACGTCGCAGCCCGTGAATCCATGGATCAGGCGACTGCTGCGCAAGGTGGCAGCCTCGGCGCCGGCACGCGCGGACGGTTCGTCCCTGCGTTCGACGATGCTGCATATAAACTCAGCGTCGGTGAACTGTCGGAACCTGTCCTAACTCAGTTCGGATATCACCTTATTAAGCTGGAATCGCGTAAGGGCGATACCCTTGATCTGCGTCACATCCTAATTGGCATAGGCCAGTCAGACTCCAGCGCTACCGTTACCGACAGACGTGCTGATTCCATTTCGAGCATCGCTGGCAGTGTTGAAGACGGTAAACTGTTCGATGAAGCAGCTTCAAAGTTTGGGATTACACCGACCTCAGCTGTCGCCTTCGAGCGCGAACCGCTCATTTTTGCTGGTCGTACGGTGCCCAGCGTTAGCGCATGGGCATTTGGTGGCGTGCGTGTTGGAGAGACAAGCGAACTGTTCGACTCTCCTGAGGCCTACTATTTGGCGCGACTCGACTCGCTTCAACAGGGTGGTCAGCAGTCGTTAGATGAGGTCAAGGAAGACATTTCGCGTCGCCTCAAGCGAGGCAAGCTTATCGACAAGCTTGTTCCTCTCGCACAGAGTCTCGCAGACGCGGCTCGTAGCTCGTCGCTGGAATCAGCAGCGGCAGCCCAAGGTCTCCCCGTCGAACAAACGCAAAAGTTCGCGAGAATTGATCTGGTTTCCGGACTGGGTCAGTTCACAGAAGCGATCGGCGCATCGTTTACATCTCCTATCGCTCAGATTAGCGCACCGGTGCGCACAAACGACGGAGTCGCTGTACTACGCGTTAACTCTCGCGTCGAAGCAAACAAGGCATCGTTTGCTGAAACTAAGGACATTCAGCGTGGCACTTTGGCTCAACAGCTTCGCCAGCAGCGAGTGCAGGAGTTTATGGTTGCACTTCGTGAGCGCGCAAAGATTGACGACAAACGTGCAAAGGTTAACGCTGCGTTGAAACGTCAGAGCGACATCTAATTCCGCTCAGTCATGCATGTAAAAGAGGCCGTCATAATGACGGCCTCTTTTACGTTCTTACCAGAACATATTACCGAACTCAATTGGATTGGAACGCGCGACGACGCAACCACTCGAGTTCATCGGCATCTGTGAATGCGGTGTAAACGTACTTGCCTGAGTACCCAACTATTCGTTCATCAGTTGGTGCCATGAGGCGTTTAACGACAACACCCTGCCTGTTAATAATGTCGTACTGTCTACGGCTCTGGCGCGCGTTTATCGAACGCTCGACGGATAACATTCCGTTCGGCAATGGCAGCAACGCATCCTTCAAGAAGGGCGGTAAATAGGTGGGCCATCCTGGGAGTTCGTCAGACTTGAAAAGCTTACCAACCTTCTCGCCCCACATGCGATTAATAGCAGCACGTTTTTGTATTTCGTCGACCTTAACGCGCTCGTACGCTATAGGCGAGCCGACGATATCGCGGCCGCCAGCGACAACCCATCTCACCTGAAACGGATTCTGCGTAACCACTGCAATGGCACCGTCCTCAAACAACATCGCTTGGTCCTCAGCGGTAAGCAAAGACCACGCGAGGTAAGTAATTGGAACGCCATCAACGACCTTTCTCAATCGCGCGTCGCCGGCAAATGAACCGCGGACTTTAGCAATGGTGTCCTCTTTGTCAGAGCCTCCCGCGCGCGGTGATACACGAATAACCACTAGCGAATCAGCGTACGCACGAATTGGAGGTGTACCACCAACGCTTGATACTCCAAAGTTGAATGGGCGCAATTCTACATACGAACCTTTGCGATCTACACCCGAGAATGCTACATCCGATGTATACCGAATATTTTGGTTCAGCGCAGTGCCTATTCTTGTCCCGTAAAGCCAGTAGTATTTACGTGCAGCTGGATCTTCAATAACAGATGTATCTCCAGCTAGTGCAAACAATTTACCAAGTTCACGATACTCTCCGGGGCCTCGCCCCTTACGACCAAAAGCAGTTGTCAGTCCGCGTTGCCAATCAACGATATACGCAGCATTGTCCCGCCAATCTACCGCTATAGTTCTTCCATCCGGAAGCTCGCGCACTCCAGCAATCTTGCGAAGCTCGGAGGAGGACTGAGTGAAAGCCTCTGATAACTGCTCAGTGACAACCGACTGACTCTCAGCTGTCTCAAAAGCAAAAAAGAAGCAAGCGAAAGCTATCGTTCTAGCGTTCATCGCAGCACTCTCCTCCGCTTCGCACTTCCTAATTGTGGTACTACACGAGCTTCTTAGTTAAGAAGTCGCTTTGGCTCGGGGCGCTCTTCTTCGGTTGAAGCTACTGGAGTCTTACCGCTTTGAACCTGCTCATTGCGGGTAACAGGCTCCGTGATTTGGCGCTGTGCATCGTTGATGTTGCGCTTGAACTCAGTGATCCCTTTCCCTAGCGAGCCGGCGATCTCAGGGATACGCTTGGCGCCAAAAAGGAGTAGGACCACTACGAGTAGGATGATCATCTCCATCATCCCGAAGTTACCGAAATTCATGTGAGGCTCCTAGAACAGTGACCGCGCGATGAGGTAGGCTATCAGTACCCCCAGCAGACTCAGCAGCGAGACATCCAGGGCGACGGGTCCAACAGCAAACTTCAATATAACCAAGTCTATGTGAAGAGGGCCAAAGGAAGGTGTAACTCCAGTGGTTAGAAACTCCTTCACAGCTCCCGCGGGGAAAAACTTGCGGGCAACTTGGGTTAACAGACCGCCGGTGATAAACCCGGCAGAAAGTACCATTGCATGAAACACCGGACGGTGTCGGGAAGGTCCTCTAGCCATCACCAGCGCCTCTCGACTACGTACGCAATGGCATCAATCAGCGCTGCGCGAGACGGGGTGTTGGGCAATCCTAACAACGCTTGCTCTGCCGCGGCTGCGTACTCATCAGCTCGCTTACGAGCGTAATCAATGCCACCGCTCTCATGAACTATTTCAATTACATCGTTTACCGCTTGATCCTCTGGCTCGCGCGAAGAGAATAAAGCCTCAACACGCTTTTTCGCTGCTGGACTCATAGTTCTAATTGAAGCGATAAGCGGAAGAGTCACCTTGTGTTCACGAAGATCCAAACCGCTTGGCTTGCCAGTCATCTCCTGCCCTTCTGTGTAATCGAGCAAGTCGTCAGCGATTTGAAATGCCATACCCAACTGCTCCCCGTAGCGAATTAGCTCGCGTCGGTGCTGCGAGGCACCCGCCAACGCACCGACCTCACACGCGACCATGAACAATGACGCCGTTTTGGCTTTTATCAATGTTTCGTAGTCTTGCTCGGAGAAGGTCAGCGGATCTGGCGTAGACATTTGGCGCATCTCACCCAGAGTCATTTCGTTCGAGGCCGACATAATTGAACGCATAACATTCATGTCACCCAGCGTGACCAACTCACGCAATGCACGAATGAAAAGATAGTCGCCCATTATCACCGATACTTGATGACTAAACATCGCGTTAACGGTGGGCATGCCGCGGCGCAGTTCCGAGTGGTCGACCGCGTCGTCGTGAACCAAGGTTGCGAGATGAATGAGCTCAATTACTGCCGCGAAAGGTATAGCGCGCGGCTGCATGTCTCCTTCAGTTGAGCTGGCAAGCAATACAAGAGTGGGCCGAAACATTTTTCCCTTCATCCCCTGCAGGTGCTCCTGCACTTCCTGGACTAAGGGTACGTCAGCGGCCACGATGCGCCACAGCTCACGCGATACTTGCGTGAGCTCGTCTTGCACCGGTGCTTGTATGTCGCGCAGAGCCGCTGCCAAAGCAGACGGCGTACGCGTTGATAGCGTCATTGCGCTACCTGATCGATCGCCGCAAGACGAGCGGCAACGTCACGGAAGTTTTTGTCGGTGGCGTACACACGTTGAAAATAGCTACGGGACTCGTCAAAGCGCTGCAGGATGTGAAGCGCATATCCTAAAAGATACAACACTCCTATCCGTTGCTCATCTCCTAGCCCTGGTTCGTGAAGTGCACGGGAAAGTACAGTAACGGCAACCTGATGTCTTCCCTGCTCCACGAAACATTGCCCGAGTGCCTCGTATGCCGGAAGCCTGTGTACTCGACTTCTCAGCGCTTTCTGGAATTCAGCAATGGCATCATCCAATAGCCCCATTTCTTTGTAGGCGACACCCAGATCGTAGTGACTATCGTGGTCATCGTCCCCAATTGAGCGTGCGACCCCCTCCTTGAAGTGTCTAAGCAAGGAGTCAAAATCGGCCTGCTCATCACCCGTAATGGTGGGTTCATGCATTCGCATGCGGGTCGACGACTGGTCGTCGTCCCTTAGCCAGCTGGCTAGATCGACGTATGGTTGTTCCTGCGGCTCCTCGGGTAGAGGCGGAGCAGCGGCACCAAGTGCCATGCGCGCGCGCTCGTCGCGAGGATCGAGCTCCAGAACTCGCGCGTACACCGCATGCGCCCGACCGTCCTCACCGGTGCGCACAAGCGCGTCGGCTAGGTCTAGATAGCTCTCACGAAGCCTTTGAGGCTCATCAAGTCTTACGGCAAGTTCAACGCGCTTCTGATGGTGCCTAATGCGATGCTCGCCAACCAGCACCAATTGACTGGCAATATCATAGGCAGAGAGCCGGTCTCCCGATTGCGCGAAACCCGAGAGGACATGCTCCAGTTCAGAAATGCCTTCCTCACGCCGTCCAATCTCCAGCAAGGATTCGGCGTATCTGTGACGAAGTCCCCAGTCGTGAGGTGCAATTTTTACTGCTTCTTCGAAGGCCGCGTGACGCGCCTCAGCTAATGCAGTTGCATTTGGAAGTGGCGATGTAGCGGACTCAGCCGCAACATCATCTTCGTATAGATCAATTTCAGCCTCGACAGCCTCAACCGCGGCTACCTCTTCTTCCACTATGTCAACTTCGACTTCAACGTCAGAAACGCCCTCGTTGGCGACACTAGCCTCTACGGCAGCGGTGTCAGTGCCTGCAACATGAGACGCGAGATCCTTAATGGAGCTGTTGGTAACGTCGATGGACGCAGTGTTGTCCGTGACATCAATGTCTGTTACATCAATGTCTGCGACATCGATGTCTGTTACATCAACATCCGCAATATCAACGTCTGTTACATGAACGTCTGCGATATCAACGTCCGCAGTGATATCGACGATGTCGTAGCCAGCGATCTCAACCTCTGCTACCTGGTCGGCGACGACATCTGAGCGATCCTCTCCCGATCCCGAAACAACAGCCGCAACAGTGCCGCGCAACAACCCATCTGGGATGAGAAGCGGCGGCAGTTCGCTCGGCAGGATGAAATCGTGCGGATTGATTCGCATAGGCGCTGCGGAAGACTGCACGATTGCGCTCTCCGACTCAATATCCTGAATAACATTTGCGTTATTAGAATCGCGCACGATGGCAGCTGCTGCGACACTCGCGGTAGCCTCATCACTCGCAATAGCCTCAACGCTCGCGCCTACAACGTCACTCGAAGAACTCTCTGCTATCGCAACGACCTCTCGAGACGCACGAAGCTCAGCAACAAGCTCATGCTCCATCGCTAGTTCATCGTTGACCTGCTCGGCGTGCTCGATATTCTCGATTACATCAATATCGTGTTCAACATCATCTTCAGTTGGTACGCAATAGTTGGCGTTGTCTTGGACATCCGAAGACAACTCAACCTCAATTGTTCCCTGATTGCTCGTAAGCTCACCCAGCGGTGGCTGTTCTAATGGGACCGGCGCCTCCGCCTCTGGCTCAATTCCAGTCAATCCTTCAACCACGTTTGATTCAGGAACGCGAAATTCCCCAGTAACGAGCAGATCCGGAACTGGCGATGAGAAATCAATAGTCCCCAAGTAATCTATTGACGACGGTACTTGGCTGTCGCCCGATTCATTTTCTTGCGACTCAACACTGTCAGTAGATTGGCTGGAAACGCTTTCCCCTCTAACCGCGTTCTGATCGTTTATCTCAACGGATTCAAAACCAGCCGAGTCACTGTCGTCATCATCTACAATATCTGAAGGATCGAATATCAGGGCGTCAGCAAATGACGCAGCACTCCCATCCGAACCCATTCTGGCGGGCGCAGAACCCAGCGGTGCGGTGCGGTTCGAAGTCGCAGAAGGCGCAGCAGCACCGTTGGCATTATGTCTAGCTGATTCAAGGCCAGCCGCGACCGCATCGGTGAACTTGGGCTGCTCGAATGGCAACTCACTGCCAATATCAAGGAACACCAAGTCACGTGACCTGTCTCCCGCTGCTGCGTCGGTGCTCGAAGGCGTCTCTTTACGCCGCAACGCGATTCCTGCACGGGCAGCGTAATCTTCAACCATTCCACGTATTTCGCTTAACTCAGGCATCATTTCAGCTACTTCTGCAAGCGCGCGCATTGCCTCATCGGTGCGATTCTCACCACGCATACGAGTCGCATACTCTAAGAAGTTACGCGATGCATCGCCGCGCATCCCTTTCTTGGCGCAGATCCTTCCAAGCGTGAAGTACACGGCCGATCTACCGGGCGCATTCCGAAGAATCTTGTTACACAGAGCAATAGCGTTATTGAACAAACCTACCGCCGTGTACCGCTCCACGGCGCGTTCATAATACGTAACTGCGTCCGGTACGCGTCCCATACGCAACGTAAGGTCGCCCACCTTATTGTACAGCGCTACATCGACTTCCTCGCCCTCCGCTTCCGCTTCTTCAATGGCGCGGATATAGGCGCTAATAGCCTTGTCGAACTGCTTGGACTGTTCGAACTCTACCGCGCGTTTTCTGTGCCTTGCAACGTTCGACATCAGCGCGAATGAGACTCCGTAAGCGGGGCGCCGTTCCCGCCTCTAAGGCAGTTGGGCACGTATCAGCAGCGCTCATCGTCGGGCGCTTCAGGTTTGGGTAAAGCAGCGGCTGCCGCGACTCCACGCGACACGACAGAGACGCTCGCCGAACCTGTAAGGCAACTCGCGGTAGTCACGAACGGAGTGAATCGCTATGTCAGCCATAAAACCGGGGGCAATTTGACCGGTTTCGTGCGCCAATCCCAAAGCGGCCGCACCATTAACCGTACTCGCCACCCATACTTCTGCGGCTGACATACGTAGCTCGCTAACCCCTAAGGTCATGAGCAAGGGGAATGAGGCTAATGGCGACGTGCCCGGATTAAAGTCCGTTGCCAGAGCAACAGCAGCACCAGCCTCTATAAGCCGTCTAGCAGGCGCCTGACGGCCCGTGCCGAGGAACAGCATGGTGCCTGGAAGCAAGGTGGCTACCGTGTTGGAGTTGCCCAACGCAAAAATGCCTTCATCTGAGATTGCTGCCAAATGATCGACAGACACGGCACCAAGCTCAACACCAAGCGCTGCTGCACCACCATCGTGCAGCTCATCTGCATGCAGTTTAAGCTTTAGGCCAAGCGCCTTTGCGGCGTTCTGAATACGTCTAGTTTCATCAATGGTGTAAACGCCCGGCTCGCAAAAGACGTCGGCAAACTCGGCCAAGCTACCACTAGCAACCGCTGGTAAAAGCTCTGTGATTACTTCGCTTATCCAAGATTCGCGACCGCCGGGGACGTCGCGCCGTTCGTACGGAAACTCATGCGCACCAAGGCAGGTTGCGACAATCCGCGCAGGAAGAATTTCTTGCAGCCCGCGAATTACCTGCAAAGTTCTTAACTCATCATGAACCGTTAAGCCGTACCCCGATTTTATTTCAATGGTTGTAACTCCACCCTTTAGTAGGCCCTGAATTCGTTCAGCAGCCAAGGTGCGCAATGTATCGCTATCCGTTGCGCGAAGATCGCGCACCGACGAATGAATACCGCCTCCACGACGAGCAATCTCTAAGTACGGTACGCCGGTCGCGCGAAGTTCTTGCTCCTCGTAACGGAACTTGCCAAACACTGAGTGCGTGTGTGAATCAACAAATCCGGGAGCAATGATACCTCCTTCGCAGTCTATCACCGTAGCATCAGGGAACTCTTTACGAAGTTCGTTGTCGCTCTTTACGGCAACTATCCGACCATCTTTAAACGCCACTCCAGTGTTGGTTAACACTGTGGCATCAGACATCTCAGAACCGCGGCGCCCTCTTGCTACGCCCGCGCATGTAACGCATTGAGTCGCGTTAACTAAAACAGTGGCTGTATCTGTCATGCGAACACGTCCCTAACACGAGAAACTAGGCGCAGTGGTGCCTGCGCCTCCCCTCTGCATGCGTAATAGCACGCATCGCAGTCTATTGGTTCGTAACGTTTGTACTGTTGCCACGGAACATCTGCAGGAAAATCTGGGCATCTACGCACAAATCCGCGTGGATCGATATGCACCGTGTCAATGCCACTCCTACACGGCTCAGTCATCTCACCTCTAACCCATCTCGGAATCTGCTCGAGATAATAGTCAGAGTTTGAAATAACTCCCCTTCGCTTTTGTTTATGCGCCAATAGCTGTTGAATAACTTCAGCAAGTTTATCGGCATGGTCTGCGCGTAAATTGTGCTCGTTGTTGCCGTTCTTAAAGTCTGTATAAACTGAAAAGTTCACACCTGCACCAATACGATCGGCGGTTTCAACAATATCCATTAGGTGATCTAGGTTATCTTTCTTAATGACTGTGTTAAAACGAACAGCTCCGATGCCATCTGCTTTCATACGTGGAACAAGGTCTAATATCTTTGCAGACAAGCCGGGAATACCGCGCGCTTCATCATGCCGCTCATCTAGAAAATCAAGCGAGATATTAAACTGATCGACTCCAGCGTTCCAAAGTGATCGTGCTCGTTCGGGCGATAACATCGCACCGTGTGTGATAAGCTGAACATAGGTAAGCTTCACAGCATTTCTTGCAGCAGCAACTACGTCCTCAAGATCGCGACGCAGTGTAGGTTCGCCCCCAGTGAACGTTAAAAGCATGGGATTGAAGTACCGCACTGCATCAGAAAACTGGGCCAGCTCATCGCGTTTGCTTTCGGCCGGTGTTTTCCAATAGTCGCAGAAACCACAACGAGCGTTACAGCGCATTGTTACCTCGACGTTCACCAGAACTGGCCGACGTCTAACTCGCAACCACGCGTACTTTCCAAGAAATAGCGGAATGTGCCACGGCTTGTAGCGCGAGCTAAGCACTCGCGAGGTCCTGCATAGGCAACTTTATGCCTTCACGTTTCGCCGTTTCTTGAGCTATCTCGTAGCCGGCATCAGCATGGCGAGCCACTCCAATTCCGGGATCGTTGGTTAGTACGCGCTCTAGTCGCTGCCGCATGCGCTCACTTCCGTCAGCAACAATAACCTGCCCTGCATGCAGAGAGTTGCCAATACCGACTCCACCACCATGATGAAACGAAACCCAAGAAGCGCCGCTCGCAACATTAAGAAGTGCGTTTAGGATCGCCCAATCTGCAATCGCATCGCTGCCGTCACGCATTCCTTCGGTTTCGCGAAATGGCGATGCCACAGATCCCGTATCTAGGTGATCGCGACCAATTACAATGGGCGCAGAGACCTCACCGCGCGCAACTAGGTCGTTCAACGCAAGCGCGAACCGCGCTCTTTCTCCCTGCCCTAACCAGCAGATGCGTGCAGGTAATCCCTGAAAAGCAATTCTCTCTCGCGCGAGCGATATCCAGCGCTTAAGCTGAACGTCTTCTGGGAATAGTTCTAGCACCAATTCGTCAGTTCTGTATATGTCGTTCGGATCGCCCGAAAGCGCCACCCAACGGAACGGCCCCTTCCCTTCGCAAAAGAGCGGGCGAATATACTCAGGTACAAAACCCGGAATATCAAAAGCGTCTGCAACTCCAGCGTCTAACGCAACAGTGCGAATGTTGTTGCCGTAGTCAAATGCAATCGCTCCTCGATCTTGCATCGTACGCATTGCTCTAACATGTACCGCTATCGATTCCGTTGCCCGTGCTATATACGACTCAGGATCTTTCTCTCTCAACTGTGCTGCATCCTGCAACGACAGACCGCTCGGCACGTAGCCAACTAGCAGGTCGTGCGCACTAGTTTGGTCGGTAACGACATCCGGCGTAACGCCTCGTTCGACAAGTAATGGAAGTACGTCAGCCGCGTTGGCGGCAAGGCCAACGGACAATCCATTACGCTGCTCTTGTGCCTGACGTAGCCAAGTAAGAGCCTCATCTAAACTGTCCGTCATGCGGTCGCAGTATCTAGTTTGCAACCTGCGTTCAATTCGCGATGGATCGACCTCTATGCCGAGTACTGCGGCACCGTGCATTGCAGCAGCTAAAGGCTGGGCTCCTCCCATTCCACCAAGTCCTGCTGTAACTACTAAACGTCCTTCAAGGGTACCGCCAAAGTGCTTGTTTGCAACGGCACCAAACGTTTCGTATGTGCCTTGAACTATCCCTTGTGAACCAATGTAAATCCACGACCCGGCAGTCATCTGGCCGTACATCGTTAGTCCCATTTGCTCTAGCCTGCGAAACTCTTTCCAATTCGCAAAACGTCCAACGAGATTGGAATTTGCGATAAGCACGCGTGGCGCGTCCTGGTGCGTACGAAACACCGCCACTGGCTTCCCACTTTGAACAAGCAATGTTTCGTTAGATTCAAGCGACTTTAAAGTGCGAACTATCGCATCGAATGCATCCCATGATCGAGCAGCCCTGCCAGTACCGCCGTAAACGACAAGATCGTCAGGACGCTCAGCAACCTCTGCATCGAGGTTGTTCATGAGCATTCTAAGTACAGCCTCTTGTTCCCATCCAAGGCAAGTTATCTCGCTGCCACGTGGCGCGCGTATCGCGCGAGATCCCGCTATGTCGCTATTGGAGTGTGTCATAACTTCTGGCTGTTTCCTACTGGTTGTTTACTGCCGGTATCATGAAGCGCGGCTATAGGCGATAATCGCAATTTACAACCGCGAATCGCGATTATCTGCTTGGCGTAGCAGTCAGTTACAACTGCGCTGGCTGCACAACGTTAAAGGCACCCGAAGCAAGTGCGTCTGCTAGAGCACGCGTATCGTTGCTCCACACGCGATCTCCTTGAGATACTGGTACCAACGAACGCACAATTGAGTATGCCTTTTCCACAGGAGTACTAGACGTTAACGGCCTTCGATGCTCCATCGCTTCTGCAGCTGCCATCAGTTCTATCGCCAAGACATTGCGCAAATTACGCACTGACCTACGAAGTTTTACCGCGGCACCCATAGCCATAGGTACCACATCTTCCTTATTGCCATCTGTGGGAATTGAATCGACACTCGCGGGGTGAGCGAGTGTTTTGCACTCACTTGCAAGAGCGGCGGCTGTAACCTGCTGCATCATGAAGCCCGATTCCAGCCCTGGATCCTTCGCCAAAAATGCCGGAAGACCTTCGTTAAGATCGGGGTGTACTAAGCGGTCCGTCCGACGTTCGCTAATAACCGCTAAGTTCGCGCAAACAACGGCTAGTATATCGCTGGCCATTCCTACTGCCTGCCCGTGAAAGTTACCGCCACTAAGTAACACACCGTCGGAGAAAACCAGCGGGTTATCGGTAGCAGCATTCAATTCGCGCTCTATGATACCTAATGCAAACTGAATAGCGTCGTATGCAGGACCATGAACCTGCGGAACACATCGCAAAGCGTATGCATCTTGGACACGCGGGTCGTTGTGTCTGTGCGACTCACGAATGGCGCTGCCTTCTAGAAGTCCCCTTAGAAGAGTAGCAACATGCTTTTGTCCATTCTGGCCACGCGCATCGTGTATACGTGCGTCGTAGGCAACGGGCGTACCCATCAAAGCTTCCAAGCTCATTGCAGTAGCGACGTTTGCAGCGTGCCACAACGAACTCAGCTCAGCGGCCGCGAGTGACGCAACGGATGTATGCGCCTGCGTGCCATTTATTAATGCCAAACCCTCTTTAGCTTCGAGTGTAAGCGGTTGAATGCCTGCATCACGTAAGCAGCCAAGCGAACTACCGCGCTTACCGTTAAACACAGCCTCGCCCTCACCTATTAGCGTAAGAGCAAGATGAGCTAACGGAGCCAGATCGCCACTCGCACCTACACTTCCCTGCTCTGGCACTACCGGACATATGCCAGCGTTTAAAACGGCAAGAAGTGTGTCGACCACTTCAGGGCGCGCACCTGCATGCCCTGTTGCTAACACGTTCGCACGTAACAACAGCATGGCTCGAACTTCGCGTTCAGGCAAAGCATCACCTACACCGGCTGCGTGACTGCGCACAAGATTCCGTTGCAACTCTGCGAGCTTGTCATTGGGTATAGTTACCTCAGATAGCTTGCCAAAGCCCGTGTTAATTCCATAAACAGGAGCACCAGCGCTTACCGCGTTAGACACCACATTACGTGTAAGCTGCATGCGCTCTCGAGCTTCTAAAGTGAGCTCAACTTTTAGCGAACCGCTAGCAACACGCTGAACATCGTTTATGGTAAGTGAACGTCCGTCTAACTGTAGCACTGTTCTCGAGATTAGTGGCCAACAAATGGAGACTACGAGCTACTAAAAGCCCGGTTGTCTAAACGTTTGCCTGTCGTAGTTAAACTTCAACTCCGGCTGCGCTTTTAGCGCGATAAAGAAGTTGAACGAAAAATTGCCGTTTGGTGCCTGTGTAAACGAGAACACCGCGTTCCAGTCGTGAAGCTGTCGTTGAAGCGCGACTTGCTGACTGGCAAAACGGGCCTTAGTGGCATCGTACTGCGTTGACCACTGTGCAGACCAATTTTGTGTGAATGCGAATGAGAGCGCCGACGTTATGTTCTGAGTTGGCGGTGAGATAAAGACTGGAGCGCCGATCGCAGACTGCCCCGATGATAAACCCGTCGCGGGCGCGTTCTGAGCTTGCATTACGCACTGATCGTAAACGAACGGCCCCAACGCGCGCTGTGATTCACACAGTGCTTCTGGATTATTGAAAATTTGCGTTCCACCGAAAGGTGGCCGTTGACGCGCAGCGTTGTACTGAATCGACAAGTTCCACCCTTCAGCACTAGGAAGCGACAGCGGCAAGTTACGGTATCCAGCGCCGGCAGCGCCGCCGTATCCCATTTGCTGCGAAAGATTACTACCAGCCATAGTGCGAGCGCTCGCCGAAGTCTCAATCGAGTCACCCTCAGAGCGCATGCCTAGTAAACGCCCAATTAGCGCTACTAATCCGCTACGTTGATTTAATGAGAAGCTCACCGCGATATCAGTTCGAAACGGCTTGAACACAGCTGTATCGCTCATTGGATCGCCCTGAAACAGCTCATACGACGAACGGAAGTCCAGCCCAGGAAGCAAGTCGGTGCGCGCTGAAATTGAGAATGTACGATCGGTGAAACCATTCCCAGCGGAGTCGGCGCGCACAAAATCGTAGGTAAGCGGTGAGAAGTTGAGTGACAGCAACGTCAACTTCTTGCCAGCGCTCTGATCTGCAGGCCCCGTCGTATCTTCAACTGTAGCATCGGAACGGAGCTTTGCCTCAATGTTTGTAGACAGGTTCATTGATACACGATTCTGGGCTAGTGCACCTAAATAGCCAACACGAGTCCGGCCTAACGCCGACAAATATTCGTCGGAAACACTCGCAGACGGCGAGTAGCTGTACGTGAACGATGGCGATATAGAATGTCTAACGCGCGCAATGGGTCCGATGCCTACCCCCACAATTTTGTACAACGTGGGAGACGCAGTAAGTCCGTAACTAAGACGCTTACTTTGCTGCACCCATTTCCCACCACTTCGTTCGGTGCGTACAAAAAGCCCCGACGCAGGATCGACATTTGCTACGCTAACTGTAGGCGACATATTCCATGTGCCTTGGAAGAATCGCGGCAAATTAAATGACGTCGTCCAATCAAAGTTCGATTCGAATGTTTCACCGTACACCCGGATCGTACGCTGCGACGTATCACGAACACCTATAATTTCACGTTGTTCAGGATAGGCGCGCACATCGTCGGAAAACGTGAAACCGTTTTGCCAGGAAAAATCAAAGATCTTTATTGGAGTTTCGAAGCCCAAAGTGGTACGACTTCTGTCGGCGCGAAAGCGAACGCTATCTACACCGCCACCGGGGCTCGGATTAAACACAAACGGGAATTGCAAACCCTGATCTATTCTAGTCTGACTTGACCTCGCGACACGAAGCGATGGAGTCCACTGGAATCGCTCGCCACCCAAGGTGCCGGTGGTAACAGAGAGTGACGGGAAATCCATATCGACCTGCGTTCTTCCTGGATACTGCCGCCTTGTACCACCAGCGTTAATAGACGCTTTTCCGATTCGAGTTTGATAGTTCAACTGCGAATGAATAGTTGCGTTTGCAGCAATCGGGTTAACGGTCGTTTGCCTCTGTATATCTGTACTTTGAGTCCAGTTCAAGCTGGCGGTAAGCCTAGTATACCGCGAAAAGTCTTGCGCGTGATTTAAAGTGTAGGATGTATTAGTGCGACCGTCGCGCTGCGCCAAATACGATGCCGCAAGCTGTCCGGTTACAAACCGGTCTAACCAGCGATATCGCCACTCCATATTGCCGCGAACAAAGCCGGGATCGAAGGAATTGCCTCCACCACCTGCCCCACTTCGCCAGTCTACAGATGCCTGCGCATCCATGTAATCGCTAAGCGCGAAATAGTAGCCAATATTGGAAACACTTCGGCGGTAGCTAGGGCTATTTCTTACGAGTTCAGCAACACCGAAGTTTGGCGTTAGTATTCCGCTTCTTCGCCCAGCTCGTACATCCTGAAAGAAAAACGGAATCCAGAAAACAGGAACTTCTCCTATATAAAGGATGCCGGGACGCGCGACCATTATGTTGTCGGAGATAAACTTCATCTCACGCGTTGTAAAATGGAAATGCGGTTCGGGATGATCGCAGTACGTGAACGACCCGTTACGCGCATAAACAATGTGACCACCGCCAGGCACCAATGTATCCGTCATCATGGCACCGCGTTCGGCTGTCATATAAAGACGTTGCCCGGACTCAAAGGACGTTGTAAAAGCTCCCGTCTTTCCAGACCGAGACTCCAAGTCGTAGTCTAACTGTCCTCTTACAACGAAATCGCCCGACCCGCGTTGTGTTGGGTCCTGCAAAACAACCGTATCGCCGCGTGCAAGCACCCGTTTGGTTGAATCGTTATACACAATTGTGTCACCAATAAGCGTAGTTTCATCGCGACGCACCGCAGCAGGTACTCCCAGCAACTGCAGCAACCTCGCCGCCGCATCAAACCTTACTGTAGAACCTTGATACTCAATGCGTGTGTAGCCGCGCCTCTCAAGCAGAACGCGCATAAGAGAATCGGGCACATCCCACACAAAAGTTTTCCGAACCGTATCTGCAACAAGCGAATCGGCGGCAGTGCGTTGCGTCGGAATGGGAGGCACAGGCGGACGGACTTGCGCACCGACAACGGTTGCGGCGAACACAGTGGCAGCAAACAAGGATACAAGTTGAGCGACGACCGTATTGCGGACTCTCACGAGCCTTCGTAAACCGCTTCGGTCACGCGCTTTCTCTCGCGCCTTTTAGTAACGACCGCAGACAGCACTATCGACACCTCGTACAACAGGTACAGAGCTGTTGTTAGCGCAAGTAACGCCGTAATCTCAGAGCCCGGAGTAATAAGAGCAGCGGCCAACATGCAACCGACAACTGCGTGGCGTCTAAACTTGGTGAGCATCTTAGGATTAACTATCCCCAGCGCACTGAGCAGCAAGATTACAATTGGCAACTCAAACGCTGCGCCAAACGCAACGCACATGGATATAACAAATCCAATGTAATCGCCAACTTTGAGCGTCGACTGCACCGACTCGCTCTGAAAACCCATTAAAAAACCGAGTGTGACAGGCAAGACGAAAAAGTACGAGAGTGCCATGCCGCCAAGGAACAGAAGTGTCGCACCAATGAGCACCGGAATTACGACTTTCTTCTCGTGTTTATACAATGCTGGTGACAAAAATGCCCATAATTGCCAAGCAAGTACGGGGGAGGCCAACACAATTCCAAGCGCAATCGCCACGTCCATCGTAATACCAAACAGCTCGCTAGGATGCGTTGCGATAAGAGTTCCCTGTATATGCGGCTGAACTGGTTTTGCTAATATCGCTATTACATCGAACTTTTTGGTGAGCAGTACTGCGAACGTGCCAATTATCGTGACAGCAAGCGCAAGCGCGCACCGGAACAGACGCCAGCGAAGCTCCTCGAGATGATCGAGAAAAGGCATTTCCAGTTGTGTCTGCTGCGCCATGCCAGAAGTGCGACGAAAGGGTTCACGCAAAAAGTTGCGTGCTATTTAAGATCCCTAAGGAAATCCGGGACCAACACTGCCTCATCACTGCGTGGATAGCGAGCAGTAACTTCTTCAGCTAGTCTACGTGCCTCAGCCTGGTTACCCTGCTGCTGAGCAATCTTTGCTCGCTTAAACAACGCAGTAGGTGCTCTGTCAGCGTTTGGATATACCGTGACTACCGCAGAGTAGGCAGCGTCTGCAGCCTCAAAATTTCTCTCCCGCTCGTACGATTCTCCAATGTAGTACTGCGCGTTTGGAGCATGATCTGACGTGGGATAGTTACTTAGCAATTCCTGAAATAGCGTACGCGCAGTTGTAAAACTGTTACGCCTAAGGTTGTCGACGCCTTGAGTATACAACTGGCTCGGCCCAAGGGTTGGCTGCCGCTCAATTATAGAGCTGTCAGCAACCGAGTTCCTTCTCGTGGTATCAACAGGAGGCGTTGAAGCAGCAGGAGGTGTTACAGCACCAGCAGGCGGTAAAACCGGCTGCTGCATTTGCATGTTGTTTCTCTGCTCCATCTCGGCACGCAACCTGTTGATAGTTGCCTGACTCTGGCCGAGCAAAGCTTGGATCTGAAGGAGCTGTTCCGAAATGCTGCGTGTACCGCCCCTAACATCACCTTGAGTAGAGACAGCGCGTGCGTTTAACACACGCAACGAATCGTTAGCAGCCGCAAGAATGCGCGTTGCCTGTGCAAGCGCTTCACGTAACTCGGCATCATTGCGAATAAGTTCGGTGCGAAGAGAGGCGATATCGCCTTGAACTACCCGAACGTCGCTGCGAGTAGCGAAACAACCTCCCGTAGCGACAAGCGCTACGAGAGGAATTGTTCTACGCAAGAAACCGCTGCTCACTGCTAACATCAGTTGGGTAAGCGAAGATCAGCGCCACCAGCAATGATCTCGAACTCATCGCGGCGGTTCTGCGACCACGCGTCTTCACCCGAACCCGAGGAAAGAGGACGCTCACGTCCGAAAGAGAATGTCTCAATGCGCGAAGCATCGATTCCACGATCGGTGAGATAGCGCTTAGCCTGCTCTGCACGACGACGACCTAGCACAAGGTTGTATTCGTCGGTACCACGCTCATCACAGTGTCCAGCAACACGAATGCGCAGTGACGGGTTGGCGCTCATAGCAGCCAGCTTCGCGTCCAACTTCATACGCGCATCCGACGTTAACTCGTCGCTATCGTATTCGAAGTGGATAGGATCGCTGATCGTAGAACGAACGGTTGCTGCCCATCCGGCCTTAATCGAAGCGCTATCGACTGTAGACGTAGGGTTAGTTGGACCAACCGTTGGATTGTTCGTTCCAGGGTTGGTTACAGGTGTGGGCGGAACAACTGCTGGCGGCTTTCTCTTGCACGCACCGAGTGCCATGGGGAGAGCAGCCGCCAGAAGCATCAGTCGTGTCGAACGAATCATCTCGGAACTCCGAAGCTGAGGTGAAAGGACGGGACGAATAAACATAATCGATGGTAGGATAACTGATTATGGGGTAAGACGTGGAGACCACGCGCCAAGTCGCGCTTCTGGGCCACGAGTTAACTGCCGAGCCCGTCCGGTTTCTACGTCAACCACCCAAAGCTGACGTGTTCCACTGCGAGTCGACGTGACTACCAAATGCCGCGAATCTGGTGCCCAGGAGGGCTGCTCATTACGACCATCGCTTGTTATCTGACGCGGAGTCATACCGCGAAGCGTAAGTATCAATACCTGGTTCACATCGCTAAGCCGCGAAGTATACGCTACCAATTGGCCGTCTGGAGACCACTCGGGCTCAGCTCGATGGCTGCGCTCACCGTAGGTTGGAGACGTTATGGCTTCAGCGTTGGTCCCGTCTGCGTCGGCGATATAAACCTCAGGATTGCCTAGCCTGTCGCTAGTGAACACAATGCGATCACCTCCGGGGCTGTAAGAAGGAGACGTATTGCCACTCCCTCGCCCTACGGTGACCCTAGACGTTTGTCCACCCGTTATCGGAACTGTGAAAATGTCTGTTCCGCTACCAATAAGTCGCGAGAAGATTACCGTGCGCCCGTCGGGTGACACTGCAGGTGTGATGTCCTGCACAGCGGTGGGCGGATTCGAAAGATTTCTTTGCGCACCTGTAAGCAGGTCTGCTATAAAAACACTTTGCCGATCACTACCGAGCACCGAGTACACCAGCGACTTCCCGTTGGGCGTCCACGCGGGAGACATACCCTGTGCTGTGCGTGCGGTAACGTTCGCACCATCGCTGTCTACAGTCCATATGCGCCCGCTACGCTCAAACGCAATTTGACTTTGCGCTATGCCACGAACACCAGTAATCCACTGCTCAATAGCGTCGGAAACGCCATGAACACTCATGCGTCCGCCAGGTGATGTGACCGGCTGCACCAACGCAAAATCTCGTGTGTTGGCAACCGTTTTCTTCGCCACATCGTGAAGCACTACTCTTAAGTTGCCGCCTGGCAATACAGTACCCTGAACAACGCCGGCTGCCCCCATTTTCTCGTAAATGGCGTAATTAAGCGTCGGAGCAACAGGGCCCGGAGGAGACAACGATACGGTAAACCGATCGCTGTAATCCAAATCCCTCGCGATAATTGTAGAGATGGAGTCGCCGTTCGCACCCGAAATTGGTAATACAACGAGACTCACCTTTTGCCCAGGGCGGTAAACAATGCCAAGTGTCACACCTTGCTGTGCCGCTGCACTCTCGAATGCAACGCCAACCCCTAAGAGAAGTGCGAGCGCACAAATAACCGAACGTCTGCTAAAAGAGATCGGTGTGAATCGTATGGAGAAACGTGAAGCTGTCATTTCAGAAGTGCGTAGTCGAAAGTGAAGTACACGATAAGAACGTCGTCGGTCCACACTGAAGGGAGTGCGCCGAAAAGCCGGTTATTTCCGACGGTCTCAATCGCTCCCATGGCTTCGATATCAAACGATCTGTCACCCGAACGGCGTATAACGTCGATAGCTGTAACTGAACCATCTCTACGAATGGTAAACTTGACCTCTGCGACTCTTGTACCCTGCTGTTGACGAGGGTGCCAATTAAGCGTGAGTTGTCTAACGATGTTGTTGAGATACCCCTGATCAGGGAAAGCGATTCCTTCAGTACGAACTGTAACAACATCAGCTCCCTTTCCGCCTTGCGCGCCAGATCCAGCTTTAGGAGGCGCGGCGGCAGTCGTCGAACGGGTTGCATTGGTTGAACCAGTTGTACGTGAGCGAGTCGGTGTAGGAGTTGCTCTCGCCTGACTTTGAGCTCTAGTGTTTTGCTTAACCGGAACTGTCTTCTCAGGCGGCTTTACCTGTTCCACACCACTGGGAGCGGGAGTATTGGTAGTTGCCGATGGCTGCGAAGCGCGATCGTTAACAACACCAACTTGCCGCACACCCGGAGGTGCACCAACAAGGTTAACTCTATAAACAGGCGGCCGCGGCTGCTCAGGTCGCGTTCCCCAATACACTATTGCAGCAGCAATACCAACGTGAACTAGTGCTGACAAGACCAAACCGCCACGCAATTTACTACCAACTGTTACACCACCAGCGGAAGACGACACTGCGGAAGCTGACACCATCGGAGAAGGAGGCAACGCGTGACTGCTCAACGCTTATCCTCAGGCTCTGCAACGAGCCCCATGTCTGTTACACCCGCAGCTTGCATCGCCGCTAGAACGCGAATCACCCTACCATACGGAACGGCTTCATCTGCACGCACATATACGCCGTCTCGCCCCTTCTTCTCAGCAAGAAGCTTTATGCTTCCAGAGAACTCGTCGAGTGTAAGCGCCGCGTCATCTACATAAACTTGCCCGTCACGCCCTACCGTAACCACTAATCCACCCTTCGGCTCTAATGGCTTCACATCGGCCTTAGGCAACTGAATGTCTACGCCACCCTGCATTATGGGTGCTGCAATCATGAAGATCACCATTAGCAGCATCATGACGTCGATAAGTGAAACGACGTTTATTTCGCCGTTTACACCCATGCGGTCTCCTCTACGACGCGACCGGCCCGCCACTTAGATTCGCCCCTCACGAACCATTAGCGCTATTAACTCCGAGCCGAATCCTTCAAGCGCACTATCGTATCGATTTAATCGGGCCGCAAACACGTTGTATGCGAACGCCGCAGGAATTGCAACCGCAAGTGCAGCAGCCGTAGCCGTGAGCGCAATCGCGATTCCAGGCGCAACGGCACCAATGTTACCCGAACCCTGCGCTGCAATTCCTGTAAATGCGCTTATGACACCAAGTACCGTTCCGAAAAGTCCGATTAACGGACTCACCGAGCCAACAGTCGCAAGCCAAGGGATAAAAGCACCTAGCTCTTCACGCTCTTTGCCACTTTCGGCGTCCAACACTAAACGCAGTGCCTCAACCTGCGAGCCACTCAGTCGCGCAGATCTATCTGACGTGGCACCCAAGGCAGGCTTAGTGTCGTTTAAAAACTGAACTGCTCGACGAAACACCGCCGTAAACGGACTCGCCTTTGCACGATTGGCGTACTGCATGGCTTCGTCGATCCCTTGAGCTCGCTCAAAGTCGTGAACAAAGGAGCGCCCATTCGTTTCCGCTGCGCGAAATGCACGCCACTTGGCAAACATGATCCCCCACGACAAAAATGATAGCAACAACAACAGCAACAGCACGGCCTTTGTAAGCCAGTCACTGCCGGTGATAAGTGCCAGGGGAGATTCCGGAACGCCTGCCGTGGCAGAACCGAGTTGCAGCAGTACGCCAATCTGTATTGTCACTCAACCGACCCTGTTGCAGTTGCCGCCTTACGGCTGGATTCAAAGTACTCGAACGTGAGAGCGAGGCCTTCTTGTAATGACACCGATGGCGACCAGCCAAGTGTCTTCTTTGCCTTACTAGTATCAAGACATGAGCGAAGTAGTTCGCCTGCCCGTGCCGGAGCGTGCTCAACGGCTGTGGTAGCATTGGCCGCCGAAAGCAACACCGACGCTACCGTGTTAACGGAAGTCTCCACGCCCGTGCCAATGTTGAATGCTCTCGCGTCAAGTCGACCAGCGGCAGGAAGCTCAATAGAAGCAGCAGCAAGATTTGCGGCCGCGACATCGCCTGCATAAACGTAGTCTCTCGTTTGCTCACCGTCTCCAAACACCGTTAAAGCTCTGCCATCGAGTATACGGTTACAGAAAATGGCGACAACGCCAGCCTCACCATGTGGATCCTGACGCGGCCCGTAAACGTTGCCATATCGAAGTGCCACGGTATCAATACCATGCACTCGACCATAGTACGCCAAGTAGTACTCGACAGAAAGCTTTGCGATCCCATAAGGAGCTTCTGGATCTTTAGAAAAAGTTTCCGCGCTCGGCGGAGGATCAAACTCACCATACAAAGCGCCACCCGTCGACGAAAAAATTACGCGCGTCTTATGACCACTTGTACGGACTGCCTCCATGATGTTGAGCGTACCAAGAATATTCCTTGTTGCATCGAATACGGGATCTTCAACGCTGCGCCTTACATCAATCTGTGCGGCAAGATGACACAACACATCGAACTTCCCTTCGCGTACCAAATCGGCGGCAGAAGGGTTAGTGATGTCATCATGAACAAATGTTGCCGACGGGTCTACATTCTCGCGCCGTCCGCTGGAAAGGTTATCCAATACGGTTACATCGTACCCCGCCGCCAAAAACCGGTCAGCCACATGTGAACCAATGAATCCCGCTCCGCCTGTTACGAGCACTTTTTTTGTCATGCAGTTTAGCCCTGTATGCCGAGTTGTTGTGTATGTCTGGTTGTGTACAAACCCCGCGTAAATGCGGGATGACGACGTCTGTTATGCCAAGTATGTCGGCGGCAGTACACCCTAACTAGAGCAAGGTGTAGCATCAGATACGCTGAGAAGGAGACGAACGAAGCCTGAAACGATGCACAAGCGGCGTCGCATGTCTTTATGCGGCGCCGCTTGTTACATACACCCGAATCAGGCACAGGTGCACCGACCGCAGGCGCGCACTAAAATGTAAACCAAAGTGCGCCCCTCATGTCACATTATTGCAATTCGATCTACGAATTGAAGGCGTGATCAAAACAATATGGTTCCTTATAATCCGCCGACAGCCGATCCGGAGACAACTTTCTGAACTCGACGCACAGCTGCGCCTACCTCAATACCTGTCCTGTCTTGGTGTGTGATTATTCCCGTACTACCAAATGGCGAAGTACGTACAATCCTTAATACCGCGATGCGACGTTCCCTTGCATCGCTACCGGTTCCAATACGTTCAACCAACCAAAACAAATCGCCCTGTCTAACTCCCTGAGCTTCTGTGGCGTCGATCACAAGAAATGTTTGGATTGTCGTAAGCAGTTGGTCGCCTTGAACAAACTTTACCGTCCCGCGAAGAGCGTCATCAGCTGAGGCCGTCGTTTGGGTGGTTGCCGGTGCAGCTTCTCCTGAAAAGGTGACTATGCTCTGCCCTTCCTCTATAACACCAGACTGCCTAACAACGCGTGCAACAACGGGTTTACCTGCGTCGCTTCGCACCACTTCGAGCACTCCCGAAGGGATGGCAACGCTAATTGAACCACCCAAGGATGGACCCTGACTAACAGCGGCAAACCGGTCGCCGACAGCGGCACTAGCCCCTTGGGGGAGCTCAATTACAGCCTCGTCCGCAATGGTTAATGTGCGCGGGATTGAAGGATCGGCCGACCCAGCCGCCGTCACCCGTCTTACAATTTTTCCGTTTCCTCGAAAGTAGTCACGCTGTGCCGCAAATGGCGCGGCAGAGTACTCAGCATTGCGAGGCGTTGAGGACGGACGCGAGGCTATTGTAGCAGCAATGGCTTGTCGAGCTTCCTCAACGGAACCAGCTGTCTTTCCCATAAAAATCGTGGGCTCGTCTTTACCGCGCGCCAAGTGCATTTCTTCAGGCGAGACGATTCCAACCTTAACTCCACTGCGTTCTATTGGTCTTTCATCGGTAGCGGCCTTCACCGATTCTACCGCGTTCACTACACGAGAGGCAGAGTCTTGTACCGACTGCGCCGATTTGGTAGACGAAGCGGCACGAGAAGTGGCTCGCGTATTGGTTGACGTACTACGCGTTGACGCGTTGCCTTTCCCCGCCGTTTGAGCTGCCAACGAAGGGGTTTGGGTCGCTGAGCCTCTGGAAGAACTAGCCGAACGACTAGCTCTGACCGCGGCAGCGACATCGGCTGCGCTCTTACCGGGTACCTTAAGCTGAGTGCCTACCTTCACAATGTACCTGCCACTCGGTGCGGTAAGACCATTAGCCGCGGCTAGCTGATTCCACCTATCGGAACTGCCGTATAGGCGCTTTGCAATATCTGCTATCGCTTCACCGCTGCGAACGGTGACCGTATACAGCGCGCTATCGGAACTTTGTACCGCAGAGTCGCCAGCGGTGGTAGTAGCCGCAGCCCCAACTGATGTACTCTGCGCGAGCACGACCGAAGGACGCCACAGCCACAACATTAGGAGAGCAACTATGCACGCGAGGAGCACGCGAAGTATGATCCCTGGTGTAACGTGCGCTGTGTCTGCTGCTAAAGGCTTGCCGGAAACTCGCATCTGAAATCCTGAAGTCGCGATGGTGCGCAATGCGCGCATGAATCAGTCCGCATAGAACGGGCCCGAATGAAGACGCAAAGCCGAACTGTCGAGTCACGCTAATAAGGCACAACAATCCGGCACTATCTGTCACAACCCCGTCCGCTCCATCGCCGGAGGGAACCCTCGGTTCCAAACTCCGGCGACAGCGACGGCTACAACAATCTCAGTGGTTAACTACGAGGCAAATACTAGAACGGCAGATCGTCGTCACCATCTTCTAGCGCGCCGGGAAAATCGGAGAAGTCGTCATTTCCAGCAGGAGTTCCCTTTTTGGCGACGGGAGCCGCATTGCTACGACGGAATCCGTCGTCATCACCACCGGCAGCGCCGCCACCGCGACCGTCGAGCATCATGAGCTCGCGGACACTAATCTCCGTGACGTAGCGAGTTTGATTTTCCTTGTCCTGGTACTGACGGTATTGGATTTCGCCCTCTATGTAGAGCTTGCTTCCCTTGCGCACATACTTTTCAACCACGTCGGCCAGCCCACTTCCGGAACGGCCACTGTTCCAGACTATGCACTTATGCCACTCGGTCTTTTCTTGCCTGTTGCCACTCTGATCGTTCCACTGCTTGCCTGTGGCCAGTGAAAACGAGGCAACACGGGACCCGTTCGTTGTGCTACGAACTTCAGGATCGCTTCCGACGTTTCCGATGAGAGTGACTTTGTTAAGACTGCGACTCACTGGTACCTCCTCGTGGTGGTTTTGGGTTGTTCGGAGAAGGTAGCGAAGCCATATGCTTACGCCCTCACCGTAATAACTTACGCGCTACCTAAATATGGCGCTTTCGTCCCATCGAAGGATGAGCGCGTCTTCAACTGGATTGGAGTAGTAGTTGCGCCGCTTTCCGACCTGCTTAAAGCCACGAGATTCGTACAACCCCCTCGCCGCACGGTTAGAAACTCGCACCTCGAGGTAAATAGCTTGCACCTGAGTGCGCCGCGCACTGACTATCGCGTGGTCGAGAAGCTGAGCCGCAACTCCCTTGCCTCTTAACTCTTCGCAGACCGCAATATTAGCTATCTCACCCTGATCTGCCATTACTAAAAGCACGCAATAGCCAACTACACGCTCAGCGTTCACGACGGCAACTGAAACTCGTGCGTGCGAACGTTCTAGGAAATCAGCAAAGGCTGACTCCGGCCACGGATCAGAAAAGGAGGCCGATTCGATCGCAGCTATATGTGGAACGTCACTTGGATTCGCAGCACGCACAGCCAACGATTCCATCGCACTAACCAAGTCGAGGCAACGGCACGCCGTGAAGCTGCTCCCACTGCACCTGAGCCTCCGCATCACGACCGTAACTAGGTTCCCACTGCGAAAGTGAAACAGGCTCGCTATGCCAGCCGGCCAACCGCAACACTTTACTCGCATCGGGACGTACTACAGCGTCGCCGCTCAGATGAGGAATAACGCCAACCGCAACAGTGCCGCTCGTAATGTCTAGCTTGGTAGCCAAATCACCGATGTCACCGCTAGCGACACGCAACACCCCGCCATGAGATGTAACCGTTGAGTCGTCTGAAACTATTACCTGCTGCGCAAACCTTTCGCCGCGCATTGCATCTGAGTGAACTAGATAGCTCCCTGCTTCGTTTATCGATGCAGCTGCCAACAGCAGAGATGACGTAGCATACAGTGCCGCACCGTTTGCATGACATAGCCCTTTAACTATTGCAGCAGATATTCGAAGCGACGTGAAACTGCCAGGCCCCGATCCACAGAGAACGCTGCGTATTTCTGACGGCGCAATTTTAGCTTCAGCACAAAGCGAAGATATGGCGGGAGTAACCGCGTCCTGTTTGGACGCACCCATTTCGACTTCTCGACTTAACACTACTGAGTTGCTAACAAACAACGCCACTGTGCCGAACGCTGTTGATGTGTCGATTGCGAGTAACGGAAAGCTCACCACTGCTCTAGTCTCACGCGCCGCGCGTCAACGCACGACTCGTCATGCTCCAGAAAAATGTGAATCGCGCTATCTGAAATAGCTTCAGCTACCTGCTCAGGCCACTCGACAATAGTAAGATACGCGTTAGCAACAACATCATCCCATCCGGTTTCTTTGAGATCGCGAATGCTATTTACCCTGTACAAGTCGGCATGAACTATGACGCCATTACGAGATTGGTACTCGTGAATAATTGCATAGGTAGGACTAGTAACCATTGTCACGTCCATGACAGCTGCACCTTCACAAAGGGCACGCGCCATAGTTGTTTTTCCCGCACCTAAATCGCCGTGAAGGGCAACCATAGTGCCATTAGGTAACGACGTCGCAAAGGCACGAGCCCACCGTGTCGCCTCTGATTCCGTAAGACAACAGCTGTTACTGCCACAAGGGAGCAAAGCAACCGCACTTGTCACTGGCTTTGTCCCCTAAAATCAGATAGCCGACTTACACCCTTAAGAGACTGCCCCGGAACAGCAGCCGCTACGGGCGCGTTGCCGCGTGCGCGGGCCGGTGAATCGCCAAGCGCTGTACGAACTTCAAAAAGTTGATCGCGAAGTCTAGCAGCTGCCTCGAAGTCGAGCGCTGCTGCTGCTTCCTTCATAAGCAGCTCAAGCTCACCTACCAACTCGCGGAGCTCTTCTGGAGACCGCTTGCGAGATGCACCACTGGTGCGAGCAGGTGCTGCCAATGAAGCACTCTGCTTTTGAACCTCACGTGCGTCCGCTACGCGCGTGATAAAACGAATGTCTTGGATGCTCTTCTCGACACCCTTGGGCGTAACGCCGTGCTCAATGTTGTAAGCCTCCTGAATTGCTCTACGCCTTTCAGTTTCGCCTATAGCACGTTGCATCGAACCTGTTATACGATCTGCATACAGAATTGCTTCGCCATTTAAATGACGCGCAGCTCGCCCCATTGTTTGGATAAGAGAACGATCACTACGCAGAAAACCCTCTTGGTCTGCGTCAAGAATAGCGACGAGGGAAACCTCGGGCATGTCCAGCCCTTCGCGCAACAGGTTAATGCCAACCAATACGTCAAACTCACCCAACCGTAGTCCGCGTACAATTTCCATGCGCTCAATTGCATCGATGTCTGAGTGCATGTACCGAACGCGCACACCTACCTGCTGCAAGTAGTCTGTAAGATCTTCAGACATGCGCTTGGTGAGAGTGGTAACCAACACACGTTCACCACGACGCTCTCTAATTCTTATTTCGTTAAGAAGATCGTCTACTTGTCCCCTAACCGGACGTACGGTGACCGTTGGGTCAAGCAATCCGGTAGGACGGATAACCTGCTCCACTACTACCCCCTCGGACAGACCTAACTCAATGTCGCCAGGTGTAGCCGACACGTTGATTATTCGAGGCGCCATTGCCATAAACTCCTCAAATACGAGCGGCCTATTATCCAAGGCACTCGGCAGTCTAAAGCCATACTCTACAAGATTTAGCTTTCGCGCGCGATCGCCGTTATACATACCGCGAATTTGCGGAAGTGAAACGTGCGACTCGTCGATAACTACAAGAAAATCTTGCGGGAAATAGTCGAGCAAGCAGGCAGGGCGCTCGCCCGCAACTCGACCACTTAAATGGCGAGAATAATTCTCAATTCCTGCGCAAGTACCAACTTCGAGCATCATTTCAAGATCGAAGTTGGTTCGCTGATCAAGTCGCTGGGCTTCGAGAAGCTTACCTGCACTTCTAAGCTCCTCTAGTCTAGCAGAAAGCTCGTCGCGAATAGCAACAGATGCACGCTCAATGGTAGGGCGAGATGTGATAAAGTGTTTTGCCGGATACACAGCGGTACGCGTAAGCGTCGCAATTGTAGATCCGGTGAGAGGATCAATCTTTGAAATCCTCTCGATATCGTCGCCCCACAATTCAATACGTACAGCTTGTTCCTCGTACGCTGGAAAAATCTCTACAGTGTCGCCGCGAACGCGAAACGTGCCACGCTCGAACATGACATCGTTACGCAAGTATTGGATACCAACTAAAGCTCGCAAAATATCGTCACGCGAAATGCGCTGCCCCACTTGCAACGAAAGCATACGCTCGCGGTACGAAACTGGATCGCCTAAACCATAAATCGCAGAAACGGTTGCGACAATAATTACGTCTTCACGTTCCATTAATGAAGAAGTCGCACGTAATCGCAAACGGTCGATGTCTTCGTTTATCGACGCGTCCTTTTCTATATACGTGTCGCTCGAAGGGACGTACGCTTCTGGCTGGTAGTAATCGTAGTAGGAAATGAAGTACTCAACCGCATTGTTAGGAAAGAAGCTCTTTAGTTCACCATAAAGCTGGGCCGCAAGTGTTTTGTTATGCGAAAGAACTAGTGTAGGCTTCCCCCAATTGCGGATAACGTGAGCCGCAGTCATGGTTTTACCCGACCCAGTTACACCCAAAAGCGTTTGATAACGGTCGCCCCGCTGTAGGCCAGCAGAGAGTTCCTTAATTGCTGCCGGTTGATCTCCAGCAGGAACAAAAGGCGACTGCAACACGAATTCAGCAGACATTACTAAATCTAACTGGTTCGGGTTTTATTCGGCAACAGGCAAGCTACTGTTCTTCGTAGGAAAGGCGTTCGCGACGGGCGACTGAGGAAACGCCTTTAACCCGACGAGCCGCTTTGATTATGCGCTCCAAATGAACGAGGTTCTCGACTTCAACCAACGCAACGCCTGTGACACGCCCATCAGTCGTTTTTAACTCCAACGACTTAATATCGGTACCAGTGGCTGATACGGCGGCTGCCACATCTGCATAAAGGCCCCGTCTATCTGTGCCTTCAATAACGACACGAACAACGAAACGCTCACCTGCTACTTCTTTGAGATCAATATCTAATCGCCTTTCAGGCTCGTTGGCTAGGAATAGCAGATTTGGGCAGTCGCCACGATGTATTGAAACGCCCCTCCCACGCGTTACATAGCCTACAACCTTATCGCCAGGCACGGGCTGACAGCACTGCGCATAACGCACCATTACACCGTCGTTACCCTGAATAGGAATACCGCGGTGACCGCCCCGCATTCGTTCCACTATTCTCTCCAGAGTACTCGGCTTCGCCGGTTCCTCCGGTGCATTCTCAAGTTGCGGATGCAGGACCTTGAGAACTTGCATAACATGAACGTCACCTTGACCAACTGACGCTATTAAATGATTAGCGTCTTTAAGCTTTAATACTCCTGCTGCCTTGTCTAACGAACTATCATCGGCCTTGGGAAGTCTGCGACGACGGAGTTCGCGATCAAGTATTTCTCTCCCGAGTCTGCTGGCAGAAGTGCGTTCTTCCTGTCTAAGCCATTGCCGAATTTTGTGTCGCGCACGCCCTGTCCTTACATGGGCCAACCAGTCGCGGTTGGGGCGCGCGTTCGGGTTGGTAAGAATCTCCACAGTTTCGGAGTTCTTAAGCTCCCTAGACAGCGGAGCAATTCGGCCGTTTACTTTTGCGCCAGCGCAACGTGCACCGACCTGAGTGTGCACAGCATACGCGAAGTCAATTGGCGTTGCTCCCTTGGGAAGCTGTATTACATCTCCTGTGGGAGTAAACACAAATATTTCGTCTTGATACAAGTCGAGCTTAAGGAACTCTAGAAACTCACCTGGAGTTTCTGCGTCTAGCTGTAACTCAAGTACCTGTCTAAACCATGCGAGGTGCCTATCAAGCTCGTCGGTGCCTTGTGTAGACTCTTTATACAACCAGTGCGCTGCGATACCGAAGTCTGCGGTACGGTGCATCTCCCGCGTACGTATCTGGACTTCGAAAAGCTGCCGCCCCGGTCCGAATACTGTTGTGTGAAGGCTTTGGTAGCCGTTGGATTTAGGCTGAGCAATGTAGTCCTTAATCCGTTCCTGTACTGGAGTCCAACCGTCGTGTATAACACCAAGTGCGTGATAGCACTCAAGGACGTTTGGAACGATTACTCTTATCGCCAACAAGTCATATATGTCTTCATATGGTCGCTCACGCTGCTGCATTTTCTTATAAATCGACCACAAATGCTTAGGGCGCCCCGTTACTTCAACATCGACGATTCCGGCCTCAGTAAGTCGCTTTTGAAGCGGCTCTCGCATTTGCGAAATAAGGTTCTCGCGCTCTACTCGCTTAGAAGCAACCATTCGAGCAAGAGTGCGATACCCCTCGGTCTCCAAGTGCTTAAACGCTAGGTCTTCGAGTTCCCAGCGCATTTTTGCCATACCAAAGCGGTGCGCTAACGGGGCGTACAGATCGCGTGTCTCCTGCGCAATGCGCCTTCTTTTCTCAGGCGCAAGCCAATCAAGGGTTCGCATATTGTGCAAACGGTCTGCAAGCTTAATGAGAATTACGCGCGCGTCTTTAGCGATTGATAAAAGCAACTTGCGGTAGTTCTCAACCTGGCGGTCCTCACGCGAGGTCATCGGCAGGTTAGCAATTTTAGTTAAACCGTCTACAATTTGTGCGACCGCGACTCCGAACTCGCGTTCCACGTCAGCAACGGTGATATCGGTATCTTCGACGATATCGTGTAATAAACCGCATGCTACTGTTATGGAGTCAAGCTGCAAATCAGCAAGGATATGCGCGACTTCAATGCAATGTGTTACATAAGGTTCTCCAGAGCTTCGCACTTGGCCAGCATGCGCAGCATCTGAAAACTTGTATGCGCGCACAAGCAAATCGTGATCGAGCTTATCATAGGCGCCTTCTGCGCCCGGCCCGAATCCCGGTATTGCTTCGTGCAACGCGATTGTAGTCACAGCAGTCCTGCCTCCGCAAAGCTGGTGTAGCGCCCTCTACCTACGATTATGTGGTCGTGTACCGGTATATCAAGCAATCTGCCGGCAGCAACCAGTTGCTCAGTTACTACTCTATCCTCGGGTGAGGGCGTTGGATCACCACTCGGATGGTTATGAACCAGAATAACAGCTGCAGCGCGTTCCGCTATTGCTTCACGAAATACTTCTCTTGGGTGTACCAGTGAAGAGTTAAGAATCCCGCGTGTTATAAGAATATCGCGTTCTAGGCGGTGCTGGGAATCCAGTATCGCAACATGGAACTCCTCAACTGGAAGGTCTTGGAGCCGCGGGCTAAAGGCGGCGGCAACGTCTTTGGGGCTTCTTAGCGGCACCCCGGTGTCTCGCACTTCGCTAGCCATTCGCCGCCCGAGCTCCAGAGCCGCATGAACGGCCGTTGCACGCGCGCTACCAACGCCTCTAACTCTCGTGAGGCTTGCTAACGGGAGGTTGGCTAGCCTGCCGAGCGATCCACCGCCGAGATCGAGCAACCTACCGGCGCAAGTAATCGCAGATCCCCCGGACGCTCCGGAACCCAGTATAGTGGCTAGTAGTTCCGTTGTACTTAACGCTGCTGCACCCACGGAACGCATTCGCTCGCGCGGGCGCTCAGTTTGCGGTATCTCTTTTATGGGACGCGACACAGGGAACGTGTCTTGGAAGTCCGCGATGAAGGTCATGACGTGTCTCCGATAGTGTTCACGGAATACTGCAACACGCCGATCTATCTCACCTCATCCGAACCATGCGCGCATAATGTATTTACCGATAGCTAGCTACCAGTACATTACCCCCGACGCCGAACTAAGGTAAGAATGGAGTAGAGCGCGACAGATTCGTCATGCTGATTGCGCACGTCCACGTCCCACTCCACTACTCCTTGCGGAATACCTGTATCCTTGGGAGTGTCTTTAACTGTCTTTTGCTTCACGGTAAGGCGAACCTGAATGGTGTCACCGGGATACACGGGAGCGACAAACCTCAGTCTTTCGAGTCCATAGTTTGCCAACACTGGGCCGAGCTCGGGATCTACAAAAAGGCCCGCAGCTGCCGAGACCACGAAATACCCGTGAGCGACACGTCCAGTAAAGATGCCGTTCGATTTAGCGTCGTCATTATCCATATGAGCGTAGAAACGATCGCCACTTAACTCAGCAAAGTCGGTCACGTCTTTAAGCGTGATTGTGCGCTTACCAGTAAGGAGCGATTCGCCAACATCCAAATCCTCAAAAAACTTTCTGAATGGATGGACGGCTGTTTCACTTACAGAAGACCCACGTGTCCATTCTCTTGTAATTGCAGTGAGCATTGACGGACTCCCCTGCACTGCGGTGCGCTGCATGTAGTGCAGAACACCCCTTGCCCCACCCATTTCCTCGCCACCGCCAGCGCGGCCCGGCCCGCCGTGAACTAGTGCCGGCATAGGAGAGCCGTGTCCTGTGCTTTCCTTGGCGCAGTGACGATCTAGAACGAGGAGTCGACCATGATAAGGGGCAACACCGAGAACAATCCTTCGGGCAATATCCGAACTAGCAGTTACAACTGAACCAACGAGCGACCCCTTACCCAGCTGCGCCAACGCGATTGCTTCATCAATGCTGTTGTAAGGCATCACGGTGTTAACAGGCCCGAAGGCTTCAATCTCGTGAGGCTCACGCGCGTTAAACGGATCATCACACACCATTAGTTGCGGCGCAAAGAATGCGCCTTTATCGCGATTCGCACCTACGACTTCGTAGTCGCCGCCATCGTAAACCAATTCGGTAACCGCACGAAGACGACTGGCGTTTGCTGCTACATCCTTTTGTTGAGACTTGCTAGCCAGTGGCCCCATCCGAACGCCCTCGGCGCGAGGATCGCCAATAGACGTTTTCGATAAGCGTAGCGACAACGCTTTCACAACATCGTCTTCCATTCCGGCTGGAACAATGGTGCGCCGTATGGCAGTACACTTTTGCCCAGCCTTAGTTGTCATTTCGCGAGCGACTTCCTTTATGAAAAGATCGAACTCCTCTGTGCCGGGAACTGCGTCAGCGCCCAGAATGCAACAGTTAAGAGAGTCGGCCTCCATGTTAAACCGAGTAGAGTTAAGAACAATGGGCTTACTTTCCTTTAGCAGCTGACCTGTTGCAGCTGAGCCAGTAAAGGCGACCGCGTCTTGTTCGGTCACGTGGCTTAACAAATCGCCAGCGCTTCCGCAGATAAGCTGCACCGCACCTTCAGGAAATATGCCTGAGTTAATTATTTCCTTGAATACAGCTTCGGTTAGAAAACTGGTTGCTGTTGCAGGTTTAACTATGCATGGCACACCAGCGAGTAGCGCCGGTGCAATTTTCTCTAACATCCCCCAAACCGGAAAGTTGAACGCATTTATGTGTATTGCGACGCCCTCAAGCGGAACGCATATATGACGCGCAACAAACGACCCACCTTTTGAAAGAGGCTCTACTGCTCCTTCAACGTGAAACGTTTCATTCGGGAACTCCCTGCGTCCTTTGCTAGCGTAGGCAAACAGCGTCCCTATTCCCCCATCAATGTCCACCCAAGAATCGGTGTGGGTTGCGCCGGTTGCATACGAAATGGGATAAAAGGCATCTTTGGTAGCAGTGAGGTGCAGCGCCATTGCCTTTAGCATAGCTGCACGCTCGTGGAACGTCATGCTGCGCAGCTTAGGGCCTCCGACAGTGCGTGCATAGCTTGTTACTGCGCCGAAGTCCAAGCCGCTACTCGATGCTAGGGCAATAATTTCTCCAGTGGACGCGTCATAGAGCTCTGTACCAGAGCCTGCACCGTGCACCCACTCTCCCATAACGTAGTTCTGCAACTTCATGACCTTTTACCTCTTGTTTCGTTCCATGTTTTTAGTGCCGCAGATTGCGATGGTCTGTTATCTGGAATAGTGCGAAGTGGCTCAACCAGCTTCCAGCCAGCTCGCATTGCTGCCGGCAACTGCTGATATAAGGCCGTACCATCCGACTTCCAACTAAGCATCTCATCGCTCACGTCTTTCACTATCCGAGCTGGATTGCCCACAACCAACTTTCTCTCAGGCACGATAGTGTCGGCAGCAACAAAGCTAAGTGCACCAACGATACTGCCCGCTCCTATGACCGCGTTGTCCATCACTACTGAGTTCATACCAATTAGCACGTTGGCGCATACTCTGGCTCCATGTATAACAGCTCCGTGACCTATATGCGCTCCCTTCTCTAACACGACCGTTACACCGGGAAACATGTGAATAGTGCAGTTCTCCTGAACGTTGCAGCCGTCATGTATCTCTATTCCTCCCCAGTCACCACGAATAGCGGCGCCCGGACCGACGTAAACGTCACGTCCTATTATAACGTTACCAGTAACCGCGGCCTGAGGATGCACAAAAGCGCTCTCGTGAACCACCGGAATGAAGCCCTCGAACTCGTATATCATATATCTAGCTCACACACGTTCGAGAATAGTTGCAAATCCTTGCCCCACTCCGATGCACATTGTGCACAAAGCATAACGTGCTCTCCTTCGGTGTAACTCTTCAGTTGCTGTTAGAGCAAGCCTTGCACCGCTCATTCCAAGAGGATGACCCAACGCGATTGCTCCACCATTCACGTTTACACGCTCGTCGTCGTAGTCAATACCAAGTTCTCGCAAGCACGCCAGTACCTGTGCTGCGAACGCTTCGTTTATCTCAATAACATCGATGTCCTTCATGGTTAGTCCAGCACGCTTTAATGCTAGAAGCGACGCAGGTACTGGGCCCATTCCCATGATTCTCGGCTCAACACCAGCAGCAGCCGACGTTACGATTCGCGCGCGTGCATTAAGACCGTGATCGCGCAACGCGTTCTGCGAGGCAACAACTAGCGCTGCTGCACCATCGTTTAAACCAGATGCGTTTCCTGCGGTAACGGTACCTAATCCATCGCTTCTAAAGGCGGGACGTAGCTTAGAAAGAATCTCAAGTGAAGTATCAGGGCGAATAAACTCGTCATTATCAAACACCAGTGCAGCTTGCTTCTTTCTCGGAATTTCAAGCGGAACAACCTCGGCCGCGAAACGCCCTGCGGCGCGTGCGTCGGCAGCGCGTCGTTGAGAGCGGTACGCGAAATTATCTTGGTCGTCGCGAGAAACTCCAAACTGTTGTGCAACGTTTTCCGCTGTTTCTCCCATAGAATGAGTTTCATATTTTGCCTTTAGCGCTGGGTTTACAAACCTCCAACCTAAGCTAGTGTCGAATAGCTGTACGTCGCGCGCGAACGGCGTGGATGATTTGGAAAGGACGAAAGGAGCTCGCGTCATACTTTCTACACCACCGGCAACGAACACGTCGCCTTCGCCACTCCTAATTGCGCGAGCTGCGGTAGCAACCGCGCTTAGCCCGGATGCGCAAAGTCTGTTAACCGTCTCGCCTGGAACAGAGGTTGGAAGCCCTGCAAGAAGTAGCGCCATACGAGCAACGTTGCGATTGTCCTCACCGGCCTGATTCGCGCAACCAACTATCACATCCGATATAGCGGCAGTATCCTCAAGTCCAGCTCGCTCTATACTCGAGCGAATCACATGAGCAGCCATGTCGTCAGGTCGAACGCTGCTCAGTGATCCACCCAAACTACCTATTGCAGTTCGAGCGCCGCTAACAATAAAGGCCTCTTGCTGTGACATGATAATCCTCGTTTGATAATGAAGGCGTTAGCCTTCTTGGACGCTGTGTTCTTGAGAAGTTACAAATGCTGTTCCGCGAAATATTCCAACAATGATACCGTTCTGGTTACGCACTGTTACTTCGCAGAATCGCAAACTTCGTGTTGCTGTTTGCACTGTGGCATGCGCCTCAAGGATATCACCGGGGTGTACCGCTTTCGGGTAACTCATAGAGCAGTCTACTGCCACCGCAACTTTACTGCCCAGGTTGGCAGCGAATGCGAAGGTGCTGTCGGCAAGCGAATAGACTATCCCACCGTGAGTAATGCCAAACCCGTTTACCATCTCAGCGCGCACAACCATACGAGTAACAACATGCGACTCCGCGACTTCGACTATGCTAACGCCAAGCCAACGTGAAAACTCATCGCGAACCATCATCTGCTTCACGATGGTAGCCGCTGAAGTCGTGGCCGTCAACGATTCGCTACTCATGACAGCAGTAGCTCACCAGATAACGCAGCGCGGCGAAGCAGAGGCGAGGCTCGGTAACGATCTTCGCGATACGTATCGTATAGATCGTCGATCGTGCGCAAAACAGACTCAGCACCAATGTCATCGCCCCACTCAAGTAAACCGCGTGGATAGTTTACTCCCTTAGTCATGGCGATCTCTATGTCGCTAGCTGTAGCGACACCCATAAACAATGCGTCGACCGCTTCGTTAATAAGCATCGCTACTACACGCTTAACTATAAGCGACGCGAGCACCTCGTCTCGCACGGGCTCAGGCATCGCAGCACCTTTATCATAATTGTAGTAGCCGTGCCCAGTTTTACGTCCATAACGCCCCGCATTTACAAGCGACCGCTGTGTGTGCGATGGTTTATAGCGCGAATCAAAAAACATTGACTCAAAAACCGAGCAGGTGACAGCATAGTTAACGTCGTTGCCGATAAGGTCCATTAGCTCGAACGGTCCCATTTTAAAGCCACCTACCTCGCGAAGCGACCAATCTATCGTAGCAATGGAAGCCACCCCTTCTTCCAGTACACGTAACGACTCACCGTAAAATGGGCGAGCGATTCTGTTAACAATAAAGCCCGGTGTATCGGAGGCAATGACAGCGGTCTTCCGCCAAGAGTCTACTAACTCACGCGCTCTATTCACTATCGTGGAAGATGTCGTGAGCGACGGGATAATCTCTACAAGCGGCATTATGTTGGCAGGATTAAAGAAATGAATCCCAATTACGCGGTGTGAATTAACACAGCTACCGGCTAATGCAGAAATTGACAACGACGACGTGTTCGTGGCGAGAATGGCGTCTGGCTTGACTACAACCTCTAGCTTGCGAAACAGTTCCTTCTTAATTGTGATGTCTTCGACCACGGCTTCTATCACAACATCGCAATCCCGCAATGCATCAACGTTTGTTGATGCTATGTATGTGAACCTATCTAGCGTTCTCGCTGCAGATGCAGCGTCTGTTCTACCCTTCGCGATATCGCGATCTAAGGTGGCGACATGAAACGATCTTGCTCTTTCCACCGCTGCATCATTGGCATCGATAAGAATTACATCGTGACCGTTAGAAGCCGCGACGAGAGCTATACCTGCCCCCATAGCGCCTGAACCAACAACGGCAATTCGCGCGTTCAACACCTATTCGCCCCGGTAAACAGGTTTGCGCTTCTCAAGAAAGGCTCTCACACCTTCCTCGTAGTCGGCTGTCTTACCAGCTTCGTGCATAAGCTCAGCTTCCAAATCGAGCTGTTCGGCTAGGCCGTTAACGTATGACGCATTAACTGCTCGCTTAGTTAGTCCGAAGCCGCGAGTCGCCTGTGAAGCAAGTGACACTGCTAAAGCCGTCGTGACTTTCAGAAGTTCCGAAGACGGAGCTACATCCCATATCAGTCCCCACTCTTTCGCTGTTTGAGCAGACAGTTTCTCCGCCAGAAAGAACATTCCGGTAGCGCGTTGAGGCCCAACTAATCGCGGGACAAAAAAAGTGCCGCTTGTGTCTGGAATAAGCCCCAGCTTTGAAAAACTTTCAACAAAAACGGCGCTATCAGCGGCGATAGTTAAATCGCAGGCGAATGCGAGATTTGCGCCCGCTCCAGCGGCTACCCCATTTACCGCGCATATAACCGGCTTTTCCATTTGCCGAATAGCACGAATAATAGGGTTGTAGCTCGCCTTTACAATTTCAGCGATATCGGGGATGGGCTCATTCCCCTTCGGTAACGCCTCTGATAAATCCTGACCTGCGCAAAAGCCTCGCCCTGCGCCAGTTAAAAGGAGTGCGCGCACGTCCCTATTTGCCGCAGCAGACGCCAAAACTTCCTGAAGCTCCTTTGCCATTGCCAGCGTGAAGCTGTTAAGAACTTCAGGGCGATTTAGAGTGACGGTTAAAACTCCATCACTGAAGCTGGAAAGAACGGACTGGTTGGCCATTTAGTAAAATACTCAGAGGCACGCAATTAAGCCCTCAAGAGCTCGTTACACGCGTTTAGTATACATGGATTCCCTAACGACTTTTCGTGGAGACAAAATCATGCGCGTTTCACTGGCAGGGGTACTTCTCATTTCGGTGGCTCTTTCTGCCTGCGGCGGTGGAGATACGCCAACGGGTACGCCCCCGGACGGAAACGGAAATGGTGCTGGGAACAGCTTGGCCGCATCTATTACCGTAAGTGGACCCAACACTGTTGTTGTGGGATCGACTATAACCCTTCAGGCCAACGCACAAAGTTCGTCGGGAACACCGCTTCAGAAATCATTTATTTGGGCCTCGAATGCGCCTGCAGTCGCAACGGTCTCCGCTTCAGGAGTTGTGACAGGGGTGGGCGAAGGATCTGCTATTGTATCAGCTTCGGTAGACGGAAAGACCGCTGGTCGAACAATCACAGTGCTAGGGACAGTGGCCACTGTAGCGATCAGTGGCCCACAAGAGCTCAATATTGGTCGCTCTTTGCAGTACACAGCTAGTGCAGTTACAGCGGGCGGACAGAACGTTTCGTCGACTTTCAATTGGAGCACTAGCAACTCGGCGGTAGCAACTGTTTCTGCCACAGGACTTGTCGCGGCGGTAGGAATTGGAACAACAACCATTTCCGCTCAGTCAACCGTTAACGGCACTATTGGCTCTGTAAACATTACCGTTAGCTACAACAACATTTCTTCGTTAATCGAAGCTGTTCGCGAACAGCACGGACTTCCGGCACTAGCCGCAGCAATCGTAACACGTAGTTCTGGCATTACTAGTATCGGTGTATCGGGCAATCGCAGAATAGGCGGCCCGCCGGTAACTCTTAACGACAAGTGGCACATTGGTTCTAACTTGAAGGGTATTACCGCTTCGTTGGCAGCCGTCGCTGTCACTCGCGGCCAGCTAACTTGGGGCACAACCGTAGAATCAATGTTTCCCGAGTTGGGGAGCAACATTCGCGCGGAATATCGCACGGTCACTTTGAAAGAGTTGCTTTCAATGAGTGCAGGCATTCGCAGCACCACTACCGCGCAAACATACATTGGGACCACTGCGCGAGAACAACGAGAAAGTGCAGTGGCGTGGGCGCTTGCAAATGGTCCTCAAGCTGGGAGAGGAAACTACCTTTACAGTAACGCCAGCTACATAATCGCTGGTGCGATGATTGAACGGGCCATGAACGGCACCTATGAAAACCTTTTGGTAACCGAACTAGGTACGCCGCTAGGCGCCACACAAATTGGCTTTGGCCCTACCACATCTGCTGGCGGAAATGACCAACCGGTTGGCCATACTTGGAGCAACGGTTGGGTTGCATGTGAGGCGTGCGACAATCCACCGGGTTTATCAGCTGCAGGTCGCGTTCACATGTCTATTTCCGACTGGGCGAAGATAACGCACGGTCTTATGCAGGCTGATTTTGGTTCGTCCAACCTTATTAGCAGGGCCAACGCTAGAGAGGTGTTTTCGAATGTTACGGCCACACCCGATGGCGAATACTACGGTTTAGGTTGGATCATGCTCGAAAGATCTTGGGGCGGTCGCACCGCGACTCACACTGGCTCGAATCTATCCAATCACTCGGTGGCATGGGTCGGGCTGGACAATGGAATCGCGATAATCGCAGTTACTAATGCTGCGAACGAACCAACTACGGCAGCTGCGCTCGACGATATGGTTTCGCGATTGCTTACGCTGCATCAATCGGCGCAAGCCAACGCCCTTCGCACACAATAGCGTTGGACTTAATAAAGCTGCTGCGAACGATTGCACATCGCTTCGCATTCACCTTGGTTAGCAACAAAGTAGCCGCGAGAGGCGGCTGCTTCGCGTTGCTAATGCTCTTTTTAGCTTGCACGAGCGATAGCAATACCACCTCTCCGCCTCCGCCGCCTCCTCCTCCGCCGCCGAGTTCGTCGGCTAACTCTTGTCAGATAACAAGACACTACGACGGGGATACATTTGAGTGTTCGTCGGTAGGACGAATACGCTTTATTGGAATGGATGCGCCCGAAATGGCGCAAACACCCTTTGGATCGCAATCGTTGGCTGAGTTAGTCCGATTAGTGCCTATTGGGACGACTGTAAAACTACAGAAGGACGTCACGGCAAAGGACGTATACGATCGAACATTGGCATACGTTTGGGTCGGCCCTGTCCTCATAAACGAGCTTATGGTTGAACGAGGCTACGCGCTATCCTACAGGTTTCCGCCAGACACACTCATGGCGCGACGCATAGATCTAGCGCAAAGCGCAGCAGAAACCGCTAACGTGGGGCTGTGGCGCACTGGTGGGTTCGCCTGCCCTCCTTTCAAGTTTCGTCGTGGAGATTGTTAGTAACCATCGCGGTTGAGCCCGCGCGGTATACCAGCGACATTGCACCTTATGCATGAAACAGGACGCTCCGTGAAAAAGAACAGGCAACCGATTCCACAACTCGACTGGCCAACTATTGTATACAACACTCTGGCTTCGAGAGCATTGGACGATGTCGAAGAGACCACCAATCGCAATAGAGCAAGTGTACCCAAGGAGCATCTCGTGCTCTATCAGTTCTCCGCGCGAGGGCACGATATGGCGCAATGTATTCTTGGATCGATGCTTAATCACAAGCACGATGCAGCAGGTGCGTATTACCGATCGCGCCCATTTCTACTTTCCGTTGGACTACCCCTTAATGATGCCCTTGGAAGCCCGTTAGGACGTAGTGGAGGATTTAGCGACGGACGAGACATTGGAGTTGTTTGCAACTTACCAAACAACAACGGATGCACGGTTCTTCCAATGTCAGGTGACGTTGGGTCACAGTACACACCAGCGGCTGGATGGGCACAGTCAATTACGTATCATCGAGACACGCTCGGCGACAATAGCTACGAGCGAGCAATTAGCGTAGCATTGGGTGGTGATGCATCTGTTGCGGCCAACGGGTTTTGGGCAGCGCTAACAATGGCAACAACTCTTTCGCTACCAATGCTTTTTTACATTGAAGACAACAACCTTGGAATATCTGTTAGGGGCGACATGCAAACTCCTGGTGCGAATATCGCAGATAACCTAGCGTCATTTAAGAATCTGTTAGTTCTGAATGGCGACGGAAGTGACCCACACGAGTCCGCGCTGCTGTTGCAACAGGCAATACAGCACATTCGCGACGGCAAAGGAACCGCGTTAGTCCGGTTAACAGTGCCTCGCTTATCTAGTCACTCAGGGCCCGACAACCAAACTGGATACAGAAGCGCAGAGGAGATTGCAGAAGATTGGGAAAGAGATCCGTTACCACGACTTCGTAACTACCTAGTGCCGTCGCTACTCTCCGAAGATGAGTGGCAAACGATAGATGAACGAGTTAATCGTGATGTCGCGGCAGCGCTAGAAGAGGCGCGAGCGCGAATCACTCCTAATGCAGCAACAGTTGGGCGATACATCTTTGCTGACGATTCACATGGGAGCGAGGAGGCGATGGGTGGATTGTCTCGATCCCATCGTAAAGATCTTGGTGGCTCATACGATGCAGATTCAGATGGCGAGATGCTTAGGTTTGCCGAATCTATACGTCGCACGCTTAGGCACGAGCTTAGAGTCAATGCAAAGGTAGTGGTGTTTGGAGAAGACGTTGGGCGTAAAGGTGGTGTTCATCTCGTAACCGAGGGGCTGCAAAGAGAGTTTGGTTCAGATCGCGTTTTTGACACAAGCTTGAGCGAAGAAGCTATCGTAGGAAGAGCGACAGCGATGGCCATTAGCGGACTCATGCCAGTTGCAGAGATTCAGTTTAGGAAGTATGCCGACCCAGCAACTGAACAGCTTAACAACTGCGGCACAATGCGTTGGCGTACGGCCAACCGATTTGCAGCGCCAATAGTTGTGAGAATGCCTGGCGGATTTGGTAAAGACGTAGGTGATCCATGGCATTCGCTTAGTGACGAAGTGCGATTTGCGCACGCGTACGGCTGGCGTGTTTGTATGCCATCAAATGCAGCGGATGCAGTAGGACTGCTACGCAATGCAATGCGATCACCGGACCCCACCATATTCTTTGAGCATCGCTCACTTTTAATGACGGGCGACGGTAGTTCTCGCTATCCAGGTGACGATTACGTCATTCCCTTCGGGAAAATGCGCACGGTAAGTAAGGGAGAGAAGCTTACTGTTGTATCGTGGGGCGCAATGGTTCACCGTTGTGCAGACGCGGTGTCACATTATTCCACTAACGAGATTGAGTTGGTCGACCTTCGTACACTGTCGCCTTGGGATCGAGACGGTGTACTTGAGAGTGTTAAGAAAACTGGTCGTTGCTTGATTGTACACGAGGACAATATTACTGCGGGATTCGGCGCTGAGATTGCGGCCGTCCTTGCACGTGATGCGTTTTGGTGGCTTGACGCTCCTGTCGAAAGACTCGCCCCCCTAGATATTCCTATTCCATACCACCCGACTCTCATGGACGCTGTAGTACCATCGGTGTCGGAAATTGGGGAGGCAGTCGCGCGGTTACTTAGTACATGATACGCCACCTCTGGTTAGCCATTGCTACCGTCTTCTTCGTAGCATGCGATAACAGCGGCGCTACGACATGTACAGTATCGCGTGTCGTAGATGGTGACAGTTTCGAGTGCTCATCTGGTACGCGAGTCCGCATGATAGGAATTGATGCTCCCGAACTTAGCCAACGCCCTCACGGCAATCGTGCTCGGAGTGCGCTTCTATCAATTATGCCAATTGGGCGAACAGTACGCTTAGAATCTGATCGAGAGCCCTATGATCGTCATGGCAGAGCGCTGGCGTACGTGTGGGTTGGGGACACGCTTGTAAACATCGAGATAGTTGCACAAGGGTTTGCTATGGCAGGACGATTTCCTCCCAACACTTCTCGGCAAGAAGGCATTAACAAGGCGATGGACGATGCCAAACAAAATAGACTCGGATTGTGGAGTAGTGGAGGGTTTGAATGTAGGCCTAGCGCAAGGAGGCGAAACGACTGCTAATTATTCGATGTGGCACTTACTTCACAAATGCTTTCGCATTTAATGAAAAATTGAGCTCAGTAACGCACACACTGCGCGTATACATTGATGGTGTTTCCGGAAGCAACTCAAACCTTGGGATACGTTATGCGTAACGTCTTAGTCAGATCGGGTGCATTTATAAGCGCGCTCGCACTTTTCAGTGCTTGTAGCGGCGGCAGCGATCCGGTTTCTCCTCCAGTAACCATATCAGTTTCGCCTGCGTCGGCCACGGTGAATGCTGGTGCAACCGAAACGTTTACCGCCACACTTACCAACGCCTCTGACAACGGCGTTATCTGGAGCGCTTCCGGCGGTGTCATTAACGGTAGCGGCACGGCCGCAACATGGACTGCTCCTAATTCGGGCGGACCTTACTTAATTATTGCGAAGAGTAGCCAAGATCAGAACAAGGCAGATACAGCCACCGTTACAGTACGCCAAGTATCTATCTCGATTTCGCCAACTACTGCATCAGTAAATGCCGGTGCCAACGCGGAGTTCACTGCTACGGTAGCGAACAGTTCCAACGGGGCTGTTACATGGACAAGCACCGGCGGATCCGTAACTGGCAGCGGCAGTAGCATAGTATGGAATTCGCCGCTCGATGCTGGCAGCTATACCGTAACAGCTACGAGCGTTGCCGATCCTTCTAAGTCGGCCTCAGCGACTGTTACAGTAGCGCCAATTGTCGTTGCATTAACCCCAACTTCTGCGACGGTTCCGTTTGGGGGGTCTCAGCAGTTTTCGGTAGCCGTTACTGGTGCTGCAAGCAACGAAGTAACGTGGAGCACCACGGGCGGTACAATAAGTGGCACCGGAGCCAACGTAACGTGGAACGCACCGGCAAATGCTGGTTCATACGAAGTACGAGCTACGAGCACTCTAAACCCTGAAGTGCGTGCAGTAGCGACAATTACTGTCACACCAATTCAAATATCGTTGTCGCCTTCGACTGTGAGCTTGTTTCGTGGAGAGCCAACTGTATTCACAGCTACCGTTACCGGCTCAACCGCGGAACACTCTGGTGTTAGTTGGTCGGCGACATGCGGTTCTGGTAATGCCAATGGTTCATCATACAACTATACAGCACCTGTAACTGCCGGTAGCTGCGTGGTAAAGGCTACTAGCACTACAGATGCTGCGAAGTTTGCAGAAGCGACCGTAACAGTTAATCAGAATCTTCGCGTGGGATCGCTCGCAGATACCGATGACGGAGTGTGTAATTTCGCGCACTGCACCTTACGCGAGGCCATTAACGCAGCGAACGCAGCTCCAGACTCATCAATTATCGTTATTAGTGAAGCTTCTCTAAACGTTTTGGGTGCCGCAGGGTTTAGAGGCAATAGACTTGCCGACGGAGCCGCGTTGAATTTGACGAACGCCCTTCCGGAGATCACTACACCAATGGCGATCATCGGACCGGGCTCTGATGTACTTACGTTAAACGTTGGCGGTGGTCCTGGTACTGACCGTCGCGCATTCACAGTCACAGGTGGGAAGCTGTCGCTATCTGGTATTTCGATAACTGGTGGTCTCCACACAAGTGGAGGCGCTATTCTAGTTCAATCGGGAGGTTCTCTTGCGGTTTCAAACTCCCGTTTTCACCAGAACGAAGCGCGAACTGGAGACGGTGGCGCAATTAGGTTATTCGGCGGCAGTATTGCGAGCTTTACCAACGTAACATTTGACAACAATCGTGCTCCTGGACCTTCAGGATTTGGTGGTGCACTTATGGTCGAATCCAGCTCGGCCACACTAGAGGGAGGTTCATTTACTAACAACAGCTCTGGAGGGCTTTCTGGAGGTGCAGTAGCAGGCATCGCTGCGAGCATTACGGCAAACAATGTCGACTTCTTAGATAACGTAGGCAACCAATCTGGTGGTGCAATAGGAATGTGGAATGGTGGAACTCTAGGAATTACGGGCGGAAAGATAGAGAGGAACGAGGCTAACGTCGGTGCTGGTGTCTTCGCAGGAGCCAGCACGCTTACCGATGGGGTGCGCGTTTACGTTCAAATAAAAAACACAACCATTTCCGACAACATAGCAGGCAACCAGGGTGGCGGCATACAGCTAGTAAGAAATGTCGAGGTCGACATTGAGAACGTTACTCTTTCTAAGAACAAGCTAAGAGAATCCTCGGGAGTTTATGCTACCGGAGGTGCGGGGATGCTAATGGGAACGCGAGTTAGCGCCACAATCACATCGAGCACGATCTCTGATAACGAAGTACTCTCAGCTGTACATTCGAGAAGTGACGACGGAGGAGCGGGCATTCATGTGACATACGAAGGGATCCGCGCGTACACGCCAAGCCTCTTTTTACGCAACAGTACATTATCTGGCAACAAGGCGCTTATTCCTGGAGGTGCGTTGGCAGTTCTCACTGGTAATGTGGTTGTTGAGAACTCTACCATATCAGGCAATAGTGCTCCAACGGGAGGGGCGATATTCAGCCAAGACACGCTAACCATTGTTAACAGCACGATAGTCAAGAATTCTGCTAGCGTACTACATGGAGGATTGTTGGTTCAGAACGGTCACACTCGTTTGGTGAACACATTGTTTGCATCAAACAGTGCTGGCGCTAGTGGTACCAACTGTGGCTTTACGGGCGGACTGCTTGAGTCCTTAGGACACAACCTGTCAAACGACGCAAGCTGCGCGGCCCTTGTACACGCCAATGACAAGAACAATACGCCTGCTGGAATCAACGAAACGTTGGCAGATAACGGAGGCACTACATTAACACACGCTTTACTTACAGGGAGTGCTGCCATCAATGCTGGATCGGGTGAACGCTGCCCAATAGCAGACCAGAGAGGCTTTGCACGCGTGGGAGCGTGCGACATTGGCGCATTTGAGTTCGGGGCCACCAGTAGTTCTTTTAACGGTATCAAAGCCTACGACTCTTTTACTCGCCGCGCCGCGGCCATGCCGGCTACACGCTACCCATTAGGGCAGAAAGCTAAAGCCACATCGCCATCAAGTACTGTCGGCACAGGCTCGGTTATGGTTAGGCCGCGTCAGTAGTAGCCTTTGCTGGTGGCACATGCCGCTGTTGGTGGCAGATGCCGCGATAACCAGCGCTTGCTAGTAGCCGATCTCAATAGCAACAGAGATCGTCAATAGCAGATACAAAAACAGCAGGTCCCGCTTCAACTGCTACACGAAAGGGGCGCACTACCAAGTGCGCCCCTTTCGTCGCCAATACACCCGAAACAGCGTAGCGCGTTTCCCAATGCAATCGTTTATCTTGCACGGCCAGTTAGACAACTCGACTTTACCATTTGTATACCAGCGTGAACAAGCTTACACACTGCGCCTTGGCATTAGTTGCTTTATCAGCCGTAGCGTGCGCAGATAAGGGGAATAGTACGAACTCCGCAGGCAGCGGTAACGATTCTGCTGTACACTCCTCTAACAGCAGCGCAAATATTGGCGATGGCGACACGCCTCAACAATCGTCTATTAGTGCCTCAGCGAATCCGTATCCGGAGTTTATACTAGCAGACGCTGCGAACCGCACACCGAACGAACTAGGTCGCATTCCGGTTTTGGAGTATCACCTAATCGTAGATGAGGAGGGCGGTGAGTTTACTAGAACTCATGTCCAGCTGCGCAATGATTTGGAGGAGCTACGAAAGCGCGGATACGTGGCTATGAACATGGTGGACATAGTTGATGGAAAGCTTCAGCGCCTTCCTAAAGGCATGTCGCCCGTTGTCCTTGTTTTTGATGACGCATCGCCTTCGCAGTTCAGATATGTCGAAGTTGGCGATTCTTTAATCATAGATTCGTTAAGTGCCGTTGGCATTTTGGAAAAGTTTGCAAACCAGTATCCGGACTGGCAAAGGAAAGCAGTTTTCTGCGTACTGCCTGCCGCTCAAGCAGGTCGTTCTTTCTTTGGAGACAAAGGTATCGAAGGACAAAAAACAGAATGGCGCTACAAGAAGTTGCAGTTCTTGCACGAGAACGGATATGAGATATGCAATCACACCTTGTATCACGCGCGGTTAGATCGCGCTGGAGATCGTGTACAGGAGTACATTGCGCGCGGCGACATGGCTATCGACTCGGCGCTGCCCGGCTACAAAGTACGCACATTTGCACTCCCACTTGGTATGTGGCCGACAAACAAGGCGGAAGCATGGGAAGGCAAATACACCGATCCTAAGTCAGGGCGTACCATTAGCTACTCGTACGACGTCGTATTAGAGGTTTCCGGACAACCGAACGAAAGCCCGTACGATCCTGCCTACAATTCCAAAAGTTTTAACAGGCAAATTATGTATCGTAACGCGTTAGAAGTGACACTAAACAACCTTGATAAACCTGGTCCACGCGGACGCTACATATCAGACGGCGACCCTTCTACTACGCCACAGCAGCGTTAGTTAAAACGGTTTGAACTCGTCGAACGGCTGCCGGCAGGCGTTGCACACGTGAATAGCCTTGCAAGCCGTTGAGCCAAACTCGCTTTGTAATCGCGTGTTATGAGAGCCGCACCAAGGACATTCGACCGGCGCTCTATTCCTGGTGAGTACAACTAAACCGCCATGCTCAGCCGGAGCTGGCGGTGCGATGCCGTAGCGACGCAACTTTTCTTTGGCATCTGCACCAATCCAGTCTGTTGTCCACGCGGGTGCAAGAACGGTGTCGATAGTAACAGTAGTCGCACCGGCATTCTCAAGCGCAACACGAATATCTGATTCAATTTCGCGCATTGCAGGACAACCAGAATAAGTAGGCGTTATGGTGACATGCACAGAAGTACCATCGTAGCTAACACTAACGTCGCGCACTACGCCTAACTCAACCACGCTTATAACGGGAATCTCAGGGTCCATGACATTCCCTAGAACTGCTAGTACATCGTCGCGGCTCGCTAACACTTTACCGTTACCAGGTAGCGCCAGGGTGCGCCCTCGCAACACTTTGCATAACTGCGAGCATATGGCCTAGCTGTTCTGTATGACGACCAGACCGTCCTCCCACCCCTTTACGCATTTCTACTTTCTGTGGAACGGTTAGCTTGGCCGACTGAATAACATCGGAGACCAGCTCACTCCAGTCGACTTCCAATGATTCGAAATCAACCACGATCCCCTGCTCTGCTACGGCTGCGTCAACACTATCCGAATAAAACAACTCTCCAGTGTATCGCCAAAGTTCATTAATAGCGTTTTGAACTCGCGAGTGGCTTTCATCTGTTCCGTCACCCAACCGAGAAACCCAAGACATGCTATGCCTAATGTGATACTTGGTTTCCTTTAGAGATTTGGCAGCTATAGCAGCCACTGCATCATGCTTAGAATGGGAGAGTTGTTCGAGCAACAACAGACTGTAGCTGTCAAACAAAAACTGTCGAGCCATCGTAAATGCGAAGTCGCCGCGTGGCAGCTCAAGCATTAGCAGGTTTCGATACGCTGTACCATCTCTAAAAAACGCTAACGCATCTTCATCGCGCCCCTTCCCTTCTACTTCTCCCGCCAATTTGAGAAACGACGTTGCATGTCCAATTAGATCGAGCGAGATATTAGCTAAGGCAATATCTTCCTCGAGGATAGGGCCGTGACCGCACCATTCTGAAAGCCTGTGCCCTAGTACTAGTCGATCGTCGCCCAGCCGAAGCAAATACTCAAAGAGCGGATTTTCTACTGAACCGCTTCTTACGCCAGCAACGTTAAATGCGGAATTACTCATCAGAAAATGCGTACACCACGTGGAGCCATGTAGAACTGTGGATGGCGATATGCTTTGTCGTTACCAGGATCAAAAAACGGACCGGAGTCGCTAGGAGTTGACGCAACAATCGAACTGGTCGGTACCACCCATAGGCTAATTGCCTCCCCACGACGCGCATACACATCGCGAGCATTCTGCAACGCCTGTTCTGCGTCGACAGCATGAACACTACCCGCATGTTCGTGCGGAGCACCTTGTTCTTTCTGAGCGAATACTTCCCAGAGTGGCCACTGTTTGCTGTCAGTAATCATGCTACATCCGCCTTTCTTTCACGTTTAGCAGCATATGCAGCTGCGGCCTCTCGCACCCATTCGCCTTCCTTGTGTGCAGCACGACGTGCCTCCAGCCGCTCACGATTGCACGGACCGTTCCCCTTTATTACTTCGTAAAACTCGCTCCAGTCTATCTCGCCAAACTCCCAGTTGCGCGTTTCTTCATTGTATCGCAAGTCAGGATCTGGAAGTGTCAAGCCAATCGCGATTGCTTGTGGAACCGTAAGGTTAACAAACCTTTGACGCAGCTCGTCGTTTGTCTTTCTCTTAACTTTCCAGTTTAGAAGCTCCGCCGAGTTTGGTGAGTTTGTGTCGCTTGGTCCAAACATCATAAGCGAGGGCCACCAAAAGCGGTTCACAGCATCTTGAACCATCTCGCGCTGCGCAGGTGTTCCATTGGCAAGCGTCGCGCAAATCTCGTAGCCCTGACGTTTGTGAAAGTTCTCTTCTTTACATATGCGAATCATCGCTCGCGCGTACGGCCCGTAAGATGCCTTGGCTAGAACCGTTTGATTTACTATTGCGGCTCCGTCTACAAGCCAACCTATCACACCCATGTCGGCCCACGACAATGTCGGATAGTTAAAAATGCTTGAGTACTTAGCAGTCCCGTCGTGAAGCTGGTCGATGAGTGTCGCGCGATCGACGCCAAGTGTTTCAGTACCGCAATAGATATACAAGCCATGTCCTGCTTCGTCTTGCACCTTGGCCAACAGTGCAAGTTTTCTACGAAGTGAAGGCGCTCGTGTTATCCAGTTCCCCTCAGGGAGCATACCAACGATTTCTGAGTGCGCGTGCTGACTCATCATTCGGATGAGTTGGCGCCTGTAGCGTTCCGGCATCCAGTCTTTCGGCTCGATGCTTTCGCCGGCGGCTATACGCGCATTGAAGGTTGCTTCGAGATGATCCGTCATAAGCTGAAAACTATGTTAGTTTCTCTCTTCATGTCAGACGGCACCCTTTTATCAGATGTATCCGACGGCATAGCGACCGTCGAATTTGGCCATCCTCGTGGCAATTCCTTGCCTGGGATCCTCCTTCGGTCCCTAGCGGCGGAAATTACCGCACTCGGCGAAAACCCCAACGTACGGGTAATAGTACTCCGTTCGACGGGTACTGGTCCTTTTTGCGCGGGAGCCTCGTTCGACGAGCTTGTCGCGATTGAGAACGAGGGGCAAGGTAAGGAGTTTTTCAGCGGTTTTTCACGGGTAATTATCGCGATGATACGTGCGCCCCAGTTCGTAATCACACGTGTCCAAGGCAAAGCGGCTGGAGGTGCGGTTGGGCTTGTCGCTGCCTCCGATTACTCAATCGCATTGGCGGGGGCGTCCGCTCGATTAAGCGAGCTAGCCGTTGGGATTGGCCCGTTTGTCGTAGGGCCCGCAATCGAGAGAAAAATCGGGCTGGCATCATTTAGCGCTATGGCCGTCGACGCAGATTGGCGTGATTCCACGTGGTGCCACCAACATGGCTTGTACTCGCAGGTAGTGGCGTCCCAAGAGCAGCTTGACAGTTCAGTAATGGATTTGGCAAACCGTTTGGCGTCATCTAACCCCGACGCGGTTGCAGCTCTCAAATCCGTGTTCTGGGCAGGCACAGAAAAATGGGACTCGCTGTTGTCAGAACGCGCAGCTATGAGCGGACGAATGGTTCTGTCCGATTTCACACGTGAAGCTATAGCGCGTTTTAAGAGCAGATAGATCGCGAACGGATAAATCGCGAATAGATAAATCGAGAACGGATGATCCGCTAACAGATGACCCGCTAGCAGATGGACCGTTTAAACAGGTAGCAGTTCAATACTAGCTACCTGCCTCTGTTGCGCCTGTCGCAAGTAGCACTCGTTTAGATGCTACTGTCCCCGTAGATAGCGGTAACAGCGTCTGAAAAACTTTCGCTATATCCACCGCCGCCTTGCCCCGCAATTCCAGAGCTAAGGACGCGCGCTGTCGCTTCATAGCCAACCTCCTCAAGACGTTGCGAAGCCGTCATTAGCGCGGAGCGATTTAACTGGGTTCCCTCCAAACGTGAGAGATACTCCTCCGCAGCGGTTAGGTATCCCATCATTCCACCAATCTCGGTCGGGGCATACACTTTACCGGCCTTACGTAGCACTACCTCTTGTGACTCGTCAGGCATAACCAAGTTTTCGCAGCCACAAATAATCTGTAAGCGTTCATTAGCGGCACACATGCTAACCGTAGAACTATCGAGTGATCCCCCCGCTGCGTTAACCACAAGTGCATCGATGGGTAGTGCGAGAAACTCCGCCTTTCTGTCGGGATGCCACGCATCGATGCCGATACTGTTTAGGTGATCGCGGCGATCATCACGTGCTTCGAGTACAAACATGCGGGAGCCTTCTTTGCGCAACTTCTCGACTATATGATGACCAATATTACCGTAACCAATTAACCCCACTGATGCACTACTAACGGGAGTTTCAAGCGCACGAAGCATCCCCTGAAGTATGCAATAGTTTCCGTGTGCAGTAAGGTCAGAAGTATCGGCTACAACACTTCCCTTGTACCTAGCGTTCAGATACTCAAGCGACTGCGTAACTCCATCGGACATGATACCATGACCTAAATCCTGTCCAGTTGTGAGCAGTATCCCACCCACACGTTCAACTTCGCGGAAAGCTGCGACTGCAAAGTCGAGCAACTCTGCATCGTTTGGTTCGCCGACACGCGCCCCAACCGAAGGCGCTAAAACGCATTTACCACCTACTATTCGGTGAATGTCGTGCATAACTAAAGGACCACCTATGCCAATCACTCTCGACCAATGCACTTTCTCTTCCATCCCCGCCGCCAGCGCAATAGCCTCAATATCTGTGTTAAAGCCTGGTATCTCTTGCCTCTCCTGTGGAACGATTCTAAACCCGCCGAGTGATAGCTTGCCAGAACCTGGCGGCGCATGAGTAGCGACGCTGAGCGTCCAGTTGTGCTCACTGCTGGTAAATCGATAAACCCACACATTGGGGTTGCGCGTTTGCCCAAGCGAAGGAACCAGAGCTCGCGACTGATCAGGAGAAAGTACGATTGATTTCACGCCTATAAAGTTAGTATCGCATTCGCTGTCCCGCACATGCAGCATCTGGCATCGCCTACTTTACTCCCCGTGCCAGCGGTCAAGTCATCCGCTAAAATTAGCTTTATGACAACAGACGAAAAATCTGCTGAGTTAACCTTCGACCCTGCGACTCCCGAAGAATGGGATGCGCTGCGCGAATTAGGGCATAGAATGCTCGACGATATGGCCAACTATTTGGAGAACATTAGGGACACGGCCGTGTGGCAACAGATTCCAGATCGCGCCGCGTCATCTTTTCTAACTCCTGTACCTAGAGTTGGTATTGGACAAAAGCAGGCTTACGAACGTTTCTTGAGTGATGTTCTCCCATATCACAATGGCAATCTTCACCCCCGCTTTTTTGGATGGGTACGTGGAAATGGTACGGCGTACGCAATGCTAGCGGAAATGCTGTCCGCTGGAATGAATGCGCATCTAGGCGGTTTTAACAACGCTCCCGCAATGGTAGAGCGTCAAGTAATTAATTGGTTTGCAAGTTTACTAGGATTTGAAGGCGCAAGTGGCCTATTCGTCACAGGTGGCACTATGGCAAACACACTAAGCCTAGCAGTTGCGCGGTATTCAACTGCAGAGAAAAACGGATACGATGTACGAGCGCTAGGTGTGCAATCGTGGCCTGGAGCTACAGTACCCGCACCAATGGTGTTTTATGGATCTACAGAGACACACAATTGGGCGATGAAAGCGTCGGAGTGGTTAGGGCTTGGTAGACGAGCCTTTCGCGCAATACCGTGCAACGATGAGTTCCAAATTGATCTTGGCGCATTAAAGAAGCAGATCGAGGAAGATAGGGCAGCCGGACTGCTTCCATTCTGTGTTATCGGTACAGCTGGCACTGTGAACACCGGCGCATGCGACGACCTTACTTCACTTGCGGATATCGCTCAGAAGGAACAGCTGTGGTTTCATGTAGATGGTGCCTTCGGAGCACTACTTAAACTGTCACCAAAGTATCAACATTTCGTTAGTGGTATAGAGCGCGCAGATTCTCTCGGTTTTGATCTCCACAAATGGGGATCGATGCCTTTCGAATGTGGTTGTGTTCTTGTGCGTAACGCCGACATTCACAAACGTGCATTTGCAACTCCGGCTGATTATCTCAAGGAAACTTCGCGCGGTGTTGCAGCCGGCGGCGCATACTTCGCCGAACGTGGTCTCGATCTCACAAGAGGCTTTAAAGCACTTAAAGTATGGATGTCGTTACAAGCAGATGGCATAGACAAGTTAGTATCGATTATTGAGCAGAACATATCGCATGTACAGTATCTCAAGACGGTTATTGGTGAGTCTGACAGATTAGAGCTCCTTGCACCTTCGCCACTTAACGTTGTGTGCTTCCGGTATATCGGTACTAATCTTGAATCTGGTGCACTTAACGCACTGAACTCGGAACTCCTTCTTCGCTTACAAGAACGCGGAATTTCGGTGCCTTCCAGCACAATAATTCGCGGTACGTTTTCACTACGTGTCGCTCATGTCAATCATCGAGCCAAACGCGAAGATATTGATGCACTCGTAAGCGCAGTGTTAGCTATTGGAGCTGAGCTGGAAAGAGATGGATAAAGCAGTTTCGTGTACCTTCGCAATTCAAAAGGGGCGCACCTTGATGAGAGGAGCGCCCCTTCTGAATTGAAGCAGCCGCGTGAAAACTACGCACGCTTTTGCCTGCTAATTGCCTCTGGTCTTGGCCGTACGCCCGCCGCTTGAGGAGGAGGATGAGCCACCAGATGATGATGACGACGAACGCGAGCCCGACATTTCACGCTGCACGTCTGCTCTAGCCTCAGAACCTGATGGACGAGCAGTTGTCGTTCTCGGACGTGTCGTTTCACTTCCTCCGGTTGTAGAGCGACTATAGCCTTTCCCTGCTACAGCGGACCCGGAAAGTGGGGTAGAACGGGGGACAACTACCACTGGGCTGCCGTAGCCGTAGTTATAGCGTCCTCCACGATAGTTGTAGCAGTCCCAGCACCCCAACCCGCTGCTAACTCCAAGATGATAGAAACTCAAATCGCGGATGCCGTAACGCCAGCGATAACCGTAAGGGTCCCAAGAGCTAAGCCAAGGATCGTCGTAACCGCCTACCCAAGCGCCGCCGACGCCGCCCGAAACTACCGCACCTACCCTATCGCGATCATCGCCACGCTGAACCGGTACGACAGCGACAGCCTCAGTTGCGGAACGAAGCGAAAGAGAGCGAGGGTTGTCGAGTGCAACTAAAACATCGATAGCACCACGTGACACACCTTTGTCGGCGAGCTTAAGAAGATCTCGTCCGCTCAGATTAAAACGCTGTTCACGATCGGCGAGCCATGCTTCTACAACAGGTGCATTTACTGAAGACGCCATTTCAACGATAGCGTCAACTTTAACAGGGCTGCCCACTGCAAGCCTGCCCGCAAGAGTAGTAAAAACGGGGAGTTGCTTGTCAGTTCGGAACCAGCGACCGTCGGCTGCACTTCGCTGAAACACAGCGTCTGAAATAGTTCTTTGCCCACCGCACTCGAAATCGCTTTTAACAGTAACAGTGCGACCATCCGGCGATTTCGAAACGTTGTCGGTCCCTGTGCACGAAGAACGATCTATGGGTAGGCGACGTCCCTCGCTATCAAGCACCGGATGTTCGATAAGCGCACCGTCGTCTGTGATTCCTTCGTATGCGATGCCGCCTGCAGAACGTAAATGACCTACATACACGGCGTCGTTACTATCGACTGTAACGTTCTGAATTTGTAGCCACTCGCCAGTCAAGCTCATAGCTACAACGCCGCTCTCCTTGCGCACAACGCCGTTCGCGCAAGTGAACTCACTTCGCATCATCACCCGACGCATGTCGGTAGACCATTCTGCGGACTCCCAACCGGTGCAATCGTCTACAGTTCGCTGAATCTTCTCACCGGTTGTATTGATGCTGACACGCGAAACTATGCGATTGTCGGAGATGTTTACAACTTGCACCGACGACGAATTCGCTCCAGGAATCACGCAAACGAGTGAGTTAACCGCAGGCGCTGAGTCAGATGCGGCAGGCGCTGCTTGCGGGACCCAACAACCCAGCCACGCTTGCCAGCGGCTTGTTTGCTGCTGTGCATCAACGATACCGGCAGATAGCGACAGCAATGCCGCTGTAAAAACGGCGGTAGAAAGTATGCGAGGTGACTTCATGTTGGTAACCTCAGAACCGAACGTGGAAACCAGCGGTGAGCGACGTACCCGAAAGATCTATGTTGTCAAAACCGCGAAACTGCGTATCCATGGGACCGTTTGCGAAATCGTAACGTAACTCCGTGGCGAGTGCAGTTCGCGCTGTAAATGCAAACTGGGCTCCTACCGCACCATAAACCGTTGGCACCCATGATGAGGACACCATCTTGGCGCCAAATATTTCGTTGGTTTCAAAATCCACGAAATCACCTTCCTGTTCGAAACGGTAGTGCACAACTCCCCCACCGCCCGCGACGTACGGAGCTACTCTAGACGGTACCCAAGCGTACGAGCCCGCATATCTACCAACCGGCTTTAGAAAATATCGTACACCCAGTGTGACGGGAACACGATTGAACCTCGTTTCCTGCTCAATCTCCATATCGTCGTTGTCGACGAGATGGCGATAGTTCGAAGCGGCACGTCGATTGGCGATACCCACCCCGAAAATTGCCTCAACGCGATCACCAAAGAAGAAGCCTGCGTCAGTAGCGAACTGCATACCGCTAAAGTCGCCGCGATTTAGCGTTAGGTGCTCTTGGGTAAATGAGAACACATCGCTCCCTGCATTGGCCCTAGCAGCTCCGAGCCTAATGGATAAAGAACCGTTAGGTGCTCTCAAACTGTAACCGTTAACCTCAGCCTGCGCGTGGACGCCAACTGGAGTAATGGCCAGTGCCGCGACAAGCAGCTGTGCAACCGAAATGTGCGAGACTTTTTTCACCGGCCTCTCCTCTTCACCCTGGTTCACTTTGTACGAAACGGGTCTCGAGTAGGAAATCCTGCTCGCCGTCATAGTACTGATATTCTCATTAGGGAGCTACTGTTCCACCGCCCTCAGCTTTTGTGTATCCGGAAGGCCGGCTGCATGGTGCAAAACGACGAACGGAGGCATATCGGAGTCTCTCAACCCCAGTATGCCTCCGCTTCACTCCCCTTGCCTTAGTTACGCGAAGCTGGCGCCATAATTAAGCGAAGCTAGCACCGTAATTAAGCGAAGCTGGCACCGTGGCACTTCTTGAACTTCTTACCGCTGCCACACGGGCAGGCGTTGTTCCTTGGAGTGTTTTCCCACCCTGCCGGTAGCGCTCCACCGTCGCCGGACAATGACCGCACCGAACCTGCACCTACAACCTTGGGTGAACCCTGCGGTTGTCTTGACGCGGCGGTCTGTCCAGCACCCTGATTAGCAACAGCGGCGCCTTCGTCAGAGCTAGCGACTTCTTCGGGCGGTACGTCTTCTAGAATCCCCATCGCGTTGTAGCGGCGCGATGGCTGTGCACCACCATCGGGGCCAGCAGATGCACCGCGAAGTGCGGGCGGGATGTACTGCTCAGGCGGCGGCGGAGCGTCAAATACCAACTGAGCCTTGAGGAACCGCTCCGTGAACGTGTTCGCTATATCGTGCATTAGGTCGACGAACATCGTGTACGCTTCCTGCTTGTACTCGATGAGAGGATCCTTTTGCCCCCACGAACGATAGTGAATTGACGCGCGCAGCTGATCGAGATCGTAGAGATGATCTTTCCACTTCTCGTCAATGACGTTTAGCATAACGAGCGACAGCAACCGATTGCCAAAACCAACTCCGGATTCATCGGTTACGCCATCTAGCTGCGTGAGCTTGTCGTAAAATGCCTTGCGCGCAGCATCCTTAACATCTTCGTACGCTTCATCCTCTGTAACAGGAAGATCGTTAGACGAAAAAGCAGGGACGTGCAGCATGTAGTGCATAAGGAGGTCTTGGCGTATGTAAGCCCAATCCCAATCCTCAACTTTCTCGAACATCTCTAAGGCTTGCTCAACACGTCGTTGAGCACCCTTTTCCACCATCTTAAGCGCTTCGCCCTTTAGCTCTTCACCACCTTCAAGCGAAAAGGATCTGAGTGAGTACACGACTTCACGTTGCTGATTCATAACGTCGTCGTAATCGAGCAACCGTTTACGTTGCTGGAAGTTTTGCAACTCGACTCGTTTTTGAGCAGACTCAATTGAGCGCGTAATCATGCCATGGCTTAGGACTTCGCCTTCCTCAGCGCCCATCTTGTCCATAAAGCGCGCGATCCGATCAGACTGAAACAGTCGCATGAGATCGTCTTCAAGTGACAAGAAGAACTGCGACGAGCCGGGATCGCCCTGACGTCCTGCACGACCACGAAGCTGACGATCGATGCGTCGTGATTCGTGTCGCTCAGAACCGATGATATGCAAACCACCTATCTCTTCAACATCAACAACGTTACCATCTGCATCTGTTATCTGAGACATTCTCGCATCAACAACACCGGCCCCGAGCTTAATGTCGGTACCGCGTCCCGCCATGTTAGTAGCGATAGTAATCGCACCTGCATGACCTGCCTCAGCAACAATCTCAGCTTCACGCTGATGATACTTGGCGTTAAGAACGTTGTGTTTCAAACCAGCACGCGTAAACATACGTGATAACGTTTCACTGGCTTCGACGTTCGCAGTACCAACGAGCACAGGATAACCAAGCTCGTTAAGACGCCTTGTTTCGTTTACGATTGCGTTGTATTTCTCGCGACGAGTTTTGTAAATAAGATCGTGTCTGTCGTCACGAGCGATTGGACGGTTGGTTGGGATAACTGAAACAGACAAACCATAAATAGAGTGAAACTCGTTTTCCTCTGTTTCTGCCGTACCAGTCATACCGGCCAACTTCTCGTACATTCGGAAGTAGTTCTGAATGGTAATGGTGGCCATTGTTTGGGTCTCACCTTTAACCTGAACGCCTTCCTTGGCTTCAACAGCCTGATGCAAACCATCGCTCCAACGACGGCCCGGCATCGTACGACCAGTAAACTCGTCGACAATAAGTACCTGGCCTTCCTGCACCACGTAGTTAACATCGCGCTCGTAAAGGGTGTGAGCCTTTAACAGCTGATGGATGATGTTAAGTCGTTCGCTCTTAGTCGCATACTCACGATCTATCGTAGCCCTATGCTCTAGCTTTTCCTGCGCAGTTAAGCTGTGGTCATTCTCTAGTTGACCAATTAGCAGGGAAATATCTGGCAAAACAAAAGCTTCCAAGTCGCTCGGCGACATGAACTCAAGCCCTTGTTCTGTTAAGTGAACCGAGTGCCCCTTTTCATCTAGCACATATAAAAGGTCGTTCTCAAGTTCACGGTACTGACGTCTTGAAGACGGGAGCTTACGGTCTCCTATAACCTCAAGCTCCATTTTTTGCACTAAGACTTTAACGCCAGTCTCCTGCAACGCTTTCATGAAGCGCTTGTTCTTTGGTCCACCTAGTTGAGCCTTATAAAGCTGAAGCGCAGCAGCAGCAGTATCACCAGCTTCTAATGCGCGCTCACCATCTGCGACAAGTGCGTTTACAAGTTCACCCTGCCTGCGTGCTAGACGCGCGACCATTGAGTTAAACTCGGCGTACTGCCCGTCACTTTCATTTCCGACTGGGCCAGAAATGATTAGAGGTGTTCTCGCTTCATCGATAAGAATAGAGTCGACTTCGTCGATGATTGCGTATATGTGTGGTCGTTGCACTCGTTGCTCAAGTGAAACCACCATGTTGTCACGCAAATAGTCGAACCCAAACTCGTTGTTCGTACCGTATACAATGTCTGAGTTGTAAACAGCCCTACGCTCTTGTGAGCCAGGCTCGGTATCGTCAAGACATCCAACTGATAGCCCAAGCCATTTATAGAGATGACCCATCCACTGCGAGTCACGCCTAGCGAGGTAGCTATTTACAGTTACGAGGTGCGCACCACGCGCAGGGAGCGCGTTGAGGTACATTGGCAGCGTTGCGACGAGAGTCTTGCCCTCACCTGTTGCCATTTCGGCGATTCTACCAAGATGCAGCTGAATACCACCGATGAGCTGCACATCGTAATGCACCATGTCCCATGCGAGCTCGTGGCCAGTAACAACAACCTTACTTCCAGTTAGTCTACGCGCGGCCTCTCGAACGGTTGCGAATGCTTCGGGCAATAGGTCGTCAAGGATGTCTCTTATTGTGTCGCGCAGCTCTTTCTCGACACCACCGAGTCCGTCTACTCCCTGCAGTTCGTTATCGATTTGCTCGCGCTCTGCAGCATCTTCGGTTGTACGCTTCTGCAGTTTGAGCTCTGCAATTCTTGCTTCGAGCTCGCTGGTACGTTCGGCAATCTGCGCACGGAACTTTACCGTTTGCGCCTGTATGTCTTCATCACTCAGCGACGCCAACTGAGATTCAATTTTGTGAATCTGTTCGACGATCGGCTGAACACGTTTTCTTTCTCGCTCATGTCGCGTGCCGAACACGCGACCTATCAACGACTGTAGCATTCTTTCCTCGGTAACGAAGGCCGGCGGCGGCGGCCCACGTATTCGCAATTAAGCGAGTCCGGGTTCGTCCGCTGCCGCTGGTTGTGCTGGATACAAAGCGGCGGTTTCGATGTACTGCTTAACGACATCAGGAATAAAGCCCTTAACAGGCTTACCTTCCGCAAGTCGCTTCCTGATTTCGGTTGATGTTACATCCACCCTGCGAGTAGCCAGTGCCGAGATAGGTAAAACGGCTTTATCGGACTCCCACGCAGCCAACATGGCGGTGACCTGTTCACTTGGTTCGCCGCGTCGTAAAACGACCAGCCTAACCATCGTTAGTAGACGTTGTGCGTCCCGCCACTGCGGAAGCGTCGCGACTACATCCTCACCAACCAGCAAGCTGAGTTGCGCGCTAGGCCATCGGCCCTGCAGCGTCTCAACGGTGTCAACCATGTAAGATACACCACCCCGATCGACTTCGACGGAATCAACCTCGATACCGGGCATGTCGGCGAAACAAAGCCGTACCATAGCGAGGCGATGATGCGGGGCGGTTCGGACACCACCCTTGAGCGGCTGGGTACCCGCCGGTATCACAATGACGCGATCGAGCTGAAGTGCTTCAAAGGCGTCTTGGACAACCAAGCGATGCCCGATATGAGGAGGATCGAAGCTGCCGCCGAATATGCCTATGCGTGCTGGCTTCACCATTTTAGCCCCTCAGACAAAGGGTGGCAGTAATTTAAAATGGCCCCGGTCGAGCCAGAGCACTCACTGCAGGAACAGAGTCAGGGGGGACCTTAGACTGGCTGGCTTTAGTGGAATCTGATTGCGCAGCGCCACATGCCTTTAACACCTCTTCGTCGCCTGGATACGCTTTCCACATGGCCTCACAGGTCTCATGTGCGTCGTCTTTCCAACGCTTACCCGTGTAAAGCTCATGAAGCTTGAGCCACGCCTCTCTAGCTACCTTAGTGTGCGGCCATGTGCTGACCACATCCTTGAAGTAGATAATTCCCGAATCGTGTGCCCCCCTTACCCGGACGTAATGCGCCCCAATAAGAAATGTCTTACGAGCGAACCACTCGTCTAGTTCGGCAATGCGTTCCTTTGCCTCTACAACTTCGTTCGACTCAGGATAGGAGGACAACAGTGCGCGCAACATAGACTGCGCGCGCTCACCGTATTCCGGGTCTAGCGACGGCCTTCGCCACAGCTGTTGATACGCCCTGCCCGCACCCAGCATAGCAGGCGCGGCAAGTGTATCGGAGGGAAAACCGTCTACAACGCGCTCAAAGGCCTGAGCGGCAAGAAGAAACTCTTTCTCACGCTCGTGGGATAGCGCCAGATAAAAATATGCGGGCGCTAACAGCGGGTCGCGTGCCGATAGATCTACGGCGAGTTGCTCGAAGCCAAGCTGCGCATTGTCCCAGTGACCACTCTGGAACTCCAAAAGGGCAGCACGAAATAAGGCCTCGGGGTTGGCGTAATTGCGAGGCTGAAAGCTGCGCGAACAGCCAGCCAGTGCTGTGGCCACGCTTAAAAGCACCAATAGGTGCCACTCAACCCGCCGCGAAATTGGACTCATGCCTTGTTATGTACCCGCTGCACTGCCGAACGTTGCCTCATGTTTATGCTTGTTGTTTCCCTGTACGGATGGACGCCAACGGAATCACCATCGCCCGCCCAGGCTTTAGAGCAGAAGTAACGTTACGGGTATCAACGACAAGTGATGCTTGATCGACCACGTGCTGATAATCCACGTTCTTATGGTCAGTAACGATAACTACAGCGTCCGCCCAACGCAGCATCTCGTCCGACAGGGCCACTCCGCGACGTGTATGACCGTCTTCACGGAACTCATGGACGAACGGATCGTGGAACTCCACATGAGCACCACGTTCCTCAAGCAACCGGATTACATCAAGAGCCGGGCTTTCACGTACGTCGTCTATGTCGCGCTTGTACGCGACACCAAGAACCAACACTCTACTGCCCCGAACCGCCTTACGAACTTCGTTTAGTGCGGACGCAACTTTATTAACTACCCAGTCGGGCATTTGCGAGTTAATCTCGCTGGCGAGGTCTATGAAACGCGTCTTGTAATTAAGCGTTCGCATTTTCCAAGCGAGGTAGTGTGGGTCGAGAGGAATACAATGTCCGCCAATGCCAGGGCCGGGCGTGAACTTCATAAACCCGAACGGCTTCGTAGCAGCAGCGTCAATTACCTCCCAAACATCAACGCCCAACTTGTCGCAAACGATAGCGATCTCGTTAACAAGACCGATGTTTACCGCGCGAAAGGTGTTCTCAAGTAGCTTCACCAATTCAGCAGACTCAGGCGAAGAGACAGGAACTACAGTGTCGATGCAGCTTTCATAAAACTCTTTCGCCACTTCAACACACGCTGGTGTTACGCCACCTACGACTTTGGGTGTGTTACGCGTGTGATATACAGGGTTACCTGGATCTACACGTTCAGGGCTAAACGCAACGAATACATCCTCTCCAACTTTAAGACCTTTTGCCTCTAAGCGCGGCTGTAAAAGCTCACGCGTAGTACCAGGATATGTCGTACTCTCTAAAACAACGCATAGCCCTGGGTGAGCCTGCCTAGCAACCGCATCGGCAGAGGCCAAAACAAAAGCCATATCTGGATCGCGCGTCTTTGAAAGCGGTGTCGGCACGGCAATGGAAATAGCATCGCATTCGCTCAGCCTTTCTTCGACTGTAGTTGCTGTAAACAAACCAGCAGCGACAGCCTTCTGCACATGAGACGATGGCACGTCCTGAATGTGCGACTGCCCACTCATGAGTAAGTCGGTAACGCGCTGACTAATGTCATAACCAATTACTCGAAACCCCGCTTCGGCAAACTCCATTGCCAAGGGAAGCCCCACGTATCCTAGTCCTATGACGCCTACAACAGCATCGCGTTTTCTAATCTTCTCTAGCAGCCGGTCTTTATGCATTGGGTGTTCAGGTAAGGATGTAAGTCAGCGACCGTAAAACTCACGAACGGCCGCGATCACTTCGTCCAGTTGCGACCGCTGTAACTCGGGGTAAATGGGAAGCGATAGCACTTCCTTGGCTGCCTTCTCAGCCTCTGGGCACTGGCCCTCTTTATAACCCAAGTACGAGAAGCACTCCTGCAGATGCAACGGCAACGGATAGTAAACTGACGATCCAATACCTTTTGCCGTCAGATGTTCGCGTAGTGAGTCGCGTCGCTCTGCTCTTATTGTGTACTGATTGTAGATAGAGCTGTTAGCTGGGTCGACATACGGCGTTGTAATGCCTTCAATACCCGCGAAAGCACTGTTGTAATAATCGGCGTTGCTGCGGCGCGATTCGCTCCAGCCATTGAGATGCGGCAGCTTAGCTAGCAGTACCGCCGCCTGAAGAGCGTCGAGCCTGCTGTTATAACCCACCATTTCATGATAGTACGTTCGACGACTACCGTGGGTACGCAGCTTCATAAGCGTTTCAAACAGCTCATCGCGTTGCGTTACAAGCATTCCGCCGTCGCCATATCCACCAAGATTCTTAGATGGAAAAAAACTAAAGGTGCCGACTGCAGCGGCCTCACCCGCCATAACTCGCCTGCCGTTTATCTGACGGCTAGCCCCAATAGACTGGGCAGCGTCTTCGATTACGGGGACTCCCTTTGCGGCCGAAGATACGTTCTCTATCTCAGCCATCTGCCCAAACAGATCAACCGCAATCACTGCCTTAGTGCGCGATGTGACCGCAGCAGAAACTGCGTCTGGAAGAATATTGAACGTGCGCGGATCGATATCCACAAACACTGGACGTGCACCCGTGTTATGAACCGCTCCCGCAGTCGCAAAAAAAGTAAAAGGAGTCGTTACAACCTCAGCTCCCTGCCCCGCATTTAACGCTCGCAGCGCTAGTACTAATGCGTCAGAACCGTTTGCACATCCTACCGCATGTTTGGTTTGCGATAAGGCCGCAACCTGTTCCTCAAGCCTCGTAACCGGCTCGCCCAAAATGAATGATTGCGCGTCTACTACCTGCATGAGTGCAGCAACGACTTCGTCACGTATCGTGGCGTGCTGTGCTTTGAGATCGAGCAGTGGTACAGACATATCGCTATGTGTGTTCAGGAAACGATCAGTGAGCGGGAACTAAATGTTGGTACGTAAAGGGAGTGGAACTTCGCGACCAGTTTTCGCCGACTCGTAAATGCCCAGTATAAGCTCGAGCGATTTGCGACCAGCACGTCCGTCGGTATCAGGACGGGCCTCACCTCTAAGTACTGCTACCACGTTATGGTAGTACGGGACGTGACCAAAGCCATACACCGACGTCGGGTTGGTGTTGCTTTGCTCTATAAGCTTGTCATCATCGTCGTAGTCTGCAAACAGCCAATGTTCTACGCGATTAACAGCCGTTCCACCAATCTTAACTGAGCCCTTTTCGCCAAGAATGGTTATGGAGCCCTCAAGATTCTTAGGAAAAGTAAGCATAGTGACTTCTATTGTTCCAAGCGCGCCCGAGCGGAACTTAAGAACGGCGACGCCGCTGTCTTCAGCCTCAATTCGACGTGCAAGTGTCGCCGTCTTTGCCATGACGCTCTCAACAGGACCTACGAGCCACTGAATAAGGTCGACATAATGCGACGCTTGGTTCATAAAAGCGCCACCATCGAACTCCCACGTACCGCGCCAAGGCGCTTGATCGTAGTACTCCTGTGGCCTAGTCCAACGTACAGTACAGTTCGCCATATAAATGCGACCAAAACGGCCACGATCGATTGCGCGCTTTAATAGCTGAATAGGAGGGTTCAGCCTGTTCTGCTTAACGACGAACAAACGCACATCATTTTCATCGCACGCCTGAACCAACGCGTCCGCTGCAGCTAAAGAAATGCCCATAGGCTTCTCCGCAATAACGTGTCGCCCGCTCCGAGCTGCCGCTATTCCGTGCTGTGGATGAAGCCCAGAAGGAGTAGCAATAATTACCGCATCCGATGGCACGTCCGCCAACATGGTGTCGTAACTCGTAAACCACGGCACCTGATGTTGCGTCCCCGCTTCGCGCGCGCGCGCTTCAACGGCGTCGCATACCGCCACTAACTCCAAATCAGGTATCTGAGCGATTGCGTCGAAATGGTTCTTACTTATTCGACCACAACCCACTAACGACACTCTAACAGGCGCACCTGCCTGAATAACCTTCGTGCTGCTTGGAGTCGGACTCACTTGGTTACCTCACGACTGTTGAGTAGTTGATGTAGGAGCACCGAACTAATCACCATAAATCACTTCGCTTCTTCAATTGGTGTAACGATATCACCGTGACGCATGTACAACTTCCCAGTGCCCGGACATTGCAACGTCTCACGGTCACCCTCGGTGCTCACCACAGTCATGCGGTGTCCTTCCTCCGACATCCACCCTATGCGAATTGCAGGAACGCCCGCCATAACCGCATAGTCAGGAACCGTACGGTTCACAACAGCGCCGGCACCAATAAACGCGTACCTACCAATCTGAATACCACAGATGATGGTTGCGTTCGCACCTATGCTCGCGCCTCTCTTAACAACTGTTGCTCTGTACTCATGCTTACGCACTACAGCGCTGCGCGGATTAAACACATTGGTAAACACCATAGAAGGGCCGCAGAAAACATCGTCTTCTAACTCGACACCTTCATACACCGACACGTTGTTCTGAATCTTTACGTTGTTGCCTATACGAACGGAGTTCATGACAACAACGTTCTGACCTAACGAACACCTCTCTCCTATTACGGCACCGCCGAGGACATGAGCAAAATGCCAAACACGGGTACTTGCTCCAATAACAGCGCCCGAATCGACATAAGCCGACTCGTGCACTGCGGCACCTTCGCCCAACGTAACACCAACGCTAACGTTGCCTTTGCCAGCTTCGGTAATCATAGCGTTGCTCACGCAGTGGTCCTCGCCGACGTTCCAGCCAAGCGGCCATGCCACTCCTGCAACGACATAACATCAAGCTCACGTTTGCGGCGCGCGGCAATCGCTTCACATGCCGCGTTGGCCGCGCTGAGAGTTGTTGTGTATGGTACTCGGTTGGCAATAGCCGCTTGCCTAAGCTTCTCATCGTCCACTTGGGCGTGCTTTCCAAGCGGCGTGTTGATTAGAAGCGTGACATCGCCGTTTAATATGAGGTCAACGCCATGAGGGCGTCCTTCGTGAATCTTTAGAACTTTTGTTACTGGAACGCCATGTTGCTCTAAGAACGCTGCCGTTCCAGAAGTCGCAAAGATCTTAAAGTCCATATCGTTGAGTTTACGTGCTAACTCAACCGCGTTCTCTTTGTCGTGGTCATTAACAGTCATAAACACCGCGCCTCCCGTTGGGAGTGCGTTGTCGGCCGCAAGCTGCGACTTAAGGAACGACGCACCGAAGCGTTCGTCAATCCCCATAACTTCTCCGGTCGAACGCATCTCTGGACCTAGTACTGGATCGAACTCACGGAACTTATTAAATGGGAACACAGCTTCCTTTACGCTAACGTAAGGCGGAACTATCTCGCTTGTGAACCCTATTTCCGCTAAGCTCTCTCCTAGCATTAGACGCGCTGCTACAGAGGGCAGCGATACACCTATTGCTTTTGATACAAATGGTGCAGTTCGTGACGCACGAGGGTTTACCTCAATCACGTACACAACGCCGTCTTTGTATGCGTACTGAACGTTTATAAGACCAACCACACCCAGCGCTTTCGCGAACGCTACCGTGTGTTGCTTCATCTGCTCAACAGCTTCAGGCGGAATCAAATACGGAGGAAGCACGCAAGCCGAGTCGCCAGAATGTATTCCAGCGCTTTCAATGTGCTCCATAACTGCGCCAATAACCACTTCTTTACCATCGCTCAGCGCGTCTACGTCTGCTTCAAATGCGTCCTCAAGAAACCTATCAACAAGGACAGGCCTATCTTCTGAAACGCGAGCTGCCCGTTCGAAGTAGTCGCGTAGAGAAACTGCATCGTGAACTATTTCCATTGCGCGTCCACCTAACACGTAGGACGGACGTACTAGAACCGGATAACCAATTGACTCAGCGATCTTAACAGCCTCGTCAACGCTCGTTGCGGTACCGTTCTCTGGTTGCCGTATCCCTAAGTCGCGCGCAATCTTTTCAAAACGTCTACGATCTTCGGCGATATCAATCGCATCAGGAGACGTTCCTAAGATTCTCACACCAGCCGCTTCCAGCGCGCGCGTAAGCTTGAGTGGTGTTTGACCACCTAGCTGCACTATTACACCAACTGGCTTCTCGCGATGCACAATTTCCAAAACATCTTCGAACGTTAGTGGTTCGAAGTAAAGCTTGTCCGAAATATCGAAATCTGTTGAAACTGTTTCTGGGTTGGAGTTAACCATGATCGTTTCGTAGCCTCGCTCACGTAACGCCAGCACGGCACGAACACAGCAATAGTCGAACTCAACGCCCTGTCCAATTCGATTGGGACCGGACCCTAGTATTACAACTTTCTCGCGTCCCTCTGTTTCAGCTTCCGTTTCTTCATCGTAGTTGCTGTACAGATACGGTGTTTCAGACGGAAACTCGCCAGCGCACGTGTCCACCATTTTGTACGATGGACGAATACCAAGCGACCACCTGCTTTCGCGAATTGCACTCTCTGTGCTGTTGCGCAGTTGCGAAAGTTGCCTGTCAGAGAATCCCATACGCTTCATCTGAAGCATCTCATCTTTGCCAACTTCCGTAAGAGCAGCAAACCACCGCTCGGCGTTCACCAACTCATACATCTGGTCAAGGAACCAGCGATCAACAGCGGTTAACTCGTAAAGTTCATCTACAGATATCCCCAACAACATCGCACGCTTTAACTGAAAGATTCGCTCTGGTGTCGGAGCGCGTAACGCACGTCTAAGCTCTTCGGGAGAACCTTCCTTAAGTCTATCATCCTGAAGCCGTTCTCCTTCAACCCATCCGGAGCGGCCATTCTCAAGCGCACGTAGCGCCTTCTGAAAGGCTTCCTTAAACGTTCTACCCATCGCCATTGATTCGCCCACGGACTTCATCTGCGTGGTAAGACGAGGATCGGCCGCGGCAAATTTCTCGAACGCGAATCGCGGGCACTTTACAACAACGTAGTCTAGTACCGGCTCAAAGCTCGCTGGAGTCGTTTTCGTTATGTCGTTTGCGATCTCGTCTAGTGTGTAACCAATAGCCAGCTTAGCACCGATTCGAGCAATTGGGAAACCGGTTGCCTTCGATGCTAGCGCAGACGAACGAGAAACTCGCGGATTCATTTCTATTACTATGAGCTCGCCGTTCTGCGGATTGACTGCGAACTGAATGTTGCAACCGCCAGCATCAACGCCTATCTCTCGGATAATTGCAACGGCCGCATCACGCATTACCTGATACTCTCTATCGGTAAGTGTCATGGCAGGTGCAACTGTAATCGAATCGCCAGTGTGAACACCCATAGGGTCGATGTTCTCAATTGAGCAAACGATTACAACGTTGTCAGCATGATCGCGCATTACTTCAAGTTCGAACTCTTTCCAGCCTAGCAACGAGCGCTCAATTAACACAGAGTGCACTGGTGACAGGTCGAGTCCACGACGAACGATCTGCTCCAACTCTTCACGATTGTACGCTATGCCGCCGCCACTTCCACCAAGTGTAAATGACGGTCGAATAATTGCCGGATATCCTGTAGCCTCAACAGCACTTAAAGCTTCATCAAACGACGAAACGGTACGACCAGTTGGACACGTGAGGCCTATACGCTCCATTGCATCTGCAAAGAGCTTCCGGTCTTCTGCGACACGTATGGCGCGCGCATTGGCACCGATTAGTTCTACGCCATGCGTCTCGAGCACCCCCGAATCACTAAGAGCGAGGGCAACGTTGAGCGCCGTTTGGCCACCCATAGTTGGCAGCACCGCATCGGGCTTTTCGCGCGCAATTATTTTTTCAACAAACTCCGGGGTGACTGGCTCGATGTATGTGCGATCCGCGAACTCTGGATCGGTCATGATCGTGGCCGGATTCGAGTTAACGAGGATTACTTCATATCCTTCCTCACGCAAGGCCTTAGTGGCTTGCGTACCCGAATAATCGAATTCAGCGGCCTGCCCAATAACAATCGGCCCCGAGCCGATAACGAGAATACGGTGCAGGTCAGAGCGTCGCGGCATGTAACAGGTCGTCGATGAGTACGTCGAAAGATTTCGTCGCGCGCCAACCAACGGCGCGCTGCAGTTTACTGGAGTCTCCGACCAACGATGGAACGTCGACCGGTCGAACGAGAGCAGGATCCTCTACCAACGTTGCTTTGATGCCAACTCGCTGGAGAATGCACTCAGCGACTTCGCGTACTGAACGTCCGATACCGCTAGAGACGTTGTACACCTCGCCTGGAGTGCCCCGTTCACACAATGAAATATAGGCGTCTACCACGTCACTTACATGCAGAAAATCGCGAACGGGTGTGAGGTTTCCTAATTGAAGCTCTGTTCCGCCTGTGTCACGCAGTTGAGCAACACGGGCGGTTAACGCCGGCAGCAGAAACCGTGGCTCCTGCCCAGGACCACTGTGGTTGAAGCTTCTAGCCAGCACTATCTCAAGGCCATGCGACCGCCACTGCTGAAGCGCCAAAACTTCCTGAGCACATTTGGTGGCAGCGTATACCGTGCGAGGGTACAAAGAGTCGGTTTCGCGATAGGCGCTATGGCTGTAAGCAGTCGTCGCGATGGTGCCGCTAGCACTCGCATTTCCTACACTCTCCGATCGTGCAGCACGCCCGTACTGCTCTGCACTTCCGACAATAAGGACGCGTGGCAATTTCTCGTTAGCTTGCTCATTCGCCGACAACGCTCGCAACAGTCTGGCGGTTGCCGAAACATTAACGTCCCACGCCAACGCAGGATCGGCTTCGGCCGTTGGCACGTGAGAAATGGCAGCCAAATGAATTACGACAGCTGGATGGGCAGCATTAACCGCTGCTTTTACATAGTCGCCATCGCGCAAATCACCAGTGTACCATTGCATATCCTGAGGATACGCTGGTGCTCCTTTATATGCACCGAGCTCTAACGGCAGCTCAGTGGTTAGCCCAGAAACAGAGTAGCCGCGTTCGGCCAGAGCTGCACTCAACCAACGTCCTACAAACCCTGCGGCACCAGTTACCAGAGCACGCTTCTTCACTTCGCGCGCTGATACCTATTTAGGTCTGCATCAACCATCATTTTCACCAGCGCGCCGAAATCTACCTTAGGCTCCCAACCCAATTCGCTCTTAGCGCGAGAAGGGTCGGCGACAAGCAGGTCAACTTCCGCGGGACGGAAAAACTTCTCGTCTTGCACTACATATTCTTTATAGTCCAAATCGGCAGCACCAAACGCAGCTTCACAAAACTGGCGCACCGAGTATGTCTCGCCTGTGCCAATCACGTAGTCGTCTGGAGTGTCCTGCTGCAACATACGCCACATGGCATCAACGTAGTCGCCAGCAAAGCCCCAATCACGACGTGCGTCCAGATTGCCGAGTCTGAGATCTTTTTGCAAACCAACTTTAATGCGCGCAACACCGTCAGATATTTTTCTGGTAACGAACTCCAATCCTCGGCGCGGTGATTCGTGATTAAAAAGTATTCCGCTTACCGCGAACAGATTAAAGCTTTCGCGATAATTAACCGTAATCCAGTGTCCATAAACTTTAGCAACACCGTAAGGAGAACGCGGATAAAATGGTGTGCTTTCACTTTGCGGAGTTTCAACTACTTTACCAAACTGTTCGCTTGAACTGGCCTGATAAAAGCGTGCTTTTGGTGCAGCTTTGCGCATTGCCTCTAACATTCTTGTAACGCCGAGCGCAGTGAACTCACCTGTTAGCACAGGCTGACTCCACGATGTTTGGACAAAGCTTTGTGCTGCTAAATTGTAAATCTCATTGGGTTGTGTTTCGGCCACGACATCAGTAAGCGATGTCTGGTCTAGCAAATCAGCAGATACCAGTTCTATTCGGTCGATTAGATGGGCGATACGTTCGTAGGGTGTTGTAGAGGAGCGACGAACGACACCTATGACGCGATAACCTTTGCTAAGAAGTAATTCGGCAAGGTAGGATCCATCTTGACCGGTGACACCGGTAATCAGCGCAGTTTTCACTGTAGTGGACTGTACGATGTTTCGAGAGTGGTGAGTGGCAGTGTACCGCGTTGCCGGCCTGTACTCGAAGATGTTCGAGAACAGCTTGCGGCGAAGCGCGCACGTTCAGTGACTGTAACGCCAGTGTATCTGATGCGCGTATGGGGGCAACCGTACCATGCAGGCTGAACTTATCAGCAACACATGCGTACCGGTTTCCCCCATACGTAAAGCAGAACTCGAGCAATGTCGCGACAAGTGAAACGAGTCGCGCACCGCTTTATGTCAGACTGCAGCTACCTGACCGCGAGGAGCGCGTTTTACTTTGCCGGCGGCGATGCAACGAGTGCACGCCTTGACTTTAATAACGCGATCGTCTGCCTGAATACGCACGACCTGAAGATTAGGCTTCCAAGTACGGCGCGTTTTGTTATTGGCGTGGGAAACGTTGTTGCCGAAGGCAACGCCCTTTCCGCAGCTGTAGCAACGGTTGCGATTGATGGCCATGGTACGTTGCCTCAGCTCAGTATGAGTTCGATACGCGCCATCTCAGCACCATCACCTTTGCGATGACCGGTTTTGAGAATGCGGGTATATCCGCCGGGGCGTGACGCGAAGATTGGGCCTAATTCTTGGAAGAGCTTGTCCGCAGCTTCACGCTTGTGGACATGGCGGCCGGCAAGACGACGCGAGTGCAGCGTTCCCGTGCGTGCTTTGGTAATAAGCTTTTCTACGAAGGGGCGTAACTCTTTTGCCTTCGCTTCGGTTGTTTCTATCGCGCCCTGCTCAATGAGAGAGGTGGCGAGGTTACGGAGCAGAGCGAGACGTTGCTCGCTAGTCCGACGGAGTTGGCGATTCGCCTTACGGTGACGCATGGCTGTTTATTCCTGGTCGTCTTCTTCTTCGTCAGGCGCATTTTCAGCGGCGCGGCTGGGCGGAGTGCCCTGGTCGAGAATACGCACACCTTCTGCGTTCTCCTCGTACCGCATGCCAAAATTGAGCCCTTCCTTCTCCAGTAGCTCAGCGATCTCCTGCAAAGACTTCTTGCCGAAGTTTTTAACCTGAAGGATTTGCGCCTCTGTCTGACGCACCAGGTCACCGAGCGAGCGGATATTGGAATTCTTAAGTGAGTTAACCGAACGAACCGAAAGTTCGAGATCGTCGATTTGAGTGCGGAACAGATCAGCGAGGCGGATTGCGTCGCTGTTTGCACCGTCGAGAGCACCCGGCTGAACAGAAGCCGACGACCCGAATCCAACAAAGTATTGGAAGTGGGTCTGAGCAAGCGCAGCAGCGTAGCTGACTGCTTCCTCGGGTGACATCGTTCCGTTGGTCTCTACGGCAAGTGTGAGACTATCGTAGTCAGTACGCTGACCGACACGAGTTTCAGTTACCGTGAAGTTAGAACGGACAACAGGGTTGTAGATGGCATCAATGTGAACGACATCTACCGAAAGATTTTTGTCTTCCGGATGCTGATCACTTTCGACGTATCCACGTCCCTTGTTCACATACAGTTCGATCGAGAGATCGCGATCGCTGGTGATCGTGAGCAGGTGATGTGACGGGTCGACGACACGCACACCGCCTGATGTTTCGATATTACCGGCAGTAACGGCACCGGGGCCGCTTGCAGCGATACGAAGCACCGTTTGCTCAACGTCGTCAGGAAGAGCGAGCGTGAGCGTTTTTAGGTTGCCGATAATTTGATGAACGTCTTCGACGACACCGTTAATGGTTTGATGCTCGTGCACCACACCATCGATACGAAAAGCATAAACCGCCGAACCGCGTAGCGAGGAGAGAAGCATCCTGCGCATCGCGTTTCCAAGCGTATGTCCAAAGCCGCGTTCAAGCGGCTGAAGGCGAAACTCGGCGATGTTTGGGCTATCGTCACGCTTGGTGGATTCCACCAGCTGCGGACGTACCAGCCCTGAAAGATCGATCGTAGCCATAAGAGAGTCCTGTTCTGGTCACACCGGAAAAGCGATCCGGCGACGCTCTGCCCCGCCCCGACGCGCGGCAGCCCCGTATGGGAGTTCGGGTCCCGACCGGCCGAACATGCAACTTGCTCGTAACATGTCCGGCCACTGCAAATGTCTGCACCCCGCACGAAGGTCGGCGGGGTGAACAGACGGTTACTTCGAGTAAAGTTCGATGACGAGCTGTTCCTGAGCAGCCAGCGGGATTGCCTGACGCTGCGGCTTCTCAAGGATGCGGCCAGAGAACGTCTCTTTATCGATCGCGATCCAAGAAGGAGTCGTGCCGCGTGCAGCCTGCTCCATTGAAGCGATAACCAGAGCGAGCTCACGTGACGCCTGCCTTACACGCACCTCCTCACCGGTACGAACCTGGTAAGATGGGATGTCGACGAGGCTACCGCGGACTTCGATATGGCGGTGACGAATGAGCTGACGCGCAGCCTTACGACTTGGAGCGAAACCCATGCGGTACACTACGTTATCGAGCCTTGTCTCAAGTGCTGCGAGAAGGTTGTGACCAGTGATACCAGGTGCACTTGCAACCCGCTCGAAAGTGTTGCGGAACTGACGTTCGCTGACACCGTAGATACGCTTGATCTTCTGCTTCTCGCGAAGCTGCTTTGCGTACTCCGACATCTTCTTACGACGGGCAGTGGCCTGACCGTGCTGACCCGGAGCGTAAGGACGACGCTCGACGGGACACTTCTCGGTAAAGCACTTGGTGCCTTTAAGGAAAAGCTTCGTGCCTTCGCGGCGGCACTGACGGCAGCTGGGGCCTGTATAACGTGACATGCTTAGACCCTCCTGCGCTTAGGCGGACGGCAACCGTTATGCGGAATTGGCGTAACGTCGCGGATTGACTTGACTTGAAGACCAGCCGACGAGAGAGCCTGGATGGCAGACTCACGCCCAGAGCCTGGACCTTGCACGCGAACATGAACTCGGCGCATTCCAGCTGACATGGCTTCCCGAGCGCACTGCTCACTTGCAACGGTCGCAGCAAATGGAGTGGACTTCTTTGAACCCTTGAAGCCGGCCTTCCCAGCCGAACCCCACGACACCGCATTGCCATGCGCATCGGTGATCGTGATAAGGGTATTGTTGAAAGTAGCGTTAACGTGTACGACGCCTTCTGCGTCAACGACCTTTTTGGATTTCTTAGGCGCGGCCATTACTTGGTCACCTTCTTCTTACCGGCGATTGCGCGACGCGGACCCTTCTTGGTGCGTGCGTTGGTGTGCGTACGCTGACCACGAACAGGCAGACCACGACGATGACGAGTGCCGCGGTATGAACCGATATCCATGAGGCGCTTAATGTTCATCGCCACTTCTGTGCGCAACGCGCCTTCTACGCGATAGTTGCGCTCAATCTCTTGGCGAAGCTTGTTGACATCCGCGTCATTCAGATCACGAATGCGCTGCTCAGCGGAAACGCCCGCGGCAGCAAGAATACGGAGCGCAGTGCGACGTCCGATTCCAAAAATATAAGTGAGGCCGATCTCTACCTTTTTATCACGCGGGAGATCAACACCTGCGATACGTGCCATCTAAACGTTTCTCCCTTAGCCCTGACGCTGCTTGTGCTTGGGATTGCGCTTGCAGATGACGCGAGTCACGCCCTGTCGCTTAACGACCTTGCAGTGCTCACAAATCGGCTTAACGCTACTGCGAACTTTCACGGATCACCTTGGCGCAGATACGCCAATGAAGCCTCCCGCACCGACTACACGTCGGCCGGCTGGACTTCCTATAGTTCATCGTTCGGATGCATCCCCGCTAACACACGAAAGGATTCCGCGCCGAACGAAGCATCAGTGGCCGGCGGATCGGCCGCTTAACAACAAGTACAACCCACGAGCGCACACTCTACAACCCATGAGTGTACCGCTTATCCACCTACGATTGCCTTCTCGAACACGCTTTCTACGTAATTTTTACGTAACGCGAAACCGGCAAGCCTTTAAGGATAGCCTAATAGATACTCACTCGCAAGAGCCGCTAGAGAGCCAGCTCCGCTAGCACCGCATCCATCGCTCTACCAGGATCCGGGGCCGCCGTTACTGCTCGCCCCAGTATTAGCCATCGCGCGCCAGCTCGCTGAGCCATGCTAGGCGTCATTACCCGCTTCTGATCGTGCGACTCCCCACCCTCCAAACGTATTCCTGGCACCAAAAGACCTAAGTCAGGGAACGCCCCCGCTACGACCGCAGCCTCCTGACCGCTACACACTATCCCTGCTCCGCCAGCCTCATTGGTCACTCCAGCTAAACGTAAGACTTCCTGACTCACATTAAATGAGGATGTCTCCCTTCCCCACGCCTCGGCCTGGGATTGCGCGCTGTGATTCGTTAACACTGTGACTCCAAGAATAACGAGCCCCGATCCCGTATCAGCCGCTCCCTCTACCGCAGCCCGAATCATCGCGCCTCCGCCGCTGGCGTGCACCGTTAGCAATGATGCACCTAAACGCGATACAACCGAAGAAGCAGAGCGGACAGTATTAGGAATGTCGTGAAGCTTCAAATCGACAAAAACCTCGCTCCCTTCACCTACAAGACGCTCGACAATCGAAGGCCCAGCCGCTGTGTAAAGCTCCAATCCCACCTTATAAAAGCGGCAGCGTGCGCCGAGTGCGCGAACAACTGCTAAAGCATCACTTGTAGATGAAACGTCCAACGCAACAATGGGGACGGAACGTGCCACCTTTCTCGTATCCGATTGCTCTGTCATGGCCATTCAAGCCTACCGCATAAAGTTGAGATATCGCTTACTCCATGATCGTCACACCACTTCGATAAATCTCGAACGATGCGCTCAGGAACACGCGGATTACGAAGTGCCGCGGTACCGACACCCACGAGGTTAGCACCTGCAAGTAAGTACTGCACAGCGTCGGTACACTTGGAAACACCACCCAGCCCTACAATTGGTATATCAGGAAGCGCCTGCCTGACTCTCCTTACGGCAAGCACTCCAACAGGAAGAAGCGCTGGACCACTTACGCCACCAGTGCCAAATCCAATTCGTGGAGCCCGTCGCTCTGTATCGACAACTAATCCAGGCATTGTGTTAATTAGTGTCACTCCAGTAGCACCCGCCTTTACCGAAACTTCAGCTGCACTCGCAATGGAAGCACCAAGTGTGGGCGATAGTTTCACAAATATTGGCTTGGTGGTTTCTATGCGCGCTGCCGAAACAAGTTGAGCAAGCGCAATAGGATCGGCGCCAAACTCCATTCCACCAGACTTTACGTTCGGACAGCTAACGTTGAGCTCGAAAGCGTTAACTCCCACCTGGTCACTTAGTCGTCGAACTACTGTAGCAAAATCGTCAACGCTATTACCAATAACGTTAACTAAAACACGAGTTCCCGGATGTTCTCGCGGAAGCCAATGAAGAAGTTCGTTGGCAACAACCTCTAACCCAGGATTAGCCAACCCCACAGCGTTTATCATGCCGCCAGCAAACTCAGCCACTCGTAACGGCGGAGCACCTTTCCTAGGCTCAACACTTACAGCCTTAGTGGCTATTCCACCGATTGCAGATAAATCGAGTACATCGTCTATCTCCATTCCGTAACCAGCTGTGCCTGACGCGAGCACAATCGGATTACGAAACTCTAGTCCAGCAACAGTGGTTTTCAAAATTGCCATGCTATTGTTGTCCTGCTTGACCACTGGCCCTCGCAGCAGCAGCTTGCGACGCGCGAATCTTTCGTAATGTGTCTGCCCACATCCTTATAGCATCTTGCCACGCGGAACGAAGTATCTCTTGGTTCGCATCAAAGTCACTGCGAAGTGCAGGATCTTCGCCTCGCAGCCATGCCGCTACGTGAGAACCTTGGTGTTGTTCTAATATCTGTTTTCTGTATGAATCAGCGCTGTCGGGCATGAGCAAAAGTGCAGCATACATAGCGCTTGGTGCTAGCGGAGAAAGCGGATACTCACGCGCTAACTGCAAAAACAACGAACGCGCTAAAGGATTCGCTAACAACGAATCGCGTGCAGCTTCTGCTGCTATAAAAAGCGGAGCTCCAACGGTGTCTTGACGTTCTGCTAGAAGCCTAACAAAAAGAAGTTGCTCAGATAGTCGTCGCGCAAATGCGGTTCTCATAACTGCACTATCCTGCCGCGAATACGCGCTATCTGCGTCTCGCATTGTTTCCGATCTACGCATTTGTATGAGAGTAAGTCTAGCAGCTGCTTCTCTCTCGCTGGTTGTATCTCGCCCTGCAAGCTGGCGAGCCGCGACCAAATGACGCTGCGCAAGTGAATCTCTGCCGCTACGTAAACTATAGTCGCCAACTAGGTAATGCATGGCAACACGTCCGTTGTCTCGCACTCTGGCCGCATCGAATCTAGACACGATCAAATCGGCCGATTCAAATCGACCAGCATTTAACAGCTCTCTTAGCGCACCAATGACATCCTCTCTATAGTCAGCCTCTGCAGCGCGACGCACGAGGAGCGATTCAACACGTACGTAATCGCGCGATGAAACAGATGCGTTGAGTAGCTCCCAAGCCATCGTGCCAATTTCCATACCTTCTAGGTAGCGCTCTGCCGCGGCCCCGTCTTGAACTGCTAGCGCAGCGCGCGAAGCCCACAACCTTGCCTGCCTAGATGTTTCTTTGTCTTTAACATCAATAAGCGAATCAAGACGTACGCGTGCGCTATCAATCTTACTGCTTCGGAGGTCACACATCGCTCTTGCTAAGCGCGCACGATCGATATCGTTCGAGTCGCTATCTGCTGGTGCCGTTGCTAAATACTCGTCAAGCCTTTCGATTCCCCTTTCGCAGAATCCGGCCATCGCAGCGCCTCGGCCTGCAAGGTATAGCGCTCGCGACCGCCACTTACTTTTGGGGAAACGAACTAAAACGCTTTCTGCGCTTGTTGAACTCGTAGAGAAAAATGTTGACGCACCACCTTCGTCACCACGCTTAAGTCGGGCATCACCGTGGCCTGCTGCCTCTTTCGCGTTATAGATACCGTTGAAGTAAACGCAACCGGTAACGAAGAACAGCAGAAACAGCTGAAGCGACGCACTAACTACAGTTGCGCGTTTAGCCGGCTGGCTTACTTCACCTCTGGGCTTTTTACTGTCCGCCGACTTTGCGCTCATACTCAGCCAAATATGAGATTGCTGCGTCAGCTATTGATTCTGCGATCTCTTGCTGACGTTCGGGCCTTAGCATCCACTCTCCGTCGGCAGGGTTAGTGCCGAAACCAATTTCAATGAGCACCGCAGGCATGAACGCCGCAACCAGAACTCTAAATCCAGCTTGCTTGACACCTCTGTCAGATCCAGGGTGTACAGTCTTCATTCCGCCCTGCACGAGTTCAGCTAGGCGCGAGGATTCGCGAAGATGCTCGTTTTGCGCCATGTCGCGAATAATGAAGCCGAGTGGATCGTTGCGCGATGCATCGACATTCGTTTCAAAACGAATCGCTTCGTTTTCCATCGCTTCAACGCGCTTTTCGTCTTCAGTTTTTGCTTCTGCTAGGAAGTAGGTTTCAAATCCGCGCACCGATGACGGCCTAGTCCACTTTGGATTCGCTGCGTTCACGTGGATAGACAGGAACAGATCACCTTTCGCTTGATTGGCGATGTGTCCACGGTCAGACAGCGCAATCAATGTGTCTCGCGTGCGTGTCATAACTACTGTAACACCACGTTTCTTTAGCGCTTCCTGTAGTGCGTTGGCAACGGCGAGCGTAACGTTTTTCTCAACTACACGCTTACCACCACCAATCGCAGCGCTCATCCCCGGGTCAACGCCTCCGTGTCCCGCGTCTACAACCACCACTCGCCGTCTGTTACCGGTAAGCCGCGCTGCCGTAGTTGGGCGCGAAACCGCAGGCTGCATCGCATTCTGCACCGCATTTTGTGTCGCATTCTGCGCAGCAGGAATACGAGTAACTGTCTCCACCGGTCGCTGTGTTGTAACTACGACGAATCGTCTCAGCTCATTCTTCTCACCGTCGAATATGAAGCCGCTTGTAGCGCGCGGTAATAAGTCTGCAACAACCGATCGCGGCAAATAGAGACGCGTTCCAAGTCGGTATGCAGACGCCGTCATGGGGAACGTATCAGATTTGGTAGCGGCGAACGCAATTCCTGCAGTAAATGATATTTCTGTGCCGTTAACATCAAAGCGGAAGTTTGTCGGCGACGCAGCCACGAACTTAGCATCGATCGCGGCGGCTAGCAGATCTGCTCGAAAAGCGAGGCCGCCCTCTGGATGCACAACAAGAGGTATCGTTTGTACCTTGGATCCATTGCGAACAATTATTTGCGATTGCACATCCGCATACACATCCTTGGCGGTTGTAATCGCTAAAAACGCAACGATGGTAAGAAGGCGAGCTATGCTCATTGTCTATGATTTACGCAAAGCGCGTGCAATCTCGCGCTCTGCGTCTCGCTTGCGCATGTCATCGCGTTTGTCATGCTGCTGCTTACCTCGTACAAGCGCGAGTCGCGTTTTGACGCGTCCGCCTTTGAAGTAAAGATCGAGTGGTACAAGTGTTAGCCCCTGTCGTTCTACTGAACCAATTAACCTTCGAATCTCGCGTCGATGTAGCAGGAGCTTACGAGTCCTAGTAGGCTCATGATTGAAGATGTTTCCGCTTTCGTACGCCCCTATGTGGAGGTTAAGCAGGAACACTTCACCATCGTTTACAACGCCAAAGGCGTCGGTAAGATTGGCTCTTCCGTCGCGTAGCGCCTTCACCTCGGTGCCGGTTAGTACAATACCGGCCTCCCAAGTGTCTAATATCTCATAGTCGTGACGGGCGCGCTTGTTCCGCGCAATCAGCTGACTGGATTCTTCGTTCTCGTCTTTTGCCATACCGATTCTCAAGTTAGCACCTGCGTTGACTTGAAGCATGCGCACAGTCTATCTTCAGCGCCCTGCCTCACAAGCACCCGTACTCGTTTTCCGGGCCTTGTTCTAGGGCGGGGTCGGGTAATTGCCGGAGTGGTGAAATTGGTAGACGCGCTGCGTTCAGGTCGCAGTGGGCGCAAGCCCGTGCCGGTTCGAGTCCGGCCTTCGGCACTTAAGCGGCGTTTCACCTATACAGGTGGGACGCCGCCTTTGCTTTTTGCTTGTTTAAACGTGAGCGCTATTTAGCGCCCCGGAGTACCTATTGCAGACGGCTTGATATCTTCGGGGAGCGACGCTGCACCAAACGCGGCGCGAAGTGACTCGTTTGCTATGCCCCTAATGGTAATTACCCAACGAGTTGCTCGTTCCACCTGCTCGGCGTTTGGAGCGCCAACACCAACAGCCTGCAACAGGACCCTCGCAATTCGCGCGGGAGGTGGCTCAGACATTCCTCTAGCAGACAAAGCCGCAGAGTAGGCAAGCCACCTGTCGACCCACTGGTTGCCTGCAGATGGATCTATCTGCTTCTCTTTGCTAATTAGCGGGACCAGCACATGAGACACGTCAGCGGCCGTTCTATCGTCCAATGCATCGCGCTCCGCGACGATTAAGGCAATTGCGCGACGAGCAAGCTGAAGTTCGCGGGCGACCTGAACCTTGTCTTTGCTACTAATTGCTACAAACCAATCCGCTTCAGAAGAAGGTTCGTTAAGGAGAATAGACGATAGGTAAGCCATTGCTCGCCGCCGCCGCTCCTTCTCTGCCTTCCATTCAGCGAGGATCTTCACGACTAGCTCGGAAGAACCGGAAGTTTGTAGGTGGCAGATTTACTGGTGCCCGCGCGCTCCAACTGCACCATCTGTGCGCCCCCGCCCCCGACTCCGGCCATTGCGCCATCTTCGACATCCAAACCTACAAGGTCGCGGACCGACTGCTCCTCACCCAAAAGGTCGCTTAGCTTAACGCCCTCAAGTACCTCGTCGATGCGTTGCTGTAGCAACATCCAAACCGGACGGATGCTGCAACTACCGCTATCCGAGCAACGTTCTGCGTCAACTGGGTGGCTTACGCAGTGCAGGTCGAAGGTAGTGAGCTCTGACGCCTTGATTACAGCTCGAACGCTAATTTCGGTGGGCTTCCCCAGCAGCGAATAACCACCGCGAGCACCACGAGTGCTTTTGACTATTTCCGCTCGTCTGAGCCTAAGCAAAATTTGCTCTACATAGTCTGACGGAAGGCGTTCCCTCTCCGCGATCTCACGACCGGTAACGGGTCCGTCTTCCGTGCGACGCGCGAGGTGCACAGCGCAAATGAGGCCGTATTCGGCCCAAGTAGTGATACGCATGCTATCGAGTCTATGGCAGCAGCGGCAACGCAACAAGCGCTACCGCTGCTTTTCCGTTGCTCAGCCTCCGGCTGCGACTGAGTGTTTACCGCTAGGAACACCGATCTCCGTCATCTTCCGGAGATCAAGAACCGCGTCGATCTCATCTTCAGGGATAACCCCCTCACGCCTAACCAAGTCGCGAATAAGCGTCCCTTCCTTCACCGAACGCTTCGAAATCTCCGCCGCTGCTGAATAGCCTATTTGCGGCATTAGTGCTGTTGCAAGAGCCGCTGAGCGCTCGACCCAGTATTCGCACATCGCCTTGTTCGCGGTGATTCCGCGGATACAACGTTCAGTGAGTGTCTCCATCGCGCTCGTTAAAATCTTCATTGAGAGAAGAATGTTATGCGCGATAACAGGCATCATGACGTTGAGTTCTAGCTGGCCGTGCTCAGCTGAAATTGCGACCGTGGTATCACATCCGACGACCTGGAAACACACCTGATTGACCATCTCCGGAATCGACGGATTGATTTTTCCGGGCATGATGGACGATCCGGGCTGCACGGCGGGCAAAACGATCTCATCGAGTCCAGTGCGCGGACCCGACACCATGAGGCGCAAGTCGCTAGCGATCTTGGAAAGATCAAGAGCCAATCCGCGCAACGAGGCTGAAAACGCAGCGGCGTCTCCCATGCTCTGCATTAGCTGAATACGATCTTCACCGACGCGCAGAGTAGCTATCCCGGATATCTGCTTAAGATGGCGAACCGTTAGTTCAGGATACCGCTGCTCAACGGTGACACCAGTACCAACGGCCGATCCGCCGATACCTAAATCGTTAAGGTAGTAAGCAGCATCAGAAATTCGACGACGGCAACGTTCTATCGTTCGCGCATACGCCGTAAACTCCTGCCCTAAACGAATTGGCATCGCGTCCTGTAAATGCGTGCGACCGGCCTTAACGATATCATCAAACTCCCTGCCCTTTTCCATAAGCGCGTTACGCAAAGCACACACTTGGGCGTCGAGTGCAGGGAGCTGACTTAGCGCGGCAAGACGAATATTCGTTGGAATAGTATCGTTTGTGCTTTGTGCCATGTTCACATGATCATTCGGGTGAACAGGCGCGTAAGTACCACGCGCATAACCTAAGATTTCGTTCGCACGATTCGCCAAAACTTCGTTGACGTTCATGTTGTGCGAAGTACCAGCGCCAGCTTGATACGGATCTACGATAAATTGATCCATATGCTGACCTGCAAGCACTTCATCTGCAGCAGCAATAATTGCGTCTGCACGCTGTGAATCCAAGCGACCTGTGTCAACGTGCGTCATCGCAGCAGCCTTCTTGATCCAAACCTGAGCCAACACAAATGGTTCAAGAGGACGCAAGCCGCTGATAGGGAAATTCTTTGAGGCACGAACTGTTTGCACTCCGTAAAGTGCGTCTGCGGGAACTTGAAGTTCGCCCAGTGGGTCCTTCTCAGTACGTGTAGCGTTCACGATAGCTCTGATTGGTTGTCGTTCGAATGTGCAGCTTTACTGTAGAACTACAGGAACAGTAATCTGCGAGTTGATGTGCAACAGCGTCTTATCATCTACGTTAACCTCGTTGGTACGAAAACGTGTCAGAGTTAACGATCTGTGCATAGGCGGAGAGTTGAAAAAGGCGGTCAAGCTCGATGCTGGAAGTACAGTCTGACCGTCATCCTTCATCTGACATACAATCTGCTGATTGCCATAACCCGCATTTCCCGGGCTCGCGTAACGCAGTGACATAATCACCGCTGATGTATTGCCGGATGCTGCGTTCCAATTAACTGTAAGTGGTTGCGTTGACGATATCGTAACGGGAGGTGCGATTAACGGCTCAGCCAACAAAACAGAAACAGTTGAAGATGGGAAAATATCGCCGTTACCAGGCACCGTTAACTGCGCAGTCGTCCCTGCAGTATATGTGAACTGGGGAGAGTCGTAACGAAAGTTCATTGGGACGTAGGCAAGTTCAATTGCCTCAGTACCAACCTGCATTGCTAAAGCGTCACCCGCTTTATCAACGCCGAACGTTTCAACAGTGGTTGTGTCAATTAGCGTAACAGTACACTGATCGTTCTGTGACGTAATGCTGCTCGGAACAGCAGCAGTAACCGATCTAAAGAAGATACCAGTGGCAACTGCGTTAACCTCTGTGTCGGACTGCACTGTACCGTCGACTACAATACTGCCATACCTACGCTGTACCTGATCAGGTTGCGAGAGGTCACTGCAGGCAGACAAAACGAATAGCGTCGCTGCCAGCGGCAAAACACGTACTGCTGTTGTATGAAACGACATCTGAACCTCTCGACGAAAATTGTTAACGAGTCGAAATCAGGAACTAGCAACCGGAAGGCCAGCTAGTCCACGAAGAAACGGATTGGTGGCCTTTTCACTGGCCAACGTCGTTGCTTCACCATGGCCAGGGTAGACCACAAGACTTTCCGGATAACTAGCGATGCGAAGTAACGACCTTTGCATCGCACGCGGATCGGAAAGCGGCAGATCTGTCCTTCCTATTGAACCCGCGAACAGCAGATCACCCGATAAACATACCCCGTTACCGATAAATGCGACCTGGCCGGGAGAATGCCCCGGAACATGAACCACCTTAAACGGGATTTCACCGCATAACAGTTCGTCACCGTCGGCTAAATCTCGATCGGGGAGCGGTGGCTGCTCGAACGGCATCCCATATAGTCGGCCAGACTCAGCCGCACGCTCATAGAGAGGCACGTCAGCAGGGTGCATGTAAACTGGCAAGCTCTGGGCGGACAAAAGCTCTGATATCGCACCAACGTGGTCTACATGGCCATGAGTTAGCCAGATCGCGCACGGTTTTAACTGCAACGACTCCACTTCACGCAAAATGCGTGAGCCCTCATAGCCGGGATCGACGACGACGGCCTGCTTGGTACTGAGATCGGCAACGACATAACAGTTTTCCTGTAAAGGACCAACTGTAATCGTGTAAACTCCGACTCGTGCACCAGTCGGCGGAATCGTCACTTGTGCTCCTCTACGCTGTCCAAACCGTGATGTGTTAACCACCGCTCTGCTTCCAACGCTGCCATACAACCCGTACCAGCTGACGTAATCGCTTGCCTGTAATAGTCGTCGATCACGTCACCCGCAGCGTATACGCCTTCGACAGTTGTTGCTGTACGCCACTGCTCTACCCTAATGTAACCGCTAGCTGTTAGCTCTATCTGTCCATTAAGGAAAGCCGTGTTAGGCGCGTGTCCAATCGCTACAAATAGCCCGCCAACCGCCAGTTCTTGCTCGTTTCCGTTAACTGTATCACGAAGTTGGATAGCGCGTATAACCTCCTGTTCCCCACCAAAAGCCGAACTAATGGATTCGCTGAGGACATCGGTTACCGCGCTATTCCAGATGACACGTATCTTGGGATGAGAGAGCACACGATCTGCCATTACTTTTGACGCGCGAAAACTGTCACGTCTATGAATAACAACGACCTCACTCGCAAAGCGCGTTAGGTACATGGCCTCTTCCATCGCGGTGTCACCACCGCCTACGACAGCCAACACCTTGTTTCGATAAGCAGGTAGTGCGCCGTCGCATACCGCGCACGCCGATACACCGCCGGCATTTCGTGCGAGTCGTTGTTCGCTATCTAAACCAAGCCATTTAGCGCTCGCGCCTGTAGCAACGATTATCGTGTGTGCTTCGACAGGCTCACTATAGTTAGGCGTAATAACAAACGGACGGCTACTCAGTTCTACCGATTTTACCAACTCGGAAACAACTCTAGTTCCGTATCGAAGCGCCTGATTACGCATGCGCTCCATTAACTCAGGCCCACTAACTGGTTCCGGGAAGGCGGGGAAGTTTTCTATATCTGTGGTCAACATTAACTGTCCACCGGGCAATTCAGTCCCCGAAACTTCTCCTTCATAAACCAACGGTTTAAGGCCGGCACGCGCCGCATAAATCGCAGCGGTCCATGCAGCTGGCCCTGAACCTATGATTACAACTCGCTCGCGTACGCGCGTGCCCTGTTCCATATATGTCCTTTGCTGTCTGCCGAAAGGCTCTAGCATTTCGGCAGCGTTTAGCTATCTCGATACACGTCAATCGATGGACAAAACGCCGAGTGCTCCGTGACAATGAGATGTCGTCCCGACTAGCACATTAATCGGCCCTTCTTCTCCCCATCGTGCGATCTGTAAGTCTGCAGACGCTACCGGTGCGACGTCGATCATACCAACGCCCCACGTCCTGTGTATACAAGGGAAGATAACGTGGCCGCGCAGTTGCATGGAGTCTCGGCTACCCTCATTTGCGAATCGACGTAACGTCACAGGCAAGCTCCAGTGCCGTTCTCCCCGCGTAATGGGGCACTTTACCGGCTCAATGCAGTTCACGGGGCACATCCACTCTGCGAAACTAACGTAATGGCGCGAATCTGGAGCGGCGCGCTGCCACGGCACGTCGGGAGTACGATCTAGCGGAGCAACGCGCACCTCCCTGTTGGGCCACCTAATTGAGGCTTGAGAAATAAGCCAATCCAGCAACAAATGCGGCATTAATGGGGACGGCACCATTGCGTCATTCCTTAACGCCTCCTCCCCCAACTTGAGCCATGAGCCTACATACTCGTGCCACTCGGCGCGTACAAAGGAAAGCGGTAACTCACCATATGAACCGCTTAACGCACTTCGCTTAGCCGACGGCGATTCGTTATGGTCGACAACAACAATCTCCTTGCACAGAAGTGCACCGCGCTCGTATGCCCGCGCCAACTGCTGTGTGTACCACGAACCATAGCAACCACCTCCAATTACAACGACACGGTTAAATGATACTGGAGTTCGCATTGCTGTTCACCTAGCGTCGCAAACTTCGGCCACCGTCTACTGCTACAACTTCTCCTGTTATATACGGAGCGTTAACTAAAAATAGAATAGCAGCCGCAACGTCCTCTGGTGTTCCCCACCGCTCCAGTGGAACGTCGGCAAGAAAAGACTCTCTAAGCGACTCGTTAAAGTCTTCAGGAGCTAATACTAATCCAGGCTTTACCCCATTTACGCGAACGGACGGAGCAAACGCTTGAGCTAAAATGCGCACCATTCCCGGAATTGCACCTTTGGATATCTGATGCGTAAACAATGTTGGATAGCCAGTTTCGTCAGCAAGATGATCTGCCATATGAATGATGGAGCTTCCTGGAAGCATCACCTTAGCTGCAGCGCGCGACAAGAAAAACGGTGCACGCAGGTTTACTGTGTGCGTATCATCCCAAAAGGACTCTGTAATATCGTCAATCTTACAACGTTGCATTATCGACGCGTTGTTAACTAAGACGTCAAGTCTCCCGTATGCAGACATAGCTGCGTTAACTACGGTCTGCGGAGCGTCTTTGTCACGTAAATCGCTTTGAACGCAGTGCACTGGCGTACCACTAGCGTTAAGTTCTGCTGCCAGCGTTTCAGCATCGTGACGTGAACTGCCATAATGCAAAACAATCGCATATCCCTCGCGCGCGAACGCCCGAACTACCGTAGCACCAACTCTACGAGCACCGCCTGTTACGAGTACAACTTTGCGCATAGTGCATCTTGCTGCTCTAACCACTCAGCCGGAACATGCATTGAGCCAAGCTGACGGAACGAATCACTGGCACCGTGCCAATCAGAGCCTCCGCTAGGAACCAACCCCAATGAGTTTACGATTCCCAAAACCCGCTCTGCCTGATGAGGTGGATGGGATGGATGCAACACCTCTATCCCATCTAATCCAACCGCCAATAGCCTCCTAGCTGACTCATCGCGGACAGTGTCACCTGGATGTGCCCATACCGCGATACCACCAGCATCGTGAACCAATCGAATTGCGTCGGCGACATCAAACTCTTCGCGACGCTTAAAGGCAGGCTTACCTTTGGCTAACCAACGGTCGAATGCATCACGAATATCGCGTGCCCATCCGCTAGCGACCATTACGCGCGCAATGTGAGGGCGCCCCACTGTACCAACACCAGCTTCGGCTAGTACCGCTTCCAGTGTTATAGGGATATTTCGTTTGTTTAGCGCTTCCACAATTGCTTGGGCACGCACAACTCGCGAACTCCTCAATGCTGTAAGTGCGTCTTCAATCGCATCAAGGTTTGTTAAATGCAGTCCCAATAAATGCAATTCGTTTCCCAAAAAGTGACAGCTTAACTCAACACCAACGACGATTCTTACTCCCAGCCGCGTCCCTGCACTAACCGCCTCCTCAATTCCGTTTACAGTGTCGTGATCGGTAATGGCTATTGCGTGAAGGTTTGCTTCTTTCGCTGCCGCTACAACTTCTGACGGAGGCAGTGCACCGTCTGAGGCAGTTGTATGCGTTTGCAGATCAACAAATACAGCTGTCGGCGAGTCGAGTACTGACGCACCGGTTGCGCTAGTCACTGCCGGTAACCGGCTTCGGGCGAGCGAGAACCAGGCTGTGACATGCGAAACAGTGAGTCCAGCTCGTCATCGCCTAGCTGAGCAAGAGATTGTTCGCGCGCTCTATCACCCGTTGGCGAGTAGCGAGTAACTCGCACTTCGCGATCTCCGCCGCTAGCAGCAACGAAGATTAGACCGAACTCGTCCCCCACGTTCGCAGTAAGAAATCCCGATGGATAGACTTTCCACTCGCGACCGTCAATGATAACTCGTCTGGTAGGCATGCTTACCCGATCTTAATAGAGTTCCACAACTCGTTCGTTTCGACACCTGCAACTTGTGCAACTTTTACAGCATCAGTGCCTTCAACGAACTCTACGAAACGTGATGAATCTGTGGCGTGCTGAAACACCCAAAAGTGCAGTGATGAAGCTATGGCAACATCACTGCGATCACGAACACCTTTAAGGTACTCGTCACTGTTGGTAACGCGCTTTTCAACGACGCTAAGATGCTTTGTCACTAGAAGCCGGTGTCCTGAACGGACTCTAACGACTTCTTGAGGTCGGCCATAAAACGGTCAGCGTCAGCCCCGTCAATAACCTTGTGATCGAACGACAACGAGAAGTATGCACATGTGCGAATGGCGATCGTATCTTCACCATCAGGACCTGTTACAACTTTTGCTCGCTTCTCAATTGCACCCAAGCCGAGTATAGCCGTTGTACCCACAGGGATAATTGGAGTCCCCATTAATGATCCGAACACTCCCGGATTAGTAATGGTGAACGTCGCATCTTGAACTTCAGTGGGAGAAAGTTTCTTGCTACGTGCACGCGCCGCGAGGTCGTTAGTTGCACGTGTCAAACCTGTTAACGAAAGTTCGTCAGCGTTGCGAATAACCGGAACGATTAGCCCCGACGGTTCGAGCGCAACTGCAATGCCTAGGTTAACCGAATTGCGATAAATAATATCCGTACCGGCGACGGCAGCGTTTAGCACGGGATGTTTACGCAACTGCTGAGTTACCGCCTGAAGAATGAACGGCAAATAGGTGAGCTTCTGTCCTGTTTGCTGTTCAAACTCTCTGCGCATACCACTGCGAATTCTCGCAACGCGAGTAAGATCGATTTCAAAGAACGATGTAACGTGCGCTGCAACTCTTCGGGCCATATGCATGTGATCCGAAGTGAGCCTCCGAATCTTCGACATTGGCTCTACTTTGTCACCTGCCCACGGAGTAGGCATCGGTCCATGCGAAGCAACGCCCGCGGGCGCATGCATGCTAGCAGCTACGGGCGAAGCAACAACGCCTCCGCTTACGCCGCGGCTCGAAATAAATGCATCGATGTCCTTACGAGTTACTCGACCAGACACTCCAGTTCCTGACAAAGCAGAAATGTCTATGCTGTGTTCTGCAGCAATCTTTCGAACAAGCGGCGACGAACGTGTTCTTAACCGTTCCTCAAGTGAACCTGCAGGAGCGGCCGGCTTAGCGGCAGATGCAGCGATTGCCGTTGTTTGCGGTACCGGCGCAGACTGGCTCTGTACTGTAACAGCAGAAGTAGCAACCGGCGGTTCCGAAGTAGCAGCCGCTGCAACCGCAGCGTCACTCTCAAGACGTGCAACTACCGTGTTCACTGCCACCGTTTGCCCCTCACCAACAAGTATCTCAACCAAAATACCTGCCGACGGCGATGGAATCTCAGCGTCTACCTTGTCGGTGGATATCTCGAAAATTGGTTCATCGCGCTTAACGCTATCACCAACTTGCTTTAACCATCTTGAGACTGTCCCTTCCGCGATGGACTCACCCATCTGCGGCATAATTACATCTGTTCGGGCCACTCGTTCATCCTCTGTCTGAAGTCGCACTCACAACAGCTGCTTTCTCAGCATCTGCCTTACGATCGGCACGTCGCAACCGCCACAACGCTAGCGTTGGTAAAGAAATTGCGCCTATTACCGCTCCCCAGCCCGCGTAAACCCACCAGTCGCAAGCCGGCAAACCTGCCTCAGGGGTACAGCGCGTGAAATAGCCGAATGCCTTGCCGACTCCCACGCCTATCATCGCGCAACTGACGCCACCTATAAAAAAGGTAAAACATCCAACGCCGATATTGCGCCCAATACGGTCCTCACCAACCGAACTTTCCGCCGCATCTGCCATGATTAGTAGCTCACCAATCGTCTTACAGCGCGGACAATATCCGACGTCTGAGGAAGAACATAGTCCTCGAGTGGCGGACTGTACGGCAACGGTATGTCGGCCGCCGTTACACGCAGAATTGGCGCGTCAAGCCACTCGAAACAGTTCTCCATTACGCGCGCCGTTATCTCCCCTGCCACACCACCAGTTCGCGTATCTTCGTGAACTATTAGCAGGCGATTCGTTTTCTTCACGGTTTGCATAATCGCTTCGTCATCCATTGGTGCAAGCGAACGTAGATCGATTACTTCCACCGATATCCCTTCTTTCTCTAGCTGCTCTGCCGCCTCAAGCGATTTCCAAACCGTTGCAGCATAAGTGACGATGGAAACGTCACTCCCTTCTCGTGCAACGCGAGCCTTCCCAATTGGAACGACATGATCGCCATTGGGCATGACCTCTTTAATGCGACGATACAAATACTTGTGCTCAAAAAAGAGCACGCAGTCTTCATCACGTATAGCCGCCTTCATAAGGCCTTTGGCGTCCGCCGCTGTCGCAGGATACACGATTTTCAAACCGGGCGTATGTAAGAAGCCCGCTTCTGGGTTTTGCGAGTGAAATGGTCCACCACGCACATAACCGCCACTCGGCCCGCGTACAACCATCGGACACGGAAGAAAAGCGCGATATCTAGCAGTTGCTACGTAGTTGGTAAGCATATCGTAAGCGTTCGCGATGAAGTCGATAAACTGCAACTCGACAACCGGACGCATTCCCATATGTGCAGCACCAGCCGCAGCACCAACTATTCCTATTTCGCTAATAGGAGTGTCAACTACACGCTGTTCACCAAACTTCTTTAATAGCCCATCAGTGACTTTAAAGGCACCACCGTAGGCCCCAATATCCTCGCCAAGCATGAACACATTTGGGTCGCGTTCCATCTCTTCGACGAGTGCTTCGCGAATCGCTTCGAGATACGTTATCTCAGCCATTACTTTGCACCACCATCTTTGTCAGAAGCGGAGTAAGTACCCCACCCTTCTGGTCGCTCAACTCCGAATTCCGATGCTGCAGCATCTGTTCTAAACCACAATGGGGTTTCAGCTGGCGGATCAGCGTACACCCCAACCAATGAGTCCAGCGGTTCAGGCAACGGTGACTGCTCAGCAACCTCGGTTGCCTCGTCTATCTCTTGAGTTATACGCGCATGTACATCTTCAAACTCGGCTTCAGTTACACCGAGTTCGCGCTTTAGTACATCTACATAACGATCGATAGGATCATTCTCTGCCGCCCACTTCTCAATTTCGCCGTCTGGAACGTAAGACTGATTGTCATGTTCAGCATGACCTTTTCTGCGATATGTCATGAGCTCAATTAGCGAAACACCTCCACCAGCGCGAGCTCTGTCTACTGCCCGACGCGTCACATCGTACACAGCTAAGACATCGTTGCCGTCGGCTTGCTCACCGTGCACGCCGTATCCAATTGCTTTGTCGACAAACTGCTTTGCCAGTGTTTGGCTGGACGATGGTGTCGAATACGCATAGCCGTTGTTTTCGACTATTACTACAAGTGGACAGCGCTGCACTGCGGCAAGATTAATTCCTTCATGAAAAGCGCCCGTACTGGTTGCGCCATCACCAACGTAAACCAAGCCAACACGATCTTCGCCACGCATCTTAAACGACAACGTAACGCCAGCCATAACCGGCACCATGTCGCCGAGTGGCGATATCTGACCAATAAAACCTCGGTCAGTGTCACCGAAGTGAATATTCAATTCGCGGCCACGTGTAGGTGAATCACCGCGCGCCATGTACTGACGCAATATCTCAATCGGCGTCGCACCTTTTACTAACATCGAACCAAGGTTTCTGATAAGCGGCGACAAAATATCACGTCGCTCTAACGCGAATGCACTACCTACAGCATCCGCTTCTTGCCCTAATGAGCGAAAAAGGCCTCCAACAACTTTTGTTTGACGATACAGAGCAACAAGTCGTTCTTCGAGCTGGCGAGTGAGTTTCATCCAGTAGTAAAGCTCAATCTTTTGCTCGCGCGAAAGCATATCACTCGGGCGCGCAATCTTTACAGCAGACTTAGCGGAAGAGGGAGCTTTTGCATGTACACGCCCAGACTGCGAACGCGCCATTATACTCCGGCCTCAATCGTATGCCTAGAGTCGGTGGCGCGATGTAGCGCAACAAAAAACTTCTTAACGTTCTTGTCTAGCCTGCTCTCACCAATCTGATCGGTGTGAACTTCTACAAATGTGTAATGGCCACCTTCCATGAAAACTCGCATGGACATGGTTCCCAACTGGCCACTGAACTGTCTTGTCCGTGAATCGCCAGAACTGCGCACTAGTCCTAGGCGCGCGAAATGTTCATCAGCGATTCGCATTACATCATCGGGCGCCAACGACGTGCGATGAAACAAACGCATTACTGTCCTCCCGATTTGCGCAGTGTATCTCCAGGAGTGGAGCGAATCGTATCATGTCGCGTTGTCGTAGGAGTTGGGAAATCTGACGACTCGTCTTCGCGAGATATGTCCTGAGTCCAATCTTGAGTTTTCTGTAACTGTTCTGTCGAGTCGCGACGGAACTGAACCGCCATCGCCCACATCCCAGCGGTAACGAACATAATGTGGCTACGATAAGTGCCCAACTCGTCCGTTTCTTCTAATCCATTCGCCGTTGTTTTCATGTCTCGATTGGTGGCGAAGATGCGTCCTTCGCCACCCTGAACTGGCTTCCCCGTTTCGCGTTCGTGAACGACAACTCGCCAGTAGATTGTTTCGCGCGCGCGCGTTGGTAACGTCTCCGGACTTACATGAATAACGAAGTCGTCTGTAACGAGCCTAAGCTCGCTTCTAGGAGCCTTCCCTGTTCCGCAAGCAGAGGCGATGACTGCGACTGCTGCCAATGCAACCGATGGACGGAACCAACGCGCGCGGCGAAAAATCATTGATAGTACTCGAGGCCGAGGTGGGTGATCTGATCCTCACCCATAAGGTGACGGAGCGTGTTCTTCAGCTTGGTCTGCTGAATGAAAAGATCATGCTCCGGCTGCAAGCCTGCAGCCGTCTGCGGCGACTTGTAATAGAAGCTTAACCATTCCTGAATGCCCTTCATGCCGGCACGCTGCGCGAAATCACTAAACAGCGCGAGATCAAGAACGATAGGGGCAGCAAGAATGGAATCGCGACACAGGAAGTTCACCTTGATCTGCATCGGATAGCCCAGCCAGCCTCTGATGTCGATATTGTCCCATCCTTCCTTGTTGTCACCGCGCGGCGGGTAGTAGTTAATACGCACCACGTGCGAAAAGTCTTTGTACAACTCTGGATACAGTTCGGGCTGCAAGATGGTGTGCAGAACTGAGAGCTTCGACTCTTCCTTTGTTTTGAAGGAGGCCGGGTCGTCAAGCACTTCACCGTCACGGTTGCCGAGGATGTTTGTTGAGTACCACCCTTCAAGACCGAGCATACGAGCCTTGATACCAGGAGCGATTACCGTTTTCATCCAAGTCTGTCCTGTCTTGAAATCCTTTCCGGACACAGGAACACCGCGCTCAATGGCGAGATCGAGCAACGCTGGGAAGTCGGCAGAAAGGTTAGGCGCGCCATTGCAGTAGGCCACCCCTTCCATGATTGCGGCATATGCGTAGAGCATACTTGGCGCTATCGCTTCGTCATTCTCTTCCATGGCCTTTTCAAACGCGGCAAGCGTTTGGTGCTGCGGTCCCGGCTTAATGAAAACTTCGGTTGAGCCGCACCACACCATGGCGCCGCGACTTGCTCCACTCTTTGCCATGAAGTTGCGAATGTCGGCACGAAGCTGTTCCGCAAGATCCTTTTTATTCTTACCGGTTTTTACGTTCGTGCCATTGATACGAGTTACGTACTTGTTCTCGAAAACAGCAGGCATCGGCTCAATGGTCTTAAGGAAATCAGCGATAGGTTCGATATCTGATTTCTCAAGCACACCAGCCTTCATCGCCGCTTCATACGCGCTATCGGGGATAGGATCCCACGCTGCGAAAACGATATCGTTGAGCGAAGCCAATGGAACAAAATCACGGATCAGCGGGCTGCGATTCTCGGTGCGCTTGCCGAGACGGATGGTAGCCATCTGAGACAACGATCCAACAGGTACAGACAAACCTCGCCTGACACGCTCGACACCGGCGATAAATGTCGTTGACACTGCACCCAGCCCAGGCGTGAAAATGGCAAGCTTTCCTGTTGCTGGGGCGATGGACGCAGCAGAGCCGCGCGCTGAATCAGTCACTTCGGTGATTCTCCCTGAGAGTTGGTAACGCCGTAGACGTAAGTCATGCGTTGAAAGACGGTAATCCAGGCAGTGACTGACAGCAGGATAACGATTCCTGCAAGCACCTTCCCGCCAAGTGCGAGTCCAAAAAACGCCTGGGGAGCGGAGAGCAGCGTAATACGCTCGGGACGCTGCAATAGACCAACCTTAGCATCTATGCCAAGGCTTTCGGCGCGAGCACGCGTGTACGAGGTAAGGAACGTACCAATGAGTCCGAGCAACCCTATGGCAACCATCGTTGGACTCGCGTGAACGCGACTTGTGGCCCAGAAGAACACTAAGCCACCCAGCAAAAAGCCATCTGCGACACGATCTAAACTTGAGTCGTAGAAAGCTCCAAACACAGAGCTCTTTCCAGTACGTCGTGCGACGGTACCATCTAAAACGTCGAAAAGCGCGGTAACGCCAAGAAACCACCCGCCGGTTCGAATGTGGCCGGTAGCAAAAATGACGCCCGCTGCCATCGCGCACAGCGTGCCCACAGCCGTGATGGTATTGGGACGAACATTCCTGCGCACCAGCCAATCCGCCACAGGGGCGATTACACGCAAATAACCGCGCTGGATTGCGTCCCAGATTGATTTCATGCCGTCGGTTGGAGGGGGAAAGCTGATTGCTGCACGCTGAAAGCTACGGTACCCAGCCGATCAACGGTAGAGATGAAACCTTCTTACCTCTCTTTCGAAGGCAACTACCGCTGGAAGCTGGCGATCCATTATGGCGTCTGGGTCGGCTCCCTGCTGCAAAGCCTCACGTATATGTGCGGCGCCCATGCGCTCATCGAATCCTCGCTCAGATATACGCAGCGAGTCCCGGTGCATTCTTAGCAGCGCCCAAAGGACTGCTGTGCCAATCCTTGAAGGCTGCGCCTGATTCCGATTGGTGATCTCGATACGCACCCCAGGGATGGTAACGCCAGCGAACTTTCCATCGGTTGGCGACGAAGGAGTAAAGCGTTCTGCCTTAAACCTCACACCTGACAACGAAAGATCGTCTAGCATTCGGGCAACACTATCGGCGTTTAACCAAGAAGCTCCGAAGCGCTGGAACGGCTCGTTCGTGCCTCTCCCAACGGAAACATTCGTGCGCTCAAATGGGACCAGCGCCGGATAAAGCAGTGCACTTGCAACCGATGGCATGTTCGGAGAAGGACGTACCCACGGCATCGATATTTCGTCGTACCACATTTCTCTTCTATAGCCGCGCATTGGTATTACTGTGAGCTTAGTGGAGAGCCCCAGCTTATCGTGAAACAGCCTTGCCAACTCTGCCATGGTTAGACCATGACGCAACGGAACAGGCCAAAGCGCGAAGCCGTTCCCTCCTTTCCCCTGCGGGGGCTCCGCAGCATTTGCCAACGCGCTGTCCAATAACGCACCCTCTGTCCTGGCCGCGGTGATAGGGTTGGGGCGGTCCAATACCACAAAACGGACATCGTTGCGGCCAGCCGCATGCATCGCATACAACATGACGCCAACATACGTCCATGTGCGCGTACCAATGTCTTGAAGGTCCACAATCAGAACGTCTATATCACCAATAAGGCTATCGGGAGGCGACATGGTACCTTGACGATAAAGCGAGAAGACAGGAAGTCCCGTTTTCTCGTCTTTAACATCCTCAATATTCTCGCGGTCTTCGGTACCCGCGATTCCGTGCTCAGGCGAGAATATTCTGACCAGCCTAACGCCAGCGTCAACCGCACGCTTGTCGCTGTGCAGCAAGTCGACTGAACGCCTAAATCGCTCGTCTATGCCGGTGTGATTTGTGATAATAGCAACACGCTTGCCGGATATAACCTGTATGCTGTCATCGAGTAGTACTGTAATCCCAGGGCGAAACCGGGCGCCCGGTAGAGGGCGTCCATCCGGTCCTATCTCGGGCACATTCCTATTGGCACCACCGCAAGCCGACACCCCAACCCCTAATGTCAGCAACAGTGTCGATATCCCTAAGAGTCGGAATCGACGAAGATGCGGCCGGTATTGTGGCTGCAGCTGAAAACCCTGAGTTTTGGATGAAGCAACTACGCTCGATAGCACCTATTATCCCCCTTTACTACAACGTTCCTATGCCCATGAACAGTATAATTGTGCACACGCCTCTGGCCTTAAACCCCACCTCAATTTCTTCTTGAAGGTGGGAACCAGATGCGCTAAACTACATACTACAGCGAGGCCCACCGCGAACGCGGTTTAGGCACGACTCGCTTTACGGCCACTATACCGGCCTTCAGGAGGACAGCAATGAGCACGATGCAACAGCCGGATGTCATCGTAACGATAACACCCGTTGCCGCAACCGAAGTCCGGAAGTTCATGGAAACGGAAGGCGTTACCGCTGAAGAAGGCGGCCTTCGCGTTTCAGTTATGCCGGGTGGCTGCAGCGGCTTTAAGTACGGCCTTGTTATCGAAGACAAGGGCGCAGAAGACGATCTCATCCTTGATCACGAAGGATTCAAGGTTTTTGTCGATCCATTTTCAGCTCAGTACTTGAGCGGAACTACGATTGACTACGTGTCATCTATGCAGGGGTCTGGGTTCACTTTCAAGAATCCAAACTCAACTGGTGGTTGTGGCTGCGGAAGTTCCTTCTCCGCTTAACAATAGCTGGTGCAGTTTGCGCCAGTGCCAGTCGTGGTAACGCAGCAACAGCCGTAGTTTAGGCAGAAGGCCCGTGGCTTCAACGAAGCGCGGGCCTTCGCAGTTCTAACCACCCTGTAGTTCGGCGTCTCCACGCTCGGTCCCCGTCCCACCCTCGTCACTGTACTAAGACCCTCCACGGCTCCGACGATGAATGCAGCGTTTACCGCTCTCGACTGGATAGTACTTCTCGTATACCTCGTTGGTACAACGGCGCTTGGTGTTTATCTCGGGCGCGATCAGAAAGACGCTCGCGATTACTTTGTCGCCGCACAACGAATTCCGTGGTGGGCGGTTTTAGTTTCAGTCGTATCCACTGAAACCAGTGCTCTTACCTTTATATCAATACCCGGGCTTGCTTACGTTGGTGATTTAGGATTCTTGCAGGTCGCAGCTGGATACATTCTCGGTAGAATAGTTATCGCCTACACGCTGCTACCACGTTACTACAACGGTCAGCTGGTAACTGCCTACGCGCTTCTAGAACAACGGTTCGGGCTTGCAACTCGCAGGTTCACATCAATTGTATTTATGGTAACGCGAACATTCGGTGATTCAGTTCGTGTCTTTGCAACAGCAATTCCTATCGCGCTTATACTTGGGTCGGCTGTGCCTGAACAACATACGGGGCCGGTTTCAATCCTTATACTCGGTCTCTTTACAGTTATCTATACGTACCACGGTGGAATGCGCGCTGTCGTATGGACAGACGTAATGCAAACAGGAGTGTACCTTGCAGGAGGTATCGCAGCAATCGTTTTAATTGGACAACACGTGGCGGGAGGTTGGCCCGCGATTATTTCAGACGCCCACGCGCTCGGCAAGCTTAAGGCAATAGACCTATATACAGGGATCGATCGCCCTCATACAGTTTTGGCAGGCTTGCTTGGTGGCGCGTTTCTTAGCATGGCATCGCACGGTGCAGATCAGTTAATCGTGCAGCGGTTACTTGCATCCGGTAACCTGCGCGAGGCCCAAAGATCACTTATAGGAAGCGGTTTAGTTGTGTTTGTACAGTTCGCGATGTTCCTTGGAATAGGAATAGGTCTCTACGCGTTCTATAATGGACAACAGTTTGCACGTCCCGACGCGATTTTCCCCAACTTCATTATTGATGTCATGCCACCAGGCATGACAGGGCTCGTGATTGCTGCAATTCTTGCTGCGGCTATGAGCACGCTAAGCGGTGCGCTTAACTCACTTGCTGCTGCGACTTTGCATGACATAATCATGCCACTTACTGGGAAACGCCCTGACGATCCGTCGCTACTCGGAGTTAGCAAACTGCTTACACTAGTTTGGTCGATCATTCTTATCGGTGGTGCCATGTTGTACAGCGACGAAGGCACACCGGTTGTAACGATCGCACTTTCAATTGCGTCATTTACCTACGGTGGATTGCTCGGCGCATTCATGTTGGGCATACTCGTTAACAGAGCACGGCAAAGAGATGTCATTATAGGAATGTCTGTGGGCATTTCAGTTATGACAGTTATTGTTTTCGCTCGCGTTATCGGCACTACCTTCCCTGCGCTCGCAGAACCTCTCGCGCCATTTGCGCGAATTGCGTGGCCGTGGTATGTACTAATAGGTACCACACTTACGTTCTTAACAGGTTTGCTTGCATCACTGACACACGCAGCACCAAATCACTCTCAGGAAACAAAAGCCGGATGAATACCGAACAAGGCGAACAGCTCCCACTAATTGTTGGAGTCGACGGAGGCGGAAGTCGCACAACGGTGCTGCTTGCCGATGCGGATGGTGTGCAACTCGCACGCATTGAAGGTCCGGCGACTGCACTAACGCCTGGCTACGAGTCGGCATCTGCGGATGTTATTAAGTCGCTCATAACAGACGTGTTGGCCTCTGCTGACCGTTCAGAGACACGTCCGGCTGTGTGTGTCGTTGGCGTTGCAGGTGCTGGTCAAGAGCGCAGCGCGCAAGCGCTCTGGTCGGCGCTTGCATCGCGAAGAGTTGCAGACGATGTATCTGTCCAGTCGGACGCCACTATCGCTATGGACGACGCCTTTGGCGAGTCTGCAGGCGTGCTACTTATAGCTGGCACCGGATCGGTCGCCTTTGCTCGCGCACCTGATGGACGAACCGAACGGTGTGGTGGCTGGGGTCCCAATATAGGAGACGAAGGAAGCGGAGCTTGGCTCGGTCGCAAAGCGCTTAGCGTAGTTACAGCATCTCATGACTCGCGCGAACCCGATACCACTCTTACAGGCGCACTACTAACAGCGCTTGAACTTGAAACAGTGGAAGAGCTCATCCCATGGGCGGCCACGGCTACGACTACGAATTTGGCGTCCCTCGCACCAATAGTGGCCAACGTTGCAGCATCAGGCGATTTGCGTGCGAACGCTCTTATATCGCTATGCGTCGAAGAACTCGTTTTACATGTTCGCACGTTGGCACGCCGCTGTTTTACGGACGAGCGTGCAGCAGTCCCGGTGGCGCTGACAGGCGGGTTACTAACGCGCGGTTCGCTAATGCGGAAACGATTAGAGAATCGATTGAAATCGGCTGTGCCGGGTGCATTGGTGCGAACAGAAGAAGTAGACGCCGCCCGCGGAGCAATTCGTCGCGGACAGCGTCTACTCGGCATGTAGCTGCTTAGTTAAGCAGCTACTGCTGTTTCCTCTTCAGGGGGGATGTTCAACTCCCCTTCCCAGCGTGCCATGACGGCGGTTGCGAGGCAGTTGCCGAGAAGGTTTACAGACGTGCGTGCCATATCCATGAGTGCGTCTACACCCAGAATAACGGCAATTGCCTCGAGCGGTAAACCAAATTGCGCAAGCGCGCCTGAAAGGATAACAAGCGAGGCACGTGGAACTGCGGCAACACCTTTTGACGTTAACATTAGGGTTAGCATCATAAGGAGCTGCTGACTTAGAGGCATGTCTATGCCAGCAGCTTGGGCCGCAAACACAGACGCTATTGCTAAGTACAGCGTAGAACCGTCGAGATTGAACGAGTAGCCAGTTGGTAATACGAACGCCACAATTCGACGCGGTACTCCGAACTTCTCCATCGCTTCCATTGCCTGAGGGAATGCCGCCTCACTAGATGCCGTGGAAAACGCGATGAGCCAAGGGCTTTTAACTGCGTTCCAGAATCGCCTTATAGGGATTCGGAACAGCATAGCTGTTGGAGCGAGAACCAGCAGAATGAATACGATGAGCGCGACGTAAAGCGTGCCTACGAGCACCGCAAGATTCTTGAGTACCGACAACCCGCTTTGTCCGACAGTAACCGCAATGGCTGCACCAATACCAATCGGGGCAAATGCCATTACGAGTCCAACGAACTTAAACATGATATCGCTTAGAGACTGTAACCAATCAAGCATTACAGTCTTCGAAGGCCCCTGAACTTTCGCGAGAGCAACTGCAAACAAGATCGAGAAGAATACGATCTGCAAAACCTCGTTGCGCGCACCAGCGTCAAAGAAGCTAGTAGGAACAGAGTGCTCTAGCACTCCACCCCACGTTGGTGTGCGCGTTGCGAGCTCTGCGAACTCGTTGCTTTCGGAACCGACCAGCGATATTCCCTTTCCAGGCTTGGCTATATTGACTGCAATGAGCCCAACCGCTAACGCCAGTGTAGTAACGACTTCAAAGTAAATGATAGAGCGAAACGCGAGGCGTCCCACCTTCTTCATATCATCACCGTGGCCCGCAATACCTACCACGAGAGTTGCAAACAGTAGCGGCACAATCAAAGACTTGATCATGCGCAAGAAAATGTTTGCGAATGGTTTGAGTTGGACAGCCCATGTTGGTGCCAATGCACCTATCGCCACACCAACGACCATCGACACGATGACCCATTGGGTGAACGAAAGGCCGAGAAACCCTTTTGACCCGGATTTTTCAGTTGAATCCGGGGAGGCAGTAGAGTGTTGCGCCATGATGTCGGAGTTCAGTGTTCAGAACCAGCTGTCGGTGATGACTTGCCGGACGAATTGCGAAGCACGGAGTTGCGATAGCCATACAGCACGTAGCATGTAAGCCCTATAGCCATCCATACGGCAAACCCTTTCCATGCGCTGGAAGGAAGGCCCTGCATTACAAACAGACAAGCAGCTGCTCCACCTATTGTTACCAGCGGGAATAGCGGCACCTTAAACGGACGTGGCCTGTTCGGTTCACGAATACGCAATACGAGAACTCCTGTACACACCACAGCAAATGCAGATAGAGTACCGATATTAGTAAGGTCATATGTTGCTGCATCGTCTGCTACGAGCGCTCCAAGTGCAACGAACACACCGGTAATGATTGTAGTGACGTGTGGAATGCGAGTGCGCGGGTGTACTTTTGCCGCAAACTTTGGTAGTAAGCCATCGCGCGCCATAGCAAAGAAAATGCGTGGCTGCCCGTACTGGAAAACGAGTAGCACCGCTGTCATTGACACAACTGCACCAAATGCGACTATCCAACTTGCGGTGTCAAGCCCAGCAAGTGAAAGCGCGCGCGCAAGTGGATCGCTTGAACGCAGTTGATCGTAGGGTACCAGTCCGGTGGCAACTGCTCCGACGATAACGTAAATAAGCGTACATATGGCAAGTCCACCAAGTATTCCCAACGGGAGGTTACGCTGAGGATTCTTTGTTTCTTCTGCCGCTGTTGAGATAGCGTCGAAGCCTATGTATGCAAAGAAAACGATTGCCGCACCTTGGTGAATACCACGAAATCCGTTGGGTGCGAATGGTTTATAGTTGTCGGGGTCTATATGCATTGCTCCGACAACAACAAAAAGTGCCAAAACTAACAGCTTGACGACCACCATTATGTTGTTGGCGCGCGTGCTCTCTTTTGCGCCTTGTAACAGCAGAATGGTAATTAGGACGACAATACCAAAAGCAGGCAGATTGACCAGAACCGGAATCCCCATGATACGGGGCGCAGTCTCAAGTAGTGAAACTATCGCTGGGTCGCTGCTGGCCTTCACGTTCCAGTAGCCGTGTGTAAGCCATCCGGGCAGATCGATTCCAAAGCCTGTTAAAAGAGAGGTGAAATAGCCGCTCCACCCTATCGCGACTGCAACATTGCCCACTGCGTATTCGAGGATAAGAGCCCATCCAACTATCCAAGCAACTATTTCACCCAGAGCGGCATACGAATACGCGTACGCACTTCCGGCTTGGGGAATCATTGACGCAAGTTCGGCGTAGCAAAGCGCTGCGAGTGCACAAACAGCACCAAGCAATATGAAAGAGACTACTAGTGCCGGACCGGCGCCGTACCTAACGACAGTGCCATCTGCTAAAACTTCACCTGCAGCGGCTGTTCCTAGAGAGGAGAAAATGCCGGCACCAATAACTGCGCCGATGGCCAGCATAACAAGATCGCCGGCCCCGAGGGTACGGTTAAGACTGCCAGCATCATCTTGGTTGCCGATCGGCTTTCGCGCGAAGAGGCTCATGTACGGTGGGTTGGTGGATCTACTCGACCGCACAAGGTACCGCGTTAAACAGCTATCAGCCAGTCATTAAATGCCAAAAGTCATCTCATATTTCATTCTTATTGGATTGCCAGTGAGACCTGAAGCCGGACGAAATTTTAAGTCTTTGAGCTTCTCGCGTAGCTTACGATTATAGCTGTTGTCCTTAGTAGGCTCAAAACTTAGGTCAAGCACCTTACCAGTTGAGTCAATATCAAAAATGACTACGATCTCGGTACCCCTTAACCGATTGGGTGGTGGGGGAGCAAGAAATAGTTCGGTTGGCGTTGGCGGGTAAATGGTACCTGTACCGCCACCGGTTCCAGGACCGACTCCGCTTCCACGCCCAGTACCCACGCCTGTGCCAACACCACCTCCACTACCCGGACCATTGCCAGCCGACCCGTCATTACCGGTTCCCCCACCCGTACCAGCCACCACCGAGCTAGCCTGCGCTGCGTCAGTGGCAGTTGCGTTATCAGTTGTGGGAACAGGTGGTGTTTGTTTGGGCTCCTCCACTGGCTTAGGCGGAGGAGGAGGAGGTGTAATGGGCGGAATATTTGCTGGCCGAACTACGGGTGGAGGCTGCGGCCTAGGGGCCGGAGGAGCCACGTTAACGAACTCGATACGTTCCTTAGCGCCACCAGTGCCCCGATTACCGCCTCCGCCTCCGCCAGCCGGCCCAGGACCTCCGGCACCTAGTGTCTCTAGAATGCTATCAGGGCGGGATAAATCGACGATGAGGAGCAGTATTGCAAGGACATGGAGCAGTACAGCCAACACCATGCTTCCGCCACGCCGTTGCTTGGCGAGCGGAATGCCTATGGGCGGCCTATACCGCGGCCTCCCGCCGTCTTCGGCGGGCTCCGTTTCATTCGGTCCGTTGTCGCTTGGAGAGAATGTCACCATGAGGATTGGTGGGAGGTGCTAAAACTGTGCTCAGCCCGAATATACATGAATCTAGGCTAAAAGTAATACAGCGGACGAGCCGATTAGGTTCGTCCGCTGAGTACCTCTTCGAAAATCCCCTAAGACCGCGCGCGCACTAAAGAGCAGTGAGCCACGACTTTAGGTAGTGGTTAGTTCTTTGGCGGAACGCCTATGACCGTCACACCAGCTCCGCGTGCCTGGTCCATAGCCCAGATGACTTCGCTGTAAGTGACCATGGTGTCACCCTTAACGAAAATGATCTTGGAAGGACGCGGATCGTAGATTTCCTTCAACCTGTTAAAAAGCTGCTCTTTCTCAACAGTGTTGTTGTTAATCGCGAAAACGCCATCTGTCCTTACTTCCAGAACGATCTGATCAGGGTTCTGGTTAGGTGGTGCTTCGACTGGCGTCGGATCGGGCAACTGTGTTTCGATTGCCTTTCGGCTCATCGGGATGATCATCATGAAGATGATGAGCAGCACGAGGAGCACGTCGATCATCGGAGTAACGTTGATATCGTTGTTAAGCGCGCTGCTGCTGCCACCGCCTGTGGGCATACTCATGGCTTCTTGCCTCCCGATATAAGCCCGACATTATCGGACTCAACCAGCGATTCTGTTCCCGGCGTCTGATCTGTAATGAGCGCTGCGAGGCGCACACCACCGCGGGAAAGAATATCGAGCGCGTCTACAACTTTTAGATACTGCAGGTCGCGGTGAGCCTTAACGTACATGATGTACTCATCGCGCCCTTCAACACCGTAGATATTGCGGATCATCTGTTCCAGATCCTCCGGGCGAACAGGATCCTTGTTCACGTAATACCTACCGTCTGCATCTATGCCGAGCACCTGATCACCATCCTGCTCCGGGTGAGGCTTCAAGTTCTGCCCCTCGGGAGGTATGGCTTGGAATCCCGCGTTGATCTGCGGAATTGTGATCATGAATATGATCAGGAGCACCAGCATGACGTCGATCATGGGGGTGACGTTTGGTTCTGCCTTTACGCCTTCCCCACCGCCGACACTCATACCCATCGCGACACTCCTTGCGTGAAGTCAGCCCGCGGCGTGCCGTGTTCACAGCACACCGCTGACAAAGGTGAGATTCTTACTGTGACATCGGCTGAGTGCCAGCCGTGTTGAATTCACGAGTGAAACGCGAACGTCCGAACTCACCAGACACGCCACGAATGAGATAGTCAATCATCTCTTTCGACGTGTATGTCATTTCGGCCGTGAGGTTGTCGATCTTGGTGAGGAAGTAGTTATACGCCCACACCGCAGGGATAGCGACACCGATACCGAAAGCTGTTGTGATAAGAGCCTCAGCAACACCGGCGGCGATCGCCGAAATACCGCCTGCACCAGATGTAGCCATACCGGTGAAGGAGTTAACGATACCCATGGTTGTTCCTAGCAGTCCGACGAACGGCGCTGTTGCACCAACGGTTGCAAGAACACCCAAACCACGCTTCATGTCCACAACTGTCATCAGCATCTCACGCTCAACTGCGCGCTCTGCTGAGTTAATGTCGGCAACAGTTACTGAACCATCGGCGATAAGAGGACGAATCTCCGAAAGTGCGCCGCCAAGAACACGGGCAACGTGCGAACGCTTGTAGTTCTCAGCCAAGTTAATGGCTTCCGTAAGATTGTCTTCTTCCAAGAACTGCGAGAACTCAGGTGCGAACTTACGCGTTTCGCCCTGTGCACGACGCATACTCCACCACTTGCTGATAAGCACTGTGGTCGAGTAGCCCGACATGATAAAGAGCGTGTAAACGATGCCTTTGGCGAACCACCCCATGTGGCCCCAAAGTTCCATCATGTCCATTTGCATACTTCTGTTCTCCGCTTCTGAGTGGGGGTTTCCGATAACGATTCAGGCGCGGTCGAGTACCGCGCCGGATTCGTTATCGATTCAGGGTAAATCCAAACGGTTGCTGAACTACCTGCTTAACCTTCTTGCCACCAACTTCGGCAGGGAGGAAACGCATGCGGGGTAGAGCGTTCTTTACTGAGATAGAAAAGAGCTCGTTATCCGTTTTGAGCACCTTAAATGTGCTCATGTCGGCACGGCCAGTTGTGTCCACCACAAACTGAGCCAACACCTGCCCTTCTACGCCCGCTGTGCGGAGCATCTCAGGGTATGCCGGCGAAACGCCGCCTGGCTGAGCCATAACCGGCTTCTCGACCTGAAACTCGAAATACGGCTGGTCGCTAGCGACAACAGGCGCAGTTTTGATGGTCGGGTCGCCCGCACCTGTACCACCAACAACACCTTTTCCGGTGAAGTCAGCTGCGTCAGTGACTTTCTGCGAAAGGTCGATGTCGGGAATGACGTCTGGGATATCAACCGGCGCCTGAAGCACCTGGAATCCCTTGGGCGTTGGGGGAGTAGCAACTGCGTCAGGTGGCGGTGGGGGCGGCTTCTCAGGCTCAGGAGGTGGCTCCTCCTTCTTAACCTCGACAAACTCCGCCTTCTCCTCCTTGATATCCTCGTTGGCAATTCCCGCGTTCTTTGTGAGAATCACGAGACCCACCGCCAAAAGGCCGTGAGCAACGATAGAGAAGAACGATCCACCAAACCTCTTTTGACGCTTCGCCTTTGACTCGATCAGGTTGTTAAACATCGCACCAGTCCGGGTGTGGGAAGCAGGTCCGAGTGTCTCTCGGGCTTACATGCCGATTCTACTCCACGATCATGACCTGACAATTGTTCAATCATTAAAATCCCATTAACCCGACATTAGTGTTCCTTTATCACTCTCTCATTGTAAACACTGAGCTCAACTGTCAATTCGTGCTCGCGGCAATTCAGGAATCTTCTCTGCTACATCCAAACCGCCCGTCGGTAACGTGACTGTAAAGGTACTACCACGCGTTAGCTTCGACTGAACTGTTAACGTACCGCCGTGCGCTTGCGCTATCCACTGTGATATCGCCAACCCTAAACCAAAACCTCCCCGCTCTGAGGCACGCGAACGAACTCTGTCTGCACGCCAAAACCGTTCGAATACATAAGGAAGATCAGCGGCCGCAATTCCAATCCCTGTGTCCCTAACTGAAAAAACTGCATGCTCGCCTGTATTGGCAAGCGAAATATCAACTCGGCCGCCACGCGGCGTGTACTTTATTGCGTTCGTAACCAAGTTAAGAAATAGTTGGCGAAGACGTGTCGTATCGCCCTGAACATGCGCGTGTTCGAGACGAGGTATGTTGATGTTTACCGCAGAATCTTCTCCAAGCAAACGAGCAGTTTCAATCACCTCACGAACAAGCTCTTCCAGCTCAATCGGCTCTCTATGTAGGTCGAACCGCCCTTCATCTGCGCGAGCAAGCGTAAGAAGCGAATCGACAAGATCCGCCATCCTCGTAACCTGCTGAAGTGCTTCCTCTAGCGCCACCGCCTTCTCTTCACGAGTCGTGTTGTGCGACATGGCGCGCTCTACATCGGCGCGCATTACAGCGAGTGGCGTCTTTAGCTCATGACTCGCGTCAGCAGTAAACCTACGTAATGCGCCGAACGATGCTTCTAAACGGCTGATCATCGCGTTAAGCGTTGCCGATAAACGAGCTAACTCATCACCAGCCGCACCGATAGCCAGCCTACGATGAAGTGAACGTCCGTCGGTAATGGCTTCCACTTGATCGATAATTCGATCAACAGGACGGAATGCCCTACCAGCTATCATGTACGCAATTAGCACCGAAAGGATTACAAGAAATGGAGCTATTACAATGAATGTCTGCACTAGCTCGCGAAGCTGCCTGTCTGCGTCCTCAGTTGAGATAGCGACAAAAAGACGATCCACTCGCGAAGCTCTAGCCGCAGACAATCTCCGGCCTGTCATAAGTAGGGTGCGACGGCCAACAGTAACGCTGGTAACAATCGAATCTTTGGCTATCGCCATTGCAGCATTGTCCAACCTATACACATTGTCAACGCTTAGTGCCTGCAACTGCTGAGACCTATATAATGTGTTTCCGCGACGGTCCTTCACCATTACATAATTGGGTACCAAATCGAGAAGCGGCATCATTCGTGGTACAACCGCACTCTCAATTACGGAATCCGGAGTAACACTGAGCTCACTCGGCGAAATATCTCTCGACACATCTACTAAACGTCTTGTGAAGTCGGCTTGGCTGTGTAAGCTAGTTTGCAAATCCCTCATCACGCCAGCACGTCTAACCGAATACAACGACAACGCCAGTGCCAACATCGTTGCCACTAACGCACCCGCAAATGCGAGAGTTAGACGTGTACGAATTGAACGCATGTGCTGCCTTTAGCCGCGTATCATGTAACCAACGCCGCGAACCGTAGTTATTAACTTCTTCTCGTGCTTCGCATCGATTTTCTTACGAAGATGATTGATAACTACGTCCACAATGTTCGTTCCAGGATCGAAGTGATAACCCCACGCGTACTCGGTTATAAGCGTACGACTCATAACTCTCCCTGAATGACGCATTAGGTACTCCAAAACAGAGAACTCTTTTGGTGTAAGCTCAATGCTCTCGCCAGCTCTGTGTACTTCACGCGTTCCCTGATCTAACTCCAAATCACCAACTTGAAGGCGCGGAGATGCCATTGCGCGCGGACGACGTCCCAGTGCTTCGACACGCGCAAGCAATTCCTCGAAAGCAAACGGCTTAGTTACATAATCGTCGGCACCAGCACGCAGTGTCTCGACCTTTGCGTCTACCGCATCTTGAGCCGTTAGCACAAGTATAGGCCGCTCAAAGCCGCGCGCACGCAAACTGCGAAGCACGTCCAAACCATTCCTAGAAGGAAGGCGCATATCTAGCACAACCAAATCGTACGGCTGGCTTATTGCTAACCGCTCACCTTCTGCACCATCTGCGACAAGCTCTGCTTGCCAACGCTGTTCCTCAAAGCCGCGTCGAACAAACTCACCTACCGTTGGGTCGTCCTCTATGACAAGAATCTTCATGGCCTATACCTGGATGTATTAGTTACGACGACTGTTGTTAGGGCGCTCGAAACCGTACTCGCGTATCTTGCGGTACAACGTTTTGGGAGAAACACCAAGTAAGTGCGAAGCGTTCCCTTGATGCCACCCAGTGTACTCAAGGACATTGGCTATATGTTGTTTCTCAACATCTGAAAGTCTCATGCTTTTCTCGACACCATCACTCCCGCTATGCAAATCTCTCGCGGCAAATGTCGTTGCAGCTGGAGCCACATGAGCGGCTGTAACTGGAGTGTCTCCTGCTAGGAGCGCGGCTCGCTGCACAACCAGCTTAAGCTCAGCAACGTTTCCTGGCCAATCAAGCGACTCCAGAAGCGCAATAGCCGATTGATCAGGCTCAAATCGCGAACCGCTCTGAAGCAAGAATCTGCGGGCTAACAAAGGTATGTCTTCTGAACGGTTCCGAAGTGGAGGGAGCGATATGTTCACAGTCGAAACTAGTCGTAACAAATCTTCGTCAACGGCCGATGCCAGAAGCTCTTCGTTAGCAGATGTGGCCGCTATGACTCGCGCTTGCAACGGAACCCGACGATGCAAACCATCACGCGACTCAACTGCATGACTAACAAGTCCAATGAGCAACCTTCGCTGCGCAGATGGAGTAAGGCGGTCTATGTCTCTGATGTACAACGTACCAGCGCCGGCGATCTCAATAGCATCGCCACCAACATCAACGGCGTCGTCACCGTTGCTCATATCGCGCAGCGCCGCATCGTCAACTACAACAAATGGTTCGCCAGAACGCTTGCTAGTTGAGTGTAGCTGTCGCGCCAAGCTCTCCTTACCAGCACCTTGCTCACCTCTTATTAGCACGGGAGTTTCTTCGTCCGCGTATTTTTCAGCGAGCGATAGCATTGCACGCATGGCCGCAGACTGTGTTTCAAACTCTGGCGGCAAACCACATCGATGGAGTTGTGCAGTCATAGCGGCGTTGTGACGTAACAGCACTCTTTTTTCCCACGCACGCCTAACTAGCGCCTCTACTTCTGCCATTCGATAAGGCTTGGCCAGCATATCGTATGCGCCCAGTCTTATTGCAGACAGCGCGGTATCGACCGTGCTGTTTCCGGAAACAACTATTACTTCTGGAGGGAGCGGTTGCGAACGCAGTTGACGGAGCACCTCTAAACCATCGATTTGTGGCATAACTATATCAAGCAGCGCCACGTCGAATCGCTCATTGCGCAGCTTATCGAGCGCGTCTCTCCCGTTACGAACGATCGTCACTGCAAAGCCCCGCGCAGTCATGAACTGTTCGATTATCATGCCAAGGTTCTCTTCGTCTTCTGCTATAAGCAGCCGAATCGGAGGTTGCACGGTCATTTGGTGCTCCGTTGTAAATCCCGCTGGACAATGGGTAGAGATATGCGAAACGTAGCTCCTTTAACATCCGGCTGAACAAGCTCGAATGTTCCACCATGATCGGAAACGATGCCGTAGCATATGGACAAACCGAGTCCAGTTCCCTGTCCTTGCGGCTTAGTTGTAAAAAACGGCTCAAATATTTTGTGAGCTAGTGAGTGTGATATTCCAGGACCTTCGTCTTCTACTTCGATTAGTGCGTTGGGGCTGCCATCTTCGCCTATGGTAGTGGCGGTACGAAACGCGACCCTACCACCGGGAGGCGTAACGTCGAATGCGTTCATTGCCAACGCTATTACGGCCTGAATGAGTTGGTCGACATCGCCTTTAATGTACAGCGGCGCTTCGTGAAGCTTGGTGTCAATAGTTGCTCTCTTGTAGCGCGGGTGATGCTGCAACAAGAACAGCGCACGTTGTAAGCAATCGTTGCAATCTACGACTTCTCGCGACACGGGCTTGGGGCGGGAGAAGTCAAGAAGTCCGTCTACTATCTTCCTACAACGTTGTACTTCCATTTCTATTATTCGCACCCACTGCTCTGGATTAGCAGTCGCGCCACCAGCTTTGCCGAGTTCTGAACCAAGGGAAATGGATTCCGCGCACGCAGCTATAGTTGCTAACGGGTTATTTAACTCGTGCATGACTCCTGCTGCCAGCTGTCCAAGTGCTGCGAGCTTTTCAGACTGAGCGATTCTGTCGAGCGCTGCCTTCCAGTCGGTTATGTCTTCGCCGACAGTGATAACATGTGTGACGTCGTCAGCCCCAAGCGACATAGGTATTTTGGAGATGCGAAAAGTGCGTCGCTCTCCTGTCGCACTGCTCTCCATTTGAAACTGTTGCATTTTTCCAGTCGCGAAAACCTCATCGAACTCGCTTCTAATGAGATCGCGCGGTTGTCTGCTTAAAACTTCAAAAACTGTGCGGCCTATGGCGTCATCTCTTGAAACACCTAGCATCCCAACTTCGCGGCGGTGGTTCCATGCATGAATACGATAGTCGCGATCTACGACGTGCAAACCAAATGGCAGCGAGTCTACGATTCGCTCCATGAACTCACGCTGTTCGGCCAACAGACGCACTTGCGAATGCACTTCCAATTCAAGCTGACGCATTCTCATATCGCGTGAAGCCGCTACTGAGAATAGATCGGCCGCAACAGCAGACAGTTCAGTTAACTCGCTGTTGGCAAGCGTGGGGGAGTCAAGGATTAACGCACCAAACTGCTCGCCAGCGGTGGTGAGTGGTGTGGTGTGAAAGCTATCGATTAACTCCGAACCAATACCTCTTGTTCCGCTGTCTGTCCAAACGGTACGTAGAGTGCCCTGGTACCGAATCTCAACACGAGCCTCTCTTGAACCCGTAGCGCGCCTTAGCACAACAAGTGCGGCAATCGCACCGCTCTCGGTATCGCTCGACCGAGCCAACAACGTCGCCATCTCGGAAATGGCCACCTGCGGCGAGATTGTCGTATCAGAGCGATCACCCGCTAGCCTAGTCGCCATTGACTCCAACGAAGTGGCGACGGAAGCAGTTCTCATCAGTTCATGCTGTGTCTGACTGCTCGATTTGTTATTCGGCATCGGAAAGTGAGAAGCCCATGGCCAGAGTATGGGTTTAAGGGGCTAGGTGATCTTAGGAACAGTTGGAAGCTAAGACAGGCGGCCACGATCGGGCAAGCTGACCGAACTATGAGATGACGAATGTCGAAACGACTGATCGAACTGCATTGATGACAGTTGGGTCTAGCGAAGTCGGTCGCTTAGGCTGAAAACAGCTGGTCCAAGAGCTGCTTGAAATGCGAGCACAACCCTTAACGTTTTTAGGAGACTACCCGATGGCTGGATATACGATGAACTTCGTTCCTGCAGCCCCCGTTAACGGACTTCGCAGAGAGATCGACAGATTGTTCGATGACGTGTTCGCGCCAACCGCGCGAAACAGTTGGCAACCCCCAATGAACGTCCGCGAGAATAAGGATGCCTTTCTGTTTCAGTTTGACGTTCCGGGAATAAGCCCAGAATCCCTTGAGGTAGAAGCGCACGAAGGCGTTCTGATAGTACGCGGCAGTCGAGAACAGCAGGCGCTTTCCGAAGGCGAGCGTCAGTTGGTGTCGGAAACGACTAACGGGAAATTTGTGCGACGCTTCCGCCTGCCCAAGGAGGCCGACGTAAACTCTATCGCTGCCCACAACGCACTCGGAGTATTGACAGTACGCGTCGCGAAAATTGCACCGACTAAACCTAAGAAGGTTGCGATCACAACCGACACTTCTCAGCTGTCGCATCAGACGTCAGATCAGACGTCGGAAGCATAAGGTGTAACTCAAGCTTATAGCTAATATCGGTTTGGTAGACAAACGCCCGGTTCGCAATTTGAACCGGGCGTTTGTTTTGCAGCTCTTAACAACTAATCACGCGCCTTAGACTTGGCCGCTTTCCTGTAGCTTTGCTATCTCGGCGAGTATTTCTGAGTTCTCGCGGCGCAATGCAGACTTTGCTTCTACATGGACCCAACGAACGATCCCTTCTTTGTCCACTAAGAAGTACGAACGCTGAGCGTAAAATGCTTCCTCGTTCAGCACGCCAAAGGCGCGCGAAGCATCGCGCTTAAAGTCTGAAAGTAATTCGACCTTCATGTTGTACTTACGTTTGTACTCGTCCAATGACGGACGTGCATCAACACTAATAGGAAGGATCTGTACACCGGCTTCCGTGAACTGATCGAAATCATCCGTAAAGGCACACATTTCGCTTGTACACGTTCCCGTAAAGGCCAGCGGGAAGAACGCGACGAGTACATCGCTCACACCACGAAATGCGGAGAGGGTTACCGTGGAGCCAGAGGTAGACATCAAGGTGAAGTCGGGGGCTTGGTCCCCAACTGCTGGAATCTGTGCGTTGGTGGCTGTCATGGTCTATGAGTCACAGTTGGCGGTAGGAGTAGTTAAGCAGTGCCGAAAGCACCTTCTATTAAAGCTATCAGAAGCCGCCGTACGGCGCGAGAAAGATCACAAATATGCTTTACTCTGGCGTTTGTGGAAACGGGAGTTATCGTTTTCTCATGCCGGAGCCACTGACTGTTCCCAATAAAGACGTGTCAGACCTCTTTCAAACCAGAGTAGACGCGTTGCGTGTACTTCTCATCGACAGCTGCGATGAGGACGCTACTTACGCACAGCAGTGCCTACAGACGCAGGCTATTGGCGAGCTATTCTTGATGCGCGTCAACTCTGCAACCGCAGCGCGAACAGCGCTGAGCGAACAGAAGTTCGACGTTATGATCGTCGAATGCGAGAATGGTACGTCAGACATTGTTTCTGCTGTTACCGAAGTTCGCTCATTAACGCCGTCGACACCAGTGATCGTTTACACGCGTAGCATTGACGATTCAACCGCGCTGCTGGCGCTACGTGCCGGTGCACAGGAGTGTTTGGTTAAATCGGAAACTCCCCCACATGTACTCGCTCGTGTGGTGCGATACGCAATTGAACGTCAACGAAGAATTGCGACTATTGAAGCAGCACGCGTTGAAGCCGCACACAAAGCAACGCATGACCCGCTTACCGGACTTGCTAATAGAGACCTCTTTTTAGACCACTTAGAAAGAGCGCTTGCACTTGGAGCTCGTTATGGTAAGAAGACCGGTTTGCTCTTTGTTGACTTGGATGGCTTCAAGGCTATCAATGATACATTGGGGCATAAGGCGGGCGACATAATGCTGCAACAAGTTGCATCGCGTTTGCTCGAATGTGTGCGAAAATCAGATGCCGTGGCAAGACTCGGCGGAGATGAGTTTGTAGTTCTGTTGCCAGACGTAACAAGCAGACGCGATTTGGGACATGTGCGCAACACCATAATTGAGTGTCTAGCTGCACCGGTAGATTTAGGAAACGAGAAAGAAGTGGGGATTCTAGCGAGCGTTGGCAGTGCTATGTCACCGCTAGATGGCACTTGCGCGCAAGCTCTGCTGGATGCAGCAGATGCAGACATGTATCGAACAAAGTACGACAGGAGGCGCGGGCGGATGTTGACACCCGCAGCCTCAGGTATGCAGTTACCCAATGAAAGAGTTGCACCACGCGATGCTAGTGACCATTCGGTACCTCGCAGACGTGAATCGCGTTTGTCGCATGCGGTTGCTACAGATCAGTTTGAAGTTCACTACCAACCTGTAATTGATGTTGTCGCACGCAAACTAACAGGTGCGGAAGCACTGTTACGTTGGCGCGATCCTGAACGTGGACTAATAAGTCCTGCTACTTTCTTACCTTTAGCTGAGGATACTGGACTAATCGTACCTATCGGCGAATACGTGTTAAAACAAGCGTGTGAAACAATTGTTAAGTGGAGACAAATGGCAACACGGCAGCAGTTATCAGGGTGTGCTTTTACTCATGTAACACCAGCATCGTTACGTGTGTCCGTGAACATCTCCGCGGTTCAGCTTCGAGAAAGAGAGTTCGATCGACGTGTCGCAGCTATTCTCGATGAAACTGGATGCTCACCTGATGCGCTAGTTTTCGAACTAACAGAAAGCAGCACTATGGTGGATGGCAGCGTGATGATCGAGTCGTTACGTGCTATCAAGAAGTTAGGAATTCAACTTGTAGTAGATGATTTTGGTGTTGGATTCGCGTCGCTCACCTTTCTTAGGGAGGCACCGATTGATGGCATAAAGATCGATCGGCGCTTTGTTACAAATATGCTTTACGACCGAAGAGACGCTTCTATTGTGTCTTCGTTGGTACGTTTGGCGCGCGGGCTGTCACTTAGAGTAACTGGCGAAGGAGTGGAAGGTATTGAGCAGTCACAACGATTGGCTCGCTTACAATGTTTTGAACAACAGGGTCGCTACTTTAGCGACGCAATTCCAGAGTCTGATTTTGCCTCATTGCTAAGCAGAGTAGCAGATGAAACCGTTGACGACGGTAGTTTTGCACAAAATTGGATGATGGCCTGACAGCTTAGAGAGCTACCTTATACGGAGGCGTATATAGAACAGTTGCCACTGAACACGCGAGAGGAATAGACCTCATTAATAGAACCTTGGAGTGGAGCGTGCCGGGATCGAACCGGCGACCCCCTGCTTGCAAAGCAGGTGCTCTCCCAGCTGAGCTAACGCCCCAAGGGAAGTTGTAAACTATAACACGCAATCACTGACTATTACAGTGGGGCATCGCGAGAAACTTTGCATGATCGGAAAAAGCCAGCGACTGCTATGCAAAGTACCGAAAGAAACACTAAGGCGGGGCGCGTCCACCAAGGTCGCGCCCCGCCTACGTTCAGCACCTCACGCTACCCTTGCTCACTCGTGCGCAGGCAGCGGCTCCATAGTGCGAGGATCTACAGGTACCTGAACTTCATCGCGGTAGGGCGACGTCATCATAAAAACGCGCATCGCCGGGAACGCATTCATGAAGAGAGAGTAGCTAAGTCCCCAAAGCCCGAGCATGCCGAGTGCGATTCCAACCTCCCAGATTCCAAACGGAAGGGAGCTAACCTCGCCGAAGATTGAGGGGTACACTTCGATGTAGCGGTGTAACCACAACCCTATGGTGGAGCAGAGCGCGAAAAACACGAATGTCGGGAGATAGACTTTGGCGGCCCTAGAGATGAGCCCAAAGAATGGAAGGAAAAAGATAAGTATAGGGATAATCTGAGTTACCGGCTTCCATACGCCTATAAGGCGCAGCCTGTAAAAGTGCGTTTCCTCAGGCATATTCCCAAACCAAATAACTAGGTACTGAGCAAAGCTTATGTATCCGAAGAATGCGGTGAAAGCGAAGCAAAGCTTACCTAGATCCCAGAAATGGTCCTCAGTGACTACATCGGCCATCTCTAGGTGGTTACGCCACCACATTGCGATCAGCGAAAGCGACATCATCATAATGAGCCATCCGCCCATAAAGACGATCCACGCGTACATCGTTTGTTGGAAGTGCAGCGTAAGCGTCATCGAATAATCCCACGCCATGAAGCACCACCCAATAACAAACGTCATCGCTACCGCTACTGCCAGCTTACCTTGCAGCGAATGCTGCGAGTGTAGCTCTCTGCGCTCATCTCCAAAGCCGGCACGCATACGTCGCCTTATACCAGCTGCCCACGACGAACCGAAGTCGGGGAGAATAGCGACATCAAGTCGCACCGAGTTATAAACGAACCACAGCTGGAAGCCAGCCATGAGCGCAAACAGGACTACGCCACGCAGAATAAAGAACGTTGGATCGAGATAGGCAGCCTTTTCTGCGATGCTTATCGATTCGCGTCCGGCCCATGTAAAGATGTGGCTCTTACCAGGTAGCAGGATGACGAGTAGCAGAATGAACGCTATCGGCATGAATGCCACATATCCTTCTGCAAAGCGCACAACGGGTCGCGACCAACGAGCTGTGACGATTCGTTGCACTGCTGCGAACGCTACACCAGCCGACGAAACAGTCGCAAAGAAAAGCCAGTTGAAGTGCAGCGCATACCAGGCGCGCTCAACTCCTGTAAAAGCTCCATACAGGAATAATGCTGTTCCTGCGAGGGCGAGTATGGTGCATGCAAGCGTTAGTGTGCGAGGAAATGTTTTGCTTGCAAGCCTACGCGCGAAATCTTCGCGCGACGGATAATGATAGTGCGCGCTCACTAGTGCCCCTGCCCCTGTTTAGAAGCGCCGTTGTTTTCTCTACCGAATGTGGCGGAGTTAACGCCAGAGCTACCCGGCGTAAGTTTCGCACCCGGATGGACGTAAGGTGCTGGACGTGTAGGCGCCGTGAATGACGCACCGGGAACAGTTGTTCCTGTTTCACCCGGACGACCAGCCAATGTCGTGTCAGCAGCAAGTGAAGCCTTGCCCTGCAACGCACGAACGTAGTTTACGATATCCCAGCGTTCGCTTTCTTCGATGCGATTATAGCTGGGCATAAGACCGCGACCGTTACGAATAACTCCGTAGATATATCCGTCGGTACGATCTTTGGCCTGATCTGTTGTAAGCGGCGCAGAAATGCCGTATTGCGGGCTTACCTTTGCAATTGTGCCAGTTGCTAGCCCTGCACCGGCAGGACCGTGGCACACCATGCAATTGATCTGATACTGTATGCGCCCGCGTTCAACCGAAGCCGCTTCAAGTGGTACCGGATTAGCGATACCTGACATGGAGTCGATTGCACCGAGTGTAGGAGCGTGTGATACGGCGAATGCAGGTGACAGCGTGCCTTGCATAGGAACACTGTACTGCGGGTTACCACGCGGCGGCGTTAGCGTATCGTTGGGATGCTGCGAAGGCGCTTCCCATGGTTCGATCGCTGGTTGCACCTTGAAGTCTGTAAACCACTCGCAAGCTCCCAACGACAGCGGCACAATTGCGATCGCCATTGTGCGAAACACTCGAACAGTCGCAGCAGCTGTGAATGTGCCCATAGTGCTATCAGCCTTCACGACGCACCTCCACCGCACCGAGCTCACGCAATGTCTCCTCAGCTTGCCCTGCCTTATCGGGAGGGCATTCGATGTATATACCGAAATGTCCGCCCGAGAATCGTGCGTCGTAGCCGGTTGTTGTAGTTAGTCGCGGAATACGTGCGTTAATGAACATGCCCGCAACCGTAGAAAGCGCACCGACAAGAACCATCATTTCGAAACCAATGATGGTGTATGGGATCCACGATGCGATTGCCTTTCCGCCTGTGACCATCGGCCAGTAATTCGACGACCAGATCGAAACCCAGTAGCCAAAGCTGACACCTAACAAACCACCTACTAGAGTAAACCGCCTAACGACACTTACAGGCGCGTCGATGGCATGATCTATTTCGTGGCGAATGGTGGGCGAGTAAACCGTTACATCGCCAAGGCGCCGAGTTTTGAGGGCCTTGATAGCACCAACGGTGGTATCAAGCTCATGGAATGCACCAAGTACGCCTGACATTAGTGCCCACCTCCCGCTGAGTGACTATGTCTTTGTCGTGGTACCACGATCTCCTTGAGCTCAGCTATTGCCATAACAGGCAACTGCTTGACGAAGAGGAGGAACCACATAAAGAACCAGCCGAAGCTTCCGACCAACAAACACATATCGACCCAGCTAACGACGTAACCACCCCACTGCCACGGCTCGAACTCGTGTGACAGAGACGGCACGACGATAACGAAACGTTCGAACCACATACCCAGATTGATGAAGATACTGAGTATGAACAACCAAGCTGGGTTACGACGCAGCTTCTGCGACCACAGCGACATTGGCAGCGCCATGTTGCAGAGCAGCATTATCCATGCGGCCCACCACCACTGTCCGAAGACACGGTTCCAGAAGAACTCTTGTTCGAAACGTACGCCCGAGTACCAAGCAATAAAGAACTCGATTAGGTAGGCGTTACCAACAACCATTGACGTGAACAACACAACTTTGGCTGTTGCATCAAGGTGGTTAAGCGTGATGTAATGTTCGAGCTTGAACCACTTACGCATTGGGATGACGATCGTCCACACCATCGCGAAGCCGGAGAAAATTGCACCAGCAACGAAGTACGGCGGGAAGATTGAAGCGTGCCATCCTGGTGTAAGCGCCATCGCAAAGTCGAAGGACACCACCGAGTGAACAGAGAGCACTAGCGGCGTAGAGAATGCCGCAAGGAACAGATAGGCCTTTGCGAAGTGGCGCCATTCGCGGTCACTGTTACGCCAGCCTAGCGAAAGTATTGCAAGTATCCGTTTACGAACCGGATTCGTTTCCTTATCACGTAGTACCGCGATATCGGGAATAAGACCGATGTAAAGGAATGTTGTTGATATGGTGAGGTACGTGGAGATAGCGAACACGTCCCACACCAACGGCGACTTAAAGTTGGGGAACAGCAGTCGCCAGTTAGGATACGGAACTAACCAGAAGAACTTCCAAGGACGTCCGGTGTGCAGAATTGGAAAGAGACCGGCTGTCATAACAGCAAACACGGTCATCGCTTCTGCAGCTCGATAGATTGAGGTTCGGAAACCTGCTCTAAAGAGATAGAGGATAGCCGAGATGAGTGTGCCGGCGTGACCGATACCAACCCAGAACACGAAAGTGATGATGTAGTTACCCCACATCACAGGCGGTTCGTAACCGGCTTGGCCAAGCCCCCAGTAAATCTGGTATAGCCAGCCACTCACGCCGATGAGCATCGCGACTATGGAGATCGCCAGCCCAATAAACCACTTCTTCGTGAAACCTAGAGTCGCAATGATCTCGCGATCTACTTGTTCGTAATCCCTAACCGCGGGCAGTTGTACATCGGCCGACGCTATGTTCGGCCCACGTACTCCTTCGCGAACGGGATGCGCTGCTGTCGCCATGCGCTTTGCTCCTAAGCCCGCACCGGCGTCGACTCAGGCGCCGGATGGTTGACCTTCTTGAGATAGACAACGGCCGTGTACGTGTTCAATTCCTTGAATACGTGATAGGCGCGTCTGTCGTAAGCGAGTTTTGATACGCTCCAGTTCTCGTCCGCGGCGTCACCAAACACGATCGCACGCGACGGACAGCTTTGTGCACACGCGACAGTGAATTCGTCAGGCTTAACCTCGCGTCCTTCTGCACTAGCACGATGCTCCGCTTCACGGATACGCTGGACGCAGAAGGTGCACTTCTCCATGACACCTTTACCACGAACCGTTACATCCGGGTTAAGCATCCAATGCATCGGCTCCGGCCAAGCATAGTGCTTGCGGTCGGGCTCACCGTAACCAAACCAGTTGAAGTAACGAACCTTGTAAGGACAGTTGTTGCTGCAGTAACGCGTACCTACGCAACGGTTATAAACCTGAACGTTTAAACCGTCTGGTGAGCTATAGGTCGCGTAAACTGGACAAACTGGCTCACAAGGAGCGTTGCCACAGTGCTGACACAACATTGGAACGAAGCGGGTCTCAAAATCAGATGAGAACTCGTTTTCCGTGTTGTGATTTCCTTCGTAGTAGCGCTCAAGACGTATCCACGTCATTTCGCGCCCCTTAATGATGTTCGCACCAGGACGCTCATCCCATTTGGTTGGACTTAGCGCCCTTCCTTGATAAGGCGCACCAACCGTTGGGATGTTGTTCTCGCTGTAGCAAGCAACGACGCATGCAGAACAACCCGTGCACCGCGAAAGGTCGATAGTCATCGCCCAGCGACGATTTACCATCCCCGACGAATGCTCGGGGTTGTACATCCCCTTTGCTTTCGCGTTCGGGTTTGCAAACTCACCCTGCGCATCAGCTGCAACAGGCGAGCGCAAACCCTTTTCGAACTCTTGCGGTGGAGCGCCCGCGATTGCGTGCCCTCCATGCCCATGATCGTCACCAGATTCAGGCTGGCTGAGCTCACCGATATCCATTGCCTGAGCAATACCACGCCCGTGCTGACGTGCGGATCCTTCGGTGGTGACGAGTTGAGAGATTTCGCTATTTACGGTGACCTTACCAACTGTAGAAGCGAGAGCGAGCCCGCCTGCAGAGTCGGTAACTACCGGTAACAGATCGAGAGCATTTACACCGATGTTACGCGCGAAACGTCCGTAATCAGTGTGGCCACGACCCATCTGAACGGCAACAGTATCGGGACGAACACCCATGTACTTATAAGCCGGCGCCGTGATTGAGCCAGCGGGCGTTTCGATAGTGAGGTGCTGCCCTTCTTTCAGACCTAACTGCTTAGCTGTTTGCGGGTGTACTTCGACCCACGACTGCCAAGCCAGCTTCGTGACGGGATCAGCAAGCTCTTGCAACCAAGGCTTGTTTGCACCGCGTCCGTCACCCATTAACGATGACGAGTACACATGAACGAAGTACTGACCTTCGCCAACAGTGAGCGGTGTAACGACCGCAGGTGCAGCGGCAGACGAACTGCTCTGGATGCGCGACGCTAAAGGCGAAGCCGACGCCAACGCAGAGGTTAGCGCACTAGCAAGTGCACTTTGTCCTCCCGGGAACTGCGACACATACCAGCTACGGAAATCCGTAACGTTGTAACGAGCGGCAAGCGCTGGATCCTTACGTGCTACCTCAATAAGCACGTCTGCAGTAGAACGCGTATCGAACACTGGGTCTAGCATGGGCTGTTGCAACCCAAGCTGACCTTCGGCGACTACTGCGTCACCCCAACTCTCTAACCAGTGGTTGTCCGGCAACACCAGGTCGCACATCGAAGATGTTTCGTCTGGCATGCTGGAGAAGGAAACCTTGAACGGTACTTTCGCAAACGCAGCAGCGAAGCCCGCAGATTTCGGCATTGAGTACACGGGATTGGCCCCGCGAACGAAAACAATTGGAACCGAGCCTGCGTCCATACGCTGCTGAGCAGCAGCGATGTCAGCATAACTTGAGAGTCCGGTATAACCGCCATGACCAGAGGAAGGCTTAACGGTTGTACCTACACTGCCAGCGCGCTTATTGATGTCAGCAACCATGACGCCGCACTCAACAGCATCAGCGGTTGTGACACCACAGATAGCCATTGTACCACTGCCAGCGGCAGTGATCTCAGCAGCCAGTGCTTCGATTGTCTCTACTGAAACACCTGAAGCTTCGGAAGCTGCCTGCGCCGTTCCTTGTCCTAAGAGCGCTGCGCAGATCGCCATCTCGCTACCAGGGCGTGCAGCGATCCACTGATCGGCATTTAGGCCAGTAAGTGAGCGGCGTGCACCGACGTAAACGAGACGTGGAGCGGTTTCGAAATTCGAACGAGCATCTGCCCAATCGAGTTGATACGGAACCGTTTGACCCCACGTATCCAAGAAATCGGCGCCGAAGCTAACAACCAGCTTAGCCGCGGCGAAATTGAGGGTTGGCCAAGCAGTTCCATAAGCTCGGCGGTGCGCCTCAATAGCAGCGTGCGAAGCCGATGCGTCGTAACCCAAATGCGCAGGCATTCCGTGCGCAGCGAGCCACTGGTCGAGGAAACCAGCGAACGTTCCGGTTTCATGCTGGTTAATAAAGACAGCGCCACCAGCTTGCTGGCGGCTCTTAACTTCATTTATACGAGTGGTGAGAAGCTCAATAGCTTGCTCCCATGTAGCGGGCTTGAGCTCGCCACCCTCGCGTATCATAGGCTGGCGATACCTGTCAGGGTTGTACAACCCCTGCATAGCAGACATCCCCGTAGCGCAAATCGCGCCGCGATTTAGGGGATGCTCAGGATTGCCTTCTAGTTTGATAGGACGGCCATCGCGAACCTCCGCCATCACGCCACACGCCGTTGCACATTCTCTGCACGTCGTAGCGTAATACTGCGAAACACCCGGAACAGTATTGTCGGGTGAGGTTACATACGGTATGAGCTTCCCCACCTTTTCGGAGGAGCAGCCCACAACAGCCGTCGTGGCGCCCGTGGCGCCTAGGATTTTAAGGAAGTCCCGGCGCTTTACGCCGGTCCCCGCTTCTGTGCTCATGCAGTAACTCCGCTCCAAGCGGATGCACAGAGCTTACAGTGCAGTATTGCCCCGTTTGCCCTGTGCATGGAGGTCAGTCGATCAGTAGTGGCACACCGCGCAGTCGTACCGCGCTTTCTTCGGTGGCTGTGCTTCCAGCTCCGGAGTAACCGGCAAGCCGGCCGCCCGAGCTCCGTCAGCTGGCTTGTAGCCCTGAACATGGCAGTTTACGCACCAACCCATGTTCAAAGATACCACCTGCTGAACCGGCACATAGTTTGTATCCGGACCCTGCGCACCCTGACTCTGAATGTTGCCATGGCAGGACTGACAGGTTACGCCAGCGTTCACGTGACGCATGTGCGGAAACTGAACGTAATCCGGAAGCTTGTGTACTCGGTTCCAAGGAATCGGATTTCCATCCTTTGCATACTGCGCAAGCTTTTTGATTTCCTCAGACTGAGGCTTCACAAAGCTGTGGCAACCCATGCAAGTGGATACCGATGCGTTCCCAGGATCCGGTGATTTGTTCGCAGCGCTGTGACAGTACAGGCAGTTCATGCCCGCCTTCTCAACGTGCGGCGCGTGGACGAACTTTATCGGTTGCTCGATTCGCTTTCCCTGTGACGACGACGCGCCACTATACGCCGACAGCAGTGCTGCTGCTGCGGCGAGAGCGATGAACCCCGGTATAATTGTCCACTTCTTCTTGACCGTCATCGACGTTTGGGTCGGGTACTGGAAAGTGGCGAGGCATGCTTCGGGCTCCTAACCCACTCGCGTAAGTTAAGGCCCGGCATGTTTTTGCAGCGCTTATTATGTCCGTCACCGTATTTGTACGCAAGTGTATCTGACCACTTAAACATGATATTCACGATAATGATCTCATAATTGACCGTCCACAGGCGAAATCTCGGTCAGAAACCGCCTTTTTTACGTCATCTGGCAACAGTTCCAATAGCGCCTTCCGTTGCTGGCTTAACCTAAGTGGCCACCAAGTTGAGTGCGCTAAACGCTGCGCACCTATTGTCCTTACCAAGTGCGCGAAATGATCCTCAGGCGGCCCCCAAACCCAATGGAAGTCGTACCAAACCCTTTGCTGCTCATCGGCGGTTAGCCCCCAGTGAATCTCTTCAATTTGCTCACGCCCTGCGCCCGCAACCACTATCCGACACGACGTGCCCGCAAGCCGACCTAGTGAACGCACCGCCGCACAGGTAACGTCTCCCGCCACATCCATAGGATGCCGCTGACGTAAGTCCTCGAAACGCATGGTAATGTGAAGCACCAACCCTGACTCACCGCATGCGTACGCCAACTCTGATAGTGCCGGATGTCCTCCCGCATACCCCCACTGAGCAGGGTAAACGCGAACCGATTCTGCACCCTCATCGACGGCGAAGGCTAGCTGCTGTTCCCAGTCCGGCCAGTCTGGTCTAACAATCGGTGACGGTATCAGCGCTACCCCTGCCCCGTCATTCCCTCCTCTATTGCCCCTAAACGGAGCTAAGGTGCGCACAAGTGATCGGTTGGATTGAACCGGATCGCGGTGAAAGGCGCCGTCCAGCGAACCCACCCACGCGCCGGCGCACCCCTCGCGCTCTAAGACACGAACAAGGACTTCCGGTTCTGGATGAGGTATGTCCCTAAATGGGTAGCCGCCTATCCAAGAAGTCACATCTACCGGTTTAAACATCTCCTCGCCGCTAGTTAGTGAGCTCAATCGCCGAGTCCTCGAGAATGGGAGTGTTCATTGATTGGGCCAACTTCAGTCGGAGCTACATCAAATGCGTGTAGGCCAAAAACTCTCACCGCATTTCGCCAGCAAATATCGGCTATCGCCTCGGTATCTAATCCCATGTGATCGAGTGCTTGGCGTTTAGTTAAACCGGTGCACAACGTAAGATCTGCGGCCCACAGCAATCTGTTGGTGCCAATCACTCGCGCAGCTTCGTCGATCATTCCTCGATCTATTCCACTACCCGATAGGTCTAAGAAAACGTTGTCGTAATTGCGAACTGCTGGATAAGTGTGCGCCCAATCGCCACCTCCACCTATATGCGCCAATATGAACTTCACATTCGGATGGCGTTCAGCTAGTCGTGCGAGCTCGATTCCATCCGATGCATCCTGACCGCCCCAATCTTTGCGACGGTGCTGCCACACATGATGAAGTATTGGAACACCGTAATGTCGGGCAGCTTCGGCCACCGGATTTAGTAGCGAATGATCTGCGCGCCTACTAGCCGCCAGTTTAATTCCGATCGCACCGGCCGCAACGCACCGCTCTATCTCCTGAATTGCGTGCGCACCGTAGTTGGGATTCACCACGACGTACGCACGCACCTGCGTGTGAGTGTGTATGTGCGTGTACGTGTGCAGCTTGGAATACTCCAACATCCAGTCGTTAGCGCGACTAACGTCCGAGGGAGAGGGGAAATAGGTGGGAGAATCTTTTCCCCATGAACCAAGCACCGATGCTACATGAAACCTGATCCCCATATGCGAGCCCGCACTAAGTCGCGACTGATTGTATCGCTCCCAATCGGTGCGCCCCGAGAATGGAGTATGGAAATGCGCGTGTACATCGATTAGCGGATGCCCCTCCATATGACCGGCCGAAGACGTCATGCTATGCCCCTCTTATGAGTGCCTATCAGTACGAACTGCGCAACTTAAAACGTTCACCGAACACGACTCGCTGCTATTTCACAGGCTACAGGAAGTAGCTGATGCAACTTGTCGAGTATCTCATAGTTGTGCGCTAAAGATACAAACTGGTACGCGCCACGCTTAAGAAGTACTCCCGTACTAGCTCCTGCCACAACAAGTTCATCTAATCGCTCTTCATTGTCCGCAAACAAATGCAGCATTTGTGGCAATCCACCAACCGAAACTCCGGTCGCGAACTTGTCCAACGATGTTTGCAGTATTTCTTGTAACCCTTTGCCTGCAACTAACAGGCGCTCGGTTACATCTACTCGGTCGTGCCAATCTAAAACAGCAAGTGCGGCCGCGAGCCCGGTGCTCTCCGCCGCAGCTGTAGAAGATATCCATGTGCGCTGAGCGTACTCCATAATTGCCGCCCTCCCAACAACTGCCGCTAACGGGTAACCATTCGCGAACGCTTTACCGACCGTAGTAAGATCTGGGAGCACACCTAGCAGCTCTTGAACACCACCAGGGCGCAGTCTAAACGCGGTTTTGATTTCGTCGAATACGAGTACCGCTTCGACTTTGTCGCACGCATCGCGAGCACTTTGTAACCATTCACGCGACGCGACTTCGTGTATGTATGGTTCGATAATGACCGCAGCGACTTGGTTTCCTAACCGCTGCATCTCCGCTTCCAACCGACTTACATCATTAAACGGCACCAACGTAACATCGTTGCTCATTTCTGCAGGAACGCCTATCGATTGGCTTGACCAATCGTGCCAGCCAAAATACCCACAGCAAACGACGTGTGTCCTACCGGTCGCTGCACGCGCAATTCTAACTGCGGCGGCTGTCGCTTCTGCGCCTGAGCGCATGAACCTAACTTGCTCACCGCAAGGAATAATTTCCGCTAACCGTTCGGCAACAATTACTTCGTATTGGTGCGGCAATCCGGTAACATTGCCAGAGGCAGCAGCCTCCTTAACCAATCGCGTTACAGCTCCATCTGCATAGCCTATGGCCACAGCCCCTAACGCCATAGTGCAGTCTATGTAGCTACGGCCATCTTCCGCGACCAGTGTGCACCCCTCGGCGCGAACGTAGTGCGTAGGCAAGCCAACGCGATACGACTGCGAGCCGAACAGAGCGTCTGGTCGTTTACTCCCTGTTGATGAACCTCCCGGTATTACATCAGCGGCCCGTCGTCTTAATGGCTCGTTGTAAGGCGGAGGCGAATATGGGAGTATCGGCTCACGAAATTTGTCAATCATGTTGAGTTCTCCTTACTAGCAATAGCCTCAGCTACTGAACGTTTAGTTTCACGATCGATTGTACGAAGTACTTCAATCGACGATGCTCGTATCAGCATTAACTCTCTATGATCAACTGTTGCGCGATAGACAATTGATCGGATGGTTCGCATTACATGCTCAGCATTACGAGTTTTGAAGAACGCGATGGCTTCGAGCGCAGCCTCGACGTCGCTAAAAGTTTGCTCGTAATCTTGAGAAGTAGGAGGTGGCGCCGCACGCTTTGGTCCAGCAAGCTTTCGTGTGGAATCGCCCGCCAAAATGTGAAGTTCGTAAAGAGCAACAAGGCATGCTTGCGCCACATTGAGCGAGAAGTGCTCGGTGGTTGGAATGGTCGCGATAGCGTGGGCACGATCGAGTACGTCGTTAGGAACGCCATGGTCCTCTCTTCCAAAAACCAATGCGACTCGATTCGACTTACTCCCTTCTACGACAAAGCGCTGTTCCCCCTCGCCATGAGTCTGATCTTGCTGCGCCCAGTCGAGCAACGCTTTTGCCGCACTTTGGGGGGTGTGTCGCGGCCAACGCGCTGCCCTTCGCCGCCCCGAATAGGCGATAACATGAACGCAGTCTGATAAAGCTTGATCTATGTCGTCAAAATGCCGAATTCGTTCGACGATATCACGCGTGTCGTGGGCAACTTGCTCGATACGGTTAAGGTCGTAATGGCAAGGACGGACCAGCCGCAGATCGCGCACGCCCATGTTTTTCATGGCGCGCACCACCGCGCCAATATTGATGGGGTCTTGTGACTCGTAAAGAACAACGGTTACAGCAGATAGCAGCGACTCGGACATCGGTTTGGATACGGGTTTGACAGCCAGGAACAGGACGGTAATCCGGCCATGCCAACAAGATAGTGCCCAGCCGTCACTCTAACGTCTCTCGGCGTTTACGACGCCCTATTCCGCCCGCAAATAAACCAAAACCGCCCTAGAAAACGCATGGCGGTCGCCACGCAAATAGGCGAAGCTCGCCACATCGCCACCAAAGCAACCACTTAAAACGAGCTGGCCACGCCTGCGCTCACGCCAAGCTGGACGCTCGTTAACGACCACGTCGATAGCTACAACACCGCTACCTCTACATACATCCATAGCTGGAACTGCGATACGCAACTTCCAACCACGAACTCTTTCTCCTCGTTCAACGCCTAGTCGATTACTGTTGTCGGCTCCCTCCGCGAAGAACTCGGCTTTCAACTCAAGATGAACCGGCGAACCTTTAATAACCGTATACCGCGGTTCCGTAGACGGGATCGTTAGCCAACCATGTTCCCACTCAGTGCCTGCGGCGTCTCCCACATAGAACTGGACACCTGTGGCATTTGTGTCCGCATTCTCGTTGTCCAAATGGTTCTCCGAACCGGCCGCTGGCGCTACCACGTCACCTTGCATAGCTACTTCAACTACTAGCTGCCCATTCGCCTGCCATATCTCAAAACGAGCGGAAGGGGATCCCGCCTCCTCCCAGCTTTGCTCCGTCTTCACGTACTGAGCCTTCGCAGCTGTGGCGGCTATCCTCGCACCATCGGACAGTCTAATGACATTCGTCGAGGCTGAACTTTCTTCGTTTGCCAATGGAGGTATGAAGCTACCGCTAGCAGACGCGTTGACTACACTCGATGTGCCGCTGGTATTACTTGCGTTCCTTTCGCTGGCGACGCCGTCGCTATCAAACAGTAACGACGACTGCTGCACACGCAATTCGTCCAGATCAATAGAACTAATAGCGTTGGCAGCCTTCAAATCAATTCGCCACCTCTCGTTAACTAAAAAATGAGACGCAGTTGTACCATTGCCGGACACAACGGTTATCAGGTTTCCATCATTGCTAGCGCCGCCTGATACGGACGCAATGCGTCTTTCAACATCAGTTGCCCAAGCGTAGCATGACACGACGCGCCCCCGGCTATTAGGCGCACAATTCGTTCGCAACCAATGCCGTTGAATATCACCGGAATAGCCTGGAGGAGCCGGCACCGACGCGCGAACTAATGATGATTCTTCGTCTGGAAAGACCCATACACGAAGTGACTCGAACGTCTCGCCTGTTAAACTCTCGTTTAAACTGAGCGCCTCTAGCTCGAAGCTTCTTCCACTGTGTACCTCTACATTTTCTGCGAAGTCAAAACCGTCTTCCAAGCCAGTAGCGAGAGAGCCCGCCTCACTTACCCAATTAACCTCGCCTACAACCCGCGCTCCCGAACAAAGTGAAATTGCAAGCTCGCGTTCAACGCAGTCAAAAGACTGCCACTCCAATACATCAACGAGATATCCGTCTGCAATAACCACATATCGAGTCGCAACAATCTTGTTTGAAAGTCTAGCGCGTTTGCATACCCAGCCGAAACCGCCACGATCCTCAAACGCTACAAGTTCGGTAGTCGAGTACTCGCCTTTCGTGCTTTGTGACTTACGATCTATTAATGGAGCATGATGAGCAAGTGTGCTTCGGTACCAATGAAGCTTTCTTTCTACATAGCTTCCGGTACCAGGGTCATCAAGGAATCTTTTGTTGCCGCATTGCAAGGTAAGCGACAATCTGTCGGGATGTCCATGAGAGCCGGCATTGGCAGATCCGCCTTCCAGCGCAACGTATGTGTTACCACCGTCGCGCCGAATCACTGCTATCCCCTGACGCTCCAGCAGCTCACTCGATTCGTAAGCCGCGCTATCCGCAGCGTCAAAAGAATCGTCAGCTCGCAGTAGGGCACGCCAATTACAGTCGGCACGCGACAACGAAGACGCACTATTGTTGCGTTCTGAATCTGCAGTGCTAACAGATCGGCCGGTATCAACCCGTTTCAAATCGTTCTCATACAGTCGCTTTCGCAAAGCGAGCAGCCGCATGTCACGCGATTCCGCTATTCCCAACTCACACCATTCGGCGAATCGCCACTGGTGAGCAGAAACCCGATACTGTGAATCTTTGCGTGATGGGAACGTTCCGTCGGGAAGCAACCCGCGAAAAGGAGCTACAAAACCCTCTCTGTAGCGTTCTCTTAACGCGGAACTAATTGCAATACCGTTGGCGTCAAACAGTTGCACTGCGTACCACAACCCTCTGTGAGCAAACTGATGATAATTTTCTCCCTCGTACCAACTCCCGTCAGCTAGAAGCCCCGATTGCAGCAAGCCTAGTATTCCGCTACTACTCTCTGCGCGCTCGCGAAACAGACTGCTTTTACCAAGCATTTGCATGGCACACAGAATCGCGGTTTCGTTCCACACCTGTCTGTTAGAGAGTCCTTCGTTAAAACCCAACAAGAGTGTGTAAGAAGGTTCAATCAGCTTCTCGCGAACAAGTCCACCTAGCCGCGAAACAGTTTGCATTGTGTTTGCATTTGAACCGTTGCGCGGCGCTAGTTCTAGCAGCGACAGCGCGTGACAAATGTTAAGCAGCCAAATCGACTCCAGATAGGTTGAGAAGAACGGGCGGGACGGGCCGAGTACGTTGTCGACATTGGGCCATCTCAGGTATTGTTCGGCAAATCTTTGTAGTATGCTTGCCGCTATAGGTGCCGTCCCATACTCAGGCGCCAAGAGACTCAATGCAGCAGCGTGGACAGCACGTTCTGCGCTCCAAAGATTCGCGCCCATTGCCCACCACTGGGTATCTTCTTCTCTGCTGTACACTGCACCGCATGTTGGGCAGATGTGTCGATGGGGTTGGAACGGGTCGAAGGCAAGCAACGTTCCATCGGAAGCGCATCGCCCACCTATGCGCGTAAGTTTTGCTTTGATCTCAGGTATCGGAGCCTGCAACTGCTTGAGCGGCTGCAAGTCATGTCGCAGGCTTAGAGCCAACTCATGCCACGCACCACCTTCACCTATGGAACGTGTTCTTGCAGCTACGTTAATTGGAATTAGCGCCGCTGTCATTGTTATATCACCATGTAGGTTAGCATTACCTAGTAACTCCTTTAGTGACGCGGTTCCACTGTGTAACAGACACTAACTCGCCTCTTACATCCATGTAGACCCCCGTTAACAAACGCGACTTGCCTTGCACACCTCGAGCATGGTAAACCCATGCGACAGGAGCGTTGTGGGTAAGAATAGAATCAACTATGCTCCACGCTGCTCTCCGTTCGTTAACTGTGCTCGCTGCCTCAACAGCTGCTATCGCGCTGTCAAATTCAATGTCGTGCCAGCCCGTGTAATCGAGTGCTCCGTTCTTCAACGAAGAAGAGAACATCGCGCGTATGTGCCCTGCAGCAACATCGCCGGCTAACCCTGTATATGCGAAGTCAAATTGCTTACTCTCCGCACGAAGCATAGTAAGGAATGTTACCATCTCCACAGCACGTACTTCGACATTGATGCCTCGCTTGCTCAAATCAGATTGCACAATCTGTTCCACTGCTTGATCTCCGCTGCCTACTGTGAGCAGTGTAAGTTTGAGCGGCTTGCCATTGCGTTCCCTAACACCACCAGCGCCACGCAACCATCCTGCTGCATCTAGAAGCGAGTCAGCGATATTAACATTCTCGACAGGTGCCTTCTGCCCTGCCATTGGAACTCCTGACGGAAGAGCGCCCCCTGCCGCTTCGCCGTAGCCCGCGACGGCAGCCTGAATAATAAGCTCTCTATTAAGAGACATAGAAATTGCCTTACGAACAGCTACACTGGCCAATGGTTCTTGCGTTGTATTGAAGGCAACCATGGTAGTGAACAGAACAGGCGGACTGAGTAGCTCGAGTGATTCATCACGCTTTACCAAATGCGCCATAGAGGGTGATACACCGGCCATGTCTAACTCCCCACTCACGAGTCCCGCAAACTTTGTAGCAGCTTCGTCCACAACAGTAACCACTAACTGCTGTAACAACGGAGGACCACCCAACTCCTGTGGGAAGCTATCATTTCGCACAAACCTCCATCTCCTACCTGCTATACGATCGGCGAACTTAAAAGGGCCATTGCCTACTGGTGAAACAGAAAAGTTGTTTGTGCGCCAACGTTCCAGCGGAACGGTATCAAGGATGTGCTTGGGTGCAATCGGAAGTTCTGCAAAAACCGTTGGCATAGACTTAGCCGGATTGGAAAAGCGTACAACTACTGTACTATCATCTTCTGCAACTATGCTACTAACGTTTGCAAGATCACCAGCGCGAGGGGCTCCTAGTCGCGGATCTCTCACTGACGTTAATGAAAAAGCTACATCGTGAGCTGATGTGGCTGCTCCGTCGTGCCACTTAATAGTGGAGTGAAGTTTTAGTCTGAGCTCCGTTCGCTGCTCGTTCCACTGCCAGCTTCTAGCAAGATACGGTTGTATCTGTTGTAATGAGTCGAGCTGAAACAAAGTTACAAAAAGCGCATATCTGTGTAGCTGGCGCGAAAGAGGGTGTACCGTAACCAAAGGATTACCCGACTCTAAGTCGGCACCTGAAGCAATTACAGCGGTACCCTCCGGGCGCTCAGGGGGAACGCACGATGCGGTGACCGCAACAAGCGCAACGGCAACAAGCGCAACGGCAACGGCGCAAGCACGACGAGCGCGCATAACAAAACGGGCTCCAAATATCCCCATATGGGTTGACGTTGCTTGTGCGCGTGTCAGAATCACGACGTGAAGAAATTCGCGCTTCGTTTAGCTGACGCCGTAGTTCTACTCTGGATCGTCACGACCATAACTTTTGTCCTGTTGCGGCTTGCACCGGGAGACCCTGCCACCTTGCTCATTCCTGCCGGCGCGTCGGCGGAAGAGCAGGAGCGTCTGCGTGCGTCACTCGGGCTCGACGCATCTACTGCTGAGCAATATGTGCGATGGTTAGGCAATCTGCTTAGAGGTGACATGGGAATTAGCACGTCTGCCTCTAGACCGGTGTCTGCAATCATAGCAGAGGCGTTACCTGTTTCTCTCTACCTTGGCGGGTCATCACTATTGCTTAGCTATTTGTTGGGCGTGCTTATTGGATCGTATCAGAGCAAAAGGGTTGGGTCGGCGGTGGACTCCTCTATTACCGCGCTCACAACAGCGCTTTACGCAGCCCCAAGCTTCTGGTTAGCTCTGCTATTCATAGCAGCTGCAACGTCAGGCGCTTCGGCACTGGGTGCGCCGGCCTGGCTTAGGCTTCCCGCATTCGGAATGACCGAACCCGCAGGTCTTTCTTCTGGCTGGGGAGCGGTTTGGGACATTGCGCGTCACTCGGTGCTTCCAATACTTGTGCTGTCCATACCTGGCGCGGCCGGCGTAGCTCGCTACGCACGGCAAGCGGTTACGGAGGCTCGCGGCTTGCCACACGTCAATGCGGCTCGGGCTCGCGGACTAACTAGGACAACTGTTGAAGTGCGCTACGTACTTCGCAATGCGTTACCTCCATTGGTCGTGCTTTTCGGTTTACTGCTGCCTGGAGTAGTAGCAGGATCAGTTTTTGTCGAACAGATATTTGCATGGCCCGGACTAGGTCGGACAATGATTTCAGCCATTGCGTCCCGCGACTATCCGGTAGTTCTCGGCATAACGACCGTATACGCATCAGTTGTGATACTTGCCAACACCATTGCTGATTTGGTTGTGTTAAAGCTTGATCCAAGAAGGGTTGCGAGTGGCTAAGAATCGCTTTCAGACTGTAAGACTAGCAGTTGTGAGCAGCGGCTGGCGTGTCTGGTTGTCAGCAGTAGTTATTTTGCTTCTTTTCGTTTTCGCAGTCGTGATACCGGAAGTGGCTGGCATGCTTAGCACTCAGGCATCCAGCTCATCTGCGTTTACCGACGTTATGGAGCGCAGGCTAGTGCATCCACTAGGATACGATTCGAATGGCGTATTCCATTTGCTTGGAACAGATGCGTTTGGACGCGACATATTTGTGAGACTGTGGCAAGCCGCAAGAGTATCATTGGGAGTTGGAGTTTTGGGGTCGGCGCTTTCCGCAGTTATAGGCGTAATTTTGGGCTCGTTAGCCGCTTGGAATAAAGGAGTAGTTGAGAAGGTCATTCTGTCGGTAGCTGATGCACTGCTTTCAATTCCCCGCCTAGTGCTTTTACTAGTAATAGCCGCGCTGTGGGGACCGGGGCTAACGGTTGTTGTTTCCGTACTAGCGCTAACCGGATGGATGTCAGTTATGCGTTTGGTTCGCTCGGATGTGGCGGGCGTTTTGGTTCAGCCATACATAGAAAGTGCGCGCGCGCTTGGTGTGCCATCCTTTCGCATGTTAGCAAAGCATGTACTACCTAACGCGCTAGGTGCAGCGACCGTCGCAGCTACATTGGGCGTAGGGAACGCGATACTTCTAGAAAGTGGTTTGTCGTTTTTGGGGCTTGGGATTCAACCGCCCGTTGCAAGCTGGGGAAACATGATCTCTGGTGGACGTGAATGGTTGTTAGTAGCGCCATGGATAGCTCTAATTCCCGGAGTGCTACTAATTGTTACAATAGTCGCGTGCACCATACTTGGTGATGCCATTAACGACAAGCGCGAAGCTGCACCGTTAAGGCAGCGCGCGGCTTCAAGTCCAAATGTATAGCGCCAACTACCTTGTTCCATTCGTTTAACGGCGTTTCGTCCAGCCTAACCTCGCGTGTTTCGTAGTACGCAGGCGTAGTGACTGCGGGTAACCTGAGCGTTCCTCTATTGTGAGAATCACTAAGATTTACTATTCGTGCTACTACACCGTCGCCGCTTTGCGCAGGCATAAACGCTTGCAATCGCAGCGCACGCCCTTCGAGTGCTACTCCTTCGATTGTTTGTTCAACTAGCTCAGCGTCTCTGAAGCTTTCACCTTCTAACGGTAGCAGCACATCATCGGCGGCACATTCTATGTCGTGAAGGATGTCATCGTTCCAAGGGCCGTGTACCAGTATCGCAAAGGTGCCACCGAACTCACCATGAGATTGCGCATTCGGTACAGAAGCCGGCCATCCAGCATGCCCCGGTCGCTCTGGCAAATTGTTTCGCGATAGCTCACCGATAGCTCGTACCAGTGTTATGTGAATCGACGAATCTCCAACTTCACAGTCTGACAAACCGTCACTAATTACAGTAACGCCGCGTTCCAAAGAGGTAGCGCACACCCAACGATGCAGTGGCATTCCGGGCAGTCGCTGCTCAAGGTTGCTATCATCTTTGTTGCTACCTATCTGATCTTGATAGCTCATTCCGGAATTACTATCTACACGCTGGTGGGCGTTGTTTGCGTGCGACGAATATCTAACAACCGGCCCAAACGCCGCGTCGGCGTGTACTACTGGGTTCATAACGTCTGTTGCGAAACGCAGCCGTATTCGGCAGTCGTTCGAGTTGTTATTCCCTTTTACGTTTACAGTTGCGTATGTGCTACCTGCGTGCAGCGAAATAAATACCGCCGAGTGAACCATATCATTGTAGGAGGCCTCAACAACTATCTCACCCACCAACTCATTACACATTCCGAGGTAAACATCTGAGATGACAAAACGTTCGGCGGTCCCTTGAATGGATGGCGTATACGTATCGCCTACGTCTATCTGATACTCGAGCGCAAGAAAGTCATTTATCGTTCGCGAACCAACGTGCAGCGTTAGCCCTTTGAGCGACACGTCGATTCGAATGTGCCCATTGTCTATACTGAATGCTCCGTCCTTTGAGGCAGCCTTAACTGATTGCACTTGGTGTCCATCCGGACTTTGCGAAAAGAGCTGCGAGTAGTTCTGCACCTTAATTCCGAGTGCAGGCACGTCATTTACGTATGCCAAGACATCGCGTATTGAAACCAGATCGTTGTCTGGGTAGTGTTGCGGCGATTCGCGACGTTTGAAACCATACTTGACTGCACCATTCTTCTGATTCTCAGCAGACATCTGCGTATACGTCACATGGCTCGACATATGGCTGCCACTTCCAGGACCAACTGGTACATCTGCAATAGTGTCTACAATGCGTATACGTGCAACGCCGCTACGTGCACGCGCACATCTATTACGAACTACAACTGGAGCGTTCTGTGCAACCACACTTTGGGCGCGCGCGCCAACTGTATCGTAGTTGAGAACCGATTTAAGAGCGTCGTCGGCAATCGCATCTATTTGCGATGCAACATCGCGTTGTCTTTCGCGCATGGCGAAAGCAACGTCGTCTATGGAACAGCCACAAAGAGTATCATGCGGGTGCGTTTGCAATAAAGTTTCCCATGCAAACGCCAGCAAATACCTATACTGAGCCGGCGACAGTGTACCGTCAGCTTTCGTTGCTTTGTGTTCAGAACGCAATAGTGCAAGCGCGCACATGGGCTCTGTATCATGCACGAGCCCACGCTCGAGTTGAGCATTGGTTCGTTTATCCTGAGCTCGAGTTCCGAATGTGCCTTGCAAGGTCCACGCATATCCGTAGGAGTCGCGCAGTTCGCCGCGCACTACTGGAGGCGCTATTTGTTGTGCGCAACCAACCAAATCGTAAGCGAACTCGCTTAGCGACGACCGCACTACAATAGCGCTGCTACCTGCGGCGTTCTGCAAAGCGTTTATTGCAGCAGTGATATCCGGCTGTAGCGCGTGGTGGTCGGCACCATTGGCAAGCAAAACAACATTTGTTGCGGCCCGATTGACTATTTCTCGCGATATCTCCTGCCATCGTAATCGAGCAGCCTCAGCACTCACGGGCAATTTACTTCCACTTTCGTAGCCATCGCGTGGCAAATGCCATGTGACGATACTTGAGTCGTCGTTCCATTCCCATACAAAAGTATCGCCTGCAGGGAAGCTATCTCCTCCATAGCCCCGCCACACTACGGCTGTACTTAGCCCGAAGCCCTGAGCGATTAAAGGCATTGCCGCCGGGTGACCAAAACTGTCTGGGCAGTAAGCAACAGGCGGAGTCTTCGAACTAAAACGTTCTAGAAGTCTACGTCCAGCCTGCAAATTGCGAACGATCGCTTCCCCACTAGGGATGAGATTATCAGCAAGAACGTACCAAGGTCCCACCTCGATTTTGCCGTCGCGCAAAAGTGCTAATATTTGCGGCTCTCTATCCGGCCTTACTGCTAAGTAGTCGGTGACAGTAATAGCCTGTCCATCAAGAAGGAACGGAAACGCGGCCTTAGCGTCGGAATCTAGAAGGGCATCTACCAGTCCTACCAACCGTTGTCTGGTTTTACCCGCGCTCCAATACCATTCGCGGTCCCAATGGGTGTGCGCTACGACTCTCACGCGTAAACGCTCGTCATGAGGACTATTCGGGCTCACGGTTGCTTCCTTAGCTGTCACTGGTCTGGGATATGTGTAGGATTGGCAAACTATCACCATGAGAAGCGGCCTGTGCAGTTGACCCAGCGCTTGCGTCCTTTGAGCTTTCGCCTGCCGCTCTCACCCGAATCCCTATATCGTGGACTTTCTAGGCGACTTTTTCAATAAACTTCGTGATCTTCCTGCCCTCGTTCAGTGGGCTGGCTACGTTGGGCTCACGATCATCATATTCGCGGAAACCGGACTTCTAATCGGTTTTTTCCTTCCAGGCGATTCCTTACTTGTAACGGCAGGGCTTCTGTGCGCAGATCCTGCGTTCGGAATTAACGTTTGGATACTGGGCGTTATCCTGACAATCGCTGCGATTGTGGGCGATTCAGTAGGTTACAGCATCGGAAAGCGAACTGGTCCGAAGATCTTCACGCGAGAAGATTCTTTGCTTTTTCATAAGAAGCACCTTTTGCGCGCTCAAGCATTTTATGAGAAGCATGGGGGTAAAACCATTGTCATTGCTCGCTTTATGCCCATCGTCCGAACCTTCGCGCCAGTAGTTGCCGGAGTAGGACAGATGGAATATCGTCGGTTCTTAGCATACAATATTTTTGGCGGCGTTTTTTGGATTTGGAGTATGCTGATGATCGGCTACGTGCTGGGACGCCGCTTTCCGGCACTGACATTGCACCTAGAAAAAATCATCCTGATCATCATCTTCCTCTCGATACTCCCGGGCATCATAGCTTGGCTACGTGAGAGGTCCAAGCCAGCGTCTCCAGAAGCTGGCAACGAATAGTTGGCAGCTTCACAGTACGGAAGCACCGACTTTTTATAATCTTTACCTGACGGAGAGAACATGGCACATCAGCTCCCTGCACTTTCATATTCGGCCGACGCACTCGAACCGCACATTGATGCAGAAACCATGAACATTCATCATGGCAAGCATCACCAAGCATACGTTACAAACCTGAACGCCGCTATCGAGAAAGCTCCGGAACTTGCGAACTGGTCGCTAGACGACCTGTGCAAGCGCATTAACGAGGTACCGGAGAGTGTTCGCACTGCAGTTCGCAACAACGGAGGCGGTCACTGGAACCACTCGCTTTTCTGGGAACTAATGTCCCCCAACGGAGGCGGTGAGCCAACTGGTTCATTAGCAACCGCTATTCAGTCTGCCTTCGGCTCGTTCGCGTCGTTTAAAGAGCAGTTCCAAGCGGCTGGTATGGGACGCTTCGGCTCTGGATGGGCTTGGCTAATTTCTGACAGCGGCAAGCTTTCAATTACTAGCACGCCGAATCAGGACAACCCCCTCATGGAAGGAAAGCACGCCATTATCGGCGTTGATGTGTGGGAACATGCTTACTATCTCAAGTATCAAAACCGTCGCGCCGACTACCTAGGCGCGTGGTGGAATGTTCTCGACTGGAACAAAGCTGCAGCTCGTTTCGAGTAATGCACTAATAACAAAGGTGCCTCACTGAATTAGTGAGGCACCTTTGTCGTTTGCACCGCTAGGCTAGAACGATTAACCGCGAAGTAATATCGGAACTAGTGTAAAGAGCATCGCGATCGCAAAGCGAATGATCGACGCAAGGATACCAGTTCCTAGATCTTTGCGTGCAGTAACTGAAACGCCCACAGCCGTTATGAACATTGCCCATATGCTGAATAGATCTAGCCGCTGAAACAGCGCAAGCAGCACTGGCGATACCGTTGCTGGATCGACAAAACGTCCCAAACCCAGCTGACCGTCGGTGATACCGCGAACAGTTAGTGGATCTACCACGGCTCCCAGAATGGCAATAACCAGCGTACCGAGAATTGCGGGCGGCATGAACGACCAAGAAGCGACAGACGCGCTTTGCTTGAACGACAGCTTAGCACCAACAATGCGCGACGCGATGAGGGTAGTTAGTCCGCCGAAGAGAACGATGAGCCAAGGCGCAACAACCATACCACCAACGGTCGTAATCTTTGCGATGGACGACATCATCGCACCCGCACCTTCCGGCATAGGCTGGCCAGCCTGCAACGCCGCTCTCTGCATTTCGGCTTCGTAGAACGGAGTGATGAGACTTAAAGCAGCAACCGCAATCACGAGCATGAAAACGGTTTGGATAAGCGCAGGCCGTACAAAATTGCCTTCACGATAACGTTCAAACAGCGCGGATGGACGCATGAACGTATCTACAACGTCTTCAAAAATGCCGCGCTTTACTGGAGCAGATGGCGTTGAACCTTCAGGTAGTGTCATCACTTCTCCCGGCTAGTGTGTTGTGACCGAACTTGCGCTGTACAGCACTACACGTACAGCGCGACGAAAATGCTTCATGCTGCGTACGCACAAATTAACGCGCCGCTTCACCTTCAAGATACGTGTAGCCTTCCAAGCCTGCCACGTAATCTGCTATGAAGGCGTTGGCCTCACCGCGCGCCAACCCAGGAGCAGCGTTCACCTTACGACGGAAGGTCGCAAGAAGTTGCGCAGCACCAAATTGCACGTAGTTAAGAACTTCCGTAACCGTGTCCCCTTCGACCATGTCGGTGATCTCATAACCGCCGTCATTGTTTAGGCGAATATGAACAGCGTTGGTATCACCAAACAGGTTGTGTAGATCGCCCAAAATCTCCTGGTAAGCACCAGTTAGGAAGATCCCCAGTATGTAATCCTCGCCGTCGTGGAACTCGTGCAATTCCAAACTCGGCCGCCCACGCTTGCCTCCCACGAAACTATCGATCTTACCATCAGAGTCGCAGGTAACGTCTTGCAAAGTGCCTCGTCGAGTTGGTTCCTCGTTAAGGCGATGAATGGGCATGATGGGGAATAGCTGATCTATCGCCCAACTGTCGGGAAGCGATTGAAAAAGCGAGAAGTTACAGAAATAACGATCTACGAGCGCGGCCTCGAGTTCTGGCAGAATGTCGCCAAAGGTGTCCGTATCATTCACACCGATACGGTAAATGGCGTTCATCGTTGCTAACCATAGCAACTCCGCCTTAGCTAACTGTCGGAGATCTAGAACGCCACTATTGAAATATTGGCGTGCACGCTCCTTATCGAACGACGCATCGTGAAACACCTCGAGCACCTTTCGCGGACGAGGAGCGCGCTCTGTTAGCGTGCGATAGTCTTCGTGCATCTCGTGCAACAACGAATGGTCGTCATCGTTAAGGTCTGGCACCGGCTGCTCCGCCTGAGACTCAACGTCGATAACCTTTACCAATAGCAATGCATGGTGAGCAGTAAGCGCACGTCCCGACTCGCTAATAATGTGCGGCATAGGAGTCTCATGCTCACGACATGCTTCTGCAATCGTGTAAATCACGTCGTTTGCATATTCTTGCAGCGAGTAATTCACGCTTGCGGTGTTCGTAGAAAATGTGCCGTCGTAATCGACACCAAGCCCGCCACCAACGTCAACGTGTGAAATGTCGACGCCCATGGCACGAAGCTCTAGATAAAACCGCGCGACTTCTTGCAAGCCACTTTTAATAAAGCGAATGTCGGTTATCTGACTCCCCAAGTGGAAATGAATAAGCTTGAGGATCTCGAGCCTATTCTCTGACCTTAGGCGGTCTATGAGCTTGACTAGCTCTGCAGAGCCGAGCCCGAACTTACTACGTTCGCCACCACTTTGTGCCCAACGGCCAGCACCTTCGCTCGCCAGTTTGATACGAATTCCACACGTAGGTGTTACATCAAGTTCACTTGCAACATCCAAAAGGACGTCAAGTTCACTTAACTGCTCGAGCACGATAAAGACGCGGTGGCCAACTTTCTGGCCCATGAGTGCGAGCCTCATGAACTCGTGGTCTTTGTAACCGTTACATACGATCAGCTGATCTGTGCGCTCTGACAAACCCAGTACGGCCTGCAACTCCGGCTTGGAACCACACTCGAGCCCAACGCCATAGTGCTGACCGAAACGAACGATCTCTTCAACAACGTGTCGCTGCTGATTTACCTTTATGGGGTAGACCGTGGTGTAGCCGCCGGTGTATTCAAACTCACGGATAGCAATTGCGAACCGTTCGCTGAGTGTCTCGATTCTGGAGCGAAGTATGTCGGAGAATCTGAGCAGGACCGGCAGTTGTATACCTTGTTCTTCGAGGTCGCGCGCGAGTTCCCTAAGATCCAGAACGAGTTCCGGTTGGGACGGGTCAGGGCGCACAACAACGTGACCGCGATTATTAAGGTCGAAGTATCCGACACCCCAGCCATCGATGTTATAGAGCTCACGGGCCGCATCGAGCGACCACGGAGCAGTGGCTGGACTGGAAACAGGAGGAACTGTGGGATGCGTGCTTGAGGCCATGGCGACCAAAGCTAGAGGATTGCTTAACCGGAAACGAGGGCGGAGAGTAAGATGAACCCGCAACTAATCTCCCGCGCTGCGCGAGTAGGCAACGTAATCGAATCTGTGGTAAGTGCGGTGCGCACCGGCCGGCCAGCCTTACCCCCGCTTAAGGCGAGAATCGCAGTGTTCCGCACATTGGGGAGCCGAGGCACCCTCACCGTTTGCGGCCAGGTTATCCGCCAAGCCGCTCTACGCCCCTCTGACAGCCGATTAGCTCCGCAGGGTGCTAGCACCCAGTTTATAGCCGTTTATCGCGCCTTTGACGTACGTGAGGTCGCTGGAGCGGTAGTTTCGGTGGCTAGGGGCTCCGTTTCGACCACTATCGTGACTGATGCTGGTGGCTTCTTCGAAGCTAAGCTACAGGCGCCGGAGAACAGCCAATGGCCCCTCGGCTGGAACAATGTTTCTGTTAGCTGCAACTTGGGTGGCGAGCAGATTATGACAAATGCCGAAGTTTTTGTGCCGGATCAGCGCGCTCAGCTGCTGCTTATTAGCGACATCGATGACACCGCAATGGACAGCGACACCGTTAGCAGCCCAAGAATGCTTCGGAAAATTTTGTTCAGGCCGCCTAGCGAACGTTTGCCGGTGCCTGGCATTCCAGAGCTTTATACCGCTCTACACAATGGCATTAACGGCATACAGTCGCCTGTGTGCTACATATCGAGCGGCGCATGGAATCTTTACGACGTTGTACGCGACTATCTCGACACTCACAGAATGCCGCGTGGTGGCATGTACATGAACGACTGGGGTTCGAGAGTACGACAGTTTCGAGCAGTCGCTCATTCACACAAACTCACGCGTATCAATACGCTAATGGCAGATTACCCGGAGCTTCCAGTTTTACTTGTGGGCGATGATACGCAGGAAGACCCTGAACTATACATGCAAGCGGCGTTGGAGAATCCCGGTCGCATCGCGGCAATTTGGATTCGACGCGTGCGCACTGAGTTCGGAAGAAGTCGAGCAGTACTGAAGCTGCGAAACTCACTCCAGAACTCAGGTGTTAAATGCGTCTACTCAGCAAACAGCGAAGCGTTTGCTGAGCAGGCACGTGCGTACGGTTGGATTAAGTAACGAGGTTAAGGTGAGCGCTTCTACATAAGCGCTTATGCGTAGGCGCTTATGCGTAGGCGCTTCTGCTTTACCGGTTGTCGCCGTCGAGTAGTCCGCCGATGCCACCTAGTAGCGAACCTTCCCCTTTGCGTGAGCCGCCAGCGCGAGGAGCGGCGGCGATTATTCGATCGGCAAGCCTAGAAAACGGAAGTGTTTGCAAGATCACGCGCCCTGGACCGCGAAGGCTCACAAAAAACAGCCCTTCACCGCCAAAAAGCGCAGTCTTAATCCCCGGTACGCGCTGAATGTCGTAATCAACACTCGGCTGGAACGCGACGAGGCAACCAGTATCTACCCTTAGTTGCTCTCCGGCTGCCAAATCGATCGCGTGAAGCGTTCCCGAGGCGTGCAAGAAAGCCAAGCCGTCGCCGGTAAGCTTTTGTAGTATGAAACCCTCGCCGCCGAAGAAGCCAACACCAATGCGACGAGTAAAGGCCACTGATATGTCTATGCCGCGTGCTGCACAAAGAAAAGCGTTCTTTTGAGCGAGCACCGTCCCCCCCCAATCTCTAAGATCAAGCGGAACGATTTTCCCTGGGAAGGGAGCGGCAAAGGCGACGTCTGAACGTGAACTACTTTCGTTTCCGAATAGCGTCACGAAGAAGCTGTCGCCGGCAAGCACACGCTTGCCGGCTCCGATAAGCTTGTCAAACATCGACCCGCTACGTGCATTTGGATCTAACGTCGTCGCCATAGTTATCCCTTCGCGCATAAACATCATCGCGCCCGCTTCTGCGAATACAGCTTCGCCGGGATCGAGGGTTACTATAACTGCCTGAAGGTCATCTCCAATAATGTTGTAGTCGATCTCGTCGGCCACTATTCGTGTCCCCCTCCATCTGCACCTCCACCTGAACCGGTGGTTGGAGTTGTTACAGACGATCCCGGCACCTGTCGCAACTGATCTCGTCCCTTATCAAGGAACGGTATGCCCTTAATCATCCATTCCGGTGCGTCATCGCCCTTAAGTTTAACGGCGAAAAACTCCAGCATCTTCTGGTCGATATCCTTTTGATTAGCACGTTTTGTTGGGTTGTGCTCGTCACCGTTGTATACAACCATGTAGGCTTCCTTTTGGAGTCTGCGCATAGCGACGTAGAACTCAATGCCCTGATACCAAGGTACGGCTCCATCGTTATCGTTTGCCATAAATAGCACAGGCGTGGTAACTCGATCCAAATGGAAAAGAGGAGAGTTCTCTATGTATCGCTCTGGGTACTCCCACAACGAACCGCCGATTCGACTTTGTGTGTGTTCGTATTGGAACGCGCGAGCAAGTCCCGATGCCCAACGAATTCCGCCGTACGCGCTAGTCATGTTGACTACCGTTGCGTTAGGAACTGCAGCAGCGAACATGTTAGTACGCGTTATTAAATGTGCGCTCTGATATCCACCCCACGACTGCCCAGCAATTCCAACTCGCTTGGGATCAACAAACCCTTTCGCGATTAGGGACTGAACACCTGGGATAATCGCTTTCTCTGCGCTAGGACCAGGATAGCCGTTCGTATAAACGATGTCCGGCATAAACACGAGATAGCCATGAGAGTTGTATACCAACGCGTTAACGACATTACGCCCCGTCGGGGCAACGTAGTTGTGCAAACCGTTGGTTAACTTTTCGTAAAAATACACGACCATCGGATACTGCTTAGATGGATCGAAGTTTTCTGGTTTATACAGCATCCCACGCAGCGGTACGCCATCTGTGTTGTACCAAGAGACAAGTTCTACGGTACCACGTGGATACTGCGATTCTTGAGGATTCGCGTTTGAGATTTTACTGAGCTGAGTAAGCGAGTTACCGGTCCAAAGGTCTGGAAACTCACGGTACGTTGACTGCGTTAGCAGGTATTGTTCCGCGTCCTTAGCCTTTTGCAACGCACCGAAATTTCGTTCTCCCATAACTATGCGTTCTGGACGAGAGTCTACACCTAGCTTATCGCGCCAATAACCGCTTGCCATTGTAAGCGTATCAACAGCGCGCAGCATAAGAGGTTTCGCCGGATCGAATGCACGTTCATCACGATCGAGGTTTACGACTCTAAACGTCATCCCCAAGCGACGTCCTTCACCGTCGGTAACATTGCGCGGAGCTGCAACACCGGCTGGGTCTACTTCCCAGATATCAAACCTATCGTTAATGAGGACGCGTCTATCGCCTAGAGTCCAACCACTTACACCGTACGGAGGTGGGATGTCAGGTGAGTCGAACTCTTCGTCGTGAAAGTTCACGCCCTGAATACCACGGGTTAGATCTACAGTCTTTCCACTGGAAACATTATACGCGTACCAATGGTTATCGTCGAACCAAGTTATGTAGTTACCGCCAGTGGAGAATTGGGCACCACGACGAAGTTTCTTTCTAATTGGAGTACGCGACCCGTTAACTGCGTCGAGCAGGTACACATCGGAGCCACCTTCGCCCCAAAACTGCTCGATGGCGTACTCCAAGGAGTTCATCGCAAGAGCACGACGGCCGTCGTCTGTAAGCACAACTTGAGCCAGCGAGTCGTTCCCAAGCTTCGTCCACTTATTAGTTGCCAAGTGATATACCGCGACATGGGTACGATTGCGATCACGTCCTGCACTAATTCTTTGCTGAGTTTGGATAGTTGGCTCTTTCCAATGCCAAAGATCGTATACCGCTTTGTCAGTAAGAGAGTCAGCGGGAATTGAATCAGGTGGGATAAAGCCGAATGAGAAAACGACAGCGTTTCCTTCGCGGGTGAAGGAGAGCTGTCCAGCATCTGCTATACGCATTCCGCTGGGTGCTTCAGCCGATGTAACAATAGGACGAGCAGCCGCTACAGACTTTCCTTTCGATGCCTTTAACGTTGCATGATATACGGCATAACGAGGAGTCGCTGTGGTGTCACCAGCGTCTGATGTAAAGACGAGCTGCGTGCCTTTTCTATCAAATCCGATTGCCTTGAAAGTAGCGTGCGCAGAAAGCAGCGTTGATACGGCGCCGGATGAAAGCTCGCGAACAAAAACGCCGTTGTTTGCGCTATCGCGTGTTGTAACCGCATAAGCGAAGTAACTGTCACCGCTATCAAACTGATAGTCGGTAACACCCGCAATCTTGTGTTCCGTACCAGTAGCTAGCTCGCGCAAAACAATGTTGTTACCGTAAGTTCTGCGTGGCCCTGAAGCTGTAGAATCACGAGCTGCGCCCATAGCACCTGCACCTCCTGCAACGGCACCTGCGCCTCCTGCACGTCCGCCGCGACCACCAGCTGGAGCACCAGCGGCAGCACCTGCACCAGCGGGTCGGGCTGAGTCCTCGACTTGATAGGCAATGTGTCGTCCGCCGTCAGCAGCCATTCGGAACGCACGGACAGATGGAATAGCTGTGACCTTGCCGTCGGCTAGGTCCATAATTGCGAGGCTATTGCGCGGCTGTGGAGCACCGCGACGGCCGCGCGCGCTATCAACAGCAGCCTTACTCGGATAAACCATAAATACAACGAACCTACTATCCGAGCTAACTTGCGCGCCTTGAACGCTAAAACCACCCGAACCACCAGCCTGCAAATTCGGGCGCCCCGTATAGCCGCGCGCTGCCTTATACTCTGTGGTGCCTGACGTAGCTCGAGCAATTAATTCCCCCTCGCCTACAACCGGGCTAACGGTATAAATCGCCCACTTGCCGTCCGGAGTTAAAGTAGCGCCTGAAATAGTTCGCCACTCGTCGTACGTATCTTGGGTAATCGGTTTCTTACCAGCCGGAAGGGGCGGTGGCGTCCACTTGGAAACCTTCGTGTACGGATTAGCTGGCGCGTTCGAAGAGCCCTGCGCTTCGATAAGGCTTGCGGATACAGCGATTGAGAACGCTGGTACACAAACCATCCACTTGGGTGAAAGGCGCATCTGTATGGTTCGCATCTGTGGTGCGGTTACGGGGGGGTGGGGGCGGGCGGGGTGGGAACTACGGGCTGGTCGCACAAGGCGCTTGCCGTCAACTTGGATAGTTCCTTTCGCGCATCATCGCGCAAAGGCCTTACCATCGGATTTTAGCTTTGCAGTCAAGATCCGTATCTCATATGCTAACGTAGCGGCACCCGCCGCGTGAGGGAAAGATGGGTCGTTTACTAGGTTACTTCGCCCGTGGTCTCGTTCTTCTCGCACCTATTGTTGTAACAGGGTGGGTGTGCTGGATCGTATTTACCAATATTGACGGCCTGTTAGGGCTGCCGGTGCCAGGCGTCGGCTTCCTTGTGACGATTGTTCTAATCACTCTAGTCGGCTTTTTGGGATCTAGCATCCTCACCATATCCGCAGTGGGGGTCGTCGACAGGATCCTCACTAGGCTGCCATTCGTTAGACTGCTGTACGGCTCGACGAAGGATCTACTAAATGCATTTGTAGGAGAGAAACGTCGCTTTGACAAACCGGTAGTTATGAGAATAAACGAAACGACCCCTCTTCACATGGTGGGATTTGTGACTCGCGAGACGCTCGACAACCTCGGCATGGCCGGCTTCGTCGCTGTTTACTGCCCTCACTCTTACAACTTCTCTGGACAGTTGTACCTAGTTCCCGCGTCGCTTGTCCGCCCGTTGGAGACAGCGAGTGCCGACGTGATGGCGTTCGTTGTATCTGGTGGCGTGTCAGGTATGGGGATTGAGCCTGCCACTGAATAGGCCTAAAGCTTTTAAATAAAGCGAGCCGGACGGTGCTAGTGGATAACAGTCCGGCTCAATGCCTTCCAATCCAAGTATTGCGCTTTTTTGAAACGTGAAGCAAAACAATTGGGCCCACGATCCGTATTTTTACGCATGCCGCGGTCGCTGGGCTTCCCCTCCCCATAATATCCGGAGTTACACATGTCGCGCGGGATGCGAATCACGCTTTACGTAGTAGGCGGTTTGGCAGGAGTTATTGCACTATCAGCAGCTGGTCTTTACGCGTCATCAGAAAGTAAGCTAACTAGAACGTACGATGCGCCACTTACCGAGTTCGTTATCCCTTCAGATTCGGCGACGATTGAACGAGGCAAGCATTTGTCTACAGCAATTGGTAAGTGCGCCGCTTGTCATGATACCGACTTGGGCGGAAAGAACTTTATAGATGACCCGAGTTTCGGTGTCCTTTCTGCGACAAATCTTACCAAAGGAGGCGTAGGTGCTAATTACACCGATGCAGAAATGATTCGTGCGATAAGGCATGGCGTGAAGAACGACGGCACTGGTGCACGCATGATGCCAAGCGACTCCTGGCAATTCATGACAGATGACGATGTAGTTGCAATCGTTGCGTACATTCGGTCGCTTCCACCGGTTGTGCGCGAGTTAAAGCCGTTTCTTATTCAACCGTTGGGAAGAGCACTTGTTGGCTCTGGCGCCCTTCCAATGGTTAAGGCGGAAAAGCTCGATCACTCGCAGATTGCACCAAAAACTATCGCAGCAGATACCACCGTTGAGTACGGTAAGTATCTATCTGAAATTGGGGGCTGCACCAGTTGTCACGGCCCAGGGCTTTCTGGAGGAGTATCACCAACTGCCGCTCCAACATCGCCTCCTGCATCGAATCTCACGCCTACTGGCATAGGCGCTTATTCAGACGAACAGATTGAAGCCATGTTGCGCACTGGAAAACGACCGGACGGCAGCATTGTGAACGAGTACATGCCTTGGACTTTAACAGCACTACTCACGCCAACAGAGATGCGCGCAACAATTAAATACTTACGATCCGTTCCACCGAAAGAGTTCGGCAACCAGTAACCCCCAGTAACCCCAAGTACCCAATGCATATGCGGTTGCAAAGCGTACAACTAAGCGCTTTGCAACCGCATTGTGTTAGGCGTTGTTAGCGAGTAGCGAGCGGCGAGGTTGCTCCCTCTCGCAATAGTGAGATTCGCTCCTCGACGAACTCCACCAACTCTGCCATTCGTTTTGCATCGAATATCAACTCGACACCGGCCGCTCGATACAGCTCTGGTAGCGGGCGTGTTCCACCTAACGAAAGGAAGTTTTTATACGAGCTAACGGCACTCTTCTGATCTCTAACGGCGTTCCTAAATACCTGTAACGCACCCAACTGCGCGAGTCCGTACTCGATGTAGTAAAACGGAATCTCAAAAATATGAAGCTGCCTGTACCACCTAGCAACACGTTCTCTATCGAGGCCGCTCCAATCTACCCCTTGCTCAAACCTCGATCGCAACGATAGCCACTGTCTATCGCGCGCGTTAGCATCTGCACCGTCCTTGTGTGTGTATATCCACGCTTGGAAGGCGTCGACGCTAGCAATGTGAATCAAGCTGCCTAAAACGTCTTCTAAGTGCTCGAGCCACGCAGACCTAGCATCATCTACAGAATAGTAGCCGGACGGCTCCGCTAGGTACGGCATTGCAAGTAGCTCCATCGACATCGACGCAAGTTCAGCTGCTTCGTGTCCCATATGGCGCTGCCATATGAACGGTAGTGAGTGCGTTGCAAAGTTGTGAAAACAGTGTCCTGCTTCGTGCACCAACGTTTGAACGTCGTCGGGCACGCCAACAGCATTCATGAAAATGAATGGACGTCCGCGGTGTGGCAGGTCTGTACAGTAACCTCCGGGCGCCTTCCCAGCTCTGCTCTCTAAGTCAAGCAGCTTGTCGTTAACCATTATATCAAACTGGCTTCCCAGTTCGTTGTCTACAGCTGAGAAAACAGTGCTTGCCTTACCAATAAACGTGTTAACGTCGCGAAAAGGAATAAGAGGCTTATCGGCAGATACGTCGACAGTCACATCCCACGGCCGTAGCACATCAACGCCGAGACGTTGCTTCCTGTGCTCCATTAACCGAGCAACAGCTGGTGCAACGGTAGCTTCTACCGCATCATGAAAGCGCGCGCAGTCGTCGGGGGTGTAATCAAAACGATGCTTCGCTGCAAAACAGTAACGTTGAAAGTCGGGAAAGCCTGATTCGCGTGCTACGTCATTGCGAAGTACGAGCATCCGATCGAACAGCGTAGCCAACTGATCGCGCTCATCTATATACGCCTGAGCACCGAGTCTAAACGCACGCTCGCGTTCACTTCTGTTATGAGACTTTAGAAACGGTTGTAGTTGTGGAATAGTTTTGCGTTCACCGTCCCAATCTACCGACATACCGCCCGTGGTCTTCTGGTATGCGGCAGATAGTTCTTCAATCGCAGCAAATCGCGCGACGTTTGCTTCGCGAAAGATTTCAATATCGGTTCGAAACCTGCGTATGGTAGTGCCGAGGTCGTCGCGCGACCATCCGAGGTCAATGAGTCGGCGGGCCAAGCCTACCTGCTGCTCCTCAACGCGCGGAAATATTTCCATTGAGAAACGCAGGTAGCGTTGTTCTGCATCCGCGTCAGCGGTGTTACCGGTATAGGCTATCATCGCCAACGCGCCCGCTTCGCTAATCATCTCATCTAGTCGAGACCAGTTAGAAAGCCACTGCTCTATACCTTGAGAATCGTCAACGGTTAGAGGTGCATCGGCTAACGCCTGATAGTACGTAGCAATCTCGTTCCAGCTTGCGTCACGTAAAGCATCTGGAGAATCAGGAAGAGCGAATATCATGTTGTTAGTGTGGTTGGTGTCACGCACCATAAGGAATCCAGATGTTTTTTACCTGAACTGCGCGTCGCAAGAAGGCTCTCCCCTCGCCGAGGCGTGGATCAAACCATTCACGTGGCGTCCACTCCGTGAACGTCCTCTTGAGATTAGCAGCGGAGCTACGCTCTACAGCGGCTGCGCCATCTTGTGATCCGACATACCAAACAGCGTCGACATCATCATGCGCTGCCAACACTTGCGCAAGTGCGTCACGCGCTCCGGTTACAAGATTAAAAACTCCAGCTGGAACGTCTGACGTTTCGAGAACAGAGTAGAAATCTGTAGCCGAAAGCGGGTTCTGTTCAGATGGGACGACAACTACTCTGTTACCTGTAGCAAGCAACGGTGCAGTTAACGACACCATCGCTAGCAGCGAATACGGATCGGGGCACGCCACGCCCACAACACCGATAGGCTCGTGCATTGCGAGCGCAACGCCGCGCATTGGCACGTCGTGAACCGCCCCATCGAACTTATCGGCCCAAGCTGCGTAGGTGAATAGCCGAGATATTGCAGTCGTTACCTCAAGATTCGCAGAATCCGAATCGACGAAACCGGAACCAACTATTCGCTGCACAAACATGTCGTGTCTAGCAGCTAAGTTCTCAGCTATGTAATAGAGAATCTGCGCGCGCTGATGACCATGCATTGAGCCCCAAGACGCAGCTGCTTGAGCAGCTTCTACCGCGTTGCGAATATCCTTTCTATTCCCTTCACCGACTTCCCCAATGGTTTTCCCGCTTGCAGCTCGTACAACAACAGAGTAGCCAGAATCAGGGCGCACCTGACGACCACCTATAAACAGCTTGGGCGTCCGATCAACGGCAGGAAACGAAGCTAGCTCCGAACTTTCCTTACTGTTGACACCAAACGTATTGTTTGCGTCGCTAACGCCCTTTGAAGCTACATAAACAGGGCTTGGAGTGGACGTACTATTCACACGTTCGGCAACGAGATACTCCCACATTCCTTCTCGTCCACCCTCCCTTCCGAATCCAGACTCTCTGTAGCCGCCAAATCCTGCCGATGCATCAAAGAGATTCGTACTGTTAATCCATACGACACCACTCTTTACCTTTGGCGCCACATCTAGTGCGAGATTTATGTTCTCTGTCCAAATGCTAGCGGCGAGACCGTAAGGAGTGTTATTGGCGAGCGCTACAGCTTCCGAAGGAGTACGGAACGTCATTGCAACTAGCACCGGCCCAAAGATCTCAACCTGTGCAATCGTTGATGACGTGTTCACATCGGTAAAGAGAGTTGGAGGAAAGTACCATCCATTCTCGGGAACGCTCCATGACGGCTGCCAACAAACAGCACCTTCGTTAACGCCCTGCTCGCAAAGGCTACGTATTCTCTCCAGTTGAACCGGAGCGATTATCGCACCCATGTCGACCGATTTATCGGTTGGAGCGCCTACACGCAACTTCTCCATACGTGAGCGCAACTTCGAGTACAATCGCTCTGCTATCCCTTCTTGTACCAGTAAACGCGAGCCTGCACAGCACACTTGACCTTGGTTAAACCAAATCGCGTCTACTACGCCTTCAACTACGCTATCTAAATCTGCGTCTTCAAAAACAATGAAAGGGCTTTTTCCGCCGAGCTCTAGTGAAAGCCCCTTTCCACTTCCTGCCGTCACTTTACGGATCGTTCTTCCGACATCTGTACTACCCGTGAATGCAATCTTGTTAACATCTGAATGCTCAACTAGTGCAGCCCCCGTAGTTCCGTCGCCAGTAACTAGGTTAAATACGCCTTTGGGCAAGCCGATCTCGTCAACCAGTTGCGCGAAACGAATCGCAGTGAGGGGCGTGTATTCCGCTGGCTTTAGAACGACCGTGTTTCCAGCAGCTAAAGCGGGTGCCACCTTCCAAGCCAACATGAGCAACGGAAAGTTCCACGGGATAATTTGCCCCACTACTCCGTAAGCACGATATCCCGCGAACTCACTCTCCAGAAGTTGAGCCCATCCGGCGTGATGGTAGAAGTGGCGCGCAACCAGCGGCACATCAATATCTCGTGTCTCTCTAACTGTCTTGCCATTGTCTAGTGACTCAAGAACAGCGAAGTGACGTGCGTGCTTTTGAATACCACGAGCAATCGCATAGAGCCAGCGCGCGCGCGCATGCTCACCTATCGCTTGCCACTGTGGAAGTGCAGCGCGCGCAGCTGCAACGGCCGCAGAGACGTCGGCCTCTGTTCCCTGCGCAACGTTGGCAATAAGCTGTGCTGTTGCAGGCTCATAAACAGCAAACGAACTGCCCTTCTCAGCATCAGTCCACTCACCGTTAATGAAGTGACCGAACTTATTGTTGTGTAGCTTAAGCCACTCACGCACATGTGAATCGGATTCAGGCGCCGGCCCATACGACATGCTGTCAGTTAGCACGCTCACAACTGAAGCCGTCGATTCAGGGTGGGATGTTGTCGTCATGGAATCAGACCATTGGCTGGCGATAGGCCGCCGCGTAGCGACCAGTTACATGATGTTCCAACTGACGCTCTATGTCAGTTAGCAAACCGCTCGCACCGAACCTAAACATATCAGGCTTAAGCCAACGATCGCCTAGCTCTTCTTTCATAAGAATAAGCCAATCTATGGACTGTTTAGCCGTTCGAATTCCCCCAGCGGGCTTAAATCCGACTTCATGCCCGAACAGCTCGCGGTACTCTCTAATCATTCGGGTCATGACAAGTCCAACTGGAAGCGTTGCATTCGTCGCTTCCTTTCCGGTGCTTGTTTTAATGAAGTCAGACCCGGCCATCATCGCCACCATACTCGCTTTACCAACGTTAGTAAGTGTTGCCAACTCACCAACGCCGAGTATGGTTTTCAAGTGTGCATCCCCACAAGCTTCACGGAACGTCTTGATCTCCTCATACAGCGCTTGCCAATTACCTGTTAAAACGTGAGATCGCGTAATCACGACATCAATCTCGCTAGCGCCAGCTTCTACCGACGCGCGTATCTCAGCTACACGTTGCGCCATTGGGGACAAGCCAGCAGGAAACCCTGTTGAAACCGCTGCAACTGGAACCCTTACCGATGCGCCTGCAAGCGCTTCGACCGCGGTTGATACGTAGCTGTGATAGACACATACGGCACCGACACTGATTCCTTTATCAGCGACTCCGAGCGCATTGAGAATGTCGTCCCTAATTGGGCGCACAGCCTTTGCACAAAGCCGACGCACGTTACCAACAGTGTCATCGCCCGAAAGTGTTGTCAGGTCGATACACGATACCGCGCGCAGTAGCCAGGCAGCCTGCCATTCCTTCTTGACCGTACGACGGCCTAGGAGCGACGATGCTCTTCGCTCAACAGCGCTTCGGTTTACACGAACAGATGCAACTATATCCAAGTCGAGCTGCTCGCCGGGATTCCGTAGCTGATGCGTCGCAGCCGGCATCGGTTCGTCTGATTTGACGACTCGAGCGGTGTGTATTGAGGTGATTGACATGGAACGTTGAATCTAGTGGAAGTGCGCCCCACCGGCTGAGCGCCAAAAACTTAACCATATGGGGTAACCGGCCGATACCCAGAGTGTGACACTATCTACCCAAATGTTCATGGTCAGACCGATACTCATAACGTTCGCGGCCGCAGCCGCATTTTTGATCGCTGGATGCAAAGAGGCGGTGGCTCCTGCCACCGCCGGTTCGCTCCTAGTCGTCCAAGGAGATCTACAGGTTGCGGCAGCCGGAGCTCAGCTCCCCACGCCACTCGTGCTACGAGTCAAAGGCACCGACGGCGAACCATTAGATGACACTCCCATCAGCTTTCAGGTTGTCCAAGGTGGGGGTGCGGTAGATCCGGCCACCATTCGGAGCGACGCCAATGGCGAGGCGCGCGTAAAGTGGACGCTTGGCAGAGGCGCTTCGGTACAGGCTATCCACGCCTCTGTCCCAGGGCTCGACCCCATAAAGATCAACGCTACCGGCGTGCTCCCTGATACCATCGTGGTGGCTCAAGGGAACAATCAAAGCGCAAAAGCTGGCGCTCAGCTTTCGGTTCCGATTGTGGTACGAGTAACTGGTGGCAATAACATTCCCATTCCCGGAGTCACAGTTTCTTTCGCGCTCTCAGGAGGCGCGGTTAGCCCAGCATCAATTGTAACAAATGCCCTTGGTGAAGCTTCCGTTCGGTGGACACTTGGGCCGGCCGGACAGCACACCGCCGAGGTAAGCGCTTTATCGTTGACGCCTATAGTGATTAGGGCAACTGCAAACTGATATTGACCACTGGTGTCATCATGGCCGATCTTTGCAGCCATGAATGACACCAGCCCCTTTTCAACAAGCGCCGTTAGTTCAACAACGGCTAAAGCATACGACCAAGACGGGTTCGCCAAAGGGCGCGTTGTTGTAATTACAGGAAGCAGCGACGGCATCGGGCGAGTAGCGTCCGAAGAGATCGCTAAACTTGGGGCCCACGTTGTTATGGTGGGAAGGAATGAAGCAAAGACAACCGCAGCCGCAGAGCGTATTATGTCGGCTACCGGAGGCCGGAATAGAAATGTTGATGTCGAGATCGCAGACCTGCTTCTGCAAGAGAATACTCGCAGCTTGGCGGAACGCCTGTTACACAAGTATCCACGAATTGACTGTCTTATTAACAACGCAGGTGCCCTTTTCACCGAACGGAAAGAAACGAGTGAGGGCTTTGAACGAACGTTCGCCCTAAATCACCTGTCGGGATTCACGCTTACGATGCTTTTACTAGCTCGTATCGTCGAATCGCATTATGCGCACGCTAAAGAAAGTACCGACGTTAACAGTGGCGCTGCGCTCACCATGCATACTCCGCTACTGGCGTCTCGAATTATTAACGTATCTAGTAGAGCACATCAGTTCGCGAGCTTTCGGGGAAACGATCTTGAATACCGTAATGGTTTTGGTGGCTGGCGCGCGTACCAAGGATCGAAGCTACACAACATACTGTTTACCCGTGAGTTGGCATCAAGGCTCGACCCAAAAGTGATTACCGTAAACGCTCTTCACCCTGGCGTTGTATCCACGCGATTTGCAACCAATAACGGCGCGCGCGGACGGTTTCTTCGTAGACTTATGGACATCGTATCTATAACAGCTGCTCGAGGAGCAGACACAATGGTTTGGCTTGCAAACAGCAGCGAGGTGGAGATGGCTAGCGGTAACTATTGGGTTAACAGAAAACGTAAGAAGCCTTCGCGCGTAGCGTTAAACGAATCGAACGCCAAAACACTTTGGCGTATTAGTTGCGAGCTAACGAACATCGACGCAAATGATATTGTTGCATCGTGTGCAGCAGCGATTAAAAAACCCAGTCTCTAAATAAATCGAAACCGAACTGCATTCGCGGCATCACGTCACCACTAAGTCTAGAACAAGGTGATGTACCGGGGTCAACACCGACTTGCGCTGTAAGCTGCGGGGCTAAAAGATACTCAACCGCAAACCCAGCCCATAGCGACACTCGCGCGCTAGCAGCAGCTCCGCTTCCACCGCAAACGCCTGTGTTCAACCGCAAAAATGTACGATCGCCTAACTGCTTGCCTGCAGCAATACTAAGGTTGTCGATAAGAGACATCGCAGTGAGATCATCTCTCGCACCTCCCGCAGTTTGGATTTGCAGCGTATTGAACTGAAACGGTAACAGCCTTTGCAGCGTGCCTTCTAATGCACCTCCAACTGTCGGCACTAAAACACCAGCGACAGCTCGAACCGTGCTTTGGCTCTTTCCATCAAGCGCGAACGTTGGAGCACCAAAAATAAGCAGCGAGATAATCTCCGAATCTGGTGCGCCAGAATAAAGAGGATCGGGACTGCTTAACGTAAGCACCGGTATGTCGAGCGTTCCTCCAATGTGCACACGAACAGGTATCTGAGACGAACCCGAAGACCTTACGACGTTGGTTGCCGTTATGTCTACCGTAGCAGGTATAGCAGGATTCCCATAGAAACGAACGCTCCCTGAATCAATGCTGAAGGTTCGCCGCACCACTCCTAGATTTAGCTGATACGTTCCTCTGCTAGCAGAGATCTCACCTTCGGGAGCGATTGTTTCTCCGCTGCTTACAACCGCCACACCCCCCGTAACGCGAACTGCTGCTTCAGGAGTATTAACCCAAACCTCGTCGCCAAAGTCTACTCTTGCATTCCGCACGCTCAGAAACTTTCCTAAGCGCGCAAATGATTCCGCAGCCGTCTCTGCTACCGGCACCTCGTCTGTTCCCAACAATTCGCGTGCAGCGGCGGTGTTAAGATCTAGCGCAGTGCTGGCACCAAATGGGTCCGCGACAATGTTCGCTTCAGGAATAAAAACTCTTCCTGACAAAACAGGTCGGCGAAGTGGTCCAGCCGCTGAAAGATCAGCGCTCGCAATTACACGCGTTCCATCTCGCAAATGAGCAAGCAGTGTGTTATTCGCGTGCAATTGCAGTCTCATTGTCGCTGGCTCGCCCTTTGCCATTCTCACAGCACCTGACGCGCTAACTGTATCTGTATTACCTCCACTTCTAAAGCGGAGGTTGTCTAGTATTAAAGAATCTCCTGAAGCGCGAACCGCAATTCTCCCGTTCACGGGAGCTATGCCCACATCAGTGAGTTGCGCACTAAATCCATCAATGGCCATCTGGCCTTGAGCAAACGGGCGTTCGAGAGTACCAGCCAGTTGCAGTCGTCCATCCATTATGCCGCTAAGCCGTTCAACTCCGGGGAAGTTCATTCCCAGAGCCCCCAACTGAAGCTGTGTCGCAAAGAGGTCCGCATCTACGGAATCTGAAAGCAACCGCTGCTCTAAACTTCTAATTGAGAGGTCAATAGGGACTCTCATTTCGCCTGCTAATGAACCGCCGAGTGTATCAGCAAGCATCGCACGCGCAACGAGGCGCCTGTTAAGGTATGCTCCGTCGCTAGTAATCTGCGGCAGATGATACCCCGCGGTCCCCAGTGAGTCAACTCTCAGGTTCCATTCAAAGCTCGGCGATACACGTGTACCCGCAAGAAATGCCTCGCCACTTAGAAGGCCTGCGAACGGTTTGCTTGCCATTGCAAAAGCGTACAGCTCTCCTGCAGGAAACTGATCGAACTTAAGCTTTCCACTTACGGCGCCGTCAACGGGAACATTGGCGCTCGCTTCCAGTACGCCGCCTTCATTCGATGCAAACAACAGGCTATCCAAACGTAAGCCGGCGCGCGTATCGTGAAACATCACAGGTGCGCGATTAGCCCACCGTACACTTCCATAGTCAAAACGAAGAGAATCAAGGACCACCGTTAGGCTGTCAGTGGCGCGCCTATACTCACCACGAACAACCAGCTTAGATGTGTCCAACGATGCTACGTTCAGAACAATGTCACCACGTGCGGGGTCAGCGTTTCCGATTCTAAACTCCGCGGTCGCAACTCGAATTGCACCGATTCCATCAATCTCCGTTGCAGTTGCCGCAGTCTCAAAACGCGGAGTCGTAGGCAAATCGGTTACCAGTGCAGAACCGAACAGCCCGCTTACTAACACGTTTCCTACTCTCAAATCGCGACCACCAAACGAAAATGTCGCGCTAAATGAAGGTACAGATCCGTATAGATAGCCTGAACCAACTGCAACACCGTTCACAGAATCCTCTACCAACGACCTAACGGTAGACGCCATACTACTATCTACAGGCTGCAACATCCGCGCAAGGCGGCGAAGTTCTTGATGCGCGGCCCCTATGCTATCCGCATCGAATGAAAACTCAACTGTATCTGATGCCTGAGATATGGAAACTGAGTCGCGTGCTAACGCTCCGCGTGCCGACAAAACTATTCCACCAAGCTCTGCGCGCGCAGAATCAATAAGAAGACGAGTATCAGTGAGTTGTACGCCTGTAACTAGACCAAACTCTGGTCTAATAAACGACGCCTCCTGCTTCAAAGAAAGATCGCCCTTCATTTCGCGTAAACCAACAACGCCAGTCGAATCCTTTCCGCCAACTGCATTAAGCGCAACGTTACCAGTTAGCGCAGTTGCCGGCATGTCTGTTCGTCCTAACCAATCGCTAACATTAAACGACTGAATATTGCCGCTGGTACGTACTCTCCATCCGGATTCGAGAACCGCGGCAGTTCCAGCAAATGTTACGCGACTTTCTTCGCTAGCTGCTAGGTTTGCATTCCATGTTATGGAATCGAGCGGACCGCGAGCTTGCACCGTACCAGAGATCGTGCTGTAAACATTGAGAGCAGTATCTATGCGAGACAGCGCACTCATAGATAGTGGTTCTACATTCAACTGTGCGTCGACAAACCGGTTGTTACCAGAAAATATACCGCGCAAGTCTCCACTAATAGCGCTCGTATTACCAACCCCATCAGTCCAAGAAACGCTTAAGCCGCGTATATCTGCTTGAGTGAGGGAGGCTTGTCGTATTAGTCCTTTAACAGTTACAACGCCGTCCAACTTCTCCGGAACAGATGGAGCGATAGCCGCTATCGTTCTTAGGTCTATTCTAGAGTCGAGCACTCTTGTATTGGTCGCTGCCGGCGTGGCACCAATCGACACCTTACCTGCTGCCACAACTGTTGAAGTGGCACCTGCGACATTCGCATCATCGAACCTAGCCTCAATCCTATCTATAAGAAGTGCAGTTAACGGCCCTCCTGTTTTCGCGACCAAGCGTCCGCGGATAAGACCGCGAACTTCTGGCGGAAGAGCATCGTAACTTAGTCGTCTTGCCAGCGACGATTCTAGCGGATCGAACACAAGGTCGGTTTCGCTCAATGCCAACTCGAGAGGAGTGACTGTTACAGTCACCTTCCCCTTAATGTTAGAACTTCCCGACTGCACAGTTAAATCTTCAATGGCGAACTCAGCGTCTTCAGCATCTGCAAGAGTGCGCATACGAACTTTTGCGCCTCCATTACCTTCGGTTGGAAGAGCGTCCCAAATCCATTGCAGGTCGGAAAGACCTGCACGCGCCTGGACTGCCACATCGTATCGTACTGCACCAGGCTCATTCCACCACACCCGTCCTCGCGCACTCCCCTCGCTAACAGGCAACCTTACCAGAGAAACATCTAGGTTAAGCGAGTCGCCCGTCCACTGGATTTGCCCTTGTGCATACGTAAGTTCGACCGGCGGATCTGAGATACGTCCTTGTAGGCTGTCGATTTTCATTGAAGCAGGCGTGCTTCCTGGCGCGACAAGAACGACATCGTGCGCGACTGCGCGTGCAAGTTCAATTTGACGACGCTCTATCATCCCGCCCGGTAAGTCTATTACATCATGAAGCGACTTACGCATCGCTATCACGCTATCGCGCATGCTTTCTGGTATACGCGAAGACGGCTCCCACGGCGCCGACATTTTCAACAACAAATTGCTAACCGTAAGTGACTGCACGCGCACATCGTCACCGAATCCCGTCATAACCGTTGGTACGGTTTCTGTGACTGAACTATCGCCAACAGTTATGTAGGCAATATTCCACGGTCCAACGAAATCCTTACGCATGTCAACAGTAACACCGTCCACATGCAAATCGGTAAGCAAAATAGTTTTAGAAAGCAAAGCGCCTATACGAATGCGCCCAGACAGTTGACGCACAGTTACAACATCTAAGCCAGCGGTGTCGCGTAGCGCGATATTAGATGCAGACACACTGCCGCCTGCGACGTGCGAAAGTGAGCCTATTGTTAAGGTACCACGACCTTCAAAAAGAGAATTTACTTGCTGCACTGCGTACGATGCGATCCACGTTCTGCCAGCCTGCGTACGTGTTAAGTACAGGTAGCCGCCTGCAATCGCGACAACCAAGCAAACCAATGCAACAGCGAAGAACTTGAGAGCCGAGCGTGTTCTAGCCATGCGTGTTCTCATGGCGTATCCCTACGCTGACACGCGTTGCTAAGCACAGCTTCGCTGGACACAGATTCACTAGAGAATGCCTCACTAGAGAAAGCTTCACTAGTGAAAGCTTGCGAACTGTAGTGAGTGTCACTATCAAAACGCTTGTCCCAACCCGAAGTGAAACGCTAGGCGGGACAGTACGCCGCGGCTACTTGGTGGGCGATAAGTAGCGGGACAATCAGCAACGTTGCCCGGATTGAGGGGGTCGGCGTTAATCGTGTTGCCCGGACTTACGCACAGTATCCGTCCCGTTTCTCCATCGGCGCCTGGTTCGAAGTAGAAAGCTCGACCGGCACTCGCTTCATACGGACGATATCCGATATCGACACGGAATGGGCCAACTGGCGTTACTACGCGAATGCCTACTCCAGGAGTCGCGCGTAAATCACTAATTCTTAAAACATCTCTGCGCGCTTCCCACACATTACCGGCGTCTACAAACGCTGCGAACTGCATAGGGAACGCAAGCCACTGAAACGGCTTCCTGTACTCCAAGTTCATTACTGTAAGCGCTGTACCACCGCGCGGAACTGCGCGCTCAAAATCGGCGCCTGGCTTTGCTTGAACTACAGTGGCACCGTCAACAATAGATGTATCGAGGTTGCTATTTACTTGATAGATAAGCGGACCAAGAAGGTTTTGCTGGTATCCTCGCACAGAGCTCTGACCGCCACCGAACAACCGTTCTTGAGGAGGAATTAGCATGCCGTCCGAAAGCTGTACGCCGCGAGCAAAAGCACGAGCTATTTGAACGCGCGCGCCAATCACACCACCCAAAGCCCGAGTAAAAAACGCGGCCTCACCAGACGCGCGGTAAAACTGGAGCGAAGAAACAAGGGGTGAGCTCGTTTCACCGGCACGTAGCTCCGTGCGAAAGCGTGTCCCACGCGATGGGTCAACCATTTCGTTAGTTCTATCGTGTGTACCGGACACGCTAAGTATCGACACTCCGCGACCAAACAAAGATTGACTGATGTCTTCAGGCGTACACTGACCAAAACGAGAACAAACCTGAAGAGGATCACTAATGGTGCGACCATTCTCGTACTGGAAACCACCGGAAACAGTTGTTCTGCGCCCCACAAGTTTGCTCACTTCAGCTAACGCACCTATGGTGGTCTCTCTTAAATACGCAAACGGTTCGCCTCGTCGCTCACTATAAACGCTAACTGTTGGATCTAACGGCAACCCAAATAGGCGATGGTTACTAACCGAAACACCGGTGTGATAATTTAGCCGCTCACTAAAAGGATCTTCGCGCACCGCACGTGAGCAAAGACTGGGCGCAAAATCTACAGGCTCACCAACTCCTAACTTGGAAGCTCTCGCAGCGAACTCCACTCGGCGACCAACACCAAGAAAGCTACGGTCAGTGAGTCGACTTTGAAAACGAATGCAGTCTTGGGTGGCCCATCCAAAGCCAGCGCGCGCCGATCTTGTACGCGCTTCCGCAACAGCTATGCGCAGGTCTATAACGTCGTTGCCTGCTGACGAATCTGCGGGAAGCGTATCGACTAAAACAACACGGTAAGCTTCGGTCCTATACAAAGAACGTTGCGCATTCAATATTTGGTCTGCTCTATAACGTTGGCCCGGACGCAAAGAGATAAGCCGCATTACATCGGTAGAATCAGTTTTGGGTTCGTTAGACGATATGCCCTGTACGGTTACATGGATATTACCGATATCAAGGCGCGGCCCAGGATCGAAATTCAAATTGAGCCGAACTGTTGCTTGTGCGGTGTCAATTGTTATTGTGTTTTCCGGACGACGCGCACGCGCGAATCCAACATTGCGCAACCTTAACAGCACCGACTCAATCGTGGTATCGACCTGCGCTCTATCGAAAATTCTGCCTTCAAGTGCGCGTAACGGTAAATCATAAGAACGTCTGCCATCGGGAGCCTCTGGGAGCCCCGTAATAACGACCGTGTCTAAAATTGCTTCACGTCCCGCTGTGACGGCGAAATGAACATGAAACCCGTTTGTGCTGCCTTCCATTATTGGCTGAACAGTCGCCTGAAACCATCCGGCAGAACGGTGCATAACTGCAAGCCTTAAAGCGTCGCGACGTATCTCCAGTGAGTCGGCGCAAGGAGCATTGCCAACACCAAACCAGCGGTTAAGAAGCGAAGCACCTGTAGTTACAACGGTAGTTGCTAGCGTGGCGTCGTCGTATCGAGGACTTCCACTAAACGAAACGCGCCGCACGCTTTCCGCTCGATTACAACGGGCAGTTTGCGCGTCAACCGCGGGCGCCGTCGCAAAAACGCTGCCCGTGACAGTAGCGATCAGACATGCTCTGCGCATAAAGCTCATCGACGAAAATCTCGCTTCAGGAACGGCGGCACGAAAGTCAGGGTAATTGTGTTGTCTGAGCAGCAGTGCATTGTAAAAAATGCGAGCGCTCATGAAGTTACACCTTGTGTGCAAGTTCTGCTCCCCTCCCCTCCCCCAAGTCTTTTAGCCCAGCAGTGAGGTCAGTTCATGAGGTTTACTAGTTCGGCAACAGCTACGCTTTTTGTTGTGACTTGCGCCACACTTTCCGCTACATCAGCCAGTGCGCAACGCACCGTAAACCCGACATCGGTAGCTAATAGCGCAGCGGTTAAACAGGCGCTGGCCGCTCTCCAAACCGACAACGAGTGGACTTTACAGCAGATGATCTCACTTTGTGAGGTCCCTGCGCCGCCCTTTAAGGAAGCAGAGCGAGCACGACTGTTTAGCAAGAAGCTTACGCAGCTTGGTGTGACCAACATCCGCACCGATGGCGAAGGCAACGTTGTAGGTGAGATTAAGGGAGTTGCAGCAGGGCCTACTGTAATGCTTAGTGGGCACCTGGACACAGTGTTCCCAGAAGGAACCGACGTAACCGTTAAGCGCGACGGAACTAGGCTTTCTGGACCAGGCATTGGAGATGACTGTAGAGGACTCGCTGTTACCCTAGCAGTAGCGCGACAGATTATTGATTCGCGCGTTCCATTTGCGGGCCGAATACTGGTTACCGGTACTGTTGGTGAAGAAGGCGCGGGCAATCTTCGCGGCGTTCGCGCGCTATTCACCGGTCCACTACGCGATTCTGTCGACTTCTTTCTTTCAGTAGACGGAACGGGCTTCGGAATTACAAATGGTGCAGTAGGTAGCAACCGCTATCGCGTACGATACACAGGGCCTGGCGGTCATAGCTATGGAGCGTTCGGAATGCCTAACCCCATACATGCGTTAGGGCGAGCGATTGCCAAGATATCCGACCTACAAGTCTCTTCAACTCCGCGGGTGACATTTAGCGTTGGTGTCGTAACTGGAGGTACGTCGGTAAACGCAATTTCTGCCGAAAGCGCTATGGACATTGATTTGCGAAGCGAATCAGCGTCAGCACTAGCGGCTCTTGACGCACAGGTTCAGGAAGCATTTAGACAAGCATTAGCTGAAGAAAAGGCGCGTTGGCCGCGCTCTACTGTTCCGCTAAATCTTGTTGTAGACACAATCGGAATCCGCCCCGCCGGCTCAGTTCCTGATACGGCATTCATTGTTCGCGCGGCTCTTGATGCGGCAAAAACAATGAACGTTTACGCACCGCTCGTTGCGTCAAGCACCGATGCGAACTTCCCAATGAGTCTAGGCATCCCCGCTATAACAATAGACGGCGGAGGAGTGGGTAGGTCTGCGCACTCTTTAGACGAGTCGTATGACGATCGCACTGACGGATACAAAGGGCCGCAATGGGTGCTGTTGGTGGTGTTGGGTATAACGGGTGTGGTGAGGTGAGGTCTAATTACGACTAGTAACAGCTAGTAACAGCTAGCGACCCCACTAGTCACACCTCGCCATAGCAATCGGACAGCTGTCGTACGATGGTGGCGGAGCACTTCCTAGTCCTCCGCCACCAAATGTGTAAAGCGGCAAGGCAAGCGTTTCTAGTTCGCGCGCCGGAATCGGCATGTGAACCGGAGTACCAGCGGCTAGTATTCCCCACCCTCGCGCATCGAAAAACGCAACGTTTGGATCGACACCAAGTCCTTCTATACGCTTCTCCCACTTCAACGCATCCCACAGCGAGCCGCAGGAACCGTTCGTAACCTTACGAGGCACACAGCTCGCGTTATCTAGCGGACCTACATCGGTAACCGGCGCGAGCGCACCGTTGGAAACGCGCGATTGGTTTATTAGCGGTACTGCCGCACCAAACGCGCCCTGCCTTATAAGCGCTTCCGCTTTAAGCAAACGCATTTCGGTTGTAGTTATTGCAAGCTGTGGCCCCTCTTGATAAGAATTGCCTCTGCCCAAACGATGGAACCAGTAAAACGACCTTTGATATACTCCGCGATCTAGCGCGAATATCGTATTGGCGTCGTATGCCACATAAAGGCCTGCTTCCGAAGCACCAGACGCGCCATGCACACGTCGGTCGGGTGTCGCTATTTGGAAGGGATTTCGCTCGTTAAGCGAAGCGGACGCCCACTGTTGAAACTTGCCAGATGTGTCTGCCACACCCACGAGCATATAGTCCACTCTTGCAAAGTCACCTGGCGGGCGATTAGGACGTTCACGAGCTACGACTCTACGCATATCAGCTATGAGGATGTCCGGAATTCCCGTCGGTGCGAAGTCGTTCGTGATGCCGTTATCTACAAGCTGCGAAATACGTGACCAATCAAGTGCAGCTCGTTCTTCCGGTGAACGCGCACTATACACCAGAATACGCGCTTGGAAGGTACGCGCCAGTTTAGCTAGCGTCAGATTGCTAACTTCAACGCCGTTAACCCATCCTGTTGCAGGAATAACGAACGTTGATTGTTCGGCTATCGCAATTGCATCATCGAGAAGTGCGACTGCGGTGTCGCGCAGCACGGTGTACGGTACTAAAACCGAACGGCCAATCTCATCGCTTGTGGTGTGTTCGTCTACAACAAACCCTTGATCAAATATTAACGCTACATAGCCCAGGGTTATCCCCTGCATGAAACGCCCGAACGCCATTGAGCGTGCCGTTACATCGGTGCCAGACTCAGATATACGAACACCACCATTGATGGCTTTCATAGCGTCGTTCACATTTGATAGCGTCGCGTACAGCTCATACCACGGCGCTTCGTTTTGGAATCTGCGAGTATTGGCAGTGCTGTTGTTATAAGCAATGCGCGGTTCGCTCGCCGCCGCAAGAATACCGTAGTCTGCAAAACCCGACGTTAGTTCGTCGGCCATAGTTGAAAAAGGGAAGCCCGGCAACGAGCCTTGCGCAACACGCCACCACGGGGTGAACGACGACGCAATCAACGCTTGTACGTCCGCAGGATTGTTTAATGCGCGAGCACGGTCTGGCGCATTAGGGTTTGTAACAGCAAGGTCCTGACAGGACGATAGCGTTACGGTGCTCACCAGCGCAGCTAGTGCGGCAAGCCGGCTTGCTCCGAGTAGCTTACCACTAAACGTTGCTTGTAGCTTTGGCATTAGAAATCCACCTGCATCGAGCCGGAGAAAGTACGGAATAACGGATACCCAAATTCGTCGACTCTATCATGTACGCGCCCCGTTTCCGGATCATAACCCGAATACTTCGTGATCGTGAATAGATTTCTCCCCGAAATGGCAATAGATGCGCTCCGAGCAAAATCCTTTCCAAACGCTCCTATAATCTTCGACGGCAACCTGTAACGCACCGCCAGTTCTCGTAGTCGAAGATAGCTGCCATCTTCAACGAACCAGTCGACTACGCTGTTCGCGTTATAAAGAGTGGAGTAATATTGCGTCGGCTTGCGCTGCGCCTCTGGTATGTGCGCTTGATCTACGTCAGCACTCCTATAGTACTGATACATACGTTGCTTTGTGCGATTATACACATCGCCACCGACTTGTGCGTCTACTAATGCGTAAAGAGAAAGCCCGCGCCAACCAAACGAATTCGACCAACCTACCCTATAGTCTGAAGCACCGTCACCTATCTGAACGATGCTATCTGTTCCTGACAACGACTTAAGAGTTATTGGCATTCCCCATGCGTAGTCAACGCCGTCGATTTCTACACGTTGTCCCCACCGCCGCTCCCCGCTTTGCGCGTTGCCAACTGGGACCAACAGATTGTCTTCGTTCACCCTAAACTGAGAGTGCGATTGAGCATGAACCGGCGACAATTGATTCACGTTATTAATGAATGTCGCACCATACATGCTGCCAACCGACACGCCTGCGCAACGATAACCTACTGTACCAGTTCTAAAGCACGATCGATCGAACTGAGTAATCCTATTACGAGCTCGGTCGGCAACGAGTCCAGTTGACCAAGTAAAAGCACCTGCGCGAAACAGTTGCAAATCGATGGTAAGCTCTGTTGTGTTTCCTTTCACCGTTCCAGCGTTCTGCCATTGGCTTAGAAAGCCGGTCGAAGCTGAAAGTGGAACTTGAACAAGCTGATCTCTTACAACCGTTGTCGCGTGAGTGAACTGTACAGCCGTACGCTGTCCTATTGCGAAGTCGACTCCCATTTCGCGTTCAGTTGCTAATTCAGGCTTAAGTGTTGGGTTACCAAGTGTGGCCTTGGTTAGAATTCCGCCAGCGTTAAGAACGTAACTTTCGAATTGATCAGCGAATGACGGTCTACCGCCAGCTGTGCCTACGGAAGCACGAATCTTAAACTCTGGAATAGCGTTAGAAGTCCACCACCGTTCTTGAGCTAAACGCCAAGCACCACTTAACCGATAGTACGTTTGCCAGCGTTCATTCTCACCAAACAACGAACTCCCATCTTTACGAACTAGAAAGTCACCGATATAGCGCGAATCGTAATCTAGCGCTGTTGAAAGAAAGCCAGCGTTAGTTCGAATTGAAGTAGCCGACGAAACAGCAGTAGTGTTTTGTCCTGCTTCGAGCACCGGGACTCCCACTACGCTGAGGTTCTGAGCGGATATGTTAAACGTATCACGTTCCTCGCGCTCTAACAGGAAACGCGCAGTAGTGACGCTTGATAGTTTGCCTACACTATGAACAGCAGTCGCAGACAGCGATGCATTAGTAGCCGACACCACATCTGACCCGCGACGCACTACACCTGTCTGCATGCTTTGAATTGCACTCTTAGCACCGCGAGGAAAATGAAACTGCTCAACCTCGTCTCCGCGATCATAGCTTCCCGATGCTTCAACCGTAAGCCATTGCAGCGCCCCCCATTTTAACTCGGCGTTCGCGAGAGTGCGGGCGCGTTCAACAGTCCAATCTCTCACGGACAACATATACAAAGGATTGGGACGCGCACCTTGCGAGGTACTGTCAGGTTGAAATACGTATCTCGTTCCGTCAGAGTCCGGCACGCGCAGGTTAACGTCAGGCGCTTGATTAATTAGGTCGAAGAATGGTGAGTTCTCACCTTCATCAACTACAGATCGTTTAGAGCGTGTGTGTGAACCAGTTAGCGATAGCAGTAGCGAAGGCGTGATTTGTTGATCGAGCGAAATACGAGCGTCCGTTCTGCGATATCCTCCGTCCATTGGAACAACGCCTCCGATGGCTCCAGTAGATACGAGTGCGCGCCAAGCGGAGCTCCCCAAGCTACGGCCAATTGATAGCGATGTATTGGCGAAGCTATTTCCTGTAAAGAATTGGTCTAACTGATTAACCGCGCCAGTAGCACCACCACCGCTAGGATACTGCTGGTCCTGAAAGCGAACTGAGTCGGCACGCTCGACTCGCCCCTCTCTTGGAACGACTGTACCATTCTCGTTAGTGTACTGACCGGCGTCGTTCATACGAAACGCATGCTGGTTTGCGAACAGCGGCTTACCGGTAAGGTAGTTAGTACCGAACTCGCTTCGTAACACGAACTCCGTTCTCCCATCCGGTAGCGATGCACCTCTGCGCGAACGGATGCTAATGACGCCGTTGGCGGCCCTTGATCCATACAGTGATGCTGCAGCAGCCCCCTTTACTACCTCGGCGGACTCCAAATCCAAGGAGAGCAAGTCTGCGACGGATGGGTTGCTTTGTGATAGCACGACACCATCGACGACAATCAACGGCATAGTGCTTTTGAACAGTGACGCAGGAGTACGTAACTGAATGTCTGACCCAGTGCCAGGGGCACCACCGCGAACCATAGCTACTCCTGCAACCTTCCCTTGCAACTGACTAATAGCATCAGCTGCCATTACAGCTCCCAACTGTGCGCTGTCTACACGCGAAACTGAAAACGGTACTCGCGTAGCAGCTCTCGGGTCGGCAACACCTGTGGTTACTACATCTGCAAGACGAAGTGCAGACGGCTGCAACTTGATTGACAGCTGAACACGATCACCAACCGAAACATTCACCGCGCTTACTGTAGAGGGCGCGTAACCAACTCTACGCAACTGAAGAGTGTATGTACCGGCCGCTACACCGCCGATTGCAAATGTCCCGTCTGCGCGCGACAAAACAACAGCTCTACTTCCTGACAACGTTATTTGCACCGACTCAAGAGGGCTTCCTGACGCGGAATCGACAACTGTGCCAAAGACTATACCACCTATTGTCCCACTAGCTACACCTGATGCTGTAGACGATTGAGCCAGCGCAGGGACAGATAGAGCTACCGCTAACAGCGAAAACAAAAGCGGAAACAGCTGCTTAAGTGCGATATGACGTGTGATATGACGTGTGATATGCGGTGAGATACGCCGTGCTATATGCTGTGCGATACGCCGTGTGATCTGCGGTGTGATATGTCGTGTGAAGGTACAACGTACGATCATGATACCTGGAGTTATGAAGCGTCCGGCAAGTGTACGGATAATCGGTATGCAATCTATACGAATAACGCGCCTAGTTCGCTTGATAATATTGGCTTGTAGCTTGGTATTAGTCCTGCAGCCAGCGCGGCCGCGCCCAACAACTGCTCAGGCGTTCTTCCTGCGCTTCTAAGTTCGCGAATGCCTGTGTCACCAAATGACTTACTTAGTTTGGAACCATCAGGATGACGAATGAGTGCGTGATGCAAAAAAAGCGGAGCCGTTGACCGACCAAGCATTTCAGCGATGAGACACTGCCTACCAGTACTTTCTAGCAAGTCCTCACCACGAATAACAAGATCAACTCGATGATCCATATCATCTACAACTACAGCAAACTGATACGTGTATTGATTATGCCTATCACGCAGCAGTACGTCTCCGCACTGATACGCCGGAGTTTGGGAAATCGGTCCTTTAACCAAATCATCGAACAAAACTGGTGTACGATCTATTTCGACACGTCGGGCGAAGGTATCTGAAGGGCTAACAGCTTTGGTTCTACATATACCGGGGTAGCACAGTTCTTTAGCTTGGTCAGCGCCGATTGCCAGCGCGATTTCCTTTCGAGAACAGCTACAGGGGTACACGTTGTGCTCTAACGAGAGCTTCCTAAGCGCCCTCTCATACCTTTCGCTGTTGTCCGATTGTCTGTAGTAAGATGCACCTTCTCTAAAGGAGCTCGTGCGAGAAGTGTCGGGCAAGACGCCCAACCAATCCAAGTCTTCAAGTATGGATGCTTCATACTCCGCTTTACTTCTCACTCTATCGTGATCTTCAATTCTAAGTATCACGTGCCCGCCATACGCGCGCGCGATACCCCATACATACACGACGTTAACAAGATGTCCAAGGTGTAAGTGACCAGTGGGCGCAGGCGCAAATCGTGTTCGCCAAACTCCGCGCTTGCTTAGCTCACTGAGTCTATACTTAGCGGAATGAGGGAATCCGCCACCGTAAACGATCCCATTCCCATTTGACAGCATATCTGACATCATATTGCAGCTATATACTCTACCTTAATGAAAAACCGAATGTCGCTAGGTCCTCTGACATATGCCAATGCCGCCTTACTTCCGCAAACACTCGTAGTGGGCCGGCCTGAACCCGCATCCCCGCGCCAGCATTAAAGCCGTCATTGCTTACCGAATCGCCAATCCCGTAACGTCCCCATCCTGCAACTACGTACGGACGCACCAACGGTAGGCGAACAGCGACTACACCGTTAACCGTCGCAGCAACTATTCCTTTTCCATTGGCCGCATCTATCCACATTAGGTCGGTACGAATCCCGAATGGAGTGAGTGGAGGCTTGACCTCTGCCGACGCGGTTACATGAAAATTAGACCCGTTGAATCGTTTACTATCCTTGTCTAGTGCAACACCTGCCCCCACTTGCGCTGTAAACAAACGTTGCGCAACGGCGACGTCTGAAGTAGCCAAGAAACTCCCTACCGCTACGAATAGGGTTCGTTTAACGAGTGCCATATGGACTCTGAGTCGGGAAAGTGTGCGCAGGATTTCGACGAGCAACTTCGTAGAGTGAGGCGGTCCTGATTGTTAAAACCCTGCCCGCACCCCAAATGTTGCCCAACGACCGGCCATTGGATACCCCACGAGGTACTGATAGGGTCGATCCAGCAAGTTCTCCACCGACAAGAACAGCTCTCCTAAAACGCCCACTCTTTCAGTGCTTACAGCGGCTCGCGCGTTCCAAACCGAAAAACCGGGAACCGATGGAAGCTCTACACTACCAGTTGCTCGCCCTCTGATCGCCGACACTGTCTCACCCTGCGCTTGCATGTCTAGCCCTAAACGGAGCTCACTTCTTTGCCAAACTATTCCGGCGCTCATTTGGTTGTTAGGAGAGAATGGAATTACAATACCCTCACCCTGTGGTCGCAGCGCCGAGTAGGAAAGGAATGACGAAACGCCACCTGTCGTTGCAAGTTGTATTGATGCTTCTCCGCCGCGTGCTTTGTAGCCGGTAAGGTTGAGAAACGATGGAGGCATAGCAATGGGCGGGAACGCGAACTGGTATCTGCTACCTGAGCTCTGACTAAAGACAGACCAGTCGATGGTTGCGCTCTGAATTAGAAACGAACGCAACTCGCTACCTGAGAGCGAGAATCTACCGCCCAGCTCGTATTGATCCATTCGCTCCGCTTTAAGATTCTTCCAAGAGTCACCTAGCGCGGGAATAAGTTTTGACAGCACTACAGCATCGACGCCGGGATAGTTGTAGCCTCGCGCACCACGTATTCGTACTTCAAACGACGACGTGTTGCGAAGAACAACACCCGCATGTGGCGCAGTTGAACTTTCGAAATGTGAGTGGCTGTAATAACGAGCGCCTAAACTCGGCGTTATTGTCCAACTGTTACTCAATGTGACCGGGCGTGATACGGACATATGTGGCTGAACCAACTGAAGCTGTGGCGACGTAAAGTGCGAACGCTCTTGTGGTGACGTTGGTTCAAAGTCAACGCGGCCTGAAATCTTGTCTACGTCTATCCCTGTTATCACTGTGCTACCAAAGGCAGTTCGAATGTCTTCTTTAAGCTGGATTCCCGAGAAGTCGAAATTGGAAAGCGTGTTTCCGTCTGGGTCGGGTTGATTGAACCAATCTCCGCTGCCACTTGACTTGTATACGCGAATTGAGCCGTTCGAAGTTGTTCCAATATGTTTCGCAGAAAGTATCGCAACTGCACCAGTGGTACTGTAACGCCCGGTTCTCGTTGCGGGCTGATTAATCATTCCTGGATCGTTAGCATGGTTGCTAGTTGCTAGTGCGGTAAGATCGACCCTCCACCGCTTACTTGCATTGTATCCGGCGTGGATCATCCCATTCGAAAGTTCACCGTTTGCTAAAGGTCTATGCCCGTTAGACTTTGTATAACTTTGTGAAAGTGATGCGTCGAACTTATCTGTTTTGCCCGATAGTGCTGAGCTTTGCACAACTGTTCCGAAATGACCCGTTGCAAGTGATATGTTTCCGCCTACTTGATCGACTGTCGCTGCGCGCGGAACTAGGTTTATCGCGGCAAAGGAGTTGCCAAAACGGTGTGGTGCAGGGCCTTTGTAAACGTCAATTCGGTCAACGCCACTCACTGGCAAAAGATCCGTTAGTGGATGGTTCCACACGCTCATGTAAAACGGAACGCCGTCAATGTACGTTTTTATCTCAGAGCCCGGACGCGAGTTTCCCATTCCTCGAATAAATACTGAACCTCCCGCGCCTCCTCCGAATGACCCGACTGGATTGAACCGCGTAATCGACACACCTGGCGTACGTCTCAGCGCGGACGGAATATCGTGGGCGGACAAATCTTTTATTTGAGCTTCGCCAACTCTGGTTATTTGCGTACCAGTGACATCGATGCTGTCACCATCAGTAACAGCTTTCGCGGCTATTTTAACCGGCGGCAGTGAAACCACTTTGCCTTGACCAAACGCGACTGACGCTGTTGTTGATGTCGCCACAACGGCCGTTATAACCCGAAGTAAGTGACGCATAGCTGTTTCCTAACCTTATGTGACTGTGTTATTGCTATGTAGCTAATCTAAACCTGCAATGAGTTTCGAGCTTTTTCCTTCTACGTCAGTCGTTCTGCCTGCGTACCGTTCACGATTAGGCCAGAAGTTTCCAGTTTCTTCCTTCCATCACAGCGCACATCGGTTCAGAATTGGTGCGCCTTGTTGTAACATGATGTTGGGCAATTCACTCGAGGCTTTTGTGAAGCATAGCGGCGGCAGTGGCGACGACGATGACTACGATGGAGCACTTTTAAGGTGGAAGGCCGCGCGTGAAGCTGCCTATGAAGACGCTGCAATGCAGGGGTTGTGCGAGGATGGTCGAATCGAAGCTATGTCGCGCGTGGGCCCTCCGCCGGCAAGTCCTCGTAAGCAGCTAAACATTTTGCCCGAGCGTGGACTTGGCGATAATGCGGCAGACGCTTCACTAGCAGAAGCTGAGCTTACTGCAACAAAAGCTGAGCTTAATGCAACAGAATCTGAGCTTACTGCAACAAAAGCTGAGCTTAATGCGTCCGATCTGCACTCGCTTATGACTCGCTTCTACGCGACTATTGCTAGTGACGATTTACTTGCGCAGTACTTTGACGGGATTGATATGACCATTCATATGCCTAAGATCGTTGCTTTTTGGGAAACTATTGTATTCGACATGCCCTCATACCGAAGTAATGCTTTTAAACCTCATCTTAGCATGCCTGGTCTTTCAGCCGCGCACTTCGAGCGGTGGGTACTAACTTTGGAAAATACGATCAACGCGCAGTTTGCTGGCGCGCGTGCCGACCGGATGAAGTCTATGGCTCGACGTATCGCTTACAGTATGCAACTTAGACTCGGGCTTACACCGTTTGCAGCACTAAACGACACCGTGCGCTGAGCAGAAGCAGCGCACGGTGGGAGAGATGTTTTGTTGTTAGACGATTGCGTACGGCTTTGCTCATCCGCGTGGACGGCAACCTACGCAGTGGGTGGCTTCAGGCATAACGATAAGACGCCCAAACGGTATCGCTTCGCCACACTCGCTGCATAGTCCGTAGCTACCAGAACCTAGCCGTTCTAGTGCAGCGGAGACGGCGTCGAAACGGGCTTCTACATCGGATGAAACGACGGTGTCATGCGGACGATCGTCGGACGCGTCTGATGTAGACGAGCTACCAGTCGCGCCTGCAGGTACTGCGCCCATAGCGCGCTGAAGTCGGGCTCGCTCGACAAGCAGTTCGAAACGAAGTTCACGCAGTTGCGCGAGTGTGAAACGGTCTTCCATGGACATGTGAGTTCTCTCCTGTACAAATATCCGCAGATTAGCGCGGAGTGGTTGTGTCGCTGGTGACTTGCTGTTAGCGACTGTTGTTGCGGAACGGTTGTGTCGCTGGCGATTTGCTGTTAGCGACTGTTGTTGCGGACTGGTTGTGTCGCTGGTGATGTGCTGATAGCGACTGTTGTTGCGGACTGGTTGTGTCGCTTGGTGATGTGCTGTAAGCGACTGTTGTTCGTGATACGGCGTGCGTGCTTGCCGCGAGCGTGTTGATTGGGAGCGGCTGGGAAGCTGAGAGCTGGAACGCAAAAAGCCCCACCGGCGTGATCGCGGGCAGGGCTTGCAGGGATAATGAGCGTTAGTGGCTCATTTATAGCCGAGCATTTGGAGGCGCAGTTGAGAAGCGCGCAAGCCTTGTAGCGATCAGATTGTGGGAGCCGCTAACGGGCGTCGAGTCCCTATCGACACCCGCGAAGCAGCGCATTTCAGACACACGCGTCCTGTGAGCGCGGGCGGACAGATCACATGCAAATGGGACTTGGCTTTGTGTGGTTGCTGACATCGCACAACGACCTGTCCATGAACGCGTGCGATTGACGCCTGCGTATGAAACGGCAGGCGCAATGGGGCGCGGTTCGTGTTGGGAGATTGTTAGGGCGATAATTGCCATGTCTGACGGTAGCTGCAAGGGCGCTGGAGGTCAATGATGGTGGCTGATTGTTAGTTGTTAGACACTGTTGTGGGTGTAAGGGTCCCGGGGCCACAGATTACGCAGATGGGTGGGCCGCAGATTTCGCAGATGGTGAGCCGCAGATTACGCTGATTAGCAGATTGAGGGGGCAGATTGAGGGATTGCTGGAGGCATGCGCTTGGACCGTCCGGCTAGACTTTTACTGACTACGTATGGGGGGACAGATGGCTAAGTTCTCAGCCCTCGAAAATCTGTGTAATCTGCGAAATCTGTGGCCAACCAACGCCGACGCCGCACAATCTGTGCAATCTGCGAAATCTGTGGCCAACCATCGCCGCAGTTAACCCAACCCTTCCCTCCCTTTGCCCCAAACCAAACGCTTGTGCTGCAAACTCACCTGCCCAAAGTTCACTATAAGAGCCCTGCTGAACCCTGAAGCCTTCAAATAGTTAAGAACTTGCGCGTCCTCTCTCGCGCCAATTACCGACATTGCTTTGAGCTCTACAAGCACCGAACCAAAGCACACAAAATCGACTCGGTAGATCGTGCTTAGCACCTCTCCGCGGTAAAAAACAGGAAGCGGTCTCTCACGATCATACGGGATTCCACAGAACCGAAACTCGTACGCCAGCGCCTCTTGATAAACCGCTTCAAGAAATCCGCAACCGAGCTCGTTGTGCACTCTCATAGCAGCGCCAATGATTAAGTACGTTTGCTCGTCTCGGACGTCTAGCGCCATGCTCACACCTTTTGCAGAATCTGCGGACAAATAAGAGGCCGCCACGTTGAGGGTCTACAATGACCTCTCGCCATGCGCAATTAACAACTACTGACAGGAAACTCCGTTACCAAAAGCCGTCGAGTCTAAGCATAGGAACGTGAATACATCAAAACAGCGGATATTGAGAACATCCAAACACCGACACACCGAAATATCCGATACAACGAAATATCCAAACACCGGGATATCCAAGCATCGGGACGGCGGGATTCGAACCCGCGACCCCCTGAACCCCATTCAGGTGCGCTACCGGGCTGCGCTACGTCCCGTTCTACCACCGCGTGCGATAGCAGACAGAACGCTGAACCTAAAGCAGTGCAGCGCTGTCTTCAACTCACCGCGCAATCTTATTTCTGCAAAGGCTGGCGATAAATCGCCTCCAATGAGCAATAATTACTACGGACGCGAATATGACCCTACTCATCTGTGGCAGAACAATCCCCACACCCGCCACACATACCGGTCGCCTCTGCTTACTCGCGCTTCAACGCCTCACAGTTTCACGCCCACCGCTATCAAAGCCCCGGCTCCCGCGACTGCCGCACTTAAGCCGCTAACTCTCGCACCTAACTCGCCTAAGCCCCCGCTCCCACGCTTTAAGCATCAAAGCCGTCAACTCTTGCAACTCGGCGCTGACAGACTGCCCCACCTTTGCGACCTGCTCTCCCCTCATCCCTCCGACCGTACCACTACACGAAATGCTGAGCTCCGACACCTCCCGCACACGTAACACACCTCCGCTCTCCCTGCCCCTTCCACACCAACTCGGCCGAAACAAAGCCCGTGGTGCTGCACTCCTCCTCGCTGCCACTACACTCGCATCGCCGGTCGAATCGCAAGGTACAGCGCGAGAGTACGAGAAAGCGGAAACAGTCGCACAACGAATTGACGGACTCACTATCGATCTAATCGAGTCATCAAATTGGCTCGCCGGTAACAGATTCGCGTACCGTAAAACCGTTGATGGCGGCGGCATGTTCTACATAGCCGACGTCAACACGCGCGAAAAGAAACCCGCATTCGACCATGCACGAATCGCTGCTGCCCTAACATCGATAACGCGCAAAGATTACGCAGCGGCAACACTCCCGTTCAGAACATACACATTTGCCGATAACGAACGCGCTATCGACATTTCGATTGACTCACTTCGCTATCGCTGTTCACTTGTCGATTACAGCTGTGCGGCTATTAGCTCTCCAACAGCGGCAGGGATGGGAGGACGTGGCGGAAGAGCGGGCGGTGGTGGTGGAGGAGGTGGTGGTGTCGGCGCACTTAGGCAGGTATTCGGCGGAGGGCTTTACGGTAGCGACGGTGGACGTTCAGCCACTGTTCCGCCGCGACTTTCTCCCGATCGAAAGAAAGAAGCGTTCGTGCGAGATCATAACATCTGGATTCGCGACGTCGTATCAAAACAGACAACTCAGCTCTCGTTAGATGGCGCCGAAGGAAACGCTTACGACATTCAATCAATTAGCTGGTCCCCTAACTCACAGGTTATTGCCGCTTACCGCGTAATCCCAGGCTTTCAACGACAAATACACTACGTTCAGTCGTCACCATCAGATCAGCTGCAGCCCAAACTAATTTCAAGACTGTACAGCAAACCCGGCGATGAGTTGGATAAACCGCAGCCAGTAATTTTCAATGTCGAAACGGGTAAGCAAACCAACGTAAGCAACGAGCTTTTCCCTAACGCTTACACAATGTCTGCACTCCGCTGGCGACAAGATGGACGTGCGGTGCACTTTGAGTACAATCAGCGCGGACACCAAGCCTTCCGGGTTATCGAAATCGACCCAGCGTCCGGTGTTGCGCGTGCAGTCGTTAACGAAGAGGCAAAAACATTCATAACGTATTCAAGTAAACGTTATCGCTACGATATTGCGGACGGACGCGAAACCATTTGGATGTCTGAACGCGATGGCTGGAATCACCTATACCGTTTAGATGGTTCAACAAGCGCAGTAAAGAACCAAATAACGAAAGGCAACTGGGTCGTACGAGGAGTTGATTTGGTTGATACAGTTGCAAACCAAATCTGGTTCCGTGCAAGTGGCGTGAACGCAAATCAAGATCCATACTTTATTCACTACTACCGTATCAATATCGACGGAAGTGGCTTAACTGCACTAACGAGCGAGAACGGCAATCACTCCGTTTCCTTCTCCCCCGATCGTGCGTACTACAGCGATACTTGGTCGCGCGTTGATATGCCACCTGTTACGGTTATTAAACGCACCAGCGACCAGAGCGTCGTCCTTGAAGTCGAGAAGGCAAACGCTGCGCCTCTATTCGCTGCAGGATTCCGCGCGCCTGAACCATTTGTGGCGAAGGCACGCGACGACAGTACTAACATTTACGGTATCATTGTTCGTCCCTCTAATTTCGATGCAAAACGTAAGTACCCAGTAATCGAGTACATCTACGCAGGTCCGCACGACTCTTTTGTACCAAAAAGCTGGGGCATTCCGGTGGGCATGCAGGCGCAAGCAGAACTCGGCTTCATTGTCGTGCAAATTGATGGCATGGGGACATCGAACCGTTCGAAAGTTTTCCATGATGTCGCGTGGCAAAACATTGGCGACGGCGGCTTCCCAGATAGGATAAAGTGGCACAAAGCAGTAGCAGCAAAGTATTCCAACTATGACGTTACACGTGTGGGAATATACGGAGGCTCTGCCGGAGGTCAGAACTCAACCGGTGCGCTTCTCTTTCACCCAGACTTTTATAAAGTGGCAGTGTCATTTGTTGGCTGCCATGACAATCGGATGGACAAGATTTGGTGGAACGAGCAGTGGATGGGTTGGCCAATTGGCCCGCACTACTCGCGTTCTTCTAATGTTGACAACGCGTGGCGACTTCAGGGGAAGCTGCTCCTCATTGTGGGCGAGATGGATGAAAACGTAGATCCCGCATCGACCTATCAAGTCGCGAACGCTCTTATAAAGGCAAATAAAAGCTTCGATTTGTTTGTTTTCCCTAACGGTGATCACGCTGCTGGACGTCGCGGCGACTTAGCTCCTTATGGAAACCGAAAACAGTGGGACTACTTCGTGCAGCATTTACACGACGTACCACCACCGAATCGAAACGTTGCTACGGCGCCTACAACACCGCCCAAAATTGGAGGCGACCTTTCGTACGAAACAATAGGCGAAAGCTGGAACGACATTTTGTCGCGCTGGAGCAATTAAAAACGGTTAGTTAACTAAGCGTTCACTAACACAGCGTTCACTAACACTCCAACGACTGTGTCACCTACGCGGAGCCACACCCACAATTAACACACCAACCTACCGTGCGCTGTGTTGTACAACGACCCACCGCTACAACACAGCGCACAAAACATCAGCTACCACTTCATCTCTTTAGCGGTGGCGCGCACCTCGTTGTTCATTGCCGGATAGCGCAGGTCTAAACTCTCTAAAGTCTCGACGAGCATCTTAGCTACCAAGTAGTCACGCATAGACTTGCTATCAGCAGGCACGACATACCACGGAGCATAGCTAGTACTGCACTTCTCTAGTACGGCCCGGTATGCGTCTGTAAACAGATCCCATCGCTGCCTGTCTTCCAAATCGCCAATTCTAAACTTCCAGTTCTTCTCTGGATCGTTGAGTCGCTCGCGAAGACGCTGTTCCTGCTCGTCACGCGATACATGCAAAAAACACTTGCGTATTATCACGCGATTTTCGGATAGCATCTCTTCAAACGCGTTTATCTGCGCATATCTAGCTCCCCAGACTTCAGGAGGTACCATTTCGCGCACTCTTACAACAAGAACATCCTCGTAGTGAGAACGGTTAAAAACACCGATGTATGGACGAGGCGGTATAACCTTATGAACTCGCCACAAGTAATCGTGAGATAGCTCACGATCTGTGGGCGGTCCGAACGCGGCTACTCTCACACCCATTGGATTGAATGCGCCCACCACCTTGCGTATTAGACCATCTTTGCCGGCTGCATCACGTCCTTGCAGAACGAGTAAAAGAGCATGACGCCCATCCGCATAAAATGCGTTCTGCAGAAGCTCCAACTTTGCTAGCAAAGGTTCTGTTGCTTCACGAAGCTCAGACTTCGAAGGCGCATTAGAAATACGCGCGCTCTTGTCTCCCAAAGCTATATCGCGTTGCAAATGAACAGGCTCTAGGCGCAACCTTTCGAATGCACTCATTTGGCATCGTCGGCTGCACTTCCAGAAACTGTTGCCATACGCCCTTCGACAGTGTGTAATGGCAATGCCCACACTACGTCTCTGTCAGGCGTTGGATCGTTATCCGCAAACGCATCCGGAATGAGAGTCCGAAACGCAGCTACAGCTCGCGCATGCTTCGCGCGCTCTACTTCCGACCTTGTGATATCCGGAAACTCTATACGGCCATGAATTACGACGCTTTTCCACTCGAAGAGCGCGTTTACTTCGTCTACTTCAAACGCTACCCAAGGATGATGTGCAAGCGTACGCAACTTGGTTCCTTCACGCGTTCTACCGTAAAGCCAGCCGTTTGCGTAAACGTAGTGAATTGGCTCAATATCAACTCGATCGCGAAAGGCGAATGCTATCCTTCCAACATGGTGCGCTGCCAACAGGGCCTCACAGGCTGCCTGATCGAGTTTTGAGAACGTCGGAGATGCTGTCATCTGTCTGGCTCTGGTTTGTGACGCACGATACACAGCGCAAAATCTTCGTAACGCAGCAGTCCACGCGCGTCGCTGGGATGCACGACAATCTATCGAATCGGCAAAGTTGGCGTTGAATCACCCGGGTGACTTCACTCTCCTGGCCTCAGCTGCTCGATTCCACACATGGGTTTCGGCTACATAGCTTCGTCTACGCGCAGCAAACTATTGCGCGCAGCGAACTATTGCGCGCAGCGAACTATTCGGGCATTGATGCCGCGGCCTTCTCTGGTTCGTACGGCTCCATGTGAATGAGTACGCCGATAGAGGTAGGTACTGCCTTGCGTATGGCAGTTTTTACCCGTCCTGACAGAATATGCGCCTCATGTAACGACATTGAAGGGATGGCTTGGACGTGCAGCTCTATATAGTGACCGCCACCAGACTTCCGAATTTTCATCTTCTCTATCGCTAATACATCCGAAGTGTTCATAGCCGCCCCCGCAACGGCCTCTTGCAGCTCACGCTCCGGCGCGCGGTCCATTAGATCGTGCATCGATACTCGTATTAGAGACGCCCCGTTAACGGCGATCACAGCCGCCGCTACGAGAGCGGCCCAGTCGTCCGCGGGTTCCCACCCCGGACCGCCCCAGAGTGCCACTGTAATGCCTATAAACGCCGCCAGAGAGGTTATTGCATCAGACCTGTGGTGCCACGCATCAGCCTTTAATGCGACCGAGCCACTACGTTGGCTGGCTTTGTCGCTCCTCCTGAAAAGGATCTCCTTAACTACGACAACCGCGACAAGCACAATTAGGGTCCAGGGTGCGGGCGTGTCATGGGGCGTCCTAATCTCCTTCACTGCCTCAATACCAATGGCACCTGCGGCCCCCAGCATTAGGGCACCCACCGCAGCGGCAGCCAGCGGCTCGGCTTTGCCGTAGCCAAAAGGATAGCGCTCGTCAGGGTTTCTACTCGCGATTCGCAGCCCACTCCAGACAAGCAACGAGCCCACCACGTCGGTAGCGCTTTCAATTGCGTCAGCTACAAGCGCGAACGAGTTACCCAACAGTCCTGCAACCAGCTTAACGACCGAAAGAAGCGAGTTTACGACAAGCCCCGATTGGGCGAGCTTCGCCCCGAGTTTGCTCTCGGTCGCTACTTTTACGAACTCAGGTGTGTTGTTCATGAAGTGATGGCAAGGTCTTTGCTTAAGGCACTGTCAGCCAGCCCTTTTTTGTACGTATTATGCACTAAGGCCCCTCAGGGGGTGCCGGTTGGGACGAACGGATTGCATATTCGTGAGCCGGGGTGGTTGCAAGTCGATGAAGCGTGGGTAACTTTCCCGCACCTGCGTCGTTTCACAGTAGTACCGGGCGCAACGGCCGGATACGGTCGTTCGGACGATGCGTTCAGAAGTACATAGAATCGCCGCGCTTTTATATAATGGCAGCGGTGGCTCGTCCAGAGGCAGTTGTCACTTTAACGAGGAGATCATGCGTAATCTTTCTAGGTTTGTCGTCGCCGCAACACTCGCGATCCTGCCGGTTACTGCGTCTGCCCAGCGTCAGGGCGCCGTAGAAATCGGAGCATTTGGACGTTTCAGCAAGTTCGCAGACACGGTCGGCATTGATGCTGGCGTCGCTGGCGGCGGACGTGCTGGTATCTACGTTCTTCGCAATGTCATGCTTGAGATGGATCTCAGCTACGGCGACATGAACGTTTCCAACGTCATCTACGATTCGCTCACCAAGGTTGGACACCCACTTTGGTCATACCGTCTTGTTTGGAACGCACCCATGGGTGATCGCGTTCGCTTCATGCTCGGCGGTGGATACGGATACGACTCATACGGTCGTGTACGTTCAGTTGCACCGCGCGCTGGTGGTCCTCAGGGACTAGTTGGCTTGCGTGCAAATCTTTCAGATCGTGTTTCAGCACGCTTTGAAGCCATTGGCCAGTACAACACTCCGGCCGATGAGAACACGATGCCAGCACCACGTGCAACGCACTTCAACATGCATGCACAGGCCGGCCTCAGTGTTGGCTTCTTCCTTAACGATCCGCGTCCGCGCGTTCAGTACGACACGCTTCGCGTAACAGTTCGCGATACGGTCTATCAGACACGCGTTGACACGCTCCGTGTTCAGCCAACGGCTGCAGGCGCTGGTGCCCCGATCGTAATCGGTGCCATCAACTTCGCCTTCAACAAGTCTGACATCACACAGGAAGCGAAGAACATCCTCGATCGCATCGCTGAAACGCTCACGAACCCAGCCAACGCATCGCGCACGATCACCGTCACAGGTAACACCGACGGCATCGGTAGCGAACGTTACAACGAGCGTCTTGGCCAGGAACGCGCCGATCAGGCAAAGGCATACCTCGTTTCTAAGGGTGTCGCCGAGTCACGCATCACAGCCCGTACAGCTGGTAAGTCCGACCCAATTGCTCCGAACACAACGGACAACGGTCGTGCAACCAACCGTCGCGTGCTGATCATGCTCACTAACTAAGCTCGCTTAGTTCTGAAAACAAAAGCCGCGCCATTTCTGGCGCGGCTTTTGTTTTATTATTCTCGCATTCATGTCCACGAAAACTCCCGATCGCAAACCAACCTTTTCTCATCGCCTTGAGTACGCGGCGGCGCGCGGCGCGCTTGCGCTGCTCAAACTCGTTAACTGGAAGCGTTCAAGCGCGATAGGCGGCAGAATAGCTCAGTTCGTATACAAGCCAGTTGGAATTCGAAGTGGCGTGGTTGAGAGACAAATCGCAGCAGCATTCCCTGATTTAACCAATGAACAAGTTATATCACTCGCCAGACGCTCTTATGACAGTCTAGGGCGAACGTCAATCGAATCTGCACTGCTCTCCGGCGCCAGTACCCAAGAGATTATCAGTAGGTTTGATAAAGTCGACGGATGGCACCACGTCGAAGACGCTTTGGCGAAAAATAAAGGTTTAATACTCGTTACTGGGCACTTGGGTAATTGGGAGCTGGCTGGCGCCTACTTCGCTGCACGTGGGACTCAGATCGATGTTGTTGCGCGCGGAATGGCAAACCCATTGTTTGATGCATTCGTCATGCGAACGCGCGAAGGGCTAGGTATGACAGTGGTACATGACAGCGAGGCGGTACGTAAAACGCCTCGCTCACTTAGAGATAATCACGTCGTTGGGTTCGTATCTGATCACGACGCGCTGGGTTTGGCAAGCACCTTTGTTCCGTTCTTTGGTCGTCCTGCGAAAACACCGCGCGGTCCTGCTGTGTTTGCTCTACGCTTCGAGTCGCCGGTGGTGTTTATGTCTGCTACCCGCAACGAAAACGGGTTGTATGACATGTACCTTCGCCCCGTCGAGGTGAATCCCACTGGAGATCGCGAAGCTGACACAGACCGTATTGTGCTTACCTTCACTGAAATGCTTGAAGAGCGTATTAGGCTATTCCCGGAACAGTATTTTTGGCAGCACCGTCGTTGGCGTCGCCAGCCGCCCGACACGCCACCTCATTTAAGAGAGCCGTAAACAAGGTTGTACTGGCGGGCGCGCAGTGGCCCACGTTCTGCAACACATTGTTATTTTTCCGGAAACCTCCACCTGAGAATCGGTCGTGGCGCCATGAACTGGATAAATAGCAATTCCGTTATTCGCATACTGCCTGCAACGGCGGCGATTTTGGCGTTGGCCGCTTGCTCCTCGTCGAAAAGTATAGAGGCTACTGCCCCCGTTTCGTCGGGTACACGAGCAGACCCAGTGCCGTTAACACCACTGCCAGTGTCTGTTATCGATGCGCCAATCAGTTTTTCCTTGGAGCAGGCGTTAGAAGCACTCGAACGCGCGGTACCTAGGAGCTTTGGCGACATTGAGAATCGAATTGAGAACCCATCTAATTCGCGCCAAGCATTTGCGTTTGCAGCAAACAGGTCGCCGTTCAAGGTAAAGATTAATGGACAGCGTCTCACTATAGAAACAGTTATCGATTACTCCGGGAGAGGATGGTATAACCCTCCATTGGCGCCCGAAGTTTCTGCATCGTGCGGTACAAGTGGTCCACGCCCAAGGGTACTAGTGAAGCTTTCTGCTAATCTTGACCTAACCAAGGACTGGCGTCTTCGCACACGTACACGTTTAGACACAATCGCTCCATACTCGAAAGAAACGCGCGACGAATGCCGCGTTACACTTTTTGCAGTCGACGTCACACCGCGTGTTATTAATGCGGTAGACGGAGTATTGCGAAAGCAGCTTCCGGGAATAGATAGGCGGTTAGCAGCATTTGATGTTCGGACACCGCTTGAGCGTTGGTACAATCTTCTTAACAAACAACTCAGAATTAACGATAGCCTTTGGCTCGTGTTTAATCCGTCAGAAGTTCAGTTCGGTGGAATGCACGCCAACGATACGGCGCTTGTGGCTGACATTCGATTGTACGTACGTCCTGCGATTACTGCAGGCATGCGTCCCGCTCAGCTAATAACATCGCTACCACCGCTAAAGCAGGCGGCGCGCGATGTGGGCGACTCGTTGCGTGTAATGGTCGATGGACGGCTTGATTACGACGTAGCGTCCGGGTTCTTAAGAAAGGCGCTGATTGGCAAACGTTTCTCACGACTAGGGAGAACTGTTCGCATTGATTCCGTAGATATGTACGGCTTGAGCGACGGACGAATTGTGTTAGCGCTCGATTTTAGAGGTGCTGTCGATGGAAGAGTTTACTTGGTAGGAACACCAGAGATAGACAGAAGTACGCACATGCTAATGGTTCCGGATCTTAATTTTGACGTGGCAACCGATAACGCGCTGGCCCAAGGAGTCGCGTGGATGAAACGCGATGAAGTTGTTGAGGAACTTCGGAGTCGAGCGCGTGTTCCTCTTACTGAAACAGTCGACAAAGTGCGCGAACGTGTGCAGCAAGCTATTAACCGCGACCTTACTCGAGGCGTTCGCCTTACTGCAGATCTTCAGTCGGGACGCCTTCTCGATGTTCAAGCTTTAGAGCGCGAGCTTATGGTTCGCGCGGAGATAACTGGTTCACTAGGTCTTGCAATAGACCGAGAGGTACCAGTTAAGAGCAACAACGCAAAAAAGTAACAGCACAACAACACTAGTAACGGCGCCCTTATGCGACTGATTCATACAAAGACCTCAGCAACACTCGCAACATTAAAGGCCTCTGTGCGGCCTGTAGTAGCAGTGGCACTAACAGCGTCAGCTGCGCTATTCGCACTGCCTGCATACTCGCAAACAGCGGGTGCGCAGGCATCAGGCGCGCAAGCATCAGGCGCGCAAGCATCACGCGCTCAAACAACTCGCACCCCGACCACGGGCGCACAAGCAGTTCATGCACAGCAGAAGTCTGACACAGCTCGTAAGCCGGCCCCTCGAGGTGCCCTGGGCTCGCAAGCTGGTGATCGCCATTTGGCGTACAAAGGAACCGGAAGCGATCTCGACGCACTCTGGCCTCCCCCAATGCCGGCGCAGCTCCCGGGAGCAATTCTCCCATCGAAACGGGTAATCGCTTACTACGGGAATCCGCTATCCAGACGAATGGGGATACTGGGCGAGTTTGATTCTGACGTCATGCTTGCAAAGCTTGATGCAGAAGTCGCGGAGTGGAACAAACTAGATCCGTCTCATCCTGTTCAACCTGCCCTGCATCTCATTGCAGTCGTTGCGCAGGCAGACGCCGGTCGCGATGGCAAATACAGACTTCGCATGGACAGCTCTTTGATAGAAAAGGTGTACGGTTGGGCAAAGAGTCGTAACGCGATCATGTTCGTTGACGTTCAGGTGGGTCATAGCACGCTACAATCGGAGTTGCCTTGGCTAGAGCGATTCCTTAAGCGCCCTGAAGTACACCTCGGCATAGATCCTGAGTTCTCAATGAAAGACGGTAAGTCTGCACCGGGCAAACGAATCGGTACGTACGACGCGCAAGACATTAACTACGCGATTGAGTTTTTGTCGAACGTTGTAACCAAGTACCAGCTTCCGCCAAAGATGCTCGTTGTGCACCGCTTCACCGGCAAAGGCGTTACAAACTATAAAAGCATAAAGCTCGACCCTCGGGTGCAGTTTGTCATGCACATGGATGGCTTTGGCGCGCCATGGCTTAAGCGCGATTCGTACTACGCGTACATAAAGAAGGAGCCTGTGCAGTTCGCAGGATGGAAACAGTTTACCAAGCCCAAGAACGATAAGCCAACGACGCCACGTGAAGAGATTTTACGCCTGTGGCCGGTTCCGCTTTACATACAGATTCAATAACAAAGGTCACAGTTACGCGACGGCCACTTTCGCTAAGCTATTGACGCGCCGACGCTAACACTACAACTTTCACCTTATGCACCCTAACATAGTCGTCGCCAACCTTTCATCGCGCTATTATCGCGCCCTCAACGGGCGTGTGCATTGGCGTTGGTTCGAATAGGTAGCAACGAACTTTAAGCTGGTGCAAAAGCGGCCCGTGAAATACACGGGCCGCTTTTTTTTGTGCCTATAACTCCGGAAACAAGCCATGCTCACATCACCAAACGAAGTACTGCCAAACTTCATTCAGCAACAGCACTCGAGCTACACAGAAGAGAACCACGATGTTTGGAACGTGTTGTACAAACGCCGTATGAACTCACTTAATGAAACCGGAAGCCGAGTGTTCATAGAAGGGCTGCGCGATATCGGCTTAGAGTCGACGCATGTGCCAGATCTTAGTGATGTAAACCGAAGGCTGGCACAACGAACTGGGTGGAGCGCTGTTGGAGTAGAAGGCTTCATACCTGCCGATCAGTTCTTTAACTGCCTAGCCCAGCGTCGATTCCCAACTACCCTAACCGTACGGCCGCGCGAGCAGCTGGATTACCTCCCCGAACCAGACATTTTTCATGATGTCTTTGGACATGTTCCACTTCACGCTGATGCAGTGTTTGCTGACTTCCTTCAGCGTTTTGGTGCGCTAGCGGCAACTGCAACTACAGCAAACGAAACGACTGCGATGGCTAGGCTGTTTTGGTTTACAGTGGAGTTTGGGCTTATTCGAGAGAAAGGGTTCACCAAACTTTACGGTAGCGGTCTAATATCGTCGCATGGCGATGCAGTTAACGCGCTAAGTGATAACTGTTGTAAGCGCGACTTCGAGCTCGATGCCGTGTTAGCGCAACCCTTCGAGATAGATCGACTCCAAAGCGTACTGTTCGTGGTTGATTCGTTCGATCAGCTATTCGCTGCGGTATCGTCTATGGCTAGCCGTCAGAAAGAAACCGGATATCTGCTATAGGCTGCGAAGATGTGTAGTGAGAGCTAGTTTTCCCGCATGTCGGCACGATTGAGCACATCTCGCATACACTTCCTCACCGCGATTACAGCGGCTGTCTTTGCACTAACTTTGCTTTTGGGCGCGTGTGGCCAGAAACAAAACGGCCACGCGCCTAAGGCGCATAATAAGCAGCTGTTTCTAGCCGTAGATGGCTTAAGTTGGGAGGCATTTCAAGAGGCTCAGGCAAGAGGGTTATTTAAGCAATTCACTCAAGCCGGACGACTAGTAGCGCCTTACCCATCAATGAGTCATCCATCGTGGATGGAAGTTATGGGTACTAGACGCTTATTTGGAATGCGCGGCAATGTTAGAACAGTTGAGGCACGTTGGTTCGATCTTGAAGACATGCGCGTTCATGACGATCCACGCGAGGTAATTGGTAGACAAGCAGGGCCGTTTAATTACATGCGAGCGTTCGACAGCTATTTCGATCCGATAATCGAGCCTCTTATGTACTTCCCTGGGCGTAGGCTCTTTGATCATGAGCTGGAGGAAACCGAGCGAGATATTCTACGCGGGTTTAATGATACGCACTTCGCTGTATACATAAGCGGCTCCGACGCCCTCGCGCACACTCACAAAGACGCACTATTCCCTTACCTGCATCAGCTAGACTCCGTTCTTTCGCGAATAACAGATTCGCTAATGGCTCGTGATTCACTCACAGAGATATGGATGGTGTCAGATCATGGTAACTCTGGCGGCTTTAAGGAGGGCGACAACGAGTATTACCTTAAGCCTGTCTCGTTAGAAGCTGCGGCTAAGCGCGCTGGTTTGAATTTTCGCGACAGTGGAACCGTAACAGATAGCAACAGCGTAGCAGTTGTTACCATTGCACTAGCATCAATGATTAACAGCTACTTCCCCGACTTGTCGCGTCGCAGATCATTTGCGAACGAAGCGTTGAAAGAAGAAGGCGTGACGTTAGCAACTTGGATGGAAGTAACCGACAGCTCTCGATACATCGTTGTACGCGATAGCGTTGGTGAGGCGCACGTGTACTGGAATGCAGACTCTGTGGAGTATCGAGTACTTTATGGTAATCCGCTAGCCATTCCTAACGACTACCACTCCACTGCTCAGCGCAGAGTCGCAATACACAACAAAGTTGCGCGACAGATAACGGAAAGTGGACCCTGGCCTGATGCGTTTCATCGACTAATTGCTAGCGCTGAAAAATTCGTTGAGAACGCGCCAGATCTAATTATTAACTTAGCCGACGGCTACTGCGCGAAAGGCGAGTTTGGGCGCGTAGTTAAAATGGTACGAACACATGGCGCACTTTCAGCGCGTGCATCATTAGGCGTGATTGCTGGCACCAAAGGTAACGTCCCAGCATTTGTGCGTGCTGACGAAGCTATGAATGTTATGCAAATAAACGAATCCTCGTTGTTTGGCAAAGTTATGGCTACTCACATGACGCATAGCAGTAGCGCAATCCAATTGGCTAATAGCAACGCTCAGCTCTCCACCGGCAAGCGCGATATTAGTACCGATGCTGCGTTCCTTAGAAGAGCACACCCTATTGTTCAGTCAATGGGGTACTTTGCATGGAATCAGATGCGTGGGCTCTTCCAACTTGTAACTCGACTAAGTGAGCAGAAGCCTGCTGTAGATATCAAGGCGTTAAAGCAAACAGACGTTTTGCAGGCACTTACTGAAGGCGCCGATCCGATTCTAGAGTTGGGAGATTCGCTTCAATCCGGTGATGCCGACCGTATTGTAAGCCAACTGGCCGAATTCGCACGCAGCAGACGAGATTTAGCACCAGTTGCAGATGTACTTGAGTCTTGGCAGAAGCGAACAGGCACAAGTTCGTCTGAGCCAATAGACGAACTATTAGCGGCACGACAACTTGCCATGGCCGCTTGGACAATACCTCCGTTCCTAAATGTGGCGCTAGAGAGCGCGGATACTGACAGCATAGCAGATACGCGCGACATAACTTTTGCAACACGTTGGTTTGAGCGCGACAAGATGGACATACATGACCGTCCAGAAAGACTCTATTGGAGCAGTCATACAGCGAGCACTCTGTTCAAAGAAGTCTTCAATGAACGCAAGCTGTTGAGAAAGACAGGTGCAGGGTCAATGCCGCTGCTATACACTCACCCAGCCGGTGATATCACAGTTGTGCTTCTTCCGGGCATTTATACGGAGCTGTTTGACAATGAGATATGGCAGCGTGGCTTGCGAGCGGTTCGTGACAATTTGGGTGTACGCACACTGAGTGTTCCACTCGACGGAAGGTGTAATTCCGACTATAACGCGATAGCACTACTAAGCGCGCTTCGTTTGGATACGCAACGACGCATAGAGCGTGGTTACGCCGTACCGCGTTACCTGTTGCTGGGCTACTCAAAAGGGGGCGTAGATGCAACGCGGGCGCTAGTTGCAGATTCCGCCTTTGCGCACAATCAAGTGGCGGCACTTGTAACTATCGCAACTCCGCATGGTGGTTCTCCTGTTCCTGAGCGTGCAGACTTACCCACTATTGTCGCTGAACGCAGCACAACTCGCGCAATTCCAGAGCCGTGCAAAGCCCCTGGAGCCGGCGCGTCGGCGTCTATTTCGCCTCAGGCTCAGAGCGATTTTTGGATGCGAGAAGCTGCGAATGTAGCTGAGCGTACTCGCCTCTTTTCTTTAACTCTTACTAGCAGTAGCGGCGAGTCGCACCCTTTTATGCAGCTCACTAGAAGAATAGGCGACTTTGCGGAAGCTAACGACGGTGTTGTAGCAGAACGTTCTTCGCGCTTCCCCAGCACTGTACCGTCAACAGACTTAGGTACATACCGCGGCGATCACATTGACGGAATAAGAGCATCAAACTTCCCACAAGAAGCATTTCTAGAAGCGGCTGTAATAACCATGGCAGAGTTAGGTGCGCTTGATACCAAACTTAGTGCCGCTGCGCATAGAGCGAGACTTAGTTGGTTGCAGCAAAACACTCGACGTTCGGGCAACGCTCAAGTAGCCAAAGAGTTTGCTTCTGACTTGCGAAAGCCTACGCCACTACCGGGCGGCTCTTCAGGGTGGACACCGTCGTCCACCTTCCGCACATTTGATGCCTCAATGCCTGGCGCGAAAGAGGTGTCACTTATAACCAGAGCAATGGCACCAAACGGAATTGCAATACGTTGCGATCAAAAAAGTATCGCATCATTCCGTGCAGAGTATGAGTTTGCGTACGACGGCGGGAATGGAGGCAGCGAAGGCAGTCTTGATAACGGCTTCTCTATCGTTTCTAACGGCCAAACCGAAAGCAAACGTGCGTGCCGATTTGCTACGCGCGAAGCTGCGATTAAGATGACCACCGTTAGCTTGCGCTTTCGCCCGGTCGACTTTTCAGCACTTTCATTTCGCGTACAAGTAGCTGATAACGTTAACGGTGTAGACCCAACCTCTCGTCGTATCGGAGCCAACGACGCTGCATTTAAGCTTTGGTTTGTGTTGCGTCACCGTAAGGAAGGAATGCGCGATCGCACAGTGCTATTTGGTTACACGTGGGACGCGCCTAATACAAACGGACAACCGCTTGGTGTTAATCGGCTTGTAGAGGCAGTGTCGTCGAAGCGTTCGGTGGTTATACGAACGCTTCCTGAAGCATGGCTTTACACAATTGGGAGCAACGATGTGTGGACGACCTTCCAAAGGGACTTAGCTAGCGATATCTCACAGGCGTATCCAACTATCCCGCCGCACGAATTGGAAGTTATAGCGTTAACGATTCAAACAGATTCTGACGAATCGCGGGGACGTTCGCTTACTTTCCTAGACTATATAACAATCGGTGCTAAGTAGATTGGCTACTTAGCACCAGCTCTAACTTTACTAGCGATAACAAAAAAGAGTGTTGCTACCCCTAACGTGACTAACAGCACGAGCCACTCTGCTTTTGTAATACTTGTAAGTAGCCAAGCGATAAGTCCAACCGTAACAAATGGTACAACCGGACCACCGGGCACATTAAACGGTACCGCTCCTTCTTGGCGTATCCCCTTTCGGCGCAACTGAACTGTAGCCATTGCACACGCTGCATACAGCAACAGAGCTGCGAGGTTAGAAATTACAGCTAACGCTTCAAACGAATTGAACACAGCGAGAGTGCACACAAGCGACGTTTGCAGTATGATAGCCACATGCGGTGTACGATACACCGGATGTATCGAACCAACTGCGCGTGGCAAAAGTCCATCTTGCGCAAAGCGAAATAGAGCGCGCGGAACTGCTAGTGTCATTCCGCTTACGTAGCCAAACATCGATATAGAAGCACCTACCAAAAGCAGAACGCGCCCGGGCGTACCTAGAAACGACTCTGCAGCGAAAGCCAGCGGCGCAACGGTACTTGTGGCTAGACCGTCTCCTAGTACACCAGCGGCAACGAGGTGAACAGCTAGATACAGAATGGTCACACCAATCATCGCGATTGCGAGTGCGCGCGGAACAGTGCGCGCCGGGTCTTTAACCTCACCACTGGGCACGAGTGCTGTTTCTACTCCGCTAAACGCAAACACCAAAACAATTGCCGCGCGCGCCATGTTAGCTGCGTCAGGAGCTTCGCGCATAACAATGTTATCTGGCTGAATAAAGAACACACCTATAGCTACAAACGCCGCAAGTGGAAGCAGCTTAGCTATACTTGCAACAACGATTAGCTTCGTCCCCTGCTCTACACCTCGCAGGTTAACGATAGCGAGCACCACAAACATGGCGACTATAAGTGGAACTCTAATGCCTTCAACTCCAAACAAGGCACCAACACCTTCAGCGAAGGCAGACGATACACCGGCAACAGCCGTCGTCCCCAGCATCCACAACAGCACGCCCGATAGGAACCCAACGTACCTACCGAACACAGCTTCTACATATGCGTACGGCCCACCAGTAAGTGTTACGCGACTACCAGCTTCGGCGAAGCACAACACGACACACCCCATTACCGCCGCGCAAATCAAATACACGAGCGGCGCCGCTGCACCTGCGGACGCAGCGGCACTTGCAGGAAGGCGGAATATTCCACCTCCCACAGTGATATTGAAAATGCTTGCGGCTAGCGCCCAAACACCAACCGCGCGAACGAGTTCTCGTCCGCGCGGCTGTGTAGAATCGGTACTTGTGTTATCAGGCACGTGTAAGGATAGGTACCAGCAACAGTGCTACGATGTTGATGATCTTAATTAGCGGGTTAATTGCAGGGCCGGCTGTATCCTTGTATGGATCGCCAACTGTATCACCCGTAACAGCCGCCTTATGTGCGTCCGATCCTTTGCCGCCGTGATTGCCTTCTTCGATGTACTTCTTGGCGTTATCCCATGCGCCGCCACCTGTACACATGGAAATAGCAACGAAGAGACCGGTAACAATGGTTCCCATAAGCAGTCCGCCAAGTGCAGCACCGCCGAGGAGAAGACCAACTAATACCGGAATAACTAGCGGCAGTAGCGACGGGATCATCATCTCACGAATTGCGGCCTTAGTGAGCAGATCAACGGCGCGATCGTACTGCGGCTTCTGCGTGCCCTTCATAATGCCGGGCAGTTCGCGGAACTGACGACGAACTTCTTCGACGACCGCTCCAGCTGCACGTCCAACTGCCTTCATAGCAGCTGCGCCAAACAGGTATGGGATCATGCCGCCGATAAGGAGGCCGATAACGACCTTAGGATCGTCGATTGAGAACGAAACCACAGTGCCGAGGTGTTCGCTCAACTTGCTTGAGTAATCGGCAAAAAGTACTAGCGATGCTAGACCAGCCGATCCGATTGCGTAGCCCTTGGTAACAGCCTTGGTGGTGTTTCCAACGGAATCCAACGCGTCGGTAATCTTTCTGATTTCCGGGCCCAAGTTGCTCATTTCGGCGATACCACCAGCGTTGTCAGTGATGGGACCGTATGCGTCGAGCGCAACGATCATTCCAGCCATCGACAACATTGACGTAGCGGCAACTGCAACGCCGTAGAGTCCTGCGAGATGATAGCATCCGTAAATTGCAGCAGCGACTACGAGCACCGGTGCAGCGGTGGAGCGCATAGAAACTGCCAAACCGGAAATAACGTTTGTTCCGTGCCCTGTTTCAGATGCTTTGGCAATCTCGCGAACTGGGCCGTACTCTGTTGCCGTGTAGTACTCAGTAATTACAACGAGAGCAGCGGTTAGCACGAGGCCGATCATTGCACAAGCAAAGAGCGGCGTAGCGAGTTCTGCAGAGAACATCGAGCGCGTAACTGCAAAGAAGGCTACTGCTGCTAGCACACCCGAAACAATCAATCCGCGATATAGCGCGGACATAATCTTGCCGCCAGGCGATACGCGCACGAAGTATGTGCCCACGATAGACGCAACAATTGACACTGCACCGAGCACCAGCGGATACAACACACCCGTGTTGCCATATGTTGCAAAGCTTAGCCCAGCGACTAGCATCGCGGCGATGACGGTTACTGCGTATGTCTCAAAGAGATCGGCAGCCATACCGGCACAGTCACCTACGTTATCGCCAACGTTGTCCGCGATAACGGCTGGATTACGCGGGTCGTCCTCTGGAATCCCAGCTTCGACTTTACCCACCAAGTCTGCACCAACGTCTGCACCTTTGGTAAAAATGCCGCCGCCAAGTCTAGCAAAGATGGAGATAAGTGAGCTACCGAATGCGAGACCGATCATTGGCTCAAGGGCATTCCTAACAGCCTGTTCGCCGGTAGCATCGCCAGCGGTGAACATGTAGAAGCCTGCGACGCCAAGCAGCCCAAGTCCGACCACCAGCATGCCGGTGATAGCGCCGCCTTTGAAGCTGACATTAAGAGCCGCGTTGAGATCGATCGTTGCAGCCTGCGCCGTACGTGAGTTAGCGCGAACCGAAACGAACATACCTATGAAGCCAGCGACGCCAGAAAGTACGGCACCGATGGCAAACCCGATTGCGGTCATCCAGCTTCCCAGTCCGAATCCGACGGCGAAGAAGAGGACGACACCAACAATGGCGATAGTTCTGTACTGACGTTTCAGATAGGCGTCTGCGCCTTCCTGAATGGCGCCGGCGATCTGCTGCATGCGCTCATTGCCAGCGGGCTGGGCAATGATCCAACGTGCTGACAGGATACCATAGACGATGGCAATGCCAGCGCAGACGAGCGCGAGGATAAGGGCGTACTGCTCGAGCACGTAGTTTTCCGTGGAAGTGAAATAGTTAAGCCGAGGCCCGGGGCGGTGGCGTCCTTCCGGACACCGTGCCACAGGCAGCCATGGAAGATCACTTGTGTGGCGTGCTGATGCCAGTATCTAAATGCTATTTGGATTAAGGAAATTTGCGTCGAATTGACGGTTGGAAGCATATGGGCGGCCATAGGGGCCGCCCGCTATGCCCAAAGTGCCCCCTATTTCGCTCTCGCTAGACAATTCGCTCCCGCTAGACAATTCGCTCCCGCGCTTACACCAAGCTGATGGTTAGAAGCATGTCAGTAGCAACCGGCGCGTGAACAGAGTGTTTGACACCGGGCGCGAGTACGAGGATCTCGCCTCCACCCAAAATTGCATCTCCGTCTGGCGTCCCAACAGTGAGGTTGCCGTTGAGAACATGAATAGTCACCTCGCCGGGCGCACTATGGTCTTTGATAAAGCCACCGTCCTCAAAAACGAAGAGAATTACAGAAAGCCGTCCATGACGCACTAATGCCACCTGCCTGTGGCCCGAAGCTGAGCGCGGTGGTTCAGCGCGAAGCTTGGCTGCTTCTTGTGAGAGCGAGATCTGCTTTACGTCCGCAGCGAGTCGTTCGCGAGGTGGAGTCCTGAGCCGGTCGTCTGATTGTGATGACATATTCGGGGCGTGAGTGGAGTAGTAATTTGAAGCTAACACTAGGACCACTATTGAAACCTTCTACTACATGCTTAGTCTCAATGAGACAACAAACCGTCCCTCAGCATTAGAGCCGCTAACTCAAGGGAGACTGCATGACAGTTAAGCGCATGGACAACGTTGGCATCGTGGTGGAAGACATCGATGCAACCATCGAGTTTTTCGTCGAACTTGGTCTCATTCTCGAAGGTCGCATGACCATTGAAGACGAGTGGGCCGGCCGCGTCACGGGTGTGCGCGATCAGCGCGTAGAGATTGCAATGATGCGTACCCCCGATGGCCACAGTCGCCTTGAGCTCTCACGCTTCGATGCCCCAGCGATCGCTTCAGATCACCGCACAGCACCGGTGAACTCATTAGGGTATCTCAGAGTAATGTTCGCCGTAGACGACATTAACGACACTCTCGTGCGACTTAAGAAGCTAGGCGCGTCTGTTGTGGATGAGGTCGTCAATTACGAGAATGTTTACAAGCTTTGCTACATACGCGGTCCGGAAGGACTTCTAATAGGCATCGCTCAAGAGATCGGAAAACCTATTTCCTGACTGCTATTGTGCGAACTCCCGCCCGCGCGTACCGTCTTAAGGTCTCTCGCACAGGTTACAAACAGATGCCAATCTTAAAACTCAGCCTCGCCGTGCTACTCGGCCTTGTTCTCGGAAGCGTAGTGAACATGGCGCTGATTATGGTAAGCGGCCATGTAATCCCTCCGCCGGTTGGTGCTGACATGACTACTGCCGAAGGCATAGCCGCCGCGCTGCCGCAACTAGAAGCAAAGCATTTCTTGTTTCCATTTATGGCACACGCCTTTGGAACCTTAGTTGGCGCATTCGTAGCCGCGAAGGTCGCGTCTAAACACAAGCTGGCAGGTGCGATGATCGTTGGGTCACTGTTCTTTGTCGGTGGCATTATGGCAGCGCGCATGATACCAGCACCCGTTTGGTTCATTGTTACAGATTTAGTGGTAGCGTACTTCCCGTTCGCGTTGTTGGGTTTCGCACTTTCACGTTCGCGAAAGGAGTTGTCTGCGGGTGTTGAGCGCGCACAATAGCGACGTTTACTACCAAAGCGGTGACCCACACACGCTGCATACAATCTAGGGCAGTACCCACTTAATGTTGAACGATCGAGAGAACAGTGTACCTAACAGGTCGAATGCCAGACCCATGACGGCCGGTCAACACATATTCCTCCGAAAAGCTACTGTCGCCACGTTTTGTAGTAGAATACGCCAACACAGTGTCGCCGGAATAATTATCTTCTCCAATGAAACGCTCCGATAGTCTGTTTCGGCATCCTTCGTAGCGCGTTTGCATGCATGAGCGTCTGCGTAGCGATTCATCGATTGGGTTTCATCGTCACCAATAAAATCTCCCTTTGCTCCCCAAAACTCTTTAACGTTGCAGAAGTTCACCTGTGTTGGATCTTCAAGGACCAACGTCCTGTAAACCAAAATCGCGTGAGCGACTTGACTTACCTGTCTCGAAGTAAGCCGCTCTTGCGGCTGCGCGTATGCGCCTAGAAGCAACAGAATGGCTAGATGACGCAATGGTTTTACCTCAGAAGAGTGTTGTAAAAGTTAGTAAAACGGTAGCACCATATTGACGCACTACGCTAGTCCATGTGCTAGGTGCTAGCCGTGAATAGTTTGCGATTTGCTGTCAGGTGTGGTGACAATGAGTACTCGTCCGATGTGTGGAAGATGATTCGCTGATACTATTGCCAACGGTTCCAGTGCTAACGGTGTCAAATGATTTAATCGCACTTCCCCGCCCCATTCTCGTTTCTCGAGGCACGTCATGCTGTACCACTGGAACCCACGAGCACTTCTTTTGGCGCTCTGTATAGCCACGGTAACCACCCCCGCCGTTGGACAAGAAGTCGCCCGTCTTACCGCCACTCGTGAGCTGCTGGTATCCGCCGACAACGCCGACCTAACCGAAATCGGTACCACACTCGTGCTGCGCAACGGCGATATGATCCTAACCCAGTATCGTGACGGAGTGGTGCGTCGCTTTGATCGCAACGGTTCGGCGACTGTAATGGGGCGAAAGGGTGAGGGTCCAGGTGAGTTTCAAATGCCTACGGTCGCAGGAACCGTTGGTGATACTCTTTGGATTAGCGATGTGCGGTTGCGGCGCACGTCGTACTTTCATCCCAGTCGTACGCTACTTCGCACAGTGCCTTGGCCGAGTCCCGCGAAAGCGTCTGGCAACGGCGTGCGCTGGCAAATGCTGTTGCCATTGGCCTATTTGAGCGACGGTGCGTTATTAGCTGACGGCATGCACGACGCCACTGCGGCGCGCCCTGAATGGGCATCGGAGGCACAGTGGAAAGGTTCGGCGATAGTGCGTGTTGCTCCAAGCGGCGCTATGCAGCGCGTGGTAGCCTGGCTCCCTGACAATGATTGTACAGATAATGTCCCCATAACGGGCGGCAGCGTAATTGTTCGTATCCCGTTCTGTGCCAGTACACCGCGGCATATCGATCCCGAAACCGGACGTATAGCTCTCGCTTTAACTCAAGCAGGACTCTCGCGAATCGTTGTACTCTCTGCAAAGGGCGACACTCTGCTTACAAAGGCACTTCGCGTCCAACCTGCCGCCATTCCGACAAGCGTGCGCGATAGCGCTAAGCGTGCGGAAGCTCAGAGCGCAGGCGCCAAAGGAGAGGCGTTCGATAGGGTGATGGCGCGAATTCCAAAGACGTTTCCCCCGATTACCCGCATTCTCAATGGACGTGACGGCACCATATGGATAGAGGTCGCATCGTCTGGGCCAAATCGCACATGGCAACTCATGGATTCGCGCGGCAATGTGATTGGTACTTTGAGCTTGCCGCGAACGGTTAACATTTCTGTTGCCGAACGAGGAATGTTGTGGGGTGTTGAAACAGACGAAGACGGGCTAATGCAGGTGGTGCGGTTCAAAGTCGGGGTGGGCGCACCGTCACATTAGGCGCGATAAGAATGCGAAGAAGCGCGTTTGGTAAGTGAAAGTGTGTGGACTTACCTGTTCGACAACTTCTGCGAGCGTTATTAGAACATTCCTAGCCCTGACCGGCCAACTTCATTCGGACTGCACGCCACACTCCTTTGGATAGCACCAAGGAAACCGACTGATAGGTCGCAGCGGGACGAAGGTTACCACGAGCGTCCTCATAGACGACCGACACACCAACCACGATTGTTGCGCTGTCACCGTTAATTAGCGGTTCTCCGATGATCAACGTTGCGAGGTCCGAGATATACTTGCAGCTACCACCGTCTCGACAAGGCGTAAGTTCTTCAGTCGTAGCGGGACGAGTACTCAGTGCGGATGAAATCTGGCGTGTCACATCGGTTGGACGTGGCGCCGGTCGCGTGTGAGGTTCGGTATTTAGACGCCGACTCCCATTGATGGTGGGAAGCGCGGGTCGAGGGTCGACCACTAGGGTTTTCAAACTCAAACGACCTTCGGCTACCCAAAACTTCATTGCCGTATCAGCGGCAGCGACCTGAATAAGAACATTCTGTTCGCTCGTCTGACCGTCACTTGACCGCTGGTTACTCTGCCCCGATAGAGTGGACGCGCCGATTACGACGCCCGCGACGGCGTTGTAGAAATGTTTCATGGTTCGTCGGAAAGTGCGTTTCCGGTCAAGATCGGACCGTCAAAGTATGCCCATGCTATGTCACCGTATTCCCCCTGCACATCAGTGTAATAGATGTCTCCGTTTTGTAGCATGCTCAGAAGCGCCGCTCCCACTCCTGGGCAATTCGACTCGATTTCCCATATTGCCATTTGCACGTCACTCGGGATAGGAATCCCACTCCACGACCCACACGTACTCGATTACCAGCTTCTGCGAATATTACAGTGTAGAAAGCGGGTATCTGTTCGGAGTCCTCACCTCGGGCTGGGCTGCCGCCTCTGCCGTGAGCACTTACATTACCTGCAGAAGAGGATAGCGCCCCGTATCCGACCAGATGGTAACACCCTACACCACAACCGGAAGAGCTCACATTGTGATTCTCGCTATGGCGGCCTCGATGGTTGTGACCGCAGTCGTATGGGTGAGGCTGTTCAAACGGTTCCAGGAGACTGGCAACTGAGGGTTGGCAGGCCACGACCCGTGCAGAGGGGGGTCGAGGGTCGACCACTAGGGTTTTCAAGCTCAAACGACCTTCGGCCACCCAACAAAGCTGAGTACGCCGACAAAGATTGTTGTGCGCAATCCATCGTGACTTCAACTTCCCCGACCTCTTTGAGAGCAACGTGACATATCGGCTAATACTCGCCTCGCTCTTATAAGCAGAGGCGACGGAATCGTTATCTGCACAAGTGGCTGCAAACATTTCCACCGCTCCCGAAGCGGTCGCTTTGAATCACGTACGCACGAAGTCTCCCATAGGTCGGACAGCGTTGCGCACTTAGTACGCCGGCTAGTGGCGCGGAGGATATGCGACATGCGAGTAGATTAGTTGAAAGTCAATCTCGCATAATTGACGCGGAAGTCGGGACACTTACTCGCTAATTTAGTTTACGATGCAACGGGCATCAGTTATCGAGTTTCTCATCGAGGTACGCTTTGCCATCTGACGACCAACGGATTTACAGCGACGCAGAGTTCGCGCTTATTCTGAGCAAAGCGGCAGAAGAACCGCGTCAAACGAATGTGCGTTCATCGTCGAATGACGGTGTGACTCTCGACGAGATGAAAGCTGCAGCGGAAGAAGCGGGTATAGACCCCGCGCGCATTGAGAGCGCTGCGCGAATGCTGATCGATCAAACCAAGATATCAGTGTTCGAACGTTTAATTGGCGGACCGCTGCGGCACGAGCGCGACGTGCAGTTTCGCGTGGAGCTGGATGATGACAGCGCCGCGCGAGTTCTTGCTGCCGTTCGTATGAACGCTCACTACCATAGTGCTAGCTCCGGCGAAGCAAGCTCGTTAGGCATAATGTGGAAGGCATCTGGCAATGGCAATGTGCTAAGCGTAGTAGCGCGCCCGAGTTCTGACGGCACGTCCGTATCGGTAGTGCTCGATCGTCGCGGGACATTCGTGCTTACTGGTACGCTGATCTTCGTTGCCCTATCTGTATCGCTTATCGTTGCGAAGGGAATTGGTAGCGTCGTACCGTCTCTCGTACCATGGGTGCCACTAGTAGGAATTGGTAGCTTGCTTGCGTTGGCGCGGAATTTTTGGGTGTCATCTAGCAGGAAGTCACAACAGCTAATTGGTGATATAATCGATACTGTTGGTCATACTCTTGTTCAGAGCGAGTCTAAACGCATTTTGACTACCGCGTTGCAAACAGAACCCGGCGCAGAAACGCGCGATGCGTCTGAGCAATCTTAGTTTGTGCAATCAATCGGTGACGAGTGACTTGGTGAGAATGCGGTCGGTTTGCGGGTCGGTACCAACCACAAACGTGTGCGCCCCGACATCGGTATAGCCCGCCTTACGGTAGAAGGCTATAGCGCGCGGATTGCGCTCCCAAACACCAAGCCAAATAGTCGCGGCTCCGGCGACGCGCGCCGCGTCGAATACTTGTACCATCAGCGTTTGCGCTAGGCCACGCCCGTGCCACTCGGCCGCGAGGTAGAACCGCTGGAGTTCAATCGGAGCCGAGCCTGTCACGCATGCGGGCGTGGCCCCTTGGCGGAGCTGCGCGAACGCGACGAGAGCACCTGCGATTTCGGCAACCAACGTGATCATCGCAGGATCTTGTATCTCGCGCGCTTGTTGTTGCGGTCCGTAGGCGGTGGTGAGGTGGAGCTCGAGATCCTCAGGCCGGTTGTCCGCTCCGAAGGTGTCGCGAAAAGTGCGTTCGGCGAGTGCTGCCAATGCGAGCGAGTCTGCGTTCGTGGCGCGCCGAATTATTGGAGGCGTTGTGTGCATGATGGTGTGAAGTCGCGTGGGTTTGCATGGACGGGGCTTTTTCTGTCGACACTGCACTGGGGATCTTCTGCATACCTAGCTTCTCGAAAACTGTTGCGTCGTACGCTATTACCATTGGCCAAGCGAGCGCAAGCGAAGGTTCGTGTAACCGAGCTAACGCCGATCTCGCATTATCAATACCTATAGCTGATCCGATCTTCTTCCCTCTTCATACTGTTACTCGTTGCCGTCGGAGCGCTTGCTTGCAACTTGTCGACGGAGACGCGCAATGCACCGCTTGTGCTTAGTACCACGGAGTAAGCATCGACCGCGTGGGCTGAGACAGTTGCGTCTGTCACCACGGCGTCGTGCAAGAGCGTTCCAGACGACAGTGCAGGCCGGAGAGCGGTCTGGCTAACTAAACCTCACCCTGTTGAATGTGTGGCGAACGTCGCGTGCAGCATGTCGTTGTCGATTCGCACGCCATTCAGCGCGGACTATTTGCGGCGTGCTGCGGCATTGTCTTCGGAGCACGCTTCCGGTGTATGCAGAACGCATACGTAACGGGACTGAGAAGTGCATATAATTAGACTGCAACCACGATCACAGCGAACCGAAATAGGACGGATTGATGGGTAGGCTTGGTCCATATAACGAACGGGACTAGAACAAGGATGATCGCTATGATAGGCGAATCGACAACTTATTGGCCAAGTGCAACACGGTTCCGCTGACGATCTCTCAGATGACCTCTCAGTTGATAAAACAGAAACGATCGTACTCCTCCGAGGACGCCCATGGGAGGAGACAAAATAAACAGATTGAAGAGGAAGTTATGTGATCAGTTAAGCACTGATTATCGAGCGCTATGAAGCAGACGGATAGTCCGTACCTGTCAGACAGTAGCCAGCGCAGCGCCCAATACCAATCCGGCAAGCTCCACATCACCATGAATGAGGAAATGAGGGTGCTTCCCCATATCTTGCTCTATGATTACCCCATCGCGGGCAACTGAAAACGCAGTGATCCGAGTGTGAGGGATCGCTGTACTGCCGCTGACTCCCTGAAATAGGGCACGCTGATTAGTGATGTAAAGAATGCCTTCGTTTACCTTGGAAAGCCCTTCGTCTCCTAGAGTGACCGGGCTAAAGGACCCTACGCAGAAGTGCAACCCTTTCATTATGCGAATACTTCCAGCTGGTCCGAGGTGAGCGACACGACGCGTAGTCTTGGGCAACTCGTGGTGCTCTGCTTGTGCGAAAAATGACAGACCTCCCCTTTCTGTAACTCAATAGGAACCGTGATCGCGGGAGGAATCCTATTCTCGATCTCCTAAAGGAGCGTGTACCGATCAAGCATACCCTTCGAGTAACTTTCCGATGCCAAGCTGACCCCAAAAGACGCTGCGAGACTGTTCAACTGCTGGCGCTCTTCAGGTGACAGTCAACGGTCTGAGACAGCATCGCTGTCCAAGGAGTTGACGACGCGCTCTGCAGTAGCAGTGGTTAGCTGTTGTGCTATCCACGGTGATATGAGTAGTCGATCGTGCAGAGTCTTTAGTTCATGCCGCTCTACAGCATCCAGCTCGCCGTCAGCCAGCATGTCGGTTAAACGGCGATGAAAGCGCGGGTGCAAGGTGATCCGCTCAATCTCAATGATCTCATCTTCGGAAAGCTGGAGTGCGAATCGAAGTTCCAACAAATACACGATCTCTACTTCGTCAATGTGTTCGTCCTTTAGAAAGTGCTCAAGTGCTTGGACGTAAACCTGCCTTAGTACCGCACGCGCGGCAGCACCGCGAATAGAATGCGGCTCCATTGCTTTCGCTATCTCAATCGGCCAGACCTCCTTGGGAGGGCGAGCGGCAAAAAGATTCACTACCGCAACGCGAGCTCCGTCGGGGAACGGGCGTCTCATTAGCCGGTTTAGAAGGGGCCTAGCAGGTACTGAAACCTCAAGGAATGGTATGCGCATTATTGGTCCGTTCTTGTTGAGCACCTGAGCAACCAGGTACGTACTTACCGCATAACGTCTGAATAAGACTAGACTCGAAGCGGCATCGCCTTGTAACCCGCAAGAAGAAAGCTAAAGCCACTCATTGAGTCAATGGCTCTGGCAACCTAGTTATCAGCATTTCCGGCGGAATCCGAAGTGGAGATGGCGACGAGTTTGGCGTCGTCGCATCGAGGGGAGAATACCCTCTCTACTGGCGCGGCCCCCGATGCGGACTGGAATGGACTGCTAGCCAGCCCCACACCATTGCCTCACCCACGTGACTGCAAATACGCACTCAACCATTCTCGCAACGTGACGCTGTCGACAATCCATCCGTTAATTACAATAAACCATATCGCTAGTGCGAGAAAACTCACGTACGTTGCAGGATGGATGCGCCGCAAACTCTTCCAGTCGTAAGCAGCCAACGCTGCAAGCCATAACAGATCGGACGGAAAAAATGGAAGGTATGGATAAACTAGCGAATCCAGCACTTGGCCGAGTGGGCGCGTGTTAGTGAAAGCTGGTCCTATTGTCCACACCATCGCCCAAAACATCAAGCGTTTGTGTACTGCCACCTTTCGTCGAAGTAGAACGGCCAGAACGATCAGGACAACGAACGGAATTAGACTGAAAATACCTTCGAGAACAAACCCGATTGCGAAGGAGAGATCTTCCTGGCTTACGATCTTGCCCAACGCTTGATTACGTGGAATGAAATTGAGATGGACAGTGACCCCAGTTACTACCACGCCAGCAGCTAACGCGACACCTGCAATGCCCAACTTACGATGTAAATCGCGACGGCCAACGTTCACCAGAGTTGCCTGCGCTAGAAACAGCAGATACCACGCCGTCATTACCAAGCCATGCACTATTAGATACACTGGCAACGGCTTGTCGGTGAACACAGGCCTTACATAGAAGCTTTTGCCAAAGCCCAGCGCGATTGAGATAAGCATTGCAACTGCAATCCAGATGAAGAAGCGGTTGCGATTGCGGCCACCACCTGCGGGTTCGGATAGAGTTGTGTGAGAAGCGACTGCCACGAGGAAAGTCCTATGTTGTTGACGGATCAGGCAGCGAGGCTGTCTGTTGCTGCTTAATGTGGATGGTTCCGTCATCGACATCAATACTTCGGTCCTCCATCAATAGGAGCAAACACGCAGAGTTCAGTTGTGACTCATACTAAACGTCGGCTACATCAATCCCGAACGCCGTCAACGCGACGGTATCATTTGGAAAGCTGGCGAGGAGAGGGCGATCAGAAGTAACGAGCTTGACGTTCAAATGGCGCGCGGTGACGATGAATTCGCAATCGTGGGCCGACCGGCCCGACGTCTTGGCGAGTGCCAGCACGTCACTTGAAGCGACATGATGTTCGCGTCCGAGCAATAGCTCTTCGGCGGTACTTTGGACTGTCATTGCTTGTCGTAGCGAAAGCTCTCCCTCACGGAGATAGGTCGCCAAGACATTGCGCAACTCACTTCGCCAGAGGAGGGGCGCGGCCCATTCGGGATCGCGAGCCAAGGTGGCACGGGCGGCAGTCGTGTGCTGCCCTGGGATCAAGAGATATGCGATGACATTGGTGTCAACAACGATCATCAGCTCAGCGGCGCCCTTGCGCCTTAGCGGCCCGCAGCCGCGCGTCGGTAAGCGGAGTGACACGAAGCTTTGACCGTACGGAATCGACGCGAGCTAAGAGAGCTTTGGGATCGGGTGGAGCTGCGGCCACGACTTGCTCAAGGGCAACGAGAATCTCGCTATTCAAACTGCGACGATTCTCTGCAGCGCGCGCTTTGAGTCGCAGGTAGAGGGAGTCTGGCATCCCTTTTATCGTAAGAGTCGGCATATGCCTCTGGTAGCGAGTTCCATAATGGTACCAATATGGAACCTAAGGGATTGGAGGAGTGGAGATCAAGTTGTGTGGGTTGTAGCAATTGTTCGTCAGCAGCGAGCGTTGCCAGAAAATGCCGTCTGCTGCGGTGATGATTTGTTAGCTTGCCGAGGCGAAGACTTCGACCTCGTTCTTAAGCCGCGCGCCCAACCGATCGCGTTCGGTTTCAAGGTCGAAGTGAGCTTGGAGGTTAAGCCAGAACTGCGCGGAGGTCCCGAAGAACCTCGCGAGCCGAAGCGCCGTGTCTGCAGAGACGGCCCGGTTGCCGTGCACGATTTCGTTTATGCGGCGCGGTGGAACGCTGATGGCGTGCGCGAGGCGGTATTGCGAAAGTTTAAGCGGCACGAGGAAGTCTTCTAGCAGCACCTCGCCGGGGTGAATGGGGGGCAGTTTCTTGGCCATGCGTGCTCCTAGTGGTAGTCGACGATCTCGACGTTATCAGCGTTGCCATCGGCCCAGTGGAAGCAGATGCGCCACTGGTCGTTTATTCGGATGCTGTGCTGACCGGCTCGGTCACCGCGCAACTTTTCGAGACGGTTGCCCGGCGGCATACGCAGGTCCTCTAAATTCACGGCACTGTCGATCAGCCCGAGTTTACGGAGCATTGTGCGCCGCAAGTCGGGGGGAAATCGGCGAACAGGCTCGCGCAGCCAAAGGCGCTCGGTGTAGCGGTCAGCGAAGCTCCGAATCACTGTGGATAGTAACGCATTGCGTTATTAAATGCTAGTCGGGTTCCGTGTTGGGGACGCTTACGCTACGCTGCTGATGGATGGAGAAATTGCCTTAAATTGGAATCTACTTCGGCTACAAAGCGCTCACGCCGCCCTGAGAACATACGATCGTAGTAGTAAGAGAAACGTCGTATCGATATAACGTGAAACTTTGAAAGCGCTACACAAAGTCGGCCTTCATGAAACGTTAGACTTTACTGCGCAAGTCTGTGGTGTCTCGATTGCTCTTGCCAATGTTACAGATACTACAAAGAGTCTGAAGATTGTCGAGCAAATCAAGTCCGCCCTTGGATCGCGGCATAATGTGATCGACATGGAGAATGGCACCATCGTGCGAATTACGTCCGCAAGATACGCATTTCCAGCGATCCCTTTGGAAAACCTGCCAGCGGAGCGCGGGCATCACACGAACTTTTGTCTCTGCCGCTTTCGCTGAACGGGCGCCAACTTCGTCCGATGCGAACAAAACGGGTTCTACTGTTTCCGCGCTCGAGTCGTCTTGCAACCAAGCAGACAGTTTTGTGATTAACGAGTCAAGTCTATGCGACACGCCCTTTGCCATTTGGATATAAGAATCGTAGACAGGGAAAAAATAGGCGAAGTTGTATACCAGTTCCTCCAGCGTTAAATCCGAAATTGGAAAGTGGTAAGTGTGCCCGAGAAAGTGATTGTCGTACAACTGCTCGTTCAATCGAAACTGATAGTGATCACTGAACGGTGCCGCTATCGGCAAGTTGTCTGACCACTCAACGTACGGCCTCATCTGCGACATGAAGCATAAGGGGTTAATCTTGTGCTCATTCTCGATATGAAAGCGGAGCAAAGCTTCATAACAATGTGTATCCAGCCCCGTGAGCCACTCATTCTCCAGGAACGTAAAAACACCGTCTTCGTTCAGAATGAAGGCAAAGCGAAACGGTAGGATCTGAACAGGCTTACCTCCTTCACGAGTAAAACCCGGCCATTTGGTCTTGTGCTGCCCACCAAGACCGACAAATGCGTCTTCATATTTTATTCGAAGCTCGTTATTTCGCCGCTGTCGGAAATTCGGATAGACGCTGACGATCGAATCTTCGAGCACTTCAACGCCATAAATATCTCGGATGAGCGCAATCGCGGCGTTCATCACTGAACGCAGGCGCGGTAATACTGAGTGTTTGATTGCATCGGCACGTAAACGTGCATCATCAACGTGAAATAAGTTCGCGTCGTGTTTGTCGAATGAAATCCCTGATAGTGCTGAGAGGCTCATAATAAAGGCTAACGCTCTGTATTCTATGGCTAACTATGAAACAACTTGCGCTCACAACGCGCAACTACCTTAGCTCGCACATAAGCAGCAAGCAACGTTATACGGCATCAGCTACTCGAATGATACACTGTGGTCGGCAGCTTCAATCTTGGCCACCAGCGTTAGGCTGGAGCGCAACTTTTCTGCGAATGCTGCCTGCGTCAGTCAAACGCCTGACGACGTTCGTGGAGACCGTCGCTTACAGCGAGTTGCATCTCAACGAGTGCCGCTTCTTCAGCAGACAGGCCGAGAAAGTCTGCTGCGTCTCCGGCTCGCCATCCTGACGCTTCGAGTCGCTTCCGCTTTCGTGTATCCATGGTCACTCCTCCTCAACAGTCGTGTCGTAAAGCCGCAACCTGCTGCGAGCGTTCGTTATACCGCTTGCTGCGGCGTCTGCTTTAGTCCTTTGCTATCCATCAACTCCTCAATATTAAAGCAAGCGGTTTGCGCGAACATCCTCCACCATATTGCTCCAACCATTCCATAACGCGATGAAGATGTAGAGCGCACCTAGCGTGACGCCTATCGCTACGACGAAAGCACTTACTCGCTATCCCTGCTATTCTGGCAAACAGCGATCCCAGGTGCAATCTTACCTCAAGAGGTTACGCCAGATAGATTTACCCGCTACCAGTGCTGCCTGCTTCATCGAATAAGAGCACTGAACTTCAACAAGGGAGCTTTCTATGCATCGTCAAACCCAATTCCCTGCGGAACTACGCTTCTCACTTCTTTCAATCGCGGCCCCCGCGTACGCGGAGTCCTTCTAATGCGTTCTCGACCGCTTTGGATGATTGCGAGTGGCATCGCGGCTGTGGCAGCGCTGTACGCAATCTTGGTCGTGCTCGCGATGGCTCGCCCCCTTACGATAGGGTTGGTGCTTCGCCCATTTGCGTCGACGTTCCTGTTTCTCACACTTCTCGCCGGCGTGTGGCACCTGATGAGGCCGATAAGACAACGTCTTCCGGTAATCGCCTACGCTGCGAGCGGGCTACTCGTAGGTGCGTACGCGGCGGTTGCACCCGTGCTCTCTGGCCTTTCGTCGCCCGAGGAACTCAAAGCCCTCATCGTCGCAGCGCAGATCGCGACGTTCGCGGTGATAGGTTCCGCCGCCGGTGTTGTTTCAGGACGACGTGCGCACTGACGCTTCGAACGCATGCCGACTTGTGACTAGTCACTATCGAACCAGGAAAGCGCACCATTCGTTGAGCTAAGACTCCGGCGTGTTGCCGAATACGCAGCCACGCCGTATGACCATCTCTGAAAGCGATCCGTTTCACTCTGGCAAAGAGCGAGCTCAGGTGCAATTTTACCTCTCCCATTCGCCCTTCCCAGAACGCCTCAGTAACCGCACCGACGCCCGCCACGAGCGCGAAGTCGCCATCAAGGTGTTGCATACGGATGTCGCAGGTGCTGTCGAACACGATCGATTCGCTCGCGAAATCAAACTAGCGGCCAGCCTTACGCACCCGCACATATTGCCCCTCTATGACTCGGGGGAGAGTGATGTGTTCTGTTCTTTGTCATGCCAGTTATGCGTGGACAAACGCTTAGGGAACGGTTGCAGCAGGATCGTTGCGGACTTCGGCATCGGTAAAGCACTCGCTGCGGTATGTGAAACAAACACTCTCACTCAAGTGGGCATGATGATTGGTACGGCAGACAGTCGCGCTGAAGTCCCTGCTACGATTGCGACACTCGTGCAATCGACGCGGCACACGATCGTCAGCTTTGGGGTGAAAAGTTCAACGGGACGCTGGACGATGTGTTCGATTTGCAGGAGCGCGTATCTCGCGAGATTGTTAAAGCACTCGGCATCACGTTGAATGCGGAAGAAGATCGTCAACTCGGCGCACGCGGCATCGTGCATGCACGCGCGTACAAGCTGTACCTAGAAGCACGCGCTGAAATTAGAAGTTCGCAGATGGCTAACGCCTGACAACGCAGGTGGATACGCTGCCCTCGGCTACGCCAACATCGAACAGGGCGACATGGGACAGGCGATGATCTGGTTTCGGCAAGCGCTGGAACGGGATCCGTCGGACGCAGATACATGGTACTGGTACATCGCAGCACTGGGGTATGCGGGAATGTTAGAGGAAGGCGTCGAGGCCACCAAAGAACTCGCAGCGCGCGATCCGCTAGCACCGCAAACGTGGCTTATTAGCGCCATTGTAGACTTTTTCGGAGGCACGCCGGAGAGAGCGATGCCATCGATGAAGCGCGCATTGGCCGCCAATCCGAACGACCTGCTCGCACAGTGGGACCTTGGTTACGCGCACATGATGCAGCGCGATACGGAGAGCGCTCAGCCGCACGTCGACTGGATGATGCAAACCGCGCCAGAAATCCCCTATGTGGTGCAAGCGAACGCGTTGCAGCTGGTGCTGAAAGGAGATCACGCAGGTGCGCTGGCCGCGCTAGACGGGTTGGACCTCAGTGCATTCGACGGGCATTTGACTTTCCATTTCACGGAGATCTTCGCGCTCACAGGGAATATCGAACGCGCCATGGAGAACCTCGCGGCGGCTGTGCGAAAGGGATTCTCACCCGTCGATTTCATTGAGAAGCATTGCGCGCTAATTGAGCCGGTGCGCTCGCACCCAGATTTTCCTGCGATTGTGGAGAGGGCAAAGGCGCGTCGGCGGGCGATTCGCGAGAGTTTGGCGAACGGCTGAGTAGGTCGCGAAGCGGGCGGGAATGATTGGAAGTAATCGGAAGCACCGGTGCTTGAGAGCCTGCGAGCTTTCGTTTGGACGCACACATACGTTTCAATTAGCCGACCATTTTTCTTGCGATTAGCCGGTACCAAAAGCTACATCTGGCCGATATGAAGCTGGCATCCGACTACCCGCGGTTCGCGGGCTTCGTTGCTCGAGTGGACCGCGACCGCCGACCGGGACGGTTCCTGCTCACCGGCTCCGCCAATGTGCTGCTCGTGCCGACGCTGGCAGACTCCCTAGCCGGCCGGATGGAGATCCTGCGACTGCATCCGCTGGCACAGAGCGAGCTGGCCCGCAGCGAGCCCGGTTTCCTCGATACGCTCTTCAAGTGTGGGTTCAAGGCGCGCCCATACGCGCGGCTCGGCAAGGATCTCATCCGCCGCGTCGTGGCTGGGGGCTACCCCGCGGCGCTCGCCCGCAGCAGCCCACAACGGCGTGCCACATGGTATCGGGACTATGTAGAGACACTGGTTCAGCGGGATGTACGTGAACTGGCGCGAATCACCTCGCTCGACGCGCTGCCGCGGCTGCTAACTCTCGCGGCCGGCCAGACGGCGAGACTGCTCAACGTGAGCGACCTTGCCGCCCCGTTCCAGTTGACCCGGCCCACCATTCGGGACTACGTGACGCTGCTGGAGCGCATCTTCCTGATGGAGGAGTTGCCGCCTTGGCACAGCAACCGGCTGAGCCGGCTCATCAAGACCCCCAAGTTGCACCTCACCGACACCGGAGTGGCCTGCGCGCTACTCGGTCTGGACGAGGCCGCACTGTCGGATGACCGTAGTACCTTAGGGAAGTTGGTAGAGACCTTCGTGGTGCAGGAACTCAGGCGTCAGGCCAGCTGGCGCGGCGACGACGTGCGGTTCCACCACCTGCGCGACAAGGACGGCGTGGAAGTGGATTTGGTGATCGAGCAAGGGGGACGCACGGTCGCCGCAGTGGAGGTGAAAGCCTCCGCTACGGTGACGGCCACAGACTTTCGGGGGATCCGTAAACTGCAGGCAGCCGTTGGGAAGCGTTTCGCCGCCGGCGTAGTTCTGTACGATGGGGAGGCCAGCGTGCGGTTCGGTGAGGGGTTGTACGCCGTGCCGATCCGCGCGTTATGGGATGCGCCGCAATGATTGAGATGCACTTCGACCACTACGACCCACAATGTTGTCAGGCCTCAGGCTCTGACCATACAGCGAGCTCATTACCTCCTGGCTCGACGAAGTGAAACCTGCGGCCGCCTGGGAAGGCGAAGATTGGGTTAACCACTTTGCCGCCAGCAGCCTCGACGTTGTTGAGTGTGTCCTCGAGGACGTCACTGTAAAGGACGATAAGGGCGCTTCCGGTTTCAGTGCGAGCTGCGAGCTCGGACTTGAAGAAGCCACCATCTAAACCTTGATCGGAGAACGCGGCGTAGTCAGGGCCGTAGTCCTGGAACGTCCATCCAAAGGCCTGCTGGAAGAAGCGTTTGGTGGACGGAAGGTCGCGGGACGGATATTCGACGTAGTTGATTTTATTATGACGCGGCATGGGGGGCTTCCTGCTGGATGGCGAGTTTGGATTGGAGCGGCGGAGGAGATTGCGGCTAGGCGGGCGTGGTAGACGGGATCGGGCGGCAGCACTTTGTTAAATGCCCTTTTGTTGAGCGGCTTTCAGGTAACGCTTGGAATTGGTGAGACATTTTCGTTTGGTCAGGGGTGCGGTCACGTAGTCTTCGTCCAGAAAGCGAATCAGTTCTTTCAGTTGCTTCTTGTCTTTCGGTATAACCAACTTGCCAGCTTCGTTGACCGTGATAGTAATGCGGTGCTCCTCAGGTAATTCGTAATTGAAGTTGTTTGCGACGGTTTGGATATCGACGACAGTGAGGTCTTTCAGGACTTCATTCTTTTGCAACAGGGCAATTTTCTTGCGGATGAACGAGTCGGCATGTCCCTTGAAGCCCGCCCGGTCTTCGAAAGCAAAGAGTTCGGTGTCGGCAAACTTTTTAAGATCTTCGTCGGTGGCTTCGCGGTAGTATTCAGACATATCCAGAAAGCGCTTGGTATTGTGATAGGAACTGAAATGCAGGGTGCCGTTGTGAAAATAGGCGGTGAGTTTGTCTTGCAGTATCAGCCCCGGTTCTTCCAATTTACTGTAGGTGTCGCCGCTGCTTATCAGGGTAAAACCGCGCTTGAGCAACTTACCAGCATCGAAAACCTGAAAGTTGACGGCTTTGTCGTCTGCTCTCCAGTTGCCACTAAATAAGGCTTTGATACGGTTCGATTCGGTATTGAGATCCAGCGCCGGACAGATGAGCGGATTGCAAATGGCCTCGCCTATAGCGGGTGGTAGAGGGTAATTGGCAATGATGAAAATTTCTCCTTCATTCACGTTGTAGCTACCTGTAAACTCAGCCGGCTCCTTGTTGCCTAATAGCTCGGCTAATTGTTCAGCGAACAGTTGCGACAACTCAGCATTAAGTGACGCTGTGAGGGGAATGCGGCGGATGGGGGCATGGCCATCATCGACCAGAGCAAACAGGTTTGAGAGGTTATGTTTATTCGGCATGGTTGGCATCTAGTATCATGTACTCGGTTAGTTGCACTATGTGCGAGACGGCCTTGCAGTCGGTAATGTTCTGGCGGGTGATCAGCACATAGGTGATATCGCCCTCGATAGTCACTTCAAAAAAGTGGTAGCCGAAAAAACCCAGCAAGGGGTTGAAGTGGTAAGCGTGGGAGTTGTAGACGATAAAGAAGAAGATCACCGTCACGAACACCAGCACTGGCACGCTGATGGTGTTCTGGCTCTGATTAATTAGCGGCAGCAGGTAGACAAGCAGAAAGCCGACGATCTCTTTGTCAACGGTTTTCACCGATTTGATCTTTACCGGCAGGCGTTCCAGCCCGTGGCTTGAGGCCGACAGCCATACCAAGCCAAAGCACAAGCCGCTTAACACCAGCGCGGCCAGCAGATAACCGATGCCCGCCATACAATGGGTGGCTAGATTTTCCAACCAAGGCACACCGGGCTGCCAGGCGCTACTGATTTCAACAAACCACAGTGTCAGGCAGATAGGAGCCAGTGCCGTGGACACCAGCGCCAGTTTGGCAAGCCGGTTAAGCAAGCGCCACCTCGTTAGTCTGGCTGAAGGCTTCTTTTAGTACCGCCTGCATCAGTTGCTCAGCGTGGGTCTGGTTTTGAGTGATTTGGGCTTCCAGTTGGTCACAGATGACGAGCAGTTTTTCGACTTTGGTGACGATGGCTTGTTGTTCCTGAACAGGTGGCAATGGAAAACGCATAGACTTCAGTATTTTAATGCTGATTACATCCATTGTTTGTCCGCTTGCGCTGTCCTTTAATTGCTTCTGAACAACATTAGATGAGTACAATTTATCGAAATACCCCGCATAGATTGACTTATGCAACGATATCTTAATTAATCGGGGATTAATTACCCCAGACTCAATTCGAGCAGGCAGTACCAATAGCTTTCCAATTGTTCCAACAAGGCTAATTAAAATATCACCAGGAGAAACTTTACACGAATACAACTCATCGTATTTTTCTCGGTTTATGTAGTAGCCTCCGTAATTAGGATCTTGCCTTATAACCTGTTCCTGCCCATAGACCTTATACCCATCTGAACAATACATATCTTTCGTCAGAGATGACCCAAATGGGCCAGCTTTTAGGGAGTGAGATTTGTTCTCAATGATGTCATCAATTCGACACCACTCCCATCCCTGCGGCAGTTCAAACGGTTTTTCCTTATCCGTAATCGGCGGCAGTGGTTTTTGCGCTTTAATTTTCTTGTCCTTGACCAGTTGCGCTTTTTCGGCGGCGATGCGTTTGAGCAGTTCGCTTGCTGGTTCCACATCGGGGTTTTGTGCACGCCAGTCGGCGGTGAGCTTGCCTTCGATGGCTTCCTGCAGAAGCTGCTGACGCAGCTTTTTCAGGAGGGTGTATTGGTGGGTGAGTTCAGATTTTACCGAATCAACCTCAAATTCAACACACTTTCGCTTTGAAAGTATCTCTATCTGCTTATCCATTGGTGGGACTGGCAGTTCAATTTGGGCCAACTCTTCAAAACGAAGAGCTTTTCTCACAGTTCCTCTAGCATATTTGCCTATCTGATGAATCCCGTCAGGTGATTTGAGAAAATCTAGTAGCAATTCAGGAATCAATTTATCAGTAGTCGTAAATACCACATATGCAGGACTGACCAAACCCTTTTTACCTCTTGGTGTTAATCCAATAGAGCCAACATTTATGCGATATGGGTTGTAGGCAAAATCACCCTCCTCAATAAGAAGATACTTTGCTAGGTCCTTTGATCTTTTATGGTCGGTAACCGTAATGCCGAGCTTATTCGACACCCCAAGCACCTCCATTTCTTCGTAACCTAGGATGGTCTCGGCACGGATAGATTTCTGGATAACAAAATCTTTTAGTTGAACTGAGTGCACTACACCAACTCCTTGCTTAACTGCCCCGGAAGCGAACTACAAACCATTGTTTCTCTCCTCGAATAAACGCCGCTCGCGCTCCACCTCGGCGCTTAGCTCCTCTTCGGTGGGTAAAATACGCTGATATTTTGAGGCGAACAATTGCTGACTTTCTTGCAGTACCGAGTAACGGACGATGGTTTCGTCTTTGTCTTCACACAGAACAATACCAATGGTGGGGTTGTCCCCTTCCCCCCGTTTCAGGTCATCGAACATGCGCACATACATATCGATCTGACCAATGTCCTGATGGCTGAGTTTGCCGGTTTTCAGGTCAATGATAACAAAGCATTTGAGCAGGTAATTGTAGAAAACCAGATCCAGATAGAAGTGGCTGGTTTCGGTACTGATGCGCATTTGACGGGCAACGAAAGAAAAGCCCCTGCCCAGTTCTAACAGAAAATTCTGTAACTCGCCAATGATCGCCTGCTCCAGTTGGGCTTCCTTGATGCGCTCTTGCTCCGGCAGTTGCAAAAACTCCAGTACATAGGGGTCTTTAATAAAATCTCTGGCCAGTTCTGTGCTTGTTGGTTGTTCGTGAGGCTGGATCAGTTTGCCGGAATGCGACGACAGCCGGCGCTGATAGTCGCGGGTCTTTACGTTGCGCTCTAATTGCCGAACGCTCCATTGCTCGCTGGCGCAGGCTTGCAGGTAATAGTTACGTGCAACCGGGTCATCAACACGCATAATCAGACGGTTTTGGCTCCAACTCAATTTGCTACACAGTGTGTAGCAAATCTGCTGGTCGGGGTAGGTTAGATAAAACTGGCGGAAGTTACGTAGGTTGGCATAGGAAAACCCCGCGCCAAACTCCTGACCCAGATCGGCAGAGAGAATTTCCAGAGTTCTTTTGCCATATTGGGCGCGGGTTTCGCCTTGCTGCTCTTCTTCAACGATGCGCTGGCCTATCAGCCAATAGGCTTCAACCATGACACTGTTGATGGAACTGCGGGCGCGTTTTCTGGCCTGTTCGAGAATGTGTCGAATATCGGCATACAATGTTGAAGGCAGGTTCATTCGCTCAACTCCTTACGCAGTTGCTCCAGCAACTGATCGCTCTTGGCAAAGGACTGGTGCAGAAGGTTAAGCAGTTCGGCGCTGCTGAGCTGCCTTTCCTCTTCGACGCGGTGCGGATTCTTAATGTCGAGGTTGTAGCCGTTGGCTTTAATCGTTTCTATATCCACCTGCCAGGCTTGTTCGGTTACTTCTCTGTTCGTCCACCACTCTTTCAGGCCGTCAAACTCCGTAAACTGAATCGGCTTAGTTTTGGAGTAAGCCTTGTATTGTGCCGGCAGCTTATGCTCGTAGTACCAGACATTACGAGTCGGCTCACCCTTGGTGAAAAACAACAGGTTGGTGGCCACCGAGGCATAGGGCTGGAACACGGAATTAGGCAAGCGCACAATGGTGTGCAGGTTGCAATCTTGCAGCAACTTCTGGCGGATACGCTGTTTCACCCCGTCGCCCGTCAGTGAGCCATCCGGCAACACAATAGCAGCGCGGCCACCCTCTTTGAGTAGGTGAATCATCAGTATCAGAAACAGATCTGCCGACTCTTTGGTGCGGTAAGTTTGCGGAAAGTTGTTTTCGTTGTTGTTGGACACCACGCCACCAAAGGGTGGGTTGGCGATGATGACATCGACGCGGTCTTTGCGACTGTATTCGCTCAAGGGCCGTTGCAGGGAATCACCAAACTGGATATTTGGGGTGATGATGTCGTGCAAAATCAGGTTGGTGTTGGCAAGCATATAAGGCAGCGGCTTGTATTCCCAGCCACGCACATTGTGGGTAATGGCTTCTCGCTCGGCCACTGTGCTGGCGCTGGCCTTAAGATGCTTAATCACCGCGGTTAGAAATCCGCCGGTGCCGCATGCGGGATCGAGTACGGTCTCGCCCTGCAACGGGTTGAGAATCTCGGTCATCAATTGTGTGATGGCACGTGGGGTATAGAACTCGCCCAATGTGCCTGCGCTTTGCAGCTCACTTAAAAAGGTCTCGTAGATCTGGCCGAAAAGGTGCAGGTCTTGACTGTTGTTAAAGTCGATTACGTTGAGCTTGTTGATTACCTGACGCAGGTGAATACCCGACTTCATGTAGTTGTAGTTATTGGCAAATACCTCATGTACCAACACAGCACGGCGGTTGCCGCCGGAAAGATCTATCCCCGATAGGGTTGGAAACAGTTTGCCATCAACAAACTGTAAAAGTTCGTCGCCGGTCATGCCTTCGTCATTACCAGCCCACGCGTCCCAGTGCAGTTCGGCGGGAATGGGTGAACGGTAATTGTCGTCCATGAGCTCCAGCTCTTTATCCTTGTCGCTGAAAATCTTCAGAAATAACATCCAGCCTAACTGCAGAATGCGCAGTTCGTCGCTGCCAGTGCCGGTGTCTTGGCGCATGATGTTGCGAGCGGATTTTACGATGCCTGATACGTTAGTCATATCGCGTGATTTCTCTCTCGTTTCTTATTCAAGCCGATTGATACAGAGCTTGCTCTAGTTGTGTTAAGGCTTGCAAGAATTGTGGCTTGCCGCCAAAAAGTTTGATGATTTCAGTCGGCGTGCCGAACTGGTCGAAGGGGTTGACCTTAAGCACCTTGATGTCTTCGATATTCTCAATTCCTTCGTCGGCGTATTTGTCCAACAGCGCTTCCAGTACCTTGCGGGCCTGCTCGCCGTACTTGCTGAACACATCGCGCTTCTTCACCCGCTTGGCGCGCTCGGCACGGGTTAACGGCGGCTGGTCAAAGGCGGTGTGACAGATCATATCAAAGATGTCCATTTCCTTGCCGATGGCTTCCTTGAGGTTTTCCAGCACGATGCCCTGTTCGGTCAGCTCGTCGATAATGGCCTGCTTTTTATCGGCGCTATGCCATTTGTTCAAAAAGTCATTCAGTGAGTGGTATTGCTCCCGCACTTTCTGGCGGGTGTAATCCTTCAGGCTGCCGGTGATCAGCTTGCCGTTACCATCCATGTACTGAATGCGCTCGTTAAGAATGGCGACGTTGACTCCGTTGACATAGAACTTGGAGCGCGGTTCGCTAATGATCTCTCCACCGGGAACGATTTCCGGGATGGCAGTCGGTGGATCAAAGATGACCTCCTCGCCCGTTTCATCGGTGATGGTCTCGCGATCGACGATTTCCTCTTCAGGTGTCTCAAAATCTTCGTCTTCACCCAGTTCTTTAACGCGAACCGGATCGCCATCAAAATCCGGGTCGGCAAACAGGTCTGTGACATTTCGAAAATCAAGGATAGTGAAAAAAGTCTTACCAAACTCCTCGTTGATACGGGTACCACGCCCAATGATTTGCTTGAACTCGGTCATCGAGCCAATGTTGCTGTCGAGGGCGATTAGCTTACAGGTTTGGGCATCAACGCCGGTGGTCATTAGCTTAGAAGTAGTGGCAACCACTGGGTAGCGTTCTTCCGGGTTGATAAAGTTGTCCAGCTCGCGCTTGCCCTCGTCGTTATCGCCAGTGATCTGCATGACGTACTTGGGATTCTGCGCCATCAGGTCGCTGTTGGCATTGGCCAGCGCGGCTCGCATGCGCTGAGCATGGTCGATATCGACGCAGAACACAATGGTTTTGTCGAAGCGGTCGGTCTTGGTAAGGTATTCAGTGATCTTATTGGCCACGACTTCGGTGCGTTCGTCGATGACTAGGCTCTTGTCGAAATCCTTGCGGTTGTAGATGCGGTCATCCACCAATTGACCGCTCTTGTCGGTTTTGCCTGCCTCAGGTCGCCAACCTTCTAAGTCCACATTGAGGCCAACTCGCAGCACCTTGTAGGGGGCAAGAAAGCCGTCTTGTATACCCTGCTTGAGCGAGTATGTATAAATGGGATCACCGAAGTATTCGGTGCTGGAGATGGTTTCAGTTTCCTTGGGTGTGGCGGTGAGGCCAATGTGGGTGGCTGTTTTGAAATAATCCAGAATATCGCGCCAGGCACTGTCTTCCGAAGCGCTACCGCGGTGGCACTCGTCGATGACGATTAGATCGAAAAAGTCAGGACTGAACTCACGATAAGCGTCCTTATCTTCGTCGTAGTTGGTCAGCCCTTGATACAGCGCCAGATAAATCTCGTAGGATTTGTCGATCCTCTTCTGCTTGATGACCGTCATCTTGTCTTTGAAATGACGGAAATCGCCGCGCCGAGTCTGGTCGATCAAGGCATTACGGTCAGCCAGAAACAGTATGCGCTTCTTGGCGCCGGCCTTCCAGAGGCGGTGGATGATCTGAAAAGCGGTATACGTCTTACCAGTGCCGGTAGCCATCGTCAGCAGAATGCGCTGCTGACCTTTGGCAATTGCTTCTACCGTGCGGTTAATGGCGATCTGCTGGTAGTATCGCGGGCTGCGATTGGTGCCATCGAAGAAGTAATCCTGGGCAATTATGCGCTCGGCTTCCGGCGTGTCGATGCCTTTGTAGCGCTTGTAACGCTGCCACAGTTGCTCTGGCGTTGGAAAATCATTTAACGAGAGTTCGCGCTCGACTTTGCCGCTGACGGCGGTGCGATCATGTTCAAAAAAACCGTCACCGTTGCTGCTGAATACCGTGGGAATGTCTAGTATGCTGGCGTAATCCAGCCCCTGCTGTATACCTGCCATTACCGAATGCTTGTTGTCCTTGGCCTCAATGATGGCGACAGGGATATTGGGTTTGTAGTAAAGGATATAATCCGCCCGCTTGCGCTTGCCACGCGTGGTGAGATTCCCCTTCACATAAATACGGCCATCGGTAAAGCCGACTTCCTCGCGGACTTGTTTCTGCATGTCCCAGCCTGCCTGTTCCAGCGCAGGCGTGATGAACTTGGTGCAGATGTCGCGTTCTGATAGCGCTTTCTTGTTCGTCATCCGATGGTCGAGTACCTTCGTTGCTTCAGGCTGGCTTGGGCATATAACAAGTATTGGACCTCCAGTATGGGTGCCCATAATGATTAGTACATGTAATCCCAGCAGCGTTAATCCACAAGACAGCTCAGCTTGTGGCGCATCCTCGCGGCTGGTGCGGGATAAGCTGCCTCGCGAGGTGTGCCAGCAAGCAGTATGCGAATTAGGGGAGCATCAGAAGGATTACAACCCGGGTGATATTTGCGAGACAACATTCTGAGGCGCATTGCAGCATCAACGGGGGATTACTGCAGTCGATGTTAAATAAACCGCGCAAGTTGCACCTCAGCCCTAGAAAGGAAGAAGCGGATGTTGGCCGAGTACGAAGATTCGTTCGTTTCAACATGGCATCCGTGCGAGCTAATTGGGCGTGAAGTGATTGACTTCCTCATCAATTTGAGGGGTATCTCAAGCTAGCCGCAGCCACGCAATCGCCAGCTCCCGCCGCGACTGTGCTTCTTGACAAACACGTTCCTAACGAACCGCTACTTCGTCGCCCGTGAGCGAACGCCTTCTAGGCTGCCATTGTTCCTGAGCGCTTCCGAAGTACGCCGTGTGCTCGAAGAACTCTAGGGTGTTTCGCGGCTTGCCTCAGTTTTGAATTACGGAAGCGGAATTCGTCTTATAGAGCGCATCACGCTCAGTGTGAAGGACGTTGACCTTGATCGGCCTGAGATTCGAGTACGTTGGGGCAAGGGAGCGAAAGACTGCGTTACGATGATGCCGGAAACGCTCGCGCAACCCTTGAGGGAGCACCTATGTCGCCTCGTCACCGCCTCCTTGGGAGCGTTGTGCAGCGAGCGGTAAGTCTCGCGGCGCGCAGCAGCGCGATCGACCAACAGGTTGGCCAAGGTGCAGTGTTGGCGGATTAGACTTCCGAGTGCGCTGAGGTTACCCTTTCCTGAACCTCCGTGGTGGATGTCCCATACTCGTTAGGTGTCCACGAGCATCTTTATATCAGAGAGATTCTTACTACAATGACTACAACCTACGGCGAGCGCTGGGAGCTAATCGACGAAAAACCCCTAGGTGAAGGAGGCCAAGCTCAGGCGTTCCTAGTCCGCGACCTCGCTGGCGATCCCGACGTGAAGTACGTACTCAAGCGACTAAAGAACGTCAAACGTGTCGAGCGGTTCGAACAGGAGATCGAGGCGGTAAAGGCGCTCAATCATCCGCACGTTCTCGCGTTAGTCGATTTCTCACTCAGCGTGGGAGGCAAACGCGACAAGCCCTTCATGGTTACTGAGTACTGCGCGGGCGGTAATCTCGCGAGTGGCGATCCGTCGCGCTGGGCCAAAGATCCAATTGCAACGCTCAAGATGTTTGCCGAGATCTGCGATGGGGTCGCTGCCGCACATATGCGATCTGACGGACCGATCATCCATCGAGATATCAAGCCCGAGAATGTACTACTTCGTACATCAGTTGGCCCAGCCGTCGTCGCAGATTTCGGCATTGCTTACATGGACAATGGCGAGCGCGAACGGTTAACTGCCACGGACGAGGCAGTCGGTGCGCGACACTTCATCGCGCCAGAGCTTTCAGATGGACGCTCGGAAGAGGTTCGTCCTTGGAGCGACGTTTACTCGCTTGGCAAGCTACTATATTGGATGTTAAGTGGTGGCAGAGTTTTCGATCGTGAACAGCATCGCGCCGAAAAATGGGACTTGATCAGGAAGTACGATCTGAATGTCTACGAGCATATCAATCGATTGCTCGACAAGATGATCATCTACGATCCGAGCGAACGCTTTAAGACGGCCGAGCAGGCTGCCTATGCGGCACGATATGTTGCGGATCTGTTGCGCAAGAACGCTCGCGCCCTCGGGCCGGGGCTCAGTCAACACTGTGACTTCTGTAAACAGGGGGAATATGAGTCCGTGGACGTCAGAGATCACGGATTTCATAGTTTCTTCGGCACCCATCCAATTTCCGGTGCCGAATGGCGGATTCTAGTGTGCAAGCAGTGTGGTCATGTTCAATGGTTCCGAATCGAGCGTGCAGATCAACGTAATACTTGGTGGGCCGGTTGAACCGTCGCGCAATGAACGCCGGCCGATCATTGCAGCCGACGATCGGTTTCGAATATAGTGTAGCTTCGCATGCGCCTTATTCGGCTCGCTTGCAGATGAATTCAGGCGTTTGATGGCACGCGACACGCCGGCCTACCCGCAGCCTTTTCTGGACTGCCAGCAACATATCTCCGTCCATGTCGGGCCAGTGGATGCTACCCATCCGCCGGCGAGTCGCCAGTGCTAGCGATGTTCCGTGGCGTATCGAGCAGACGGGGTAATCACTCCAGCGGCGGTACATAGGCCAAGCTCCCGCGCGTTGCGTCCTACGTTTAGCCGCCTCAACGGCGAGCGATTCAAGCAGGGTATTACCAGATGCGTCGAGAGTGCGTCGAAGCAAAGACTGTCCGACTCGAAGAAGTGCGGCGGCTTCCACAGGTCGCTTAGCGTTGTCGAATCTTCACATGGCTCGGTCGCCGCGTCGTGCCGTTGAAGACAGTAGTCTCACCGTCATGATGGTAAACGGCGGAAATGCACTCTAAACGCCTGCCCGCGAGTACGGCGACGTGCTGCTCGTACAACTCTGCGGCCTCAGAAGCGAGCTGAGGCGGTGGGACTCAGGTCTCTGCCAGCCGCTCTGCTCAAGCAGCTTCGCGTGCGGTGGCTGCGTCAGCCGGTGTGACAACGCAGAAAAAAGGGTGGCGTCGAATCATGTTCTATCTCGCAACTGTCCCATAACGCTCACGTTCTTCAGCAAGCGCCCGCACGAGGCCGAGCGGAGCGTTTTGTTTACAGCAACTCATGGCACACACGTCCAGTCCTCCAGAATCAGGCACTCGAAATGACCCGATCCGAAGGTGCGAGGCCTTGCGCAGCATGTGAGACCATTTCGCGCTCAAACTCATCAAAGCCAAGCTCATCAGGGTTGAGACTCGAGAGCCGGGTCAGCGCAGTGCCCAAGCTTCCAGCGGCGTTTAGTACGGACTCAAGTTTCCGAGCAACTTCCAACGGAACACCATACTCATCCAGCGCAATTGTCGAAGAGTCTGAGAACAGGGACTCCACTCTTGACGCAAAAAGCTCGTAGGAACCTAATGGGAGTCGAAGTTTTCGAAATACTTCGCGCTGTATTCGATCAATCGCTCGGAGAATTTGGGGAAAGTGATACATTGCCCAGAGACGCTGGAAGTCTGGTATTCTCTGTACTGCCGCATCGGCGTCGCCAGTGAATTCAAGCTGTGACACAATCAAGTCAGCAGTCTTCGGCGTTCCTTGAAGCCGGTCGATAAGGAACGCGAGTTGCTTCGCACTCCTCGCTCTACCCGACCCTAACTTCTCCCCGCCCCAGAACTTCAAGATCAACTCGCATAAGACTTTCAGCTGCTCTGACGTCGGGTATCCTGTCCAGTACAGAGCGGGGTGGTAGTACCAAAGGTCACGGGAAATTTCAGAAGCGATCTTCAGTTGAATCTCCGGGTCGACACCTGCGTTTTCGCGAATGGTCGAATAGCTAAGGACTTCCTGATCTCGGAGACCGCGCAGACGCTCGCGAGATTCATCCGTCAGCTCATCCTCCTCAATTGGGATTAGGAGAGGAGACTTGTAGGAGCCGATGCGCTTTGGCTAATGCCGGGAATGTCGACAAGAGGCAGTGATGCGGGCGAGGGTTCGTGAAAGAGGTATACGTGGCCAACATAATGCTGGAACATTCGACCAGATCGACCACGAATGTTGTTAAATGTAAAGTGATCAAACTTCTGTTGAGCAACGGTGTTGTCAACGATGATGATATTCTGCGCCTTCGTGTTCACGCCCTCTATTAGCGTCGACGTGCAGACCAACAAAGGAATCACACCTTCATCGAAAAGGCGCACAACGTACGGAGCGAGCGCACGCGGAATTCTTCCATGGTGCACTCCAATTCCGCTCGTCAACGCCTCAGCGAAGTGCCAGTTAGGGTGATAGTGGGAGGCTAACCAACCAAGTGCGGGCTCGATGCGCTTCGCAAGGCCGACCACTTCGTTTGCAGCTAGGTGCCGCGCGATCGCTGCAGCTCGCGACGGCGACCTACAGAAGATGATTGTGGGACCGGACAAGGTGCGACAAAGTTCGGAAAGCGCTTTGAGCTTATCGCCTTTCCAGTCAACCTTGTGGAGCTCAGACGCGACCGTGTGATACGGTTCGACAATGAACTTCGCCTCAAGTCGCGGAGGTACTCCTTCTGCAAGGCCTGTAACACTTGGGCCTAACAAGTAGAACGGAGTTCCGCGTCTGACGATTGAGTAGAAGAGTTGGTTTAGCAGCGCGGCTCTACCGCCAGCATCCTCGCGCTCAAGCGAAAGCTTGTAAAGCTCATCAATTTCTAGAAAGTCGATCGAGTCGATACCCGAAAGTTGAAGCGCTCGTTCCTGCGTCAGTACGAAGACATTTCGCTGCCCTCGTGCCTGTTAAGGATTCGTGATGACGCGATGCTAATCCGCATAGCGTGCGAGCCGACGTCGAGTCTCGTCAACAAGCGCTAAGGTGGTTACAACCACTAGCAAATTCGAGTAGGTCTCGGAGGCGATCACCGCATCAATGACCAGACTTTTCCCGAAGCTTGTCGGCGCGCTGAGTATGACGCTGTTGCGATTGATAAGCTCGCGGTAGACGCGTGCCTGAGGGCGATAGAATACGATGTCTCGTGACTCCATCGCTTTGGGTCGATGAAACTCATATGCAATTCGATCTGCTAGGCTGAGCTCCTCCGCGTCCAAGAACGGGAACAAGCCCTTTTCACGTACGAGTCCATCGAGAATACATGTACTTGATCCGAGGCGATCACGATGCTCTAGCGCACGGAGGATAAGGTCTTGAGCCTCCTCATCAAACGCGCGATGTGATGCCAGCGACGCAATGCTTATCATAGCTCGAAAAGCTTCATGAGCGATCGACTCTGGGGCACGTAAGACCGCGCGAAGCTCTGACGGACTCAAAGAGCAGCTTGGCATTTCTTCAGCGCCTCATCCATTAGTTTAACTAGCCGATCCTTGTTCTCGATGGGAAGTAGGAGCAGTCTGACGACCACCAGTACCCGAGGTACTCGCTCTGCAAAGAACACCTGATTGGCTCGAACCTCGGCTTCGAATGCGGCTTGGTAGTCAACCGTACAAGAACTGTGTGTAACGACAGTCGAGCTGTCGTAGGTCAGAAGGACCGGGATACATACGCGCGAAAAGATCTGATCGAGACTCGCGTTAGCGTTGAGCAGCGCGATGAGGTATCTCGCTTCTGGCCAGCTCTTATCGACCTCCCGTGTGATCGCGGTAAACTCCGAGCGCAGGTAGTCGCGAGCTGTGTGCTCAACGAGTAGTTCCTCACACACATCCCTTACGGCCGCGCCAAAGTCCTTGTAGAATTTTACTTCACCTAGACATAGCTCCCAGTTACTGCCGTTCTGGACTACGTGAACTGCATCAAAGCCTTTGATTGTATCGTTCGCAGAGTCCTTGTAGTAGTACTTCGAGATCGCTGTAATGCTCTTGAAGTGCTGTAACAGCATTACATGTAGAAGCAACTCTCCGAACTCCCCGCGGGCATTGTACTTCGGAGACATGTATATCGAGCGTGCCGCCGCACCAAGCAACTCGACCGCGTTGTGGGCACCAAGGTCGCTCCATTCGCCAAATGTCAGCGCAAACTCGGGCAGCCAATGAAGCAAGTGTTTCGCAAGTTGCCCTGCGCGCCATTCATTGAGCGCATATCCGGCACAGAAGCTGTCAGGGCAGGAGCTAGACCAGTCGCCTCGAAGCGGACTTCAAGCAACGGCGATGGATGCAGCACTGGAGTCAATTGGAGTTCCGGTTGGGCACATCTTTTGGTTTGCCGTGCCAAACTAGCACTGAAACTCCACCACGGAGGCTCAGAAAAAGGTAAACAGATCGCACTCCGCAGTCTAATACAATAGCATCGCGCTTAGCCAACAAGTTGGTTGATTGGACTGAGCACCCAGAGTCCACCTCAATTCGGTACGTGCGCGTATAGCATTGTTGTTGACACATCGAGGCAAACGAGCAGCTCCTGCACCGTCCGAATGACATTACCCGCCTCGAAGAGAGGCTTGGCGAACGAGTGCCAGAAAGTTGACGACTTGCTCGTTTGAAAATCCCACGGCAGCGCTCCACAATGGTTACCCCTCGCTGCACCACACCTTCATAGAGATCGTGACGACGCGACCGAGGCGCTCCGTCACCGGTCGCACGAGCGTTTCCGGCATCATCGTAACGCGTTCCTTCTCACCCTCACCCCACCCTACTCGAATCTCACACCGACCAAGGTCCACGTCCTTTACCGTAAACGTGACGCATTCCATAACGCCAAACTCCGCTTCCGCAACGCAGCATTGCAGCAAGCCGCGAGTCACCCTAGAGTTCCGTCAAGTACGCGACGTACCTTGGAAGCGCTGAGAACCACCGACACCCTCAACTGCGCTCGCGCACGAGGCAACACACAAACGGTACGGTGCCTAACATCTCATAACACACAACAAGGTCCAACTTCACGCCACCAACGTGGACTACACCACGTACTACTTCAACTGACCCAATAACGTCCGAGGAGACAACCAGTGCGTACAGTAATTGCCATTATGCTTGCGCTATCCATCTTCGATACTCACGTTACTCAATACAAACTGACCAACGTTGATCTCATGAAGATCGGCAACATAGTCGCCGGTTTTCGACAGCAGGTACTCAGTGATTCTACTCGAATCGATTTCTGCGCAATCGACGAGTTCTGGGATGCCAAAGGCAATCTCCTGCTCGGCGCAAACGGCGACAGCTTCAATAGGTATCCCAACCGTAGCAAGTGTCCGGTATCTCCTGAAGAACAGGATGAATCAGACTATCGAAACGTGATGATACACAACTTGCGCATGTATCCTGATTCTGTCGTGCTGCTTGGATCATCCAAGAAACCGAATACCACGATATTCGAGACGTACTGGTTTGGATTAGGGAAAGACGGTATCAATGACGCTCGGTATATGGTCTTCGCATTTTCTCAGGACCAGCGACGACGCTGAATGGTACGCGAGTCAATGCTCTGCACCGCTGTCAGCAACAACACTCAGTTATACGTTGGACGCTACAACAGAGCACCGGCTACCACGTTCGTCAGTCACCCTGCACCGATCCCGAAAATTCGAACCGTCATCACCCGCCAAACCGACGGACGTGCCTGAATCATGACCCATTCCTCCGTTTGCGACTCCAGGCCTCGACGAGCCACGCCGACGCGCACCACAATCATCCCGGTTGGCCGATGTCCGAGGTGAGGATCCACTGGGTTGACGTACTCGGAGTGCTCAGGGTGGAAACTGTAAAACCTTAGCACGACAATGTTTTCCTCAACCGTCTCCCCGAACCCGCTAAGGCACGAACGTGGCTTACCACGAACACCATCCCGGAACTCGGCGTCGATGCGCTCCCTAAAGTCTTCATCCGGCGCGCCAACTGCTTCACTGAGGGCGCAACCGTTAATGAGACTCGGCTGGTGAAACAATCGATTGCGGTCTCGTAGCACAGAGTTAACAAGATCGATCCGCACTTGTTTCGTCACAGGAATCGCAACACTTGGTTGTCCCTGCGCAGATATCGGTGCGGCAATGGCACCGCAGGCGGCGAGAGCGAGTAACGCTAACGAATAACGCATGAAGTTCGGCTCCGTATTCGACACATGGGTGGTGAAGAGATAGTGCGATTCATCGGACACAACAAAGGACGCCTAAGTTCTGTCAGTTCGCCACTACGGAACACATGCGACCCGTCAGCGAGAATGGACGGCACTGCGTCCCTTTCACTCAGTTGTTAAGCGTCCGGCGCGGCTTGTACATGCTGCCGTTGTACATGCTGCCGTAACCAAGATACTAAGTCCGCTTCGCTGATCTCCCCGGCAGCTACACCCAACATGGCAACAACGACCTCAGGCACCGGTGCCTCCAGCACCCAACCATTTATATCGAGAAACACAGCCATCGCCATAAAGGCGATCCGCTTGTTGCCGTCGGAATACCCATGACCTCGACAAAGGCCGAACCCATAGGCGGAAGCCAATGCCACGATATCCTCGACTTGTCCGTAACCACACTGATTCACGGGTCGAGCAAGCGCTGATTTGATAACGCACTCATCGCGGACGCCGTACGACCCGCCTAACCGTTTCAGCTGCTGGAAATGAAGCGCGTCCACCCACTCGCGCCGGAGCCAGTGCGGCTCGTTCACTTCGCAAGTTCTCTCAGCGCGTTCGCGTACTTCTTGCTGATCCGGGCCTCCGCCTTCATGACGCGAAGAAAATCGGGATCATAAGGGGTGAGCAGAATCCCGTGCTCGGTCTCGACCGCATAGGCCTTGTCACCTGCGTCGAGATTGAGCCGGTCGGTCATCGCCTTGGGTAATGTGGTGCCGAGGGAGCCACCGTAGCGGCGAAAGGTGACTTCTTTGATCATGGTAGGCTCCAGAGGTTATAAGATACAACAAAAGTATATACTTAAAAGACTCACGCGCCAATACCAACAGTAAGGATGTCTAGCGTGGGTTTCTGCAGTGGACGCTCCCAGACCAGGACCGGGACAGGTGGCAGCAAGCCGCGTTACGGCACAGTATTGGACTCAGTATTTCCAACAACATCTGTAGCGCGGTCTTCACTCCTTAGCCGCACCTAACTCGGCTCTTACGCCAAGCAGTTTGCGATCTCTAAAACGAGGCGTGTCTTCGATGATCGGCACAACCAAAACGACTCATGTCTTGGCTGCCCTGTAGCCTTGCTCGTTTCGAGCCAGCCCACAAGCGGCCAACAGGTTTACCTACCGTCGCCGTTAGCAATCGCGCAGGATGCGGTTAAGAGGGCGGTCGACTATACCGTTCGTAACCGGCATCCAGAAGACAATCGATTGATCTCAGTCGACGCTTCATCATCGCGCGTGGCAATTCACAAACTCCATCAGATTCTCGGTAGCGTTGTCACTAACGAGACGGACGACCCGTTCCCAAATCTGAGGCGCGAGCCAAGTGACTCTGTAATGCGCTGTAGCTCACGCGCCGAACGCAATGCCAAGTGGTGCAACGCAGTTACTCCTAGAATTGTGGCGAGTTTGTTGAATGCAAATCGCCCCACTGACACCACGCTCGTCATTACCGTCAGTGTACTCCAATGGTCAAAGCCATCGCCGGTGCAGACTTCTGGGTTTGACTTACTACTCGAGTACCGGCGCGAGGCCGGAGGAGACTGGCGTTTTTCGAGGTTGCTTGGCGCCCGCGGTGCTTGAGAGCAGTAGCGCGTATCGTTTTCTCTCGCGCTTCTGCTCCCACCATTCTGGCAGATGCTCTGCAATAGCGAAGAAATTGAAAGTCGTATACGAGTTTATTCTCGACTGCTTCTCGCTCTCGAGATCTGCTTGCTACAACGCGGCTCCCCTACCCCACCTGCACTCGCTCGATCCGATCTAGGTCTCTAGCCTCAGCAACTTGAGCGTGATAGAGATCCCAGCGGAGCTGCAAATTCATCCATAGTTCCGCGGTTGTGCCGAAGAACTTGGCGAGACGCAAAGCGGTAGCCGGCGTCACCCCCCGCCGCTCATTCACCAACTCGTTCACCCGTTGATACGTAACACGGATGCCATCAGCGAGCTCCCGCTGGGAGAGTCCCATGGGGTTTAGGAACTCCTCAAGAAGTATCTCACCAGGGTGCGACGGGGCGCCGTGTGTTGGAATCCGAACCATGCTATCCTCCATGACCTCAGTCGTGGTAATCGACGATCTCAACCTGAGTCGGTCCGAGCTCCGACCAAACGAAACAAACACGGTACTGGTCGTTCACGCGAATGCTGTACTGCCCGCGCCGATCGCCCTTCAACAACTCCAACCGGTTGGCTGGTGGAACCCGCAGGTCCACCAACGCACCGGCGGAATCCAGCAATTCCAACTTCCGACGAGCGACGGCCCACATGCTCGCTGGGCAAACCCTTCGCGCCCGCTTGGTGTCCCGGGCGTTAAAGATGTCCTCAGTGCCGGGATCGCGGAACGAACGGACCATCGTAGCATGATAACACGGCTACCATGCTATTGCAACGACGGGCGTTTATCGCGGACGAGCTGAATGCGCATGTTGGCACATACAGCGTGGCCCACTTACGAAAGACAGCAATTCATAGCCGTTCCGCGTGCCCTGTCGATTCAGGGGGAACGATGGACGCGTCATACTTAACCAAATTCGCGCGGCCGCTCACGAGCGCCTACCTCAAGGTGTAGCTGCCTGCGAGCCGTACAGTTCTTTACCTTCAGTCCATACCAAAGTGCTTGTCATTACGCGCAGCATCTACCTTGTCGGCCTGGCGCTCTCCGTGCACAGCAGCGGCCTATTTGCGCAGCCAGCCACACAGCTTCGCAGGTGCGTCAACTGTGCACTAGCAACCTCCGAATCGCGCGAGTTGCGCGTACAAGACGATGCCGGCGTGCTTCCTGAAACTCCTATGCAGGTTACGCCCTTAAGCACCGATGCATACGCTGTTTTGGGTATGGATCTTCTTTCGGTTCGACTAACTGTAAAGGGCGATGCGTCGTTATTGCTCCCTTCAGGTAGTGGTCCCAACGAGCAACGCGCAATTCTTAACCAGCTTAATGTTGCGGATACAGTTTTCCTGTTTGATGTGGCACTCCGGCGCGTAACGAGTTTGATACAGGGAGTGCCCAGCGCACATCGGAACTGGCTCTCGCCACCGTTTGTTTCAATTGGGAGATTCCCTTCGGGATGGGTTGTAAATGCAAACTTTCCCTCTGCTGCGAATAGCGGATATCCCTTTCACATTTTGGACGAGGAAGGGCGCGTTCGGCGATCTTTTGGACCGAAGCTAGAAGGCCGTTCAGCAGACGCAAATGCTGAAGACTTAAGGCATAGGGTGCTCTATAATCCGAAGACCGGCCGAATTCTCACGGTGAAGGAACGCGCTTTCGTCATCTCGACGTTCGGAGTTGATGGAACGAAATTGAAGGAGTTTGTAAGCAATCCGGATTTCTGGAAGATGCCGAGTCCTTCAGATGCCGTCGAAGGAGCAACTATGCCGTTCACGTACGTGCGCGATGCACGGCTAGATGCTGATGGCCGACTATGGATCGGTATTGTTAAGGCTTCTGCGAACTGGAAGAACCACCTTGAGTCCGTCACCATGAGCGACGGACGTTCCGTAAAACGAATTACGAACATCGGACAAGGCTACCGTTCAACAATTGTTGTTGTCGATCTTGAACGCGCCGCGATAACCGCAACCACCGAAGTGCCCGGAATGTTACTGGGCTTTGGCATTGGTGACCGCGCAGTTTTCTGGCAAGGCGACAACGAGGTAACGGGAACGCCGATATTAAGAGAGGTAGCATGGCGCAAACCGTAACGATTGAGGGATTGAGATCGCTCTAACCTTGCTTAACCTCATCCCGCCGTTACCTGTCTCTCTGTCATCGAATCCACGCAACGGTCGATCTTTCATGATGAATGACTTCGGTTTGCGGCCCTATGAGCGTTTAGCAGTTCATTGGAACACTAGTCTGACGCAATCGTAGATCGCATGCTCGAGATCTTGTCAAAGTCCCCCGGACCTTGCGAATGGCGTGCTTTCAAACGGCACGGCGCGGTTCCCGCCTTCAACGCACACTCGCAGGAACGCATAGTGAGGCACACCCGAGTTGCGATACGCTGTTAGGTGCAATCGCGAACGTATCCGTGGTGGTAGCCGTTTCCGTACCGGCAATGGTATTGATCATAGACGCTGAGCATGCGCGCATCTGGCGGCACTGCTCGCCCTCCCGCCAGACACCGAAGCTGGCACCGTGAGTACGTCCGGGTCGTGGTGCAGCGCGACATTCCCGATGTTGCGCGTCTGCGAGATTCCTACCTCATTTGGACGCCCTCTGAAGATACAGGCCATGCGCACGAGTGAACTGCTGAATGTGTCCAGACTCGGAGACGAACTGGTCGTGCACCTTGAAACGTTCCACCGTATGAGAACAGCCATACGTGCTCCGGCGTATACCTGCATCTCATCACAACTAGGCGAGTCGTCTTACCACAACACCGAAAGTCCACTTTCTAGACAGTATTTGCTGAGGGCCACGGCTGCAGAATGGAACACCCAGCGTGAACGCTGCGGACACCTGCTCCATTCCTTCATGTCACTGAAACTTGTGGTTCAGGATTATAATACCGATCCCGACCTCCGCTTTTTGCACTACCGCGACAGGGATCGCGTGTTTCTAGATTGCGCGGCCGAAGGTATGGCCGTAGTGATCACCGGACACGAAGTCCCTACCATGCTCAATGCCGCGCATCACATTAGCTGGTGCACCAGCGGGACGACTTATGAACTGGGTCCACCGGAGGTGGCAATTAGCAATGATGTTTTCCGGCGTGAGTACTTGGGCAGGTGGACGCGCGCGATTTGAAGAACGCAACCCTAACACCCACAACAAAACATCTAATCGACCTAGTACTCTCACGGCATATTCCTTTCAGCTACTAGCCTCACTCATTTAGCCGATATCGTTAGACAAAACGGCAAGCATGCGGAAAAATTCAGTCCCCCCCTTGCCACAAACGACCAACTCGCATAAACTGAACCATATGGTTCAGTTTTCTCAATCAAACCTCGACTCCTCGTTCGCCGCCATCTCTGACCCCACAAGACGCGGCATCCTAGAGCGACTCGGCGCATCTGACGCTTCGATTACGGAGCTTGCCTCCACGTTCTCTATGACCCTCACCGGGATGAAGAAACACGTCGGCATCTTGGAGCACTCAGGGCTCGTAGCAACGGAGAAAGTAGGTCGAGTGCGTACATGCAGGCTTGGCCTGCTCCGCCTTGAGGATGAAGCGATGTGGATAGAGAGATATCGCCATCTCTGGATCGCACGCTTTGACGAGTTGGATAGGATTGTTGAAGAGCTGAAGATGGAGAAACGTGTCTCTAAACCGAGGATGGAATCGCTATGAAGAACACCACGTTGGTTGAACGAACGTCGGAGCGAGAGATGGTCACTAAACGCACTTTTAACGCTCCAGCCCACATTGTCTTTGAGGCTTGGACCAGCCCCGATATAATCAAACGGTGGTGGTTGCCGGAATCGTTTGGAATGTCATTCGAGGAATGCGAAATTGACGCTCGCACAGGGGGCAAGTATCGTTTCGTGTTCAATCACCCTGACTTCGAAAAGCCCATGGCTTTCTTCGGCAAGTACCTCGAAGTTACCCCTCACTCGCGTCTCATCTGGACTAATGAGGAGGGAGCGGAGGGCCCTGTTACTACAGTTACTTTCGATGAGAAGAATGGTAGCACGCTACTAGTTCTGAGCGAACTATATCCTTCCAAACAAGCCCTCGACGATGCGATCGCTGCAGGTAGTGTGAGCGCGGACGCCGCGACTGCACAGTTCGATCTTCTTGATGAGTTCCTCGCCGCTTAACGAAGGGAGGGGAACTACCAAAAGAGCGGGCGACCGGACTCGAACCGGCGACGTCCAGCTTGGGAAGCTGGCATTCTACCAACTGAATTACACCCGCGGTTTCACACCGTATCCCTAAATACTAACTCACCGCCTCCCCACGAAAAAGCCTCACCCGCCCTAACAGCGAGTGAGGCTTTCACAACTCTACAACCACCCTGCCCTCAATGGGCCGTCGCTGCCTGAAAACCGTCGCAGCCACTTATGGGCGTTACCACAAGGTGAAGCGTTGAATGGCGTGGATGTCCGCAACTGTCAACAAAGGACTCCGGCGCCTGACGTGTGGTACGAATCTGAACGATTCTCTCGTCACTACGACTCGTTTCGCCAAAGTGCGTGCATAGGCCGCACTGGCCGTCAACTACTTGTTGCATGAACTCCTCCATACTAAATGGTTGGACGCTCGACCTGCCTCTCAATACGTTGGCAAGAGCTAGGCCGCTCCACAAGGTCCTAGGTAAGAAAATCGCGAGGAAGTGGTCTGGTTTTAGGACGAATGGTGTGTGGAGGTGGTTTCATTAGAAGCCTCCCTACCAGTCTTGAATCGGGAAAAGTGGTGACCCAGGCGACCAAAGCTCTACCGACGACGAGTGCTCCTCAAAGAACTTAGATGACGTTGTTACACGCTTATCATCTGATGAACCCTTACTCAGAGCGTACTGTCGGTCTCCCAGCTTTCGTACCGAGTAGCCAGCGGGCAGTAAATCTGGCGTATTAAGTATGTCGTCCAAATACTTGAGACTTACATCCGACTTCTTGAGTGTCGGCATTCGGGTAGCATCGTTAAGCTCGTTTATGTCGAGAGCTGTTTTGCTGCGCTCAACGCGCCTTATCTCTGCAACAATCTCTTCCGTTAACTGCTCCTTACTAATCGACGTACCATGCGCACCACCAAGAAGCGCTTGCGCAATACGATCGGACAGCGTCGACAAAATAGGCTGCAGTTTGCCAACTACCGATTCAAACAACTTTATACGCTTTCTTAACGCGTCGTAGACATCGCTTTCAACGGTGTCCTTGTAGTGCATGTTCACGATTCTTACCTCACTGTACTTCTGCCCAAGTCTATCAATTCGTCCAATTCGTTGCTCTACACGCATTGGATTCCAAGGCATGTCGTAGTTCACAAGTGCACCGCAAAACTGGAAGTTCAATCCTTCAGCCGCCGCATCTGTGCAAATCAATAGCGATCGCTCGTCCTTTCGAAACTCGGCTTTCAACGTTTCGCGATCGACACGTTTCCATGCTCCAGTCGAATCAAGTATCTCACCCCCGCGCCCTGAATAACACAGCAAACGCCCGTACTCTAACATGGACAAACGTTTCCTAATGAAATCCATGGTATCTGTGAACTGCGTAAAAATCATCACCTTTGAATGAGCGCTATTGCGAAGCAGTCTGTCGAGCTCGTTCTCCAACGATTTAACTTTGGTGTCCGGCGATAACGACTTTACCTTCGCAAGAAGTTCTTGAATTTCAGATTTCTCTTCCTCCTTCAGAGCCTGCTCACTAAGCGCGTTAGCATCGTCAAGCGATGGCGCATCAAAGTCGCCTTCGTCTTCGCTTATATCATCAGCGACGTTAAGCTGAGCAGGACGATCGTTCATTTGCTTGAGCCTACTTTCCATTGTAGCACGAAGTGCAGCAAAACTACTCGCAAGACGACGCCGATATATCGTCATTACAAACCCCACAGCGTTCTTTCTATTTGGGGCGGCGTTGTTGTACGTAGACGAAATGTATCGCTCAACAGCCTCGTATACATCACGCTCTTCATTGCTAAGAACTATAAACCTGTCCTCCACTACGCGATCTGCTATAGGTACGCTAATCAACCCCTCTTTCAAATACTTACGTAAAAGTGTACGCGTATTTCGTGATACCAGCTGTGAAACTGGAGTCACGGAACGCATAAGTTTTATCGCAGCGATACGATCCGCCCCTTGAAGCTCGCGTCTACGCCCTTCAATATTGCCACGTAGCGCACGCAGTATTCTTCTCGCCGAAGGGCCTTTCTTTATTCCGTAAAGCTCAAGTTGCTCATCACTAGTCTCGCCAAAACGCTCCTCTGTACTACGAAAAGCGCGAGCGATTGTCTCAAACTCGTCGTTTGAAAGCTTTGGCTTTGCCGACAGTTCAAAGTAGCTTCGAAAAGTAGACTCACTCCACTCCCTTGGTAAACCAAGCAGGTTAAGCAAGTCCCATGCTTCCACAGGGTCAACTTGCATCGGCGTCGCCGTTAGCAATAAAAGTCCTTTCGTGCGATCCTTTAAGCGCGTCATCAAACGGAGCAACTCGTTGGGCCCCTTACCTTCACCAGAGCCTGCCGACTTGCGACGCGCGTGATGCGCTTCATCAAGAACAATCAGATCCCACGGTTCAGCATCTTCGCACAACTCACGTTCACGTTCCTTTCTTCGCATTAAATGGCTCGACGCAATTACCGTTCTTTCCTTATGCCAGTCTTTGCTACCTACTTTGCGTTCGGAACCGCCACTACGCGAAGGCGAAGGAGTCCAGCTTAGCTTATCTCCGTTGTAAATAGGCCAGTCAAGGTTAAACTTTTCTCGCAACTCAAGCTGCCACTGCGTGGTAAGGGAAGCAGGCGAAAGCACTAACACTCGATTCGCGCGCCCTTCAAGCCAAAGCTGTCGTAACAGCATACCAGCCTGAATTGTCTTGCCCAGCCCTACCTCGTCCGCAATAAGCAGTCGAGGACGTTCCATTGCGTGCAAACGCATGAAGGTGCGTAGCTGATGCGGCCAAGGCTCAACCGCTGACGTCTGAATGCCAACTGTTACCCCGGTTTCCGGAACCTTCGGTGATTCTCTTATGTGTCTCCAGATGGCATTTAACTTACTATCTATCACCCTAACCTCACTTCTTTTGTCAGTGTAATCAGAACTCTCGAAAGTACCGCTATCATTTTGTAAGTCGCTTATCTCAGCTTCATTGTTCTCAAACTCCATATCCGCAAGACGCGCAGGAAGATCGCCGTTGGTAAACTGTAGCAAACGATCTCGCACCGCGGTTGGTATGTCAACAACAATGAGGTTCGGTGCCTCGTCGTTCCATATCTTGCTGTGCCGTTGTATCGTTTCAGTGGCGTACTCAGCGCTATGATCCCAACTTCTGTACACGTTAAACTGCTCCCAGTTACGCCTCCACCCAGCTTCCGTCTCATTAATTGACCCGGAGAACACCAGTGTGTTTCCATGGGAATCTTCAATTGCACCGGACTTCTCGTGAAAAATGGACTCGTTGCTAGGAATGGGACGTCTATGAGCGTCGCAAGGAATGGCAATTTTTACATCAAGTATGCTGTGTTGTATCATCCACGCTAACAGTTCAAGTGCGTTACTAGCCGCCGCGTCAGGTACCTCAATGGGTGCCTCAGTAAGCTGCTTCTCAACAATTGCCCTTAGCTGTTCGCCGCGTGAAATGGCATCGACTTCTTTCTCATTCAACGTACAGCCTACAACTAGCCGCATGCGTCCGCGATTCTTAACCAGTCCTTCAATACCGCGCATAGCAAGCGAAAAGGCAGACGCGCTAAAGTATCCAGTTGTCCTGTCGTACCTTACCGCACACTTCAGCGCAGGAATGTAGAACTCATCAACCAAATCGCACCTGTCAGGCGAGTACGAACGTGACCACTCTATGTTAGTCAACTTCATAGTTAATATCTCACACTGTTGAATCGCTCCACAAATCAACCTGACTCGGCTTATCAACCTGATCAGAGAATGCGATCCTTCTCAGCTTCTCAAGAGCATCGAAATCACTACTCGCGGCAGACAAATCACCTGCAAGCTTTGCGCCCCCAAATGACTGACCAACTGGCAGTACCTCTAATACTGCCTCTAACGCTTGTAAGAACAGCGGACTACGTGCAGCCCCCGATTCCTCAAGAAGTTCAACTGCCGCATCGACGGAAGTGCGCGCAACGTGTGCAGCATGATGTATAGCGTCAAGCATGTAACGCGAACCATCCTCACCTCCTAACGATTGCTTTGCGGCACGCAAAGAGCTGTCCCACAACCGCACATTACTCCCTGATTTATCCGCTATCTTCCCAATGATATCACGATCAATATCTGCACCTACCGCTCGCGCGAGATGTAGCGCTTCGTCAAATGGAAACTCCGGCGCGCGAAAAGCATCCCATGCCAAAACAAAGAACGTCGTTACCGGATCGAGATCGTTGTTCCCACGTTTTGTAGCGAGCTTGTCGAGTCTCCACTGCTTCACTTCACGACGCGCAGCGTTAAGAGCATCCTCGGGAGAAACTGCGTAGGGGTCGAACTGGTCAGGAGTAACCGGCGTCATCCTTCCTTTACGTTTAGTAGGCAAGGGTGCAGGCGTACCGCGCTTCAAAGGCCAGTGCTTACTAAACTCTTCCAGCGCCGGTCCGAACGACGCCAGGTACAGGTCGACACCGGAGATTCCCGCCGAACTGAACTCTTCCATTCGAGTACGCACAGCGCGCACGACCATAGGCTCCACATCTTCCCAGTAGTGCTGGACTGATTCGTCAGACTTAGGGCGTGGACGACAGCTTAGAAAGATGGTGCTTTTGGCAGCAGATTTGTTTCGGATGTGGAGAGAACCTTCTGCCTCCGTATTAATAGGCCAGCTTGCACTTACAATGAAGCCGGCCTCCATAAGTCCTGTTGTAAGAGCGTCCCATGCGCCAGTCGCTTTATGCGTGAACATAAGTGTCATGATCCCATCTGGCCGTAACACGCGCCTGCACTCAAGAAATATTGACTGCATGCGTTCGCGGTAATCAGCTTCGGCCTTCGCGCGTGCGCCTGACACACCTCGATACTTTGCAACGTTGGCAACAGCTTCGTTGTCCTTATCCGTAAGTGCACGCGTAAACAAATGCGGATACAGAACTCCTGCAGTACGTTTGAGCCATACGTAGAAGAAATCGGACAGCTCCGCATACATAACGTTGTCGTAGTATGGCGGATCCATGACAACGACATCAATAGTTTCGTTGTCGATATGGTGCATGCTGTCAGCGGAACCAGCAGTGATTACTACTGGTGGCTTCGATATTGGTGTTTCTGGCGGATTGTTATCTAGTAATGCTGAGTACTGCTGAGGATCAGACTTACCATTCTTTGCCGATACTTGGCGAGATGAGTCGACTTTCAGAAGATCTACAAGCTCTTTAACCGACTTTGCAGTTTGCTTTATCGCCCAATCATACTCGAGACCGGCAACCAACGGCGGCATCTCGGCATAAGACCACGAGATCGATAAATCGTGTCGATTAAATGTATTCGCAACTACTTCCCTGTTTGGAAGCCATACGGACAAGCGCGAGTTATAGTTTAGCATTTTGTCTAAGGATAGAGCGAGGTACGCAAATGCAGATCGCTGCAGACTGGTCATTCTTCCAAGACTCTCAAATTCATCAACCATCTCTCGATAGACTTGTACTGCCGTAATGTGGCCTAAAAGTTGTCTTGGATTGAACAATTCGCACCATGTACGCATGCCAAAGCGCAATGGTTCCTTAGTATTCATTCCAAGAGGAATTTCCTCCGTTGGCATATAGTTCTGAGCTTGCCAGTCCAAAGTACCAGCGACTAGTGATTCATGAACAGCTGTCATATCAGTATCATCTTCTGTAGGAGCGCGAAACTCGCGCTTCCATTTAACTCTCTTCGTTTTGCTCAACGATGACACTGCCCTTTTGTACACTACGGCATAGAGCTGTTCTCCCATTCCTCCATTGACCGCTATCCTAGCAATCTCTTTACTATCTACGATGCGACCACAATCAGAATACGGACATAGGGCAGCCCCTCGATTGACCGTCCCAAAGGAATGGTCTGACGCACTATCGACGATCTCAAAGCTACAATGCCGCCCGACTGATCCAGGTCCATTCTGATGATGTGGGATCAAACGAACACCTTGGTTCTTTTTTGACAGTTTCCAGTTTGGTGATAACGGAATGACCCCTAAACAGTAGGGACAGGAAACCGTTCGAGCCCATAAAAAGTTCGTAGTGACGCAATTTTCGTCCTTCATCTTAGGAAAGTACTTTCCTAAAATATTGTCGCGGCGTTCTATATATAGCTCCGAAACTGCTTTGAACGCTTTGTGAATATTCTCTCCGTAGACACTCGGCCACAGCACGGTAGCATGCTGAATCAGACTTGCAACGGGGTTGATGTCGTTTGAAAACGTTTGTAGCCCAAGTCGGCACGCCTCAAACGGGATGCTGCCGCCGCCTGCAGTGGGATCTAGGACCACGGCCTTTCTACCGTGCATTCTTTCAATGAGAGAATCAGCCCACTCTATATCCGCTCCGTTAGGGCTGTATGTGAAGGCTCGTTTATAAGGGTAAGCCTCTCCTTCAAACCTGACGCCCGTTCGCCTCGCCTCCTCAATCCGCGCTTTAGCCTCGACCGGATCCCCATGAATCCCAAGCACATGCATAAACTTCTCTCTGTCCGCATCCTCCGGCAGCAACGACGCAAGAATGGCAGCGCGCGACGCCACTAGCGGACGTCGTGCCCACCAGACATGCAAATAGTACGTAGGAGGAAGTGCGCTCATCGAACGACGCTCGCGTAAACTCTCCTCGCCAATCGCTGCGATCGGCAACCACGATTCAATAAGCCTACGCTTCGTCATCTCGCACCGCCTAACGTCAAACGTTCATCACTTAGCAACACGCGCAGTGCCCTAAGCACCGTTCGAGGGCTACGACGGTGCATTGCCATGCCAAGCCAGTATGCTGCTTCCTGCTTCTCCATCAGCTCAATTCCCGCCGCAATGTTTAGCATTCTTTCTCTATTCCGCATAGGCGCTAACGTTTTTAGCAAAAGCCCGATTGTGAGAGCCGTTTCCTCGCTCACCGAAGCCGAGGAAGTTCGTCGCCCCGTTGTAGGTGATGGCTTCGTATCGTGCAGCCGAACACCACTACGGTTCAATCGCCTCATTACCCGCCCCTGAACCAACTCGAGATTACGGCCACGTAGGCCAGCAATCCTAATAGGCGCCTTTATATGCGGGGTAGCTGGAGCCGGAGTTTGCCACACCGATATCTCCTCATCGCTTGGAGCCCACAACTCATACCTAAGCTCGTAGCGTGGCGATGCGTAAAACGAATCAATACCTGAACGATCATATAGCAGCCGTCTTATCGCCATTGCACTCATCGCGCACTCCCCTTTTGCGATATGTCTACAGTGGCCTCGACATGCCACTGTACTGCGGAAAGCGACTTTGTACCAACTAGCAACTCAACCGCCTTCTTCGCAGCATCTACAGCTAGCCCGTTTTCGAAGTCCACTATTGCAGCAAGCTCAATGTATTTGTCCGAAGCTATTCTAAACTGTGAATCTATAAACTCGATGACAGCGGCCACATCGTTGGCGTTACCTTCGTAAGTGATTTCACAGCGACTAGTGCCAGCAACGAAGTTCGCATTTATCGCTACCACGCAGTCTCTTAGTGATTTGAGCACTCTCGCAACCTTGAAGACATCATCAGTTCCCAACGGTTCGACTTTCAAACGAATGACGCAGCTATCGTTTATCTTCTCCCAAAGTCTTGTGAACACCTCACCAGTTACTCCTTCTGCGGTAACTGAGTTACGCATTGCCGACTCGACGCTGGCTGCACTGCCGTAAACTCCACTGTCTACGTTGCCACTGACAACGCTTGCATGAGAGCCGCTTGGAGTGGGCACTGATACGACCGTGGGTTCAGCACGTCGCGGCCACACGTTACGCTCTTTCGCTAAGTCGCTTAGAAGCACCATCGCGTCGTCCGCTATTTCAACGTCCACTGGAGGCTCGCCTTTCCCCCATATCAAATCGCCATTCGTGTAAACAAATAGCCCTTCGGATACCCCCTTCTCGATAACCGCCACGAAAACATCGTCGCCTACAAGTATTGGCAGATCGACATTTCTGTTAAACTCATCGCGAAGCTCCTGTGTGCTAATCTCGCCGTTCCTTTTGAACTTTGGAGCGCGATCTCTAACGTATGTTGGCGCATTGGGCTGGCTTCCTGGAATCTGAAGCTTCGATTGATCCTGAAGGACTTGTACCACCTGCTGCTGTCCTGCACCCGGATTAGCGCTAGCTGCTGACACCGACACCACAGTATGTCCAAGATCTAGTTCGCTAGAAACTCTGTTACTGCGCGTTGGATAGAAGAGGTGTCGATAGCACTGTTGCACCGTGATTGCGACTTCTTGTTCCGACCGTTTCTCAAGTTCGTTGACTTTGTTGATCTGATGCTCAGCTAACGCTGTCGTATCGCCCTTTAGTTCACGCAAGGCAATTCGCCGCGCCATCTTGTCAATCATTTCTCCCTTTCTTTCTCCGCTAGCGGCTAGGAACACAACGGAGTTCTTGCCTATCCGATCGCGTTTCTCAGTACCGTGATAGCGGAAAATGTTTGCTATTAACTCCGGTACTTCCGTAACCGTACTACTTACAGGAACCGCGTCATATCCCATGATGGCAAGTACGGGTTTCTTACCGTTTCTATCGTCTGGTACATCTGTGGGTGAAGCCGGAAACGCAACAACATTGAAAACTGAGTCCCGGCTACTTCTAAATACATCCTTAATTAAGGACTCAAGTTCATCACGTAACTGTGACCGGTCAACGTTCTTTTCACGCATGCTGATAATGCGATTCAAGTTTGCCGACGAAACGAAGCGGTGAGGTAGACCAGCGCGATCGTCCAGATACGCAGCCTCTGCAGCAAACCTCCTAATTGCGTCGTTAATGAGGCTGAGATCGGTACTAGGACTAAGGACAGAAAACCGAAGGTCCTCTGTAGTTACGCCCTGTTGTTGCTCATGACTGGCAAGCGTATTCATAAAGATTGTCCGCGCAACATAGCTCGAGTACTTAGGCAGTCCACCATAGTGCTCAAGGTCGTGCTTCTGCGCTAATGCCCGATTGTTTCCATCGCCTACAATATCCCCGGCGATCGCAGGAGTGAACTGATTCAGCTGGAGTCTAGCGAGTAGTTCCTCCCTTATCTGTTCACTCCCAATATCGATGTGATGAACGTGAATTGCGTTTGCATCTGGTGGGCGGCTTTCCCACATGTTTGCAACTGTTTTCGCTAACAGTCGCAGCATTCCTCGGACGCGCTGAAAGTTTTCGTATGTTGCAACTTTTAGCTCGAAGGTGCTTAGAAGTTCTGGATGAAATGGATATGAAGCTCGAAACCGTGCGACCGTTTCTGGTCTGCTCGCCCATTCCGGAAGCTCCTTTGCATTCTTGTTCCACTCCCTCTGGTAGGCCTCGACAACAGGCGACACCATTTTCTCGTCAATAGAAGTGAACAAACGCTGCCTTAGAACGTGGGCGGTCTCATCGTCCTCAGTTGGATTAAGTAGCGTTGCCTTACGTGCCGAAACACTTTCAAGCTCCAGTATACGGTTTATTGTTTCATGCTCGTGCGAATAAGCATCTCTAGCGCGTGCGTCTTTGCCGGTTGCTAGAGTGTACACTAGCGCGCAATCCGATGTGTTCTCCACCGCCTTAGTAAGCGCTGACAGAAAGGCCGTGAACTGTCCCGTATCATTCTCAAGTCCACTAAACTTTCTGAGACTTATTGCTAGTTCGTCCAAAAGTATAAGTGTGGGTTTGCCTTGAAACAGTTCCCCAATTGTATCAGCACCCGGCGCGACTTTCCTAATGTCGCTCTCCCTTACAAGCGCATAACCGGATTTCCCCATTAAAGAGTAGGCGAGCTCACCCCAAGGCGTATACGCTCGCAGGTCGGATTCAAGCATCCTTCCGTTTGCGGGATCTGAACGATCTCCGTCAAATGCGGCAACTTTAACGGTATCACGCTCAGGTATCAGTTCTGTACTAAGGAAATCGCTAATGTTTGGCACCCCATTGCCAACTCTAACTGCATGGACGAGCGCGATAAGTCCATGTGTTTTGCCGCCGCCAAAATGTGTATTCAAGCTGAATATCGACGCACCTCCCCTACCCGTGAGACGGTTACAAACGCTCTTCAGAAGCGTTTGCAATCCTCTAGTTGGGTAACTATTCCGAAAGAATAGCTCTGGATCAAGGTACTCCCGCGGCCCCTTCCCATCTAAAACATAAGATAAGTCGGCAGCAAAGTCTGATTCACGTATGGTACCACGCAATACGTCCGCGCGCGGTTCGCAGTTGTCAAAGATGGGGGTAGTCATAAGCACGTATGATACAGCGATTCCCCAACTTAGGTAATAGGAAATTTCGATTTTCCTAAGCATGAGGCCAATCAGGCGACAGTTCCCCAGTATGGGTAATCGCGGCTAACGAATGATAGTGAATGCATGGTCCGTAAGCGCCGGCCGAGTGCCGTTCATGAACCCGCATACCAGTATATGGTTGCTCGCCTTCGTAAGGCACGCGAGGAGCGTGGCTTAACACAGGCACAAGTGGCATCCGCTTTAGGCAGACCTATTTCATTCGTATCCAAGTGCGAACTTACAGAAAGAAGAATTGACCCAGTCGATTTACAGATGTTTGCTGAGATATACGACAGGCCGTTTAGCTACTTTCTGCCAAAGCGTAATAGGAAGTAGTTAGGCCCCAAGTCGATAAGGGACTCGTCCTGCTACCGCGTTCGCGCCCTAATCCGCTCTAACCGCTGACGCATCTCGCCCAGCTCCCCCTGAACTTCCGCGTCCGCGTTCCGCCACAGCTCAACTATCTCCGCAAGCTGCTGCTCCGCTTTCCCTACCTCGCCCTTCTGCTCATACATATCCGCCAATCGCTGACGAAGTCGCACTTCGAAGTTTGCCCGCCAAAACAATGACGTGTTCCGATAGTTTAAAAACGTCTCAAAGTGCTTCGCTGCCGAATCTGGACGTCCGGCCCGATCATGTGCCATACCAACTACAATATCTGATATATCGGTTAACCCCTCCGCGCGTTCGCGCGCGCCCTCAAAGTTCGCTATTGCGTTGTCCCATTCACCGCGAACGAGTTGCAACATAGCGTCGCCAAACATTCTTGCACCTGTGCTGTCGTAAGCGACTTCAACTTGGTGGCTAAGGAACCCGTTGACAGACGATTGCATTAGTTCGATGTCCTCTGTTATTAGTGCTAATACCATTAAGTCTAGATACGGACGCTCAACTCCGGGAACCGAATCCATTGGATACCGCTTTAACGCCTGCGAAACCTTGCGTCTCGTCAGCTCGGACGCTTCGCCACGATATAGCCCCGTTGCAATGGTATCTATTGACGTTACCAACTTGTGTACGTGAGGTGAAGTCGATGCTTCCACCGCATGACGGTAGCGCGTACGCCATTTCAATCCCTCACCGTACTTGCCATGCAACGTCGCTATATCGTCAAGCATCGCGCTCGCTTCACGCTTGTCGTAGCCGCTACGTGCATTCTCATACACGACACGCGCCAGTGAGTCTGCGTACTCATAATCTCCTGCCGCATACGCCGACATCGCGTAATACTTCCATATCTGAGTGTTGTCAGGAAACTTACCACGGAATTCGTCAATCACGGAGTCTATAGACTCGCGCGATCGATTGCTAACGATCATTGCTTGGATCAAGTTGCCGTACGATGTACCTGAGAACGACGACGACACAATGGCCCGTCGATAATACTGTTCAGCAATCTCATATCGCTCTGCGATTGACTCAATAAGACCCATCGCATTTAGCGCTACGGGGTTGAGTGAGTCGACGCGCAATATCTGGTTGTATGCAGCGGCAGCGCGTGCGCGGTCTGGTGAGCGACCAATAAGATAGTACGACCCTTCTGTCATTAAGCGCTCAAGCTCTGTTAGCCTATCTCGATGCTGGAATGCCATTTCTATAGCGTGAAACTCGCTTTCACGCGAAACTCCTTGGCTACGCATTACTGCTGCGAGGCGGCGCCACGCCATTGCAAAGCCTGGATCTAGTTCGACTGCTTCATGGAGTAGCACTGCAGCTCTATCCGCATCTCCCTCATCGGAGTAAATGCGCGAACCTTCCATGTACTTGCGAAGCGCGGGCATTGAGCTCGTTGTAACTCGTTCAAGCGCGTTCGTGTTGCGTATCGAACGAAGTGGCTCACCCGCCTTTCGTCTTATAGAACGAGCAAGCTTACCCATTGCAGGCAAAAGATCGTTCTCGCTTCCTGCTTCTTCACGAAAGGTTAGTAGCTCCGCGCCAGAAATACTGTTTACAAGACGCGCTGATACCAAATAGCGATTACCAACCTGCGTAACGTCTCCCGCAAGTACAGCCTTAATTCCCTCACGAGTAGCAAGCTCACGTGCTGTTACAAAGTCTAACGACACGGAATCTGTTCCGCGTAGCTGACGAATTAACTCGAAAAGTTTGCTACGCGACGGAACATCTAACGATTTCGATTGCGCCAAATCTGTTCGTAATGCTTCTGCGAGTGAAACGCCAAGTAGTGTGTCGGTAGACGGACTTACGAAATCTGCAACTACAAGGCGTTCATGTTCACCAAACTCCCCTGTCGAACGCAGCCCCGCGAAAGGGCCAATAGAAAACTCGCGCATTCCCAAAATGCTCGCTCCCACCAACAGCAAAGCCGCAATCATCGCATAAGTCTTTCGCGATTTGCGCTTACCTGCTCTCACGTCCTTCCCACCTGTCCTAACATCACTCGGCTTTGAACTACTACCACTTACAACATCAGTTGCTACGGACTCCAACTTCTCGACAACTTCGTTCGCGCTCTGCGGTCTGTCCGAAGGCTCTTTCGCCAAACAGCGCATAACGAGTTCAGCTAGCGGCGCAGGACAATCTGTGCGAATGGTAGCAATGTCGCGCGGCGTCTCCATGAGATGCGCAGAAATAAGCCTGTGCGCAGTTTCGCCACGAAAGGGAGTATCGCCCGCCAACATTTCATACGCCATTACTCCGAACGCATATATGTCGACGCGGTGATCGGCAGACGCGTCTCCTACAGCTTGCTCCGGCGACATGTATGCCGGCGTTCCCATTGAAGTACCGGCTTGTGTGAGAGCTGATTGAGTTGCTCCCGGAATCGTTCGCGCGGCGTCAATTGCTTTTGCAATACCAAAGTCTGTAACGGTTGCAGTGCCAGACGAAAGTAAAACGTTGTCTGGCTTTATATCTCGATGTACAACACCATGGCCGTGCGCATAAGCTAGTGCCCTTGCAACGTCTCTTAGCACACTTACGGTTTCGTAAATACCCAGCGGGCCGTTAGTCAAACTGTGTCGCAATGAATCGCCGTCGACATACGGCATACTGAACCACGGGAGCCCTTCAATTTCACCAGAACTAAGTACAGGAACTATATGCGGATGCTGTAGCTTAGCGGCGAGCAACACTTCACGTCGGAACCGTTCAACTGAAACATTCGCCAGCAACTCGGGCGCCAACACTTTCACAACCACCTGTCTATCTAACACATGCTCGTAGGCTAGGTAGGTGCGAGACATTCCACCGCCGCCGAGTTCCTTGTCGACGCGGTAGGTTGAAGCAAGATGTTCAGCGAGTTTGCTTTGTAAGTTGATCACTACGAGGAATGAGGTGATTGGCGGGATACAACAAAATGCAGTGTAGTTCGGTGGTGAGACAAGGGCGGCACTACGCTCGGCTTGTTCTGCGTCTGCGTCAATGCATATGCAGCTAGCGTGATGGAATGGATAGCGAATCGCGAAGTTTCACGATTCCCGCGGGCACCGAGTGTCCACGCTGCGTAAAGTTGAACCTGCGGTGCTGAACGAACACGGGGAACGTTCCGGGGCTCGCATGTCCTTCATACTCTTCCCGAGAGATCGAACCTACGCCCACGTGCGTTGCATGAACAACAAGACGAACGTCTGTGCCGGTCATACTGTCGAGAATGATTCGCGGGAAAACCGTGAGTTCCTTGCTACAGTCCTCTCGTTTATCAACCAATGCCTGCTCTCTTAGCGGCAGGCTGGCCCGTGCTGCCTTCGAGCCAACAAATGCGGACACGCTACAATTGTCAATAAGCGTTGAGTCCTCTAGCAGCGCCTGACGGAACGCGATTAAGGCTTGCACCACTACCAACTTATTAGGGGTTGGCGACGCTGGTCGCGGATAGAGCTGCGCTAAGACACACGACGCCACTATCAGTGTGTGGGCGAACCCAAGGCGCTGAATTCCTACCATGCTATACATGATGACGAAGGGCTGGGAGGATTTTTAAAAGTACTATCGTTATTTTGTCATTAAAGCGCGGTTCTCGTAAGGGGCATTGCCCTTGCGACACTCACAAGAGCCACAGATCGGGATTGAACCGATGACCGCCCGATTACGAATCGGGTGCTCTACCACTGAGCTACTGTGGCCAAAAGGAGAAACGTTGCCACACAGTGAGGATCCAGTACATGCTCTGGCGCGGACTCGAACCGCGACGCCTTGCGGCACCACCCCCTCAAGATGGCGTGTCTACCAATTTCACCACCAGGGCCCAACAACGGGAGCGACGGGGCTCGAACCCGCGACCTCTCGAGTGACAGTCGAGTGCTCTAACCAAAC
>CAYYSP010000004.1:0-160077 GCA_964474535.1 uncultured Gemmatimonadaceae bacterium
CGCTAAGTGTCCATGAGCCCCAAGTTCCCATTGTTCTGAAAAATTAAAGGCGTTGTTCGACTTGAGCCCACAGCTCAACGTACGCAACGCCATTCTCGATTCGTTCTATTACAACGTCCGTGCCGGCCGCCATATCACCACTCTCAAAGTTACGCGCAGGAAGTGTGTACTCCATGCCGTCGATTGCGTACCGCACGAACCCCATGTCACTGTCGTTGATGTCTTCGGTAATCACACCCAACGTACCTTGCAACAGATAACGCTCATCCATTTGGTCGGCGCGAGCGCTTGGAATTGCCCATCGCGCAATTAGAAGTGACTGGAGTGTGAACGCCAATAGCCCAGATGAGACAGCTATTGCAACGACTGCTCCGCGCGGCATTGATGTCTGATTCACCATCAGGTACCCAACTAAACCAGCAACGAAAAGAAGAGCAGCAACTGATGCTGGGTTGAACAGTGCTGACGGCTCCACGGCTGGATCGTGCTCGCTACGTCGTTCATGGGGAGCGAGCCCCTTATGCGACTCGCTCTTCTCTGTGCCGTAAAGCATGGCGAACACGCCGAGTACTAGTCCAACTACGAGGAGTGCAAGAAATGTGGTTGTCACGGAAAAACTACCTGTTGGAATGTTCGACGGTTGTTGCTTATATCAACGGCCGATTGTTTCACGGAAAAACGAAATAGTCCTCGGCCATGCTTTCTCAGCGGCTGCCTTGTTAGCACCGTTCGCTCCGTCCTGCTGACGCAAGAAACCGTGCCCTGCGCCGGTATAAAACTCTTGCTCGAAACGCTTGCCTGCGCTCTTCATGGCGCTGTCCATTGCTGGCACAGTAGCGTTGACGCGAGCATCGTTTTCACCATAGAGCCCAAGTACCGGAGCATTAATCTTTGCTGCGTCCGAAGGTGAAGGAGAGCCACCGTAATAAACCACAACGCCCCCTACTTTAGATGAAGCGACTGCGTGACTAAACACAGTTGAACCGCCCCAGCAGAAACCCACAACCCCGTACTTCTGCAGAGCTGCGGGCTGACTCATACCGTACTCTGCTACTGCCGAAACTCTACGCTGCACCTCTTCTGCCTGAAGAGCGCGTATTACAGCTGGGCCTACTCGTTGTAGATTTGCATCCGATTGATCGTCTACCCCTTTACCAGAAGTAAGATCAGGAGCAATTGCTATATACCCTTCGGCAGCAAACTGATCAGCTACGCTGCGAATCCATGTAGATAGCCCGTAAATCTCGTGAATGATAACTATTACCGGTGCTTTGTCTTTGCGTTCTGGATAAACGACATAGGAGCGGACGCTATCGTTTCCCGGTGCCGGAATCATTACGAACTCTCCGTGACGCGGAGAGGATGCAAGCTGTGACTCTGCAGCGGAGGCCCCGGGGGCATGTCCTATGGCTGCGTCCGCCGATGAGGTTGCTCCTCGTACACCCGATGAGCATCCTGAAATCAAAGCGACGAGCACAACTGCGGCCGCGATGCGTGGAAAAATGAGCATCCTGTCTCCCGTTGATTGGTGAAAAGTCCGTTGAAGCCAGCGATCGATGCTACGCTAAGCGGTCGCATGAGTATCAAGGTCTACAAACGCTACCTAGCAGCGCTACCGACAAACGTTACTTAGCAGCGCTACTCAGAAACGCTACTTCGCCACGCTACCGTCGTGCTTGTCGAAACACGTTGCGAGAAATGCTGCGGCACGCCATTCGGCGTAGTACCAAGGGCTCCACGGCCAACGTCCCGATACAAAACCAACATGTCCGCCCCGCCTATGAAACTCTACACTTAACCAAGAGTTTTTGCTGGCAACCTCACGCACCTCATCCAAAACTTCGGGCGGAAGGAACGGGTCATCGGCTGCACTTAACATTAGCAACGGGCTACGAATCTGGTGTAGAAACGCCATCGAACTAGAACGATTGTAATAGTCCTCTGCGCTTAGAAAACCGTGCAATGGCGCGGTAAAAAGGTCGTCGAATTCCCAAATGGTTTTAGCGTTCGCCACCTGCTTTAGGGCAGATAGCTCAGGGTGTCTAGCGATTTTCTCGAGTGCTTTGGGTACGAGCGAACGCAAAAAGTTTCGTTCGTACACCGCTCCAAAACCCCTACCTATGTACCGGGAGGCCCTCGCAAGATCGTATGGCACCGAAACGGCCGTGGCACCAGCAATCGCAGGTAGAACTCGAGTACCCTCTTCACCCAGATATTTGCACAGGACATTGCCCCCCAACGAAACACCAAATAAACCAATTGCAGCCTGAGGAAACTGCGCCGCTATCCGGGCAATCACGAATCGAGCATCTTCGGTCTCGCCAGAATGGTAGGAGCGCGCAATACGGTTCGGCTCAGAACCACATGTTCGAAAAAAGAGAAGGTCGGCACCCCAGCCTCTTGCGGCTGCTTCCTTGAAAATTCCTCTCACGTAGTGAGAGCGAAGGCTCCCCTCTAAGCCATGAAAAACAATAATTCGGGGAGATGATGCCGATGCGCCATTTAAACGCGCTACCTCGACGAAGTCGCCGTCTGGGGTATCCCACCGCTCCACTAGAACCGCCGGAGTAGCTCCGCGCCTGAAAAACTTCCCCCAAACCGTAGAAGCGTGCGGGTTAGAAAGCCACCAGGCTGGTTTATATGCGCGATCGGTCACCTTAGAAAATTAGTAGACTGACCGTTCTGTATCGAAGTTTCTACAACGTTGAGTTAGCATTTCACATATGCTCACAGCATTGCTTATAAGCGCATTAGCAACGGCGGCGACGACCGTGTTTGTCTCGCACGCTCTTTTAAGAATGTTTCTTCACGAGCGCGGGGTTAGACCTTGGACTTTAGTAGACACCATAGGCTCGGCGCCATTGGTTATCATCGGTTCTGCGCTGGTAGGTGCGGCTTCTGCACTGATGATTCTGTTACGTACATACGACGGAGCTATAGGACTGGCATTTGAAGCGACCACTGAGAGGGCAGCTCTACATGGGCCGAATGGGCCGAGGTCGCTCGATAATCTCTATGATGCGCTGGTTGGTTACGGTATTGCAGTTGTTGCTGCTTTAGTTGGTGTAAGCTTAATGTGGCTTGGCATAAACTCACTTAAGAAGCTGCTTTGATCTGTTCAGCGTTGATTTGATATATTCTGGAATGGCCTCTCCAGAGTTGCAGGTGCAGATATTTGGAACTAAGAAGAACGCGGACACAAGAAAGGCGTTACGATTTTTCGCTGAACGTCGCGTGAAAACACATTTCGTAGACCTTGCCGAACGCGCGGCGTCGCTAGGCGAGCTGCGACGTTTTAGTCAGAAGTTCGGGGTCGAGCGAATTTTGGATAGGGATTCAAAGCGATTCGCGGAACTAGGTCTTCGCACTGCGTTGTATGGTGAAGAAAAGTGGCTGACGATAATGGCGGATGAACCGCTACTACTTCGTCAGCCACTTGTCCGAATGCAGCACAAGCTTACGGTGGGTATTGATGAGGCGTTATGGAAATCTTGGCTTAACGGCTAATACCTGATGCACGGGCGAACTCCATAGTTTGCGACATCATCGAATCTGCTTGCGGTCCCTTTCCGGTAAGTAACAGACCGCGAGCAAGCGATTGCCCAAGTAATCCGTACATGGTAGGAATCAAGATCGATGCTTCGTCAATCCATCCGCCGTTCTTTAGCAGCGCATCACGACCTTCGTACATATTCCAAAGTTCGAGGGAGCGCTCGATGTCTAGATATCCGCCATCTACTTGGACGTAACGTGGGTTTGACGAAGCCGGTTCGTCGATGAGCTTTTGAGTTAGTCCCTGTGTTACAGCATACTCTTCAAGCCCTAGTTCACGAGGGTAGTTGCCAAGCGAGAAGAAGATAGGTCTGCCGGGAAAGCGATCTTTGATCATTTGAAGAATGAGCAGCTTGTCGCGCAGGACTATACCAGGAGCAATAGTTGCTCTAATGCCGGAGTGTTCGAATAACGCAGGTCTATCCAGCTGCATGGCAGGCGGGACCTGATCAATTTCAGCAGGAGAAAGCGACATAAGCGGCGTGTCAGGTCGTTCACCTGCAAGCGATTTATAAACAGGTAGCCCAGTGCCATCGTACTCGTCCACGCGATCCCTTACGAGTTCGCGCGCATACCAATCGGAACGAAGGTAAGGTATGAGAACAACTGTTACATCGCGCCTGACGTTCTCGACTTGTTGTGCATACCAAACCGGGAAGGAGTCGTTATCACCGTTCGTAACAAGAATTCCGTAAGGCTCAACTGTTTGTAAAAGATCACGAGCCCAAGCAGCTGTGAATGTTTGTCCGCTCCTCGGCGCTTGCTTCATATTTCCAACAAACGGTACCAACGCTAGCAGCAGCACTGGCGACGCCATTAACCAACTGCGACCTGGAGATGCACTGTCGCTTTGGCTAACCGCGCGCGCGGCGAGTTGCCAAAGTGCGGTAATTCCCATGCCGGCCCAAATGGCCCATGTCGCAAAACTCCAAACATAGAAGTAGTCGCGGTCACGAACCTCACGCAGCACCGATCCTCCCAACTCCGGTTGTTGAGTCCAACCGTACTTAAAGTTGAGGTAGAAAATGAGTGCAGGTGTGAGTGTGAATATGAGCGGACCGACGAATGCAAAGGTTGCGCGGTCACGTCTGAAGTGAGTTATGCCACCTGCAACTCCAAGCCCAAGAAAGAGAAATGCAAGAGACTTCTGCAGCGCAGTTCGTTCACCGAATGCGTCGCGTAGCCACTGCCACTTGAAATAGTGCCACCACATTCCGACTTGTGCAGTAAAAGGTACCTGACGGTCGGCGACCGCATGGCCACCATACTGATCACGACTAATATTGGCTTTGAGTCGCTGCCAAGTGTCTTTACTGAATGTACAACCAAACTCCGGTTTGCCTTCGCATGCCGTGGGAGTTCCGACGTTAATTGCAGGGTGGTGCGCCGCACGGATTGGCTGGAACGCGAAGGGGGTTAAGCCAACTACCAGTGCTATGGCTGTAGCAGCAATAAGACGCCAACGCAGAATGGTTGAAGGACGACGCAGCAGCACAAACAATCCAACGGCTGGCAGTGGTAGTAAGCCTGCTGGGTGATTGGTGTAGCCAAGTCCGCAAAGGAAGGCAATAAAAATAAGGAGCGCGTCTGCGCGTTTAGAGCCCGGTGCGGAGTCGTTCCAACGGAGTGCAGCCCATGAGACGACCGCAAGCCCTAACATTGCAACCGTGTAAACCTTTTCGTTAACGACGCTTTGATTCCAAACGGTGAACGCCGTAGCGCCTAACCACGCGGCGGCGGCAGCGGCGACAATGCGTGGCGTACGCGGCATGTTCCATCCTTGCAGCGATCTAAATGCCACTAGGAACCAGAGCGCAGCTGAAATAGCACTAGTTACTGCTGCGAGCAGATTGACACGTTCCGCGTACGAAACGGGGATCGGAATCATCGCGAAGGCGTGCGCAATTAAAACAAAGAGCGGGTTACCCGGGGGGTGGGGAATGCCAAGTATTTTTGCAGCTGCGATGTACTCACTGGTGTCCCACATTGCAGTTGTTGGTGCTAGCGTGATTGCGTAAAGGACAAACACTACTAGGCCAACTACTGTAGCGATTCGGTAGGGCGGATTGTTTATATCTGGGTCGGATACCGCCGCGGGAGTCTCACGCGAACCAAGTGCGAGAATAGCGCACGGTAGGAGGAACACATAACCAAGTACTAAGAAAACAGAGGCGAATTCGGTACCTCCTCGCCAAAGGTCTGCGTAGCCGAGCAGAATTACGGCAAGCGCGACAAGCGCTAATAAAGCGGAATTCCCACGCATGTATCGGGAGAGGAGTTGCATCTGTGTCAGCTTAGGTGAGACGAGGGGGGTGCAGAAATGTTGAGCCACAATGTATCGCTGTGAACACAACTGGGGTTGAGCAACAGCTGAAATACCGACATTCTGTGACGATGTGGCACTTCACAGTTCGCTGGATAGCAAAGCGGTCCCTCAGGTGGTTCTATCGCGACGTACTTATAGCTGGCAGCGAACGGATCCCAGCTAGTGGTCCGGTGGTTCTTGTTGCGAACCATCCGAACGACCTTCCGGATGTTCTGATTGGTTACCTAAGTACGCCCAGGAAGGTCCGCTACATCGCGACCATTTCGGCTGCAACGAACGCTATTTCTAGGGCCACCTACCGAGGGCTAGGGGTAATTGCAGTAACACGAGTTCGTGATGCTAGAAAGCTGTTGAGAGAAGGAGCTTCCGCTTTAGAGATAAACCGGTTGGCGTATGAACAAGTGGTTTCTGGTTTGGAGGCCGGAGACGTAATTGGGGCATTCCCAGAGGGGGGAGTGAACACTGGCTCGGGGATCGCTCCGTTTCGTTCTGGTTTGGCACAAATGATTTTACAATGTCTTAATAATGGCGCGATACAGAGCATAACTGTTGTTCCTATTGGTATTCAGTATGAACACCCAAGTATCCCCCGGTCGGATGTTGTTGCTCTTTGCGGGAACCCCTTCGTAGTTAGCAGCGGTAGCGCCGCGGACTTACCGAACCGAGAACAAGTGCAGCAACTCACCGCCAAACTGCGAGAGTCTCTACTAACGGTTGCTCCTAACGCTTGCAGCGAGTTGGCCGAAGAGGGTGGCAATCAAATGGCCGCAGTGGCTGGAGCCTTAAGAGCCGATTCGCCTGTCGACGCTCTGTTGCAAAGAGCTGTAGAGGCGTCCGGCATTCAACTTTTCGTGAATCGCATTGCCGAACTTGATCAGTTGGATTCTTCTGCAGTAGTTGGTGCGGCCAAGAACATTGGCAGGGTTGTACAAGAGCTTGGAGGGCGTTCCGGTTCGGCAGAAGACACGTATCTCCTTGCTAGTGCGTTAAGAAATGCGCCGTTTAGCGGAAAACTGTCGGGCTTTCGGTTAGGATTACTCGCTCTACCAGCGATGTTTGGATACGTAGTTCACATGCTACCGCGAAAGCTCATTTGGCGGATAGCAAAACGTAGTGCAGAGAATCGTTCACATGTGGTAGCAAGAGCGTTGTTGCCAGGGCTCTACATTGTCGTATTCTGGCTCCTTCTCATATCGGCAGCCGCATCCTCACTTATGCGTCTTGCTGACTGGTCTTTCCTGCTTTCGGTTTCAGTTTTCGTGCTGCTTATCATGCTCGGCGATATCTCACTTACTTGGCGCAAAGGATTCGCGCAACTACGATACATGCGTAGAACACGTGCTGCCCTTCGCAATAACGAAACGTTAGTTGCTACATTGCGTTCAGATTTTTCAGTAGTGCAAGAATGGCTTTTGGAGAGTGATACGAAACGCGTATCAACGCCGGAAACAGTTCGGGTGATTTCATGACACTTGTTTCCGTAGGAAGTGCCTCGGTGGAGTTCGGTGCAACGAGCATCTTTCACGATGTAACCGTTACAGTCGCACCAGGCGATCGGTGGGCTGTGATCGGGCGCAATGGGACAGGAAAATCAACATTAGTTCGTCTAATAACCGGCGATCTTGCTCCTACACGTGGAAGTGTTGCTCGTATGCCGGGCCTTCGCATTGCGCTCATGGATCAGCATCGACGTTTCGCCTCCGAGATGACGTTATGGGAGATAGTTGCCGATGCGTTTGGTGAACTGCGCGCATTAGAGCGCTCACTTGCCGAGCAGGCTGTGCAGCTAGAGCATGATCATGGTGAAGCCGCAATGGAGCGATATGGCAGAGATCTGGAGCGATTCGAGCGAGAAGGTGGCTATGAGATGTCAGCGCGCACCGATGCTGTGCTTACAGGAATGGGTTTCGATCCTGAAGCAGCGCGCGTTACGACTATAGGAACACTTAGTGGAGGTGAAAGAGGACGTGTCGCTTTAGCACGCCAGCTTGCGATGCCTTCCGACCTCCTTATTCTCGACGAACCTACGAATCACCTTGATTTAGAGACAACCGCTTGGCTAGAGCAGTATTTACGTAACTCCGATAGAACCATCGTTTGCATTAGTCACGATCGCGCATTTCTTGCGGCCGTGGCCGACCACGTAATGCACTTTGAAGGTGGGACAGCCTTTACCTACACTGGTGGATACGAATCGTTTATTCGTCAACGTGACGAACGTCGTCTAACGCAACAGCGACAGTTTGAACAACAGCAAAAGAAGATCGCCTCTGAGCAGGACTACATAGCACGTAACCTTGCGGGGCAGAATTCAGCACAAGCTAAAGGCAGACGTAAGCTTCTAACTAGGATGCCGAGGCTTTCACCACCACCCGGTGCTGAAGCTGTTATGGCTTTGAGGTTAGATGCGGGCAATCGGAGCGGTGATAGAGTTGTTGAAGCTGAGAAGGCAACTGTATCGGTTGGCGACCGAACACTCCTAAAGGATGTGTCGGTAGTACTAGAACGAGGCGAGGTTGTTGCGCTACTTGGTCCTAATGGCGCTGGTAAGAGTACTCTTATCAAAACGCTTATTGGGGAACACGAGCCATTCTCCGGTAAGGTAAAAGTCGGGCCGTCAACAACTGTTGCCTACTATCGTCAGGATCTCGCTCACCTTCCGCTAGATCAAGCTATTTACGATGTAATTGCATCGCGCAGACCGCTTTGGGAAAGGCGATTGGTACAGGGGCATTTAGGGCGCTTTGGCTTTAGCGGTGATGAGGTACAGCGCACGGTAGGCACTCTATCAGGTGGAGAGCGAGCACGTGTTGCACTGGCGCTTCTCACCCTAGAGCGAAGCAATCTTCTTATACTCGACGAACCAACCAACCATCTCGATGTCGAGTCGATTGAAGCACTTGAAGATGCGATCGAAGAGTACGAAGGAAGTGTACTTATAGTTAGCCATGACCGTGCAGTACTCAGAGGTGTTGCGACTCACGTGTGGGAGTTGCGAAACCAGCAGCTGTTACCCTTTGACGGTAGCTTTGTCGAATGGGAGGAGGCAAAAGTCGAGCGTTTAGCACGCGAGGCCAAAGAGGCACGAGAGCGATTACAGCAGAGCGATCGCGCCTCAAGAAGTGGCGCGAAGGAAGCGCGCAAATCAAGCGATAAAAGTGCGAGCTCTAAACGAGCTGAAACAAAATCTGTCTCTTCCTCGGATTTAAAGAAGGAAGCGAAACGGCTTGAGAAAGCACTCTCGGACGCAGAGCTAAGGGTATCGCTTATTGAAACGCGCGTTACCGATATAGAACACACACTTGACGACACTTCGTTGTACGACACACAACAAGGGATCGACAAAGCGCAGCAGTTGGGTAAAGAGTTGGACGAACTTCGTGACCAGCTAGAAGAAGCAGTTCACGAATGGAGCGCAGCCGCCGATCGAGTTCAACAGCATAACAACACCACTTAATGTTCAGAACGTTGTCCGCAGTAATCTGTTCGCTACTGCTTGCGCTACCGTCGTTGGCGCAAGCAGCTCAGCAAGTGCAGACAGCAGATTCTATTGCGGACACGACTGTAGTTCGACAATCACTGTTACAACTTTTGGAACGAGCCAGTAAAGGCAACGCGTTACCTAGAGATCTTGTGTCGTATAGCGCGAGGGTGGAAACAGAGATTGCGGTTTTGTTGCGTATGGCAGAAGGTAATGAACTAGTCTCATACATTGAGCAAGTAGCAAGCGACTTACGGTGGACTAGAACGGGGCTGTACGAGCAACGAATAGTAGGACACAGGGCGCAACAATCTGGGATTTCAATATCCATGCTGTCGGTAACTCCTGTTGGTTGGATAACACCAACCTTATACGGCTCTCGTTTCCAGTTAAGAAATCGAAGCACAAACGACAGTTCGACAGCTTCACGAAGGACTACAGGCGATGGAGCTGATACCATGCCCATTGTCCATCCATTAGCTCCTGACAGAGACAATTGGTATTCATATTCTGGAGGAGATACAGAATCAACCATCCATCTGCCCGACCGATCTATTCCCATTGCGGTTGTCCGAGTTCATCCTCGCAAGGACCTCACTAAACCGGCGGTTCTGTTTGATGGTGAGATTAGTCTAGATGTTACTCGCGGTACACTAGTGCGCTTTCGAGGACACTTCGTTCGTGCAGGGAGTAAATCATCATGGCCGGGATCGCTGGGTACGGCAGTCGCATTTGTTGAGTACGAGCAAAGTGAGCGAGATGGTAAATACTGGCTACCGAGAACACAGCGAATAGAGTTACAGGCATCATCCCCTCTGTTTGACGAAACTCGTGCAGTGATACGGATTGCTTCTCGCATCGTTGACTTGAAGGTTAACGATACAATCATCGAAGCTTCGGTTCTCGCTAAAGCAGACTCTACGCGGCGAAACGTGCATCGCCGTCTTACCTTTGCGCCTTCCGATTCAATGTCGTCATTCAACAACTGGTCGTTAGGAATTGGTACGATAACCGATGGAATGCACGCTGACGATTTTGACGACCTTGGCCCCGACCGCTGGAGATCTACAGGTGCTCCGCGTCTTGATATAGCAGCGTTCAGGCTGTCAGATGTTGTTCGTTACAATCGAATAGAAGGACTTTACACTGGACTAGGTGCTAAGATCGCTTTAAGAGATTTAGCACCAGGCTATCAGATAAGAGCTTCGGGAGGATATGCGTGGAATGAAGAAACAGTTCGGGGACGTGTGTCACTGGAGAAACGGACACCTTCATGGAAGTATGAGCTTCGTTTAGGGCGATCTCTTGACGTTACTAATGATTTCCGGTTTCCGATGGATTCTGGAACATCGTTGATTGGAGGACTTCTTGGTTCAGACCCCAACGATTATGTCGATCGCAGCAGTGCCATGCTGTTCGCTACAAGATTTGTTGGTAAGCGTGAGCTTTTGTTGCGAGCCGAATTGGGATACGCCGACGATAGATATCGATCGGCGACTGTAACTCGAGGTGTGTTTAAAAAAGGTGATTTTAGAGAGAACCGCAATGTAGACGAAGGTGGGTACATACGCAGCGGTGTCATTGCGGAATGGCGTCCCGATGTAAGCGCGGAGCTTATGAAGCCGGGAATAGGTGCACGACTATCTTACGAAAGAGGTGACGGTACACTTTCGTATCAAAGGGTTGAACTTCGAAGTGTTGTTAGGAAGCACGTAGGTCCGCTAATCGCTACATCACGCATTGATGCTGGCGTTGTAAACGGGGGCATTATTCCACCTCAACAGCTTTTCGAGCTTGGTGAACAGCAGAACTTGCCAGGTTATGGAGACAAGGAGTTCGCGGGATCGCGCGCAATACTTGCACGAGGTCAGCTTATGTACATTTCTCCTTTCCTAAGAGATCCAATTCGCATTAGCCGTCGATTAATGATCGCAGGGATTAATCCAGGTGTTAGCGTTAGCGTTCAGTCAGGGTGGACTGATGCTCATTCGCACGTAGCGCGCAGTGCATTGCAGAGACTAACCCCTCCTCTTAAGGAAGCATTGACGCAAAGCGCGCCAAGCGAGTCTGAGCGTTTGCAGATAGACAGTGACAACTCCCAGCTACTATCACGCCCCACCGAAGGCGTTCGTACTACTGTCTCTGCTGGTTTACGATTCTTTTCGGGCGCGATTTTTGTTGGCTGGGCGCGCCCTGTAGATCGTTCCTTTCCGTGGAAACTTACCTTTGGCGGTCGATACTAAGTTGCGGCCGATGCTGTCCCGCACGAAGGGCAGTATTGATAGAAAGCGTTCTTATGTGTGTTACATGCAGTACAGTCATCGAATAACCTCAAACCGCAGTAAACACAGAAATCGTTGGTGACCCCAGCGGTAGCATGTAACGGCCGCTCGCATGCGGGACAAACATTTGTTCCCATTCGCTTTAAAGCAGTTTCGAAGCCTAGAGTTTGTCTGCGTTCAGACTCTGTAAGCTTCTCTGCGATTTCCCGTTTAGCTATGTAGCTACGGAAGGCGCGAATCAAATAATGACCTGCCACCAAAGTCGCTAAAATCCCCACTATGTAGCGTATGTAGCCACCATAACTTGGCAAGTAGGGAACTAGCTCGACGAAAAACGCGAACGCGGCGAACAAAACGAATCCGCGGTATAGTGGCCAGTACTGACTTCCACGTTTCCGCGCAATGATCCAACCAGCAAGGATTAAGAGGGGAAGGGTAAGAGCAAGTCGAATAATGAACGTGCGCAGTTCAACAGAGAATACCGCGCGTTCATAGTGCCCCATTGCAGACTCTCGCAACGATTCGTAATCGAAGAGTTGAGTGCGGTGAGCTTGCTCTACATTAACTAAAGCCGCAGAGATACTATCGGAAACGAACTGTGCTCTTCGCGCTGATGCACCTAAAGTGTCCAACGCTTTACTGCGACCTATAACTTCAGGATCCTGTTGAGGGTCGGTAGTAGCGGTACGAGCCGCTATCCAGTTGTTGAACTCAGACTGAGCCTGCCTGTACGCATTATCTGCCGCGATCGATAGCTGAGCTGCACGTTCTTGAGCATCCTGTGTCGATCTTGTAAGCGACTGCAACGAGTCTCGTTTGCGCGTTAAGGCGGCGAGTGAGTCTTGAGGAATGAACTGATCAACTGAAAGTGAGCGATCGACCCCTGGAAGCTCACCAATAACCTTTCCGCCGAGTCCAATAAGAAAGCCTGCGAATACGGCGGAGACTCCCCACATCGCTAGTGAAAAAAGTCGCTCTGGTACCCGCAGGCTGTTGAACATGGATGTTTCCTATTTAGAAGAGGCTTTCTCCAGTTTAGTGAAGCCGTCGGCTACATGAGACATGTAAACAACTCCGCCTTTACCGAAACCGGTGATCGTGCGCCCAACAGGGATCTGAACACGATCTATGAGTTCGCCCTTGCCGTTGATTACGTCATATACTGGGCCACCGGCAATGGGCTTAGGAGGAATGATACGCACCCACACGTTACCGTCCATATCTCCACGCACCTGATTTCCGAAAAATGCGGGTTGGTAGTCGGGCAAGTCGCTGGGATTCACGTAGCTCACGGTAGGTGCCGCAGCCATCCGGAACTGGGTGCTACTGCTACCGCCGGTGGGGGCTCCAGATCCGGAACCTACTCTTACGCTCGTAACCGTAACTGGTCCGCCGGATGCAATCGCTCCGCCACCACCAAATGCAGCACCAAGGGCTGAGCCAACTCTGGAAGCGGCACTTCCGCCTCCTTCGGCCGCCGCTCTTTCAGTTGCCACTTTTACGGAATCGATAAATGCGGCTTTGTCTTCGTCAGAAAGCCGCTTCCACTCAAATGGAATCTTGGGGCCCACTGTAATAGTTCCGGCGTCGTCGATGAAATCAACGCGATACTCACGTCCCCTAACGATAGCGATGCGTCCGTCTGCAAGGACTGTGTATTCATCAACGACAGGAAGTGGGTTGATCTCAATTGACAGAGTAAAGTTGCCGTCTGTTGTTGAGAGGTTGGTTTTAGGAGTTGAAACCTTAATGAATGCGACCGTGTCCATTTTGCGCGTTGCAACGTTAACGCGCACAATGGGCATAGTATCGGAAATGGAAGGTGTGCCAACAGGAGAAGAAGACGTGCTGCTTCTTGATGCTCCTAGCATTGAGATTGATGCGCTTCCTCGATAGACGATGCGCTCGCCATCAAAGCCCATTCCGCCGAGCGCAGACGTTGCCATTATCCCCGCATCTGACGAACGCGGAATAGATGCAACGCGTCCCACATTTCCTTCACCATCAAGAACCAGCATGGAGAGTGATGACGCATCTATGAACAGCGACGAGTCACCTTTGTATGGGATTAATGAGGCAGCGCGAGAACCATAAGTGTTAGGTGAACCCGGCATCGTATCAGCAATGACACGCAGCAAGGAAAGCTTGTCGTCAAGAAGCACGAGCTGTCTTCGTGCAACATCGTTTACAAGAAGCTTCCCGTTAGGGAGGTGGCGAATAGAACTCGGGCTATACAGAGTGTCAGACGAAGTCGCAGTAACTTCGCCTATCTGGCGCAAGGTTGGAGCAGAAGTCTGTGCTACAGCAACGTCTGAAAGCGATAGCGCTATGATTGATAGTGTAAGTGTCCGTTTCATCGGTTTGATATCGTATAGTTGGTTGTGATGAGATGATGTAGAAGGCTGCAACTGCTGGTTGTTATCTCGCTATTACAGTTCCGGTTATCGTTGTACCACCCATTCCTCCGATCATCATCATTCCGGCACCTCCGCCGAGCGCACCTGAGGAGGCGTTAATGGTGCTAGAGCGAATTGAGCGCAAGTAGCGTTTGTCTAGAGCGCTGGCAATAAATGGAGGAAGTTTTCTATACTGTTCGCGCGACAACATACCGCGAACAACCGAGGCATAGGAAATAAGAACGTCAATCGATGCTTCACGAGCTTTACGGTAGCGGTCGTATGCATCGTCATGCACATAATCATCAGGCAGCGTAGCCCAGTACTTAACAACAGGCGCCCATATCGAATCTACAGTCACGATGTAGCGACGGTTCATGGATGCGATGCTATCAGCCTGTTGAGTAGAAAGCGAAAGTGTATCTTGGTCACGGAGCAAAGTGGCTAAAGGATTTGGCACACCTGCGTTGCCGAACTGCGCCTTGAGAAGTGGTTCTGTGGGTTTCGCTCCACTATTACGGCGTCCGCGGTCCAAGGCTTGTGTAAGTAGCTGACGTTCACGTGGCGGGCTCAAATCGAGGCTCAGCATTGCAGTGAGGATTACAGGATTGCGCTGTGCTGAGTAGGCTGGGTTTGTAGCTCCGAAGCGTTCGTTCACCTCATAGCGAAACTGTTGTGTAGTCGGATCGAAACCACGTACGTACAACAAAGACGCATCTGGGAATCGTTGCTGTCCCCATCCACGAAGCTTGTTCTCACCATTCAGTAGTAAGTCTGCTGCACCCAGCGGATTCTGAACGTTAAATGACAGCGTTGCACGTTGTGGCATTCGAACTTTTAGCGGGTTGAAAGAGAAGTTCAAACTTGCGAACTGCTGCCAAGGTCCCTGGCAGCTGTTGCGATTCGCGACCGCTCCGAGTTGTGAGCTTAAGCAACGTGAGGCTTCGTCTCCGCGATTAAGTAGTGAGCGCATACCTGCCGCCAAAGCAGGATCGCTTGCAGACGCGGGGTCGAATACAAAAGCGCGATCGTTGTTATAGCCGTCGCCATTGATGTCTCCGCTTACTGTTGGAGTATACGGATTTCCCGAGCGCAACTGGCCGAACCAAGAGATGCGAATAAAATCGAACGCGTTCCAGCTAAGGTTGTATACAAACTGATGACGCGAATCGAAGCTGGAACGACCCCACTCTTTAGCGAGGGGATCGCCGGCTGTGCTATTAAAGCCTTGGTACTGTTCGCGAATATTCGCGTGTGTATAAGACAGACTCCAGCTAAAGTTGCTTGTAAAGCTTAGCGGAGATATTCGGAAGGATGCTTGTCGCGCAACAGACGAGAGGTCTGAACGCATTTCCGTTACTCGAAGAAAGTCGTTGCTTATGCGCGATGCATTTGCAGCGATTGCGCCAGAGGTTGGAACCACCGATGAAGACGGCGCAAATACCGGACGATTAGCTTCGTTATTCAGAGCAAACTGACGTTCGCTATTAAAGTTGCGATCGATGAAACCAGCTTGGTTGAGATTCATTGAATAAGTGAGATCAACGCTGCCATTAAAAAGATTAGCCAATATCGGACCACTCCATCCCAAAGTCGATCGTATGCTTCTTGGAGTCGTGTAGTCTTTATCAAAAAGTGTGACATTCGGTGCCCCACTAGCGAATGATGATCCAGTCGTCCCGTCTTCACAACGATCAGGAACAGATGCGGGGTTTCCGGCAAACTGCTGCCAGTTGGCTAATGGTACTGCATCCCCAACGCAAAGCAGTTGCTGCACTCCAGTTGGCAAACCTGTATTGTCAATCGCGTTACCGATAAGGTTTGATGAGGGGTGGCTCTGGAACATTCCTATGCCGCCACGAAGCACCGCACGTGGCCCACGAAACGCGCCTTGGAAAGCAGATATCTGTGCTCCAGTTCCGTACATCCACGAGAAACCGACGCGCGGACTAACAAGAACTTTCTCCGGTACATGATCATTGCGAACTCCAAATTGAGATTCTACATCAGGATTCAAAGTTGGCGAATGCATAAACTTGTTAGCGTCAACGCGTACTCCGAGCTGGAACTGAAGATTCTGTGAGTATCGATAGGAGTCTCCGAGCGATACAGACCCTATATACTGTCCTCCATCGCGAATGCGCGGAGAAAGCTGGCGCGTATATGTGGCTGGCCGATCGAGCTGTAAGTCTTCTAGTGAGTTGTAAGTGTATGTACCCAACCTATTAACGGTATTGTCTTGCGAACTGGCATCTCTACGGACTTCCGTGGTTAGCTTCAAACGGTGTTTGTTGTTGCCGCTAAACCAAGAAAGCATATTCATTGCTTGAAGCGAGTTTGATGAAGATGTGGTTCCCATTTGCTGATTTCCTCCGAACGCCAGTGTTTGCACACCCGAGGTTCCATCTGCAAATGATGAATTGATACGTATACGTCCACTGGGCAGATCGACGTAAGGCGATGATTCGTTATCGGACATTGACAGGCCGAGTGACGTTTCAGTTAGAATGCCGTATCCGAAGTACGCGCTATGTCGCGCTTGAAGGCTTCCGTTCCATGATGTGTTTTGCCCTAGTGCGGTAGGCAGTGAGCGTGAAGCTGCAGCTCCCGCTACCATCGGGTTACTTCGGCTCCATCCTCCTCCAAACGTGACGTTCCAAGCGGTTCCTGAGTTGCTTGAAGGGGGAGTGAAATCGAGCGAACCTAACAAGCTTCCATTGTCACTTAAACGACTGCCAGGTAAGCCGCTGTACGATGATGGAACACTAAACGATTGGAGTAGCGACGTTAGTCGTGCAACAGAGTCGGCCGATATTCCAGATGCTTGTAGTGCAAGCGGGTCAGTGTTTAGCAGTGTCTGAAGATCGCTTGAGGTGCGGCCAAGCTGTGCGGATATGTTGTAAAACGCTTTGTCGAAAACAATGGGTCCTGAGATTGAGCCGCCTGGTGAAGCGCTTAGATATTCTGCGCCTGAGGCTCTTCCAATTCGGTCTGTCCATTGCATTTGAGGTGCGTTAAAAGTTGAGCTTCCTCGACGTTGGAGAAAATTGGTGCCACTGCGTGTACGAAGCATTGTTTGTGCACCACTAAAGCCTCCGCGTGACACGTCAAACGGAGACGATACTACCGATGAACTAACATTAGCGTCGCGTGGTAGTCCGGCTCCTCCGAAGTTCATATTGTTTAATGTTGCATTATTTTGATCAGCGCCCAGTCCGAATGCTGAGTAGCCGCTAGACCCATCTGCGTTGAGGGCCGCTTGCATGCCAGGAAGTTGTGCTGCCATTGCAGCCAAATCGCCCATCATGTCAGGAGGCAGTCCAGCACTGCTCAAAGTTCGTTCGGTGCCACTTATATCTGCAGCATCGTTCGCGTTACGCGACACCCTACTGCGCGCTGCTACGGTATTTATCTGATCTAGAACAGTGCCAACGCGTTCAAGCTTTGCGTCTGCAAGTAAAAAGTCTTCATCGGCTATTCGTCGAATTTCGAACCGTTTCATTGCGTAACCCAACGAGGTTACTGTCACCATGTAGTTGCCGTCGCCGTTGGGAAAAGTAATGCTAAACTTTCCACCGCGGTCTGTACGACCATTGCGATTAACGTTTCCTGAGAATGAGGTGACTACAACCTGAGCGTTGGCGATAGGTTGACCTTCGGGCCCTGTTACTGTACCGCGGATAACATCGGTTTCTTGCGCCTCAAGAGCGTGCGAGACGATTAGGAGGGCTGATAGCAGTAATGCAGCCGTTTTGAACAAGCGACGAAGGTGCACGATAGTTGAGGATGTAGTGAATTGCGCCGCACCTGTAGCGGCCAGAGTATGACACACATTTTGTTGGCAGGGTTCACCCTGCCAACGACTCTATTCGAAAAACATTAGAACTCGCCTATAAATCCAATCTCTGGTTCGAGGTGCAGACCGTGACGTTTCATAACCTCCTGTTGCACATGTGCGATAAGTGTGCGCACATCCGAGGCTGTCGCACTTCCCAAGTTTACCATGATATTGGCGTGTATATGCGAAACTTGCGCATCTCCAATACGGAACCCTTTAAGACCACAATCGTCTATTAGTCTACCGGCTCCAACACCTTCTATCTTTCTAAAAATCGAGCCTGCGCTGGGATGAACCGCTAGCCACGGGTGACGAGAGCCACGCCAGCTAAGATTTTCTTGCAAAACTCGATGTAGCGCAGCAGAGTCGCGTTGCTCTAACTGTAGCTGTGCTGAAAGCACTATATCGCGTTTGTGATGGAATATGGAATCGTCATAACCAAATTTCACGTAATCGGCGTCTACTGTTTTTCTTTCACCTTCTTCGCTTAAGATGTCGCATGAAACAAAGATTTCGGAAATAAACATTGTTCGCTCTCTCTCGGGTGCAGGCGACAGAAAGTGCAAATTTTGCCAAAGCGCGCCACCCAGGGTGCTTGGGATACCAACGTAGTGTTCTAGTCCGGACCATCCCTTCCTAACGGAATCCAAGACTAGATCTTGCACTACGGCACCGCTTTCGGCGCTCAGAACACCTGTAATTTCAGAAAGTGAGTGCTTGGTAGCCATATTTCTGATCACCAACCCTCTCACTCCGCGGTCGCCCACCAAGATATTTGCCCCCGTACCGAGTACGAACCACGGCATGGCCAACTTGTTAGCCACCGTAATTGCGCTGGCGAGTTCGTCTGCCGAGGTGGCATCGTACATAACATCGGCAGGACCTCCTATACGGAAGGTGGTGTAAGGAGCGAGCGGCGCATGTGGGCGAAGATGTGCGGGGTTAAGTAGCTTCTCCGCTGCTAGCTTCTGCGCCATCTGTCCCGGTTCCGTAGCTGTGCCGATTCGTGCAGTCATGTTCGAAAGATCCCTCGCCAGCCTGTTGAATGCCAGCGTACTCCAGTTTCAACCCGACGTTTATACGCGGCGCCGTTGTGGCCGCGCTTCTTTCTGTGGCCGTTCCGGCTGCAGTTCCGGCCGCGTACGCTCAATCGCGGGCGGAGCTTGAGCGCGTCCTGCGCCGCAAGGTGCTCGACAACGGGCTGGAGGTAATAGTTGTTGAGAATCACGGCGTCCCTATCGCGACCCTAGAAATAAATGTGCGTAACGGCGCGTTTACTCAAAGTCCCGAATACGCAGGCCTTGCACACATGTACGAGCACATGTTCTTCAAGGCGAACCGCGATCTACCCGTTCCAGAACAGTTTACAGACAGAGCCTCCGAACTGGGAGCGCTGTTTAATGGAACAACCCAAGAGGAACGCGTCAACTACTATGTAAATCTGCCAGCAGATAGCGTAGAAGGAGGGCTCAGATTTCTCGCTAGCGCTTTGCGTTCCCCCCTCTTCCTTGACGAAGAGCTACGGCGCGAGAAAGAAGTTGTACTCGGCGAATACGATCGCAACGAAGCTCAACCAGGGTTTGCTCTTCAGCAGAAGGCGACCGAACTGTTGTATCCGGGGAACTTTAGCAGAAAGAACACGATTGGTGATCGCGATGTGATTGCAAAAGTTACATCGCAGCAAATGCGCACTATTCAGCAAAAGTATTACGTACCAAACAACTGCGCGCTAATCGTTACGGGCGATGTGAACCCAGAAGAGATATTTGCTCTCGCTGAGCGGTTCTTCGGCGACTGGGCACGTGGTGCAGATCCATTTGTTGCCGACCCTATTCCGCCGATTCCTCCACTCGACGGCAACAAGGCTGCGATTATAGAAGAGCCCATTAACGCGATCGTTGTATTAATGCAGTGGCAGGGGCCAAGCGTAAGTAAAGATGCGACGTCTACTTTTGCCGCAGACGTATTCAGTGATGCACTTAATAACCCCGGTTCTACTTTCCAAAAGAACCTCGTTGATTCAGGTCTTTGGCAGGCCATAGGTGTTAACTACTACACCTTGAACCATGTCGGTCCAATCTCGGTAAGTGGCCAGACAACGCCAGATAAGTTCCGTGCAGCTATGGCCGCATTGGACAAAGAGCTCGCCCGCTTTGGTGACGCAGCATATGTGAGCGCCAGAGAGTTGGAGTACGTGAAAGCACAGCGCGCTACGTCGAGTGCTTTTGGTTTGGAAAAGGCTTCTGAAATCGCACACACGATTGGCTTCTGGTGGAGCGTAGCAGACCTTGACTATTTCATGAGCTACATAGACATGATGGCGCAGATGCGTATAACCGACTTAATGCGTTACACTCGAAGCTACATAGTAGGCAAACCACGAGTCACTAACGTTCTGCTTCCAAAAGAAGCGCGCGCATATTTGCAGCTTACTGAGGACGAGCTTATTAAAGGTGTTAAGGCGGGGGTACAGCCGTGACCACTTCCAGTTACACGGCCACCGGATGCATGTCGATGAGGGTGCGAGCACTTTGCGGATTTGTACTTTCTGCAGTAGTCGTTTTCTCCCCCAATCGTGCGCATGCTCAAAGAGCCAGTGCGGCACAATCCACTGCCTCAGTTGCTGCGACGACTACAGCAGTTGCTAACGATTCGCTAACTCAACGCTTTGAAGTTGCAGGTATCCCGGTCATTCTTCGCCGAGTTACTGCAAACAACGTCGTTGCAGCAAATCTGTATTTATTGGGTGGGGTGCGACAGCTAACGACAGCAAACGAAGGGATTGAGGCTGTACTAATGGAAGCGAGCGAACGCGGAACAAGGAAGTATCCGAAAACGTTGTTGCGTCGTAAAATGGCGCAGCTTGGAAGCGCTATAGGTGTTGACCCGGGATTTGACTGGACTACGGTCGGATTGCGATCAACGGCAGCGAACTTCGATTCAACGTGGATGATTCTCGCGGACAGGATAATTGCGCCGACACTCGACCCAGCAGAATTCGAATTAGTGCGAGAACAGTTCGTTAGTGCTGTGAAGCAACGTAAGGATAGCCCAGACGCGCTTCTAGATTTTCTTGCAGATAGCATTGCGTATGCGGGGCACCCATACGCCTTAGACCCGTTCGGCAACGAACAATCGCTAGGCGCGTTAAATGTCGCTGCCGTGCGCGAGTATCATCAAAAAAATATGGTCACGTCTCGGATGATGCTTGTTGTTGTGGGCAACGTGTCGCGCGCACGAGTAGAGCGATTGGTTAGAAACACAATTGGCCGGCTTCCGAAGGGTGAGTACCAGTGGACACTTCCTGAAGCGCCGACAGCTTGGTCGGGAGGCTACGTGATTGAGCCTCGCAATCTCCCAACTAACTACCTACAAGGTTACTTCCCTGGTCCCCGCGCAGACTCAAAGGAGTATCAGGCGCTGCGGCTAGCTACGGCCGTACTTTCAGGGCGCCTTTTTATGGAGGTGCGTTCGCGGCGTAACCTCTCATACTCGGTGAACTCTCCATTTGTCGAACGAGCGCTCTCAATGGGGGGATTGTATGTAACAACTACATCTCCAGACGAAGTTCTAAGAATCATGCAGGAGCAGGTTACAAGTATTAAGGAAAGCTGGATTACTCAAGACGGACTGGAACGACTTGTTCAACAGTTCATCGTGACCTATTTCCTAGATAACGAAACCAACGCTGATCAGGCTAACATGCTGGCGCGTGCTCAGTTATATCAGGGTGATTTCCGTAGAGCGAACCATTTCGTAGAAGAGTTGCGGGCCGTCACACCTGAAGACATTCGGAGTGCGGCGCGTAAGTACATGAACAACGTGCGTTGGGCCTACGTTGGAAACCCACAGCGGGTGAATTCGTTGCGGCTGGCACGTTTTCAGTAGTTTGAAGCAGCTCACCTTCGCCGACTTGGCTAAGTCTGGGCGATATTACGGCCCTCCGATACTCGACGTGGCATATGTCGCGTGCGTATCATCACATGTGGCAGGTGATCGGTTCATTATCTGAGCTGTCACTTTCGACCACACTCCTACCACCACTCCCACCCCTACCGATTTATTCATGTCCGACTACTCGCGTCGTGACTTCGTCGGAGATTCGGCGAAACTTGCAGTTGGGGCAATGATACTGCCTCGCTGGGTCCTCGGCGGCCCCGGATACGTACCGCCCAGTGCACGCCTGAACATCGCCTGTGTAGGAATTGGCGGGATGGGCATGAACAACATGTCCGAAATGTTGTCGGAAAACATAGTCGCTGTGTGCGACGTCGACTTCGGGTATGTTGAGCGGTCATTAAATGGACGACTGCGTCCAAGACAAGGTGAGCCGACTCAGAAGAACGTGCAGCTTGGTGAAGCGTACACCAAAGCCAAGAAGTACACGGATTTCCGTGAGATGCTCGACAAGCAGAAAGACATAGATGCGTTAATGATCGCGACTCCGGATCATTTGCATGCTCCGATTGCGCTTGCCGCGATGCAGTTAGGAAAGCACGTGTACGTGCAAAAACCATTGGCGTTCTCGGTGCACGAATCCCGCTTGCTTGCGAAGGCTGCTGCATCTAGCAAAGTCGCAACACAAATGGGTAACCAGGGGCACTCGCGCGAAGGTTCACACAGGATTACGGAGATAGTGAACTCCGGAGTACTCGGCCCAATTCGCGAAGTACATGTGTGGACAGATCGTCCCGTTCGCTACTGGGCGCAGGGAATACCGCGTCCGGCCAACCCCAACGCCGCGCCTGCGGCCGGAGCAGCAGCAGCGGCCGCCGCACCCAATCCACGCCCGCAGTGGAATATGCGAACCGTGGAGAACGCAGTTCTCGCGGCGATGGCTTCGAACGCGCATACCCCGCCTGATGGGATGAATTGGGATTTGTATCTTGGCCCTGCACCCGAGATTCCATATCACCCGGCGTATCATCCGTTTGCTTGGCGCGGATGGGTGGACTTTGGTGTAGGTGCTATTGGTGACATGGGAGCTCACCTCCTTGATCAGCCATTTACATCATTGCAGTTGGGTTCACCTACCAGCATTACAGCGTCTTCCAGCCCATGGGGAGGGAGCGCACAGAGCCCATCGACGTATCCTCTTGCAACCATGGTGCAGTACGAGTTCGCGGCGCGCGGTTCAATGGCGCCCGTTAATCTCTACTGGTACGATGGCGGTCTCATGCCGCCACGTCCAGCGTTGCTTCCAGACGATGCGCCAATGACGGCTCCTGGAAGCGATGGCGGCGGTGGTGTTTTGGTTGGCGAGCGCGGCCTACTGTTCTACCAAACGTATGGTGATCGTCCGCGCATTTATCCAGAGTCACTTCAAGCTGAAGTAGATGCGGTTCCAGTTACGTTACCGCGCATTACGGTAAGCCACGAGATGAACTGGGTTCAAGCGGCCAAAGGTGAAGCGACGGCAAGTTCGCCATTCGCAGTTGCGGCCCCGCTTACGGAAGTGATGTTGTTGGGCATAGCTGCGCTACGTGCGGGGCAAGGACGAAAGATCCTGTACGACGGTGCGAACATGCGCATTACAAACGTACCTGAGGCCAACCAGTATCTTACGCGCGAGTATCGTAAGGGATGGGAGCTTTGATGTTACGTATACGTCTTACGTCGGTTGTGACCGCCGCGATCATTATGGTCGCTGCGAGTGCGTCGATTCAGTCTGTTAGCGCGCAAGCACAACACAACACCCTTACGGAAGCTGAGAAAAAAGAAGGGTGGAAGTTGTTATTTGACGGTGAGTCGATGCGCGGCTGGCGTAATTACCGTTCCGATTCCATTCGCTCTGGATGGCAAGCTGTAGACGGCGCACTTACGCGTGTCGGTAGAGGAGGCGATATCATCACAGCCGAGAAGTATCGCGACTTCGAGTTAGTTCTTGAGTGGAAGCTTTCTCCTGAAGGGCCTGCCGGTAACAGCGGCATTTTCTATCGTGCAATCGAAGATTCTTCTGCCATATACTGGAACGCTCCGGAGATGCAGATACTGGATGACACTCGACACAACGACGGGAGAACCCCACTTACTTCTACTGGTGCAAACTACGCGCTAGATCCAGTTGAGCATGGTACCGCAAAGCCTATCGGTGAGTGGAACAGCGTGAAGATCGTTATAAAGAACAATCATGTTGAGCACTGGCTAAACGGGAAGAGGGTGGTTTCATACGTGTTAGGCAGTGAGGAGTGGAAGGCCAAGGTTGCGAAGAGTAAGTTTGCTCCGCACACGCAGTATGGAAAAGCGAGCGAAGGACATATAGGACTTCAAGATCACGGATCTTTCGTAGCATTCAGGAACGTTAAGATTCGTTCGCTTAACTAGGAAAAAGAGAACAAAACCAAAGTTTGCGGTAATCAAAACCCCGGGCAACTATAAACAGTTGCCCGGGGTTCTTGCGTTATAGCACTTATTAAGCGCAGTAGTCAGTCGTTTGACTTAATAACGGTTGAAGGTCCGTTGGTTTTGACAGAGCTAATGCCGCCTTCGCAGGCCGCAGCGCTGCTATACATCTGACTTGTTCCTATAACCTGATGATTGGCAGCTTTAAGAACGAAGTATGGTCTGTCGTCACTCGCTGTTTTACGCTCGTAGCGCTCATCTAGCGGGCTATTCTTCTGAACGGACGCAATTCCGTTTTCGGCAGAATCTTTATGCTCGTACTGCTGGCTGGAAAGTATTATCTCCCCATTGCCAGCCTTCAAGACAAATGAAAACTGTTGTTTGTCGTTCTGCCGCAGTTCATACCAGCCACTCATGGCGTACCTCCGTTGTTTGTTTGTCTACGTAGGACGTTCCCAAGTATGGAACCAAGAGAATATACGGTGTAGTTTCACACTATGGCCATGCCTTTTCGCCGACGTCTTTTGACGTTTGTACTCACGCTACTTGAAGCACCGCAGCTTTTGGGTGGTCTTCAAGGGGTGTGTGCAATGCATGCCATATCTGCGAATCCACTAACATCTGAGACATCATCATTAAACCACAGGTTTACACTCCATGCATAAACTTACCCGCACAACCTTAGGGGCCTTCGTTGCCCTTGCTATTGCTGCTAGCACCAGTAGTGCGCTCGCACCAGTATCAAACACAAGCAAATCCGATGTAGCTGCCGCTGAATTACCACATTTGCGACTAAAGAAGTCTGATCCCGCAGAAAAGGCGGCGGTAAATAGTCCCACAGAAATTCGTCTTTGGTTTACTGAACGACCAGAACTTGCTGCGACTCGTGTTACAGTAACGAATGCGAACGGAGCAGCTGTTAACCTCGGAAAGCTTACTAGGAGTGATGAAGCTGATTCGCCGATAATCGCAGCAGTATCAGACGCACTCAAGGATGGCGTTTATAAGGTTGAATGGCGAACAATGTCTAAAGATGGACATCCTGTTCGCGGTACTTTTCAGTTCACTGTCAAAGCTACGTCGTAACGTTATCTAGAAGGAAAGCTAGTGCTTAGCCACTTATGGTTTGCGTTGCTATCTCTCTTCGTGGGGAGATAGCGATGCGAGCACGCCTGCGGCAAGCACTACTACCATAAAGAGTACTAATTCTCGTTTCACCGAATGCTGAAGCTTATCATTACCCGACGACTTGTTTATAGACGGTATAAGTGCAAATCGGTGGTACGCCCCCATGCACAACAAAAGTAAGGTGCCGACAACTTTGGCAACTAACGTCCAACCGTAAGCAGTACTAAAAAGTATTTCGAAACTTTCAACAAAAAGAACGCTAAGTAGAACTCCCGTGGCGACAACAACAACAACCGAATAGAGCGCAATACGGGAGGCTCTTGCAGCGACGGTCGCAAACGTACGTCCCTGTTGAGTTGCTATGATCCACAATAGTGCGCAGGCCCACGCTGCCGATGCGAGTAGGTGAAGCAGCTTACTTGGAAACGCAACGAGAGGAGAAAAAGAAAGTGAATGGCCCGTTGCTGCTGTTGCGCAAATTGCGAGAAAAACAAACAGAGAGGCGGGCGCTAGTCGCCCTACCAATACAAAAACGGTAGCTGCAACTGCCGCCACAAATCTTGCTATGTGCACTTTCCCAGTAGTAGTTCCCGAAAGTACAAGAACCCATTCTGCATTGACTGCCTCTCCATCAGCCGCCACGACTGTCCACATTATAAAGTGAAGAGCTAGCAGCACAGGAACCGTGATTGCAAGCTTTCTGGTGAGCAATTCCAACTGCCGTTCTACAGTGCCATCCCTCTTTTGTAGCAGCTGAACTAACAAACAGCCGGCGAGCACTATTAGTGCACCAATTGCGATACTACGGTCGACTGCTCCTATGTATGGCATCGGCAAAAATTATCATGCTAGCGCATGTTTGCCGAGTGATAATAGAAAATAAGTCCCGTAACTTCGGTTGTTGGCACTGTTCCTAATTATCGTGGGGAACGATCATCTAAGATCATTACATCTACATCGCTGGTGACGCCCACTGTAAGTACAACGGTATAGGCATGTCCGGCTTCCAGTTTAAACTTATGTTGCAGGAGCGCACGGTTCCCCGACGATGATGAGACTCTCAGTGTAGTATTCCCTGGCAGCGCACGTGCGTATGTCGCATTCGTGCTTATGGCCACGGATTCAAAGCGCACTGTATCTGTTCCAGCGAGTACAAAATCAGCTTTACCAAGGCCTCGCACGGTGTGAACAACGCGAACATGCGCCGCTAAAGAATCACCGATATGATCGTCTGGGAGAAAACGTATCGCCATAGAAGCGCTATCGCTTTGTGAGGCAACCATTGTTCGTCGAGCTCCATCCGCATGAACTGGAGTGAGAACATTTATTGTGGTGTCTCTCTCCGTATTGAATAAGCGGAGACTTGTGATAATTCTTGAAACATCCTGATACTGAGTTACTGCTTTATAGTCGACACCGACAAAAATGGAGAGTTCATTTGCGCTTACTTCGCTCACAGACAAACCGTTTGCGCCCGGTACCGCGTTAATGAAGCGGACGTACGATAAAGAGGTACTATCTGCTTGCTTATTGGCAAGGGCGGAATCGAGTAGCGCTTGAGTCTCATTTCCTGAGCACGCCGAAAATACGATGAGCGCTGCAGCCAAGATGCAGTAGCGAGGTTGGGATTTGCGCATATCGGGAAAGTATTACTGGTGTTGGTCTATTCCGCAAACTCTGTTACAACAGCGTGAAAATCTATTAAGTCTGGATAAAGATTGGAGCCCATTACTGCCGCGCTCGCTCCCCTATGTTCTAAGGCGCGCAAATCCTCGAGTGACAACACTCCACCATAGGTCATGAGTGGAAGGCTAAGGACCTCGACTACATCCTCTATCATCGAGATCTCACTAGCTGAGGCGCTACGGTCCATTTCGTCTACCGCAGTAATAAGGAGCGCAGCGAGAGGGATCGTCGAAAGTTCTTCTGAGAAGGAGCAAACTTCCTTGCGTATTGCTCGCGTCCATCCGTTGGAGACCACATATCTCTCGCGCACATTGGCGTGCAGGATTAGACGTTCGGGAAACGACTCGGCCATCTCCTCGAGCCAACTTTCGTTTTCAATAGCTCTATTCCCTAGAACTATCCATGTGGCACCCGCATCAAGAAGCTGTTCGATTTGAAACTCGTTGTTAACATTTGCGCTAACCTGTGCGGGAATTGGTGCGTCGTGCAAGAGTTCGCGTAGAGACGCTATGTTCGTGCCGCTACCAGCTACAGCGTCGAGATCAGTTACATGAATTCGACGGAAGCCTTCATTAGCAAAAGCCTGGGCGGCTGCTACTGGATTCTCAATTGCGCCGATACCATTCGTGCCTTCAGGGTATGCGCATTTGCCTCCTTTGATATCAAGCCCAGGTATAACGATCATGGCGGATTCCGTGGTTTGGTAAGTGGAAGGCAAAGTATATCGCACTGTAAGGGATATTACGTGACTTCAGTGAACTCGGGCAAAGGGGACATTGCTTTCGGGTTTTCATCGGTTCCGGATGCGAGTTCGCCCTTTACTACAAGGGGCGCTTGTGAATAAATTCACGATGTCTGCAGGGGCCCCTGCAGGTACGGGCTTACGCCTGTGAATTATTCAGATATCTCGAAAAGGCTCTGGAGGGCCTCTCGACATGCGGTTTCTAGGACTAGCTATTGCCAGCGCATTTGTGCTCGGCGCATGCGGCGGAGACAAGGCTGCAAACACTGATTCGGTTGCAACGCCTGCAGCTGACGCTCCTGCAGTTGAAACGCCCGCTGCAGCTCCTGGCGCAATGGCGCCTATCACCGGCACTACACATGAAGTAAAGATGATCGGTGATGCTCAGGGCTATCGCTTTGAGCCAGTAGACATCACGATCAAGCAGGGTGACGGCATCAAGTACGTTTTCGTTAACGGCGGACCTCACAACGTCGCTTTCGATCCGTCCTTGCTTTCACCAGAAGCTAAGGCAGCATTGCTCGCGAACATGCCTGAGCAGACGGCAGAACTCATGGGCAAGATGCTGATCGCCGAAGGCGAGACCTACACGGTTTCGTTTGGCAACGTTCCAGTAGGCAAGTACGAGGTTCTTTGCACACCTCATATCGCCATGAACATGAAAGGCACGATTACGGTTCAGTAATCTGTCTTACTTTGTTATGGCACGGGGGCTGGCGCTTTGCGCTGGCCCCTGTGTTCGTTTGTAAATGCGAGAAATGGACGCTAAGCGCGACGTAACGGCTAACGATAGCTTGCGGCGATCCGCATGGTTTGCGGCTCGGGCGCGCAATGCAATGCGTCGTGTTCATTTAACAACTGTAGCTGGCGGCATTGCTGTGGTTGCCACATTCGCTGCTATCATCGCGGCCTCTGAAGAAGCAAATAGAAGAACTGAGCAACAGCTTGCTGCGATTCCAGCTAATCAAGATCGCGCGGAGTACGCAAAGGTTCTTAGTGAGCTAAGACAGAAGTACCAACGTGCAGAGGACGCTTTGCGCGAGGCGAAGCGCGCAGACAGTGCTTTAACTGCAATTCTTGCAAGTTCGGCCACTGCGAACTCCTCAGAGGGAAGTCAAGGACAACGGACGACTACAACTGTTGCGCAATCCGGTGAAGCGGCAATTGCCGATTTGCAACAGCGTTTAAACAGAGCACGAAATGCACCACTTACGGATAACTACGTAGAGCTATTTAACTCCGTACTAATTCGTGACAACGTACGTGCGAGCGCACTAGTCGACTCTATAAATATGGTTGATAGGGAGCGAGAAGCATTTGCGGCCCTCGGCGGCATAGATGCGAGGTATGCAGCGCTAAGCGCGAGACACGCAGAATTGGGAAGGCAGCTAGTTAGCATTGCCGATGCGCGCATTGCATCGTTTACGAGTAGTAATCAAGGTGACAGCACTAATAGCGGCGACATCTCACGTGGTGTAAGACGAGATTTAGAAAGCATCGAGCAACTTGAAAAGTCTGCCGCCGCTGCGGGGCTTGAAGTTAAGAAGGCTGAGGAGAAATTCGCACAAGTTGAAGAGTACAACAGTTCACTTGATGAACAACGCAACTCAATAAGGCGTCGTTCTGATTTAAACATTCCGCTGTACGCATCGTTGCTTTCTGCAATTGTAATAGGAGCCTTTGCTAGCTACGGAACCGCGCTCGTTCTAGAACTTCGTAAACCCAGAATTGCCGACTCATATGAAGCCGAACGCATAGCAGATTCTAGAGTAATAGTTCACAGCGCAGCTGCAACAAAGGTGGGAGCTAGTCGAACACGAAGACGTGCAGACAGAGAGCTTCCTTCTGTTCTAGACAACACGTCAGATAGCTACCAGCTGGCACATTTGTCACTAACTGGATTAGGTGACGTAGCACGAAGAGTTGCCGTAATAGGTGAGTCGTCATCACTTACTGCCACTGTTGCCATTAACCTTGCATCTGCCGCGGCACGTGAGGCGCGCGCAGTTCTCTTAGTAGACTTAGATCTTAAGAATCGTTTGCTTGGTGAGTTGCTTCATATAAAGGATAGAGCAGGTATGAGCGATGTACTGATGGGCAGCGCAGAGCTACTAGGCGGTCTCAAAGAGTTTCCAGCCGGCCGGGATGTGTACATGACGGTTTTGCATGGTGGTGAACGCCAGCCACGGGCTGTCGGGCAAGAGCGGCTTACCGTGGTAAAGGAAGATCTTAGTCGCTTAGCCGCACGTTATGATCTAACGGTGATAATTGCAGGTGAGGTACATCTGTTTAACAGCATTTTGCCTTCGGATGACATTATTCTTGTTGCGAAGGCAACGCAGACGCCAACTAAGTGGCTCTCGACTGCGGTGTCGCGTATTCGGAGTAGCGGACAAAGGGTGCGCGCTGTGCTATTGTGGAAAGCATGAGAAATCACTCCGGAAATAGTTGCTGCATTATCGGACTCTGGCGAGGATACAGGTTACATGTGGGCTGATACTCTTCTAGATCTTGAGTATAGGTACCTAGTGCGTCTGCTCGTATGGGGCTCGGCTAGTGCCGTGGTAGCATCAATGGTGCTGGCGTCGTTGGCGTGGAAACGTTCTACTGCTCCAATGTTGCGCTCCTTTGCGTTTCAGTGCCTCGTGTGGGGCGTTGCAGTTGCCGTACTTTCGTTTGTGGGATGGCAGAGTTTAGCGTTGCGCGACTACGGCGGGTTGCAGCAACTGCTGAGTTTTTTATGGGCTCTTGCGGGTTTTAGTATTGCAGCAACGATTGCAGGTACTGTTGTGGCGCTGGTTGGCATTCAAGAACCGCGGCGCCCAGCGTTAATGGGAGCTGGGATAGCCGTTTCAGTTCAATTCGCGGCTTTACTATTGTTTAGTCTTTGGCTTGTCGCCGCAATTGGGCCGCTACAGTAGACACCAAGGAACGGATAAACGTATATGGAACCGGTAATACCTGACCTTCGAAGCAGCCCCAAGCCTGAAGCGTACGCTAAGCTTCTTGAAATGCAGGAGCTTGCGTTAGAAGGGTGTAGCGATACGATAGCTGCGATGGCAACGATCAGCGCGCTTCTGCATAACGCATTCGGGCATTTATGGACCGGATTTTATCGCGTAGTCGAGCCTGAAAAAACACTTCGGGTTGGTCCTTATCAAGGCACGCTAGGATGCTTAGATATAGCTTTTGGGCGAGGAGTTTGCGGAACATCAGCCAGCGAAAAGCGCACTATAATCGTTGAAGATGTGAACGCCTTTCCGGGTCATATAACTTGCGATGCACGTTCGCGGAGTGAGATCGTTGTGCCTTTACTTAAAGCAGATGGATCGCTTTTGGGAGTACTGGACATCGACTCCGGAGTTCCAGCGGCATTTAATGATCAGGATCGGGTTGGACTTGAAGCCATGATGTCGTGGTTCACGCGCGGATAACACTACAACATTCCCGTTAGAGGCCTTATGACGTTCACAGGATACTCTGATCGTATTAATCATGCGCTTGCGTATGCTGCTAAGCATCATGATCAGCAGGTTCGCAAAGGTACTCGACTACCGTACTTTACTCAGCCTGCGAATGTTGCCGTAATTCTCACGCGCTATTCGTGTAGTGAGGATGCAGTGGTTGCAGGAATACTCCATGATGTTGTGCAAGGTGCAATTAGAGAAGGTTGGGATGTTGCTACGCTTGAAGACCGCATTGGAAGTAAATTTGGAAACCATGTACTACAGCTGGCCGTGTCGGTAGTCGAACGGAGAATTGATGATGATGGTGTAGAGTTGTCTCTCGAAGATAAACGCCAAGATCGTTTAGATAGGTTTGAACTTGCACAGGCCGATTCTCTTTGGGTGGCGGCTGCAACCGAACTTCACAATGCAAATACTTTGCTGTCCGACCTAAAGCGCACCGCTTTCCCGGAGACAGTGTGGGCACGCGTATCTGCTGGGCGAACTGGCACGGTTGAACAGCTCAATAAAATTGTCGCCCGATTTAGGGAAATCGGTTTTACAGCGCCTATCGTTGCCGAGTTACAGGCAGTAGGTGGCGAGTTGCAAAGTACAGCGTCTTAAACGTTATACCGTAGCGGGCGTTTCGTACGTTCGTTGAACATAGTCTTCGAGAATAACGAGAAACTCTTCAACGATCTTATCTCCGCGTAAAGTGGTGAACAGGCGTCCGTCTACGTAAACGGGTGCTTTAGGTTCCTCGAAAGTTCCTGGAAGCGAGATGCCAATGTTCGCATGTTTCGATTCGCCCGGACCATTAACTACGCATCCCATAACTGCGACTTTCATTTCAACTACGCCGGGCTTGGTTTCGCGCCACACAGGCATTTGTTCGCGCAAATAGCCTTGAATGTCTTCTGCCATATGCTGAAAGAAAGTGCTAGTTGTACGACCGCAGCCGGGACAAGCGGTAACTTGAGGTGCGAAGCTGCGAAGGCCGAGTGACTGAAGTATTTGTTGCGCGACAAATACTTCTTCGCGCCGATCGCCTCCTGGCTTCGGCGTGAGAGACACGCGAATTGTATCGCCAATGCCGCGAGTAAGAAGAATTGCCAACGCTGCAGAACTTGCTACTACTCCTTTGTTGCCCATTCCCGCTTCTGTCAACCCAAGATGCAACGGGTAGTCGCACCGTGATGCGAGTCTAGAGTAACATTCCACTAAGTCTGGTACGACGGAAATTTTAGCGCTGATAATAATGTTGTCGTGAGGGAGACCCACCTCTTCTGCTAGTGAAGCCGAGCGAAGTGCGCTTTCGAGCATTGCATCCATGTATACATCGCGTGCGTCGCGTGGAGCAGTCGCACTAGCGTTGTCGTTCATCATTCGTGTGAGCAAATCCTGATCTAACGATCCCCAATTGACTCCGATACGTACCGGTTTGTTGTGATCAATCGCTGCTTGCACAATCGTTGTGAAGTTGGCGTCACGGTGGCGCGAACCAACATTGCCCGGATTGATGCGGTACTTATCGAGTGCCGCTGCGCACTCTGGGTATTTCGTTAATAGTAGATGCCCGTTGTAATGGAAATCACCAACTAAAGGCACATCGGCGCCGGCATCGTTAAGTCGTTGGCGAATCTCTGGAACTGCTTGCGCAGCTTCGTCGTTATTTACTGTTATGCGCACCAGTTGCGAGCCGGCCTCGAACAAATCTAGGACCTGCTGAGCGGTTGAAGCGGCGTCGGCTGTATCGGTGTTGGTCATGGACTGAACAACAACCGGGTGGCTTGAGCCGATACAGACGTTGCGAACCCGGGCGACAGAAGTTGAACGGCGAGCGATAGGTGTCACAGGATAGTTTTTGGGGGTGCTGGTACAGCACTAAAGCTAGCAGGCAACTGCAAGCAACCTGAAACCTATCTAAAAGGGTTACCGGATCGGAACGGCAAGGGTGTTGCAGTAACTATTCAGTGCCGGAGCCATAGCTAGAAAAGCAAGGCTAGTCTTTTCTAGACCATAAAAACCGAAGATATTCCGGAACGGGCACATCGGTGTACTGACATCGATGTTCTAAAGTTTGCATTAGCGGTAACAAACACATCATCAGGAGATAGGTCATGCACCATAAAGTTCGTTTGGCTGCGTTAGCTGCCTTTGTTGCGCTTCCGCTTGCAGTTAGTGCACAAGAAGGTCGGTCTGTCATGTTTGGTGTAAGCGCCGGACTGACAATGCCAATTGGCCACTTGGGCGACGTTCACAGTTCAGGCTTTAACCTGACGGGTCACGCGACCCTCAGTCCTGCATCGCTTTCCAACCTGTCGTTTCGCGGCGATCTAAGTTACGACAAGTTCGATGCTAAGGAGAATATTGCTCTCGTTTCACAAAAGGGGAGCCTTTCCATAATCGGCGTTACGGCAAATGTGATTTATGCATTTACCCAAGACGACCCGGGTGCAATTACTCGTCCGTACATTTTGGGTGGCGCCGGTTTTTATAACTCCCGCGGTGAGATTACGACGCGCTTAGGCGAGGTTGAGCAAACTCATAAGTCGAGCGATACCAACCTAGGCATGCAGTTCGGTGGCGGTATGGAGTTTAACCTTTCATCCGGTTTCTCTGCATTTGCAGAAGCCAAACTGGTTAACGTTTTCGGCGAAAGCAAAAGTACTAGACTAGTTCCGATTAGCTTCGGCGTTCGTTTTTAACAGATAGTCAGTAAAATCCATCGTCCAGTCTAATTCTGGCTGGACGATGGCCATTGCGCAGGCTAGCCTTGATTACTGATAACCTACACCATCACTGAGCTCTCTTCCTTGAGTTCAGTTTTAACTGTTTCGGGAGGAGTTCCGATGCGTTCAGTAGCTTTCGTTCTTGCCATGGCAGCGGCCGTTCTAACATCGCCACTATCGGCTCAGGTGAGGACCACATCGTTTGGTGTGAGTGGCGGTTTAACCATGCCGCTATCAGGTGTCGCTGAAAATGCCGAAACGGGTTATAACGTTACCGGCAGCCTTTATCTTCGGCCGGCCCGATATGCCAATTTAGGCTTCCGCGCCGATGTATCGCTTGATCGCTTTGGATTTGAGGGCTCCGACGATGCTTCTTTACGCTCTTTTGGTGTTGCGCTTAGCGGGCAATACTATGTCCCAACTTCTAGTTCGGTAACACCGTACCTGTTGGCTGGGGTTGGTCTTTATAGCTTGAAGACCACCGTGGTTTTGGGTTCAACATCTGTTAGTGCGTCGGACAGCAATCTCGGTTACAACCTAGGTGCGGGTTTGAGTTTCCAGCTTTCTGGCTTCTCGACGTTCCTTGAGGCAAAGTGGGTGAACGTTATGTCAGAACCTAAAGGCTCAAGCTTTGCCCCTATAACGTTCGGTATTCGTCTGTAACCAGATCTGAAAGGCAATCGTAGGTGTACACCTAGGGAGCGGACTTGTCCGCTCCCTGCTTTTGTTTATCACCAGCACTGGTATCACAACATGTTCTCATTCTCGTTTCATCATAAAGTTCGCGTTGCTCGAGCTGCTGCTATCGGTTTAGCGCTTACGTTGCCTGCCGTTGCAATTGCGCAGCCTAGCTCTCCTGGAGATCCAAGTAGAGTTGCTACGATAAATCCATTTATCGTTTTGCTCGGCTATTTCAGCGGCGAGTACGAGCATCGAATCTCGCCTTCACTCTCGTTAGGTGTCGCTGGTTCTTCGATAAGTTTTGGAGACGAAGATCGACGGAATAACTTAGATGCAAAGGTACGTCTCTACCCCAATGAACGTGCGTTGCACGGCTTCGGCCTAGGAGCATCACTAGGCTGGACTCAGCTACGTAAAAGAGACTATCTGTACCCTGTGTATCCAGCCTGTGAAAACAACCCGGGCGGTTGTGAGCCTAGCAGAGTAAGGAATGTTTATTCTGCGCCCTCAATCGCGATTGAAATAAGCTATCAGTGGCTTTTAGGCACACGAAAGTCGACTGCAATAGTAGTTGGTGGAGGTGCGAAGCGCGCATTTGTAGGCAAGGAAGATTGGGATAACAATCAGCGAATAGTTCCCACTGGCCGTCTCAGCGTGGGTTACGCATTCTGAGTAAGTATCCTTTGGCGAACAGAACAAGTACATAAACAAAAAGGGACGCGCAACGCGCGTCCCTTTTTGCAAAGTCTAACGCAGCTACTAGCGTAGCTTAAATGTTAGGCCGAGGTTGATCGTTGCTGCACCAGCGCCGAGGTCAGCGTACGCTGCCATTTTATCGCTCATGTAGTAACGGGCGCCAGCACGACCGATGAAGTAGATGGCGCTGCTGTATCCGCCGCAACCAATGTTACCGAGAACTCCCGAATCGAAGCTGCATGAAACGATCTGGTAACCAAGACCAGCGCCGAGGAACGGAACCAGCTTCTTGTTTTCGAGATTGAAGTGGTAGTTAACCGTAGCACCGATTGGGATATAGCGAACGCTGTAGTCTGAATTGAAACCTTTCCACGACCAAGAGTACATGTCTGCGCTAACACCAAATCCGAGTGTACCGTTTCCGTGATCAGGCATTGCCTTGAACGCACGTTCGAAACGACCACCGATGGAGAGACCGGCGTCACCGATGTTGCCGAGGCCAACAACGGCACCGACATCCGTGTAACCGACCTTGAAAATCTGATCCTGTGCCGACGCCATGCTTGGCAGTGCAACGACAGCTGCTGCGGCCAGGAACAAGCGAATGCGATGCGTCATAATGAAGTGGGGTGAGGGGTAGGTAAAACGTCCGTAAACGGATGCCGGTCAAAGAACGTCGGAAACACCGATACGTCAAGCATGTACGCGAAGAAAGTTAACGGGTTTCGAAGATTCGTTACCGAAGTTCGAACTCGTTTCCGCGACCTAGGTCGACTGGTCGCAAGCTTTGACGCGCCTGTTCCAACTGCCGAGCTACCGCGTTTGGTCCAGTTCCGCCGTCGACGTCACGTGAGGACACCGATGCTTCTGCTTTTAGCGCGTCCGCCGCGTCGTCCCCGAAAAGACTATGCGCAGAACGGATTCGGTCAATAGGAAGACGATCGAGTTCTATCCCCGATTCTTCCGCCTCTCTAACCAACGTACCAACCGCCGCGTGCGCCTCACGGAAGGTCGCGCCTCGCCTAACAAGATAGTCGGCGAGATCCGTGGCCATCATCCCTCCCGAGACGGCGCTACGCATACGTTCGCGCTCGAAACGTAACTCGCCGATCGCGCCAGCAAGCGCTGGAAGTACTAACAGCATGGTATCAACCGCGTCAAAGAGCACGCGTTTGTCGTCCTGAAGGTCTTTGCTGTAACCGCTCGGAAGCCCTTTAATGGTACCAAGAATTGATACGAGGTTGCCGAGTAAGTGGGCACCGGAGCCGCGTGCAAGCTCGAATACGTCGGGATTGCGCTTCTGCGGCATCATACTGGATCCAGTTGAAAAACCGTCACCGTAGCGCACGAAACCAAACTCGCTAGAGCCGTACACTATCATGTCTTCGGCGATACGCGAACAGTGAGCTGCGAGCATTGCGCATGCGTAAATCGCATCAGCTACGAAATCTCGATCGCCGGTTGCGTCGATACTGTTTTGGGAGATTGCAGAAAAGCCGAGCGACTCTTTGAGAAGGACCCGAGAAATAGGGAATGCGCTTCCTGCTATCGCGCCGGAACCAAGCGGCAAAACTGAAGCAGCCTTGGAAGCGACGGATAGCCTCGCGCGATCGCGATGAAGGGGCCAGAAGTGCGAAAGGAGCCAATGAGTAGCACTAACCGGTTGAGCTCGCTGCAAGTGAGTGTATGCAGGTAGCAGTACATCTGTAAGCGATTCCGCGCGCGTTAGTAGCGTTTCCTGGACGTCACGAACAGCCACATCGAGTTTGTTGCATGCGTCAATAGTCCACAGGCGTGTAGCCGTTGCAACTTGATCGTTGCGTGAGCGACCCGTGTGCAATTTGGACGCTACTGGCCCAGCCACGTCGTGCAGCAAGCGATCGATCATTGTATGAATATCTTCATCGGTGGCCACAGGCTCGGCGCCGTCCTCAAGAAGCTGATGAACTTTCTCGAGTCCAGCTCTTAGCTCATCACTTTCAGAACGTGAGACAACACCAGCGTGCCCGAGCGCTAGCGCCCAAGCTCGCGAGAGTCTGATGTCGTGAGGCCAAAGCCTGAAATCCGTGCCGATAGATCTGTTTAGCGCATCTAGCAAAGGAGAAGGTCCTCCTGCAAATCGGCCTCCCCACAGCTTATGAGTTGTTGCAGTCACTTTTCCGGTCCCGTGGCCAGAGATGTTTGGTGATGAGTGAGCATTACTACGCGTTAGCAATGTACGCACGTAAACGACGAACGACGCGCTCGCGGCCGGCCGTGTTTCTACATATGACGAGTACCGTGTCGTCTCCGGCAATCGTTCCTGCCACATCCGGCCAAGCGGCGTGATCGAGAGCAGCCGCCACCGGTTGAGCACCGGAAGCGAGTGTGCGAACAACCACTAGCGCATTTACACCTTCAACCCCGGTCAGTAGTTGAGGGAGCAGTGAGGCCAGATGTTTAGTGGATTCGTCAGCGCTCCCATTGTCTGGAAGTGCGTAGCGGGTGTGGCCACTATTATCGCGAAGGCGGACGAGCCGAAGCTCGCGTAGATCGCGAGAAAGAGTAGACTGGTTGATCTCCCATCCGCGTCTGGCCAGCAGACGTCGCAGTTCTTCTTGATTGCGTATGTCTTTGGCTGTAACGAGTTCACGGATAGCCGTGTGACGTGCAGATTTGCTCACGCGCGGTCTCCTGAATTGACAGCGTACGAATGCAAGATTATGCATTCCTTGTGCATAATATTCGCGCAGGGGTCCTTGGCGCCAGCGGGTACGCCGGACGAGAGCTCTGCGGCCTTATCAAAGGCCATCCGCATTTTTCGCTTTCCTTCGCTACTGCCAACCAGCAGCGGGGGACAACATTACGCGTGCGCTCGGGGAAAAGTGTACATGATGTTCATCTGGTGGGTGCAGATGAAGTCACGCTGTCCGATGCCGACGTGGTGTTTTGTGCTCTGCCTCATGGCGCATCCGCTGAGTGGGTGGTTCGCTCGCGTGATGCTGGTTGTAAGGTCGTTGATCTTTCGAGCGATCTTAGGCCGGGACATGGTGGCGCAGAGTCGCACTTACCTCCGTCTGTACCTCGCAATGCGCCGTATGGACTACCCGAGCTGCTTCGCGATTCAATCCGGGACGCTAATGTGGTCGCGAATCCCGGCTGTTACGCGACGTCAGTGTTAGTTGCACTTGCGCCCCTTGCACGTGAGGGTCTTATAGCACCAGGAGCAACTATCTCGATTGCTGCTGCCAGTGGTGTTAGTGGCGCTGGAGCCACGCCACGTATGGATCTGCTGTTCGCAGAAGTTACCGAGAACTATAGACCTTACGGCGTCGGGAACTCGCACCGTCACTTATACGAAATGCGCGCTGTCATGCAGCAGCTTGGTGCTGATTGCGATCTGCTTTTCACCCCCCATCTGTTGCCAGTAGACCGCGGCATTCTGTCTACCATAACGGTCCCGCTTTCTAGGCCTATTGCAGACGCGCTGGCTCCCTATCGTGCGATGTACGATGGTGAACCATTTATTGAGATCACAGACGACCTTCCCGCGCTTACAGAAGTTGCTCACCGAAATGTCGTGAGAATTGGCGCACGTATTCCTTCGGGAATGCGGCAGCCGACTCTTCTAGTATTCAGCGCGATCGATAATCTCATGAAGGGTGCCGCGAGTCAGGCCATACAGAACGCGAACCTTATGTTCGGTCTTGATGAAACGGCAGGACTCCCTGCGTGAGACAGCCTCTAGTTGTAAAACTGGGAGGACGTACTCAGTCCGACCCGGTTCTACCGGAAGTACTCGCGCGCATGTCGACGGCGTATCAAGGAGCGTTGGTGATCGTGCATGGCGGCGGCGATCAGATAAGCGCGCTTCAGAGGCTAAGAGGTGAGGAGCCGGTTTTTATTGGGGGACGCCGCGTAACAACGCCGTTAGCGTTAGAGCTGGTGCGAATGGTGCTGTCGGGATTGGCAAATAAGCAGTTGGTATCGGCGCTCACTATGCGCGATGTGCGCGCGGTAGGCATTTCGGGAGAAGACGACGCGCTATTGCGCGCGCGTCCAATCGACCGTGAAAAGTTCGGACATTCAGGCACGCCGGTACATGCCAATAGCGCGCTTATCGTCACGCTTTTACGAGAGGGATTCGTCCCCGTCGTATCGCCCGTTGCTGCGGCAGAAGAACGAGGTGAGGCGCTGAATGTTAACGGTGACGACGCAGCCGCAGCTATCGCGGGGTCGTTAAATGCAAGTGAGCTGTTTCTGCTTGCCGACGTGCCAGGTGTGTTGGACGCAAACGGTTCGCTAATAACTACCTTGTCCGAATCGGAAGCGCGCAAGCTAATTGATAATGGTACCGCGGCCGGAGGAATGGCGGCCAAGCTAGATGCGTGTATCCGCGCTTTAGCTCATGGAGTGAGGCGAGTTCGTATTGGTGATACGCATGCACTGGAAGTAAGCGACGCGGGGACCGCGATCGTCGCATCGGGGACATCTCAAAACTGAAGCATCATGACTACGACGCTCGACAAAACGCCGTCAGTGCCAGCTGACGAATCGCAGGACGACCTTTCCGTGGCTCCTCCGGTACCAACGCTCGTAGGGACATATAAGCGCCAGCCCGCGCTATTTGTTCGCGGTGACGGCGTTTTTATGGTAGACGAGCAGGGGAAACGTTATCTCGATATGGCTGCGGGAATAGCTGTAATGGCACTCGGCCATAACGACGCAGGCGTGCGTCAAGCGATGCAAGAAGCTCTAGACACGGGACTTATTCATACTTCCAACCTTTATCGCACATCGCCGGGCGAAGAGTTGGCTAAGTGGCTTACGGATAACTCCTTTGCTGACAGTGTTTTCTTTTCTAATTCTGGTGCAGAGGCTAACGAGGCGGCTTTTAAGTTTGCGCGTCGTTGGGCCCGTACGCAGAACTCACCTGGTAAGCATGAGATCGTTGCGCTGCGTGGCGCATTTCATGGTCGTATGCCCGGAACGCTTGCAGCCACCGATCGACCGTCATATCGTCTCCCGTTTCGTCCACTAATGGGCGGAGTTTCAATAGTAGAGCGGGACCTTAATGAACTGCGCATTGCGCTAGACGAAGAGACAACTGCAGCGGTAATCGTTGAGCCTATTCAAGGCGAAGGCGGTGTTCGTGTTCTTGATGCAGAGTTTTTACGCGGACTGCGTGCTCTTACTAGAGAGCGCAACATTCTTCTTATCCTCGATGAGATTCAGTGCGGCATGGGGCGCACAGGAACATTGTTCGCATACGAGCATGCTGGAATCGAGCCCGATATGATGACGCTGGCAAAACCGATTGCAGGTGGTTTGCCCATGGGCGCGCTGCTAATGAACGCAGCTGTGGCTCGTGTAATGCAACCAGGTGACCATGGAACCACCTTTGGCGGCGGGCCATTTGTAACACATGTAGCACTTCATGTAGCGAAACGACTTGCGGAGCCTTCTTTGCTTGCCCACGTGCGTAATACTGGTGCATGGATAGGCGAGCAGTTGAACGCTATCGCTGAACGAACTGGGAAGATTCGTGCAGTTCGTGGCACTGGGTTTATGTGGGGTGTAGACGTACACGAACCCGCGGCCTCCATTGTGTCCCGCGCATTCGACCGGGGCGTACTTCTCGTAACCGCAGGTGAACACACGCTGCGTTTACTTCCGCCACTCGTTATGACACAGGAGCAGTTGCGTGATGGCTTGGCCATTCTTGAAGAGGTTATCGTCAACGCAGAATAGTTGCTGTCGATCGCAGTCGAAACGGAGTGCGCGAGCCATTGGGTTCGCGCACTTCTCGTTTAGTCGGGCGTTCATCACAGGCAATGTTTTTCGTTTACCCCTGTTGCGTTTGTGCGAAATGCACAATATTGACGACGCCTTCACGTGCCTCCGTGAATGGAGCGGTTACGTATGCGATGTCGCATTAACACCGCGATTTCTCGCTAACCGCGATATCACTAGCAGTATTGCACCTGTCCTGACGCGTCGATCCGGCGGCGTGTACGAGGCCGGACGGGTGCTGCTAGCGAGTAGATTTCTAAAATGATCGATTCACTCGTCTCACACATGCGACATCGATTGTCGCTGCGCGCGTTCTCCGCACTAGGTATCAGCGCCGCTGTAGCATTAGCTCCTGCGCTCGCATCCGCTCAAACAAAGACTACAGTAGAGAGTGCTCCCGCTTTCTCTGCACCGCCTGTGCTGGTCGTACAGATAACCGTCGATCAGCTACGAGCTGACTATCTCGATAGGTTCGGCGCCGAGTTTACTGGCGGCTTTGCGTGGCTCATGAAGAACGGTGCTGTTTTTACTAACTCCGTTCACGACCACGGTGCCACTGAAACCGCTCCGGGGCACGCGACACTATGGTCTGGGCGATTTCCTAAGAATACGGGAATCATGCGGAATGAAATCGGAGTGTCGGATCCGCAATCGCCTCTCTTGTTTGGTAGAGGAGGAGGCGCGTCACCGTTCCGTTTTCGCGGTAGTGCATTCTTTGATTGGGTGAGAACCAACGATCCGTGGGCGCGCGCACTTTCGGTGTCGCGGAAGGATCGTAGCGCCATACTGCCACTCGGCAAAGCAAAGCAAAGCGTGTATTGGTATTCGGGGGAAGGGCGTTTTACCACCAGCCGCTACTACGCTGATACAGTTCCGTCGTGGGTGAATCAGTTTAATTCTCGGAACATACTCGCTCGCTACGTAGGGAAAGAGTGGAACTTGCTGCGTGATCCATCTTTCTATCCTGAGCCAGATTCAGTTGCGTATGAAAACTCTGGGCGCAACTTTCTATTTCCGCATATAATGCCAACAGAGATACGTGCTGCGGGAAGCGAATTGCCAGAGTTCCCGTGGATGGACGATGTTACAGTAGAGTTTGCACTTGAAGGACTTACACAGTTGGAACTTGGCAAAGGGCCTGGTACAGACGTACTAGCTATATCTCTATCGGCGACCGACGCGATAGGTCACCGATATGGCCCAGATTCGCGAGAGCTTCACGATCAGATACTTAGGCTCGATCGCACATTGGGAGCTTTCATCGACTCTCTATTTCAGTTGCGAGATTCAACGCGCATTGTGTTTGCCTTAAGTGCCGATCACGGCGTTGCGCCATATCCGATTAAGCATTTTGGAGACACGCTGAGAGGACGTGTTGATTCGCGCGTTGTTATTGATGGTGCACGCAGCAAGCTATTAGCAATGGGAGTAGAGACGGATGCGCTCTCTCTGGGCACAGGGATAGTCATGCTAGACAGAAATCGGTTAGTGGCCAAGGGAATTAACGTTGACTCTACCGTAAACTCGCTGCGGGATGCTTTCCTGAAAGTTCCCGGAGTACTTAGGGTAGATCGTGTAGAAACACTCCCTACACTTGCTGCGAGTGGCGATGTAGTTGCACGACGCTGGATGCACTCGATACCGCGCGATATTAACGCAGTGCTTACGGTGACACTCGAGCCCTACTGGTATTGGGGCTCAGGACGAACGGCAACACACGGTATGCCGCACGACTACGATGCTAACGTTCCCATTGTTTTTGCGGGTGCAGGAGTGAAGCCCGGCAGATACGCGGATTCCGTCCGCACAGTGGATATTGCACCTACGCTTGCAGCACTTGTAGGTGTTCAACCAATCGAAGATATAGACGGACGCGCTCTTACCTTCATTTTCGAAGGGCCTGAGCGTTTCGCTTCGCCTCAACGTAGACGGTAATTCACTATGGGCAACGATGCTTTATTTCGTGCGTTCGACGAGGCACGCTTTGGAGCATCGCGCACTCTCAACCTGCGCGCGCAGCAGCCAACGGCGTTGCAGGCAGCTAAGCAAACCGAACAGTGGTTACGGAGACTGCAGGTTGAGAGCGGGAAACAGCGTGAAGCACTAATTATTACAGGACGCGGCAATCAGAGCGTTGACGGCTTCTCGCCAGTTCGCGAGGCTATCGCAAAGCTACTCCCGTCTTTAAGAAGGCGCGCAATAATAAGTGGTTACGTAGAGCATTCTCCCGGGTCGTTCGTTGTAACACTCGCAAGCGTTAACTCAATGCTTGAAGCGGGAAAACGCAGGCGTGAGAAGAAAGACACATCTGATCCTGTGCGGAATAAATTGTTAGCCGATTTTGATTCGGAAACAGCGCAGGCATTAAGAGATTTGGCGTCTGCAACGCTGTCCGCTTTAGGAGTTGCAACTCCTACCATAGAGCAGGAAGAAAGTGAGGTGGCAAGGCAGTTCTCACGACTGGTTGCCGCACTTCCAAATAATCCCGATAGAGAAGCACTTTTGCAGCAAGCTATTCAACGAGCGCTAGAGGAATTAGAGGACCAGTAGTTATCGTGACCCTGCGTACGCTATTACCGGAGGTAGCGTAACCTGTTAGTAACTCCCCCTCTCTCATACTCCGGGAGAAATACCGTGACCACTCGAACAAACGCTTTTCATACGAACACCCTACTGTTCGGAGCCGTGTTGGCAACGGCGTGTCTGTCTGTGACTGCTGAAGCACAGACAGTTCGTTCTATGCCCGGATACACACCGGCTGCGGCAGAAAAGCAACGAGGCTACGAGAAGCAAGCCATTGCTGTTCCCGAGGCAGAGCGTGCGCGATCGCACTCCCGAGAACTCTCTCGCGAGCCGCACGTTGCCGGAACACCAGGGCAAGCGCGTACGCGCGACTACGTAATAAATCAGATGAAAGCCATGGGGCTGGAAACTGAAGTTCGCACGTATAACGTGTGGTTACCGCATGCAACATCGGTGCGAGTTACCCGCATGAACCGCGATACGCTGTCGCTAAGCCTCGCTGAGCCAGTTATTGAGGGAGACCCGGTTACTGCCATGCAGCAGTATCTAACTGTCAACGGATCGAGCGCTGCCGGTGCTGGAGAGGGTGAGGTCGTTTTTGCTAACTTCGGTTTAATCGAAGATTACAAAACACTCGACTCACTTGGCGTATCAGTGAAGGGTAAAGTCGTACTGGCTCGCTACGGGCGTAGCTTCCGTGGGATAAAGGCACGGGAAGCGGAGAAGCGTGGCGCTGTTGCTCTGCTCATTTATACAGATCCCTTGGACGATGGCTTTGCGCGGGGAGATGTATACCCAGATGGACCAATGCGACCAATGGGAGGCGTACAGCGTGGGTCGGTGTTTAACGGAACAGGAGATCCGCGCACACCAGGTTACGGTAGCGTTCCCGGTGCACCACGTTTGCCGCTAGACCAAACGGGAGTACCAAAGATTCCGGTGGTACCAATAAGCGCATCAAACGCGCAGCTGATACTCGAGGAGTTACGAGGAAAGGATATTCCATCTAATTGGCAAGGCGGACTTCCCTTGCGCTATCACATTGGCGCCGGACCAGTACGCGCGCGCGTTGAAGTTGAAACCGACGCAGCGACGAACGGAACGAAGGATATTTGGAACACTTTTGGTTACATACGCGGCACCGATTTCCCAGACGAGTATGTGTTCATAGGCGCTCATCGTGATTCGTGGGGTGCGGGCGCGGCAGACAACATTAGTGGCACGGTAAGCGTCCTCGAAGCTGCGCAAGCACTGTCGAAGCTCGCACGCGAGGGTGTTCGCCCTCGTCGCACAATTGTATTTGCAACTTGGGACGCAGAAGAATGGGGGCTTGTAGGCTCAACTGAGTATGTCGAAGACGACTCGCTCAAGTTGAAACGTGGTGCAGTTGCTTATCTAAACCAAGACGTAGCGGCGCAAGGCGGTCAGTTTGGCGGAGGCGGTACACCATCAATGCGTTCGATACTGCGCGACATTGTGAAGGATGTTCCGCATCCAAAATTGCGAGGCAGTGTGTATGAGGCTTGGCGTGCATCGTCGGGAACTCGTGTGGATTCCTTAGAACCACCTATGGGAGATCCGGGAGGCGGAAGCGACTTTGCGGGTTTCTATAATCACTTCGGCATTCCTATAGCAGACTGGGGTTTCGGTGGTCCATCTGGGATTTATCACTCTGGTTACGATACTTTCGCATGGATGGAGCGATTTGGCGATCCCGGCTTTGTATTTCACGCAACGGCAGGCAGAATTGGTGCCGCTATGCTACTCCGTTTAGCCAACGCAGACGTTCTCCCTTACGATTACGCAGAGTTCGCGGTGACGATGCGTCGGTATGTGCCGGCTGTTCGTAGTGGGTTCGCGGCACGCGGCTGGGATGGTGCTGTAATAACTGATCTAGACAAAGGGATAGCAGAACTTGAGAAAGCAGCTCGCGAGTTCGCCTCCGCTCGTGATAACGCGCTCGCTACAGCAACTGCAGGAAAAGGATTTGCTACAACAAATACAGCACTACTTCGAGTCGAGCGCGCATTCGCTCGTCCAGAAGGACTTAAAAGCCGCCCGTGGTACAGGTCGCTCATTTACGCATCGGATGTCGACAACGGTTATGCTACCATAAGCTTTCCCGGAGTGAGTGAGGCCATACGGTACTCAGATGAAGCGACCGCTCAGGGCGAAGTTCGTGACTTGGCGCAAAGATTCCTAGATGCTGCGTCAGCTATTAATGACGCACGTCGCGCGCTAAACGAACGATGACAGCTAAACAAACCGTAGGCGGCCTCTAAGTTGTTTCGGTTTATCGCGGCAACTGTTGCAGCATTTGCAACGGTCTTAGTTCGACGTCGTGTGAAGAGTAGCTTTGAAGCGGACTTCGCTCGACGTCGAACAATTAAAGACGATGGTATAGTACAAGGTGCTGAGCCGGTTGTGCTCGAAGGGAGCACAACTCACGCGGTTCTTTTACTTCACGGCTTTAACGACACACCACAATCTGTGGTGACGCTGGCCAACGCATTGAATAGCAAAGGTTGGACTGTTCACGCACCGCTTCTTCCCGGACATGGACGTTCGCTGAAAGATGCGGCATCGGTGCGTGCAGAATCATTGCTGTCGTACGCCAGAGCACAGTACGAAGAGCTAGCGTCACGGTACGAACATGTTGCACTGGTCGGTCAATCGATGGGTGGTGCGCTTGCAGTCCTGGTAGCTGCTAAGCACCCCGACCTATCAGCACTAGTTCTACTTGCTCCATATCTAGGAATGCCGGCCGAACTGCAGGTAAAGTTGACCGGCGCATGGATTGCACAACCTGTTATTCCGTATCATCGAAGCGCTGGCGGAGAGAACTCGATACACGATCCTGTTGCACGCAAACGCGCGTTAGGCACCGGGGTGGTGACTGCGGGAATGCTGGTTCAGCTAAGAAGAATTGCGGGTAAAGCTGCAAAAGTTCTCCCCCGCGTCAAAGCTCCTACGTTGTATCTGCAGTCGCGCGAGGACAATCGCATACCAGAAAAGGATGCCGCGCAGTTGTTCGCGAAAATTGGAGCTAATGTTCGCAAGCAATATTGGTTGTCAGGGTGCGGACACATAATTGCAGAAGACTATTGCCACAAAGAAGTAGCGGCCGAAGTTGCGAAGTGGCTCGAAGAACACATCGGAACGCCCGACTCTTTGAATAGCACAAGTACTTGAGTGAGTCTACGTAGAGCTTTTTCTACTCGCTCTACACGTACCAGCTCATGCCATAAAGGAAAACACTAATGCGCGCATTCATTGCACAATTGTGTGCGTAAAGTACGTTCCGTTGTGTGCGTGAAGTACGTTCCGTAACATCACTAACATCACTTGTTAGTCGCGATAGACAGTTGCTAGGAGAGACATGCGAATCTGCGTACCTCGGGAAACTATGGAGCGCGAGCGTCGAGTCGCGCTTACACCAGACAGTGTCGCCCGTTTGGTGAAAGAAGGGCACACCGTAGTCGTTGAACGTGGGGCCGGTTCTGCCGCGTACTATCCTGACGCAACATATGAAGCGGCTGGCGCCACGATCGCGGCCAATGCTTCCGCAGCGCACGAAGGAGCGTCGGTTGTAGTTCGCGTGCAGCGACCCGAAGCTGATGATGCGGCACTTATACCAGATGGTGCTGCGCTCATCGCTCTAATGCAGCCGGCTACCGCTGCTTCGCTTGCGGAACAGCTCTCCAATCGCGGAGTGTCCGTGCTCGCGCTAGAGCTGGTGCCCAGGATAACGCGCGCGCAAAGCATGGATGTATTGTCTTCGCAGGCCACTGTTGCGGGTTACCAGGCCGTACTTATTGCAGCGAAAGAGCTGCCTCGTTTCTTGCCCATGCTTACTACGGCGGCAGGGTCAATCTCGCCCGCAAAAACATTTGTTATCGGTGCCGGCGTTGCTGGGTTGCAGGCCATTGCGACGGCACGACGGCTAGGATCGGTGGTTTCAGCGTTTGATGTACGCCCCGCTGCTGCTGAACAGGTGAAAAGCTTAGGCGCGAGCTTTGTAGCGTCCGATCTCACCGCGGCTAACGCCGAAGCTGCCGGAGGTTACGCACGACAACAAAGTGATGACGAACAGCAGCGAACTCTCGAGGTCATAGCAAAACACATTAAGGATCAAGATATTGTCGTAACCACAGCTCAAATCCCTGGGCGCAGCGCCCCGCTGCTGGTAACAGACGAAATGGTGGCGTCAATGAAGGCCGGAAGCGTTATCGTTGACTTGGCCGCCGAAACAGGAGGGAACTGCGCGCTCACGGTGGCCGGACAAATAGTGGTTCACAATGGAGTCTCAATAGTCGGAATGCTCAATCTGCCATCGGAGGTAGCAACGCACGCCAGCCAGATGTTTAGCCGAAATGTTCAAACGCTGCTACAACACTTAACAAAGGATGGCGAGCTAAATATCGACCCCTCGGACGAGATTACGGGAGCAATGCTTCTTAACCCGTAGACTTCCCCAGTTTCTCGCCAGAGGAGAAATCCTGAGCGCAAGTCGGGAACTTTCCGACTTGGCGCAAGGGCGGGAGGCAGCTAGAGTACACAGTTCGGTGTCAACGCGAAGAGGCGAGGCACCTCAAGGAAGACCTGCGTTGGAGCGCACGATATGCCCGAATTCGGAAGCTGGGGAGCGAGTTGGTGGAAACCGCTCCTTTTTATAGTCATCGCTGGCCATTTCACGAACGTTTGTGTAACGCTGTTCTTACACAGAGCACAAACTCATCGCGGAGTACGCTTTCACTGGCTGGCAGAAATGCCGATGCGTGTTTGGCTATGGCTAACAACCGCGATCCGCACCAAAGAATGGGTCGCCTGCCATAGAAAACACCACGCTTTTGCCGATCGTGAAGGCGATCCGCATAGCCCAGTTGTAGAAGGACTGCGCAATATTTTGCTAAAAGGTGCGTTCTATTATCGGAACGCTGTTCGCCAACCCGGCGTACTGGAGAAGTATGGCAAAGGTACCCCCGAAGATTGGATAGAGCGTCATCTCCTAGATAAGCGCAGTAGCCTCGGCATTATCGTTATGCTGGCAATAGATATTTGGCTGTTCGGTTGGTTCGTCGGTCCACTCGTTTGGGGCGTTCAGATGATCTGGATCCCGTTCTGGGCAGCAGGTGTGATTAACGGAATCGGACACGCACTAGGCTATCGCAATCACGAAGTAAAAGACGAGAGCCGAAATATTTCGCCAATAGCCATCTGGCTAGCAGGCGAAGAGCTACACAACAATCACCACGCAGACCCGCACTCCGCTAAATTTGCACACAGATGGTTTGAGTTCGATATGGGCTGGCTCTATATCAAACTACTGTCACTGTTTGGGCTGGCTGAGGTCAAGTACGCCCGAGAAGGTGTTCACGTACGTATAGTGGAGTAACAAACAACGTGGCTGAGATAAAGTGCAGTCGATGCGGTGAAACAAGGGAAGGGTTCGAACGCCCGCCGTTTCCCGGTGCAATTGGTGCTCGCATAGTAGGTGAGATATGCCGAGACTGCTGGGGACAGTGGTTGAAACAGCAAACAATGCTCATCAATCACTACGGACTCAATGTGATGGATCCGCAAGCACGCACGTTCCTCACACGCAACATGGAAGCCTATCTCTTCAAAGCCGGCGAAGAAGAGAAGGTCGACACATCTCAGCAAGGAACGATTAACTGGTAAGCTCCCAAACTCGGCAAACCTTAATTCGCTACAAAACAAAAAGCCCCAACCGTTTTAGGTGGGGCTTTTTCGTTTTGTTGAGCTAAGTCAGTTAATGCCAGCTATGTATTTCGCCAACCTGCCGCAACTCGTGCACTTTAATGTGACGTGCGAATTGGGCGGTGGAGGGCTAGACGTGGGGTCACGTGCTATCTGACCTGAACAGGACGGGCAGCTAAGCGGCAGTCCGCTTCGATCTGCCGCAATGAGATGGAGTGCCTGTGCAGGGTTGTACGTATTAGGTCTTGGCTTGCGCATCCCGCCTCCTCGCGTGTTTCGCCCGGGTAGACGAACCCGGAACATTCTCTCAAAGCTAACAACTTTAGATCAGCTATTGAAGCTCACATCACGAATATACTGGAAAAACATTGAGTGTAAGAAGCTACAGCGCAGCGACTTAGTCCCATGTTTCCGAACGTCGCCATAATCTCCTCCCTAACTTCCATGACCGCTTCAAGGAAATATCGTTGGTGCCGCCAGCAGGAAAAAGATCTGAATCTGATTGCTCGTCAATCATGTCCGTGGCCTTGGCAGAAGCCTCGTCAGCCCAATGGACAATCTCCGCCTCAGCTGTCATCGGCTGCACAGGACTCCCAAACTCTAACGATCCGTGATGCGAAAGAATCATATGAAGAAGTTCGTTGTGCTGCGTGCTACTTAGCGACAGTTTAGAAGCAGTAAGGCGCCTGTCAAACATCAGTGCGCCTAAAGTGACATGTCCGAGGAGCATTCCGACGGTGGTGTGATCAAAACCTTTTGGAGAAATGGAGTAGGCTTGAACCTTACCGATGTCGTGTAACAGTGCGCCTGCTACCACTAAGTCTTGGTTAGCATGTTTCACTGTACGCGCGGTGTGGCGAGCTATGCTTGCGACCTCCCAAACGTGAAGGAGTAGTCCGCCCAACTTGGCGTGGTGTCCTCGTACCGAGCCCGGAGTGCGTTCAAACTCGACACGGAACTCATCGTCCGCAAAAAAGAGGTCTACCGCCGATCGGAGCTTCTCGGAACGGAACTCGCCGCGCATTTTGTCGATACTCGACCACATGCTTTCGGTGGAGTACTCGACTCGCTCGAGGAAGTGCTCAGGGTTGTAATCACCCGGTGGTAGCACCCGCAGCGGCGCGGTTATGGTTAGCTGCCGTCGGCGTGAAGCGTCGTCGCCGTAGGTGGAAATCTCCCCGATCACCTGTACAACCGACCCCTCTACCGCGCCCGCGCACCATTCCATCTGTTCGTCCCAAATAGGAGCGCTGTCGATTGAGCCGCTGGCATTCGATAGGGATAGCACAACGAACGGCTTATTCGCGCGAGTGACACGCTCAGTTCGGCTTCTAACAAGAAACTCATGCTGAACACGGTCACCAACAGCTGCGTTACGGAGATCGATAGACATATAAGTAAACTGCGTTGCGTGTGCCCCCTTGCGCGAGTGCTGATTTAGGGGGAGGCTATGTTAATGGAATTCACGAGCACAACATCCGCCGAAGCGACCGAAAAAGGAACAGGACTTTCCACCGCATTGCGGCTATGGGTAGTGCTGTCTCGAGCCCATTCATCCATTACTGCTCATGCCTCTGCGGATGCTGCTAGCCACGGACTAACGATGGCCGAATTCGGCGTACTAGAAGCGCTATACCATCGAGGTCCGATGTTGCTGGGCGAAGTGCAGCGAAAGATTCTTGTTTCGAGCGGCGGTATCACCTTTCTCGTTGATCGTCTTGCGGGTAAGGGACTCGTTGAACGACGTGCGTCGAGTAAAGACCGGCGCGCGCGCTACGCAGCGCTCACTCAAAGGGGAGAGCAGCTAATCTCTTCGATATTCCCATTGCATGCGTCAGCAATTGAGCGGGCGGTTTCAGGACTTACCCGAGAAGAACAATTACACGTTACGACACTACTCCGCCGGTTAGGGATGCACGCTGCGGAACAACTGTCCGCAGACGTGCACGAAAACCACTCGCCCTAACCCAATACCGACCTACAGCGTACCGGCGTACAGCTTGCCGACTTACAGCCTACTGCTCGTTCCAGTCGGCTATAAACAGATTTGTCTCCCCTTCTTTTTCAGCAAAGCGGTTTGAAGCCCATATTAGCTTTTTCCCATCGGGGCTGAACATCGGGAAACCGTCAAACTCCCCATTTGTTGTGACCTGCTTAAGCCCTGTGCCATCTATTCCGATTATGTACAAATCGAAGTTGCGGCTACGCGGGTTCTTGTGGTTTGACGAAAAAATGATGCGATTACCGTCTGGCGTCCAAGACGGACCGAAGTTGGCACCGCCGAGTGTTGTTATTTGGCGTTGATCACTCCCGTCTGCATTCATCACAAAGAGCTCCATTCTGTTAGGACGGATCATGTCCTTGTCGAGCAGCTCGCGATAAGCGCGAAGTTCGGCTGTATCGGTTGGATGCCAAGCGCGGTATACAATCTTGGTTCCGTCTGGCGACCACCATGGGCCTCCGTCGTAACCCGGAGTTGTGGTAAGCTGACGCACATCGGTGCCGTCAACGTTCATTGTGTAAATGTCGAGGTCACCGTCTTTTAGCGATGTAAATACAATTCGCTTACCGTCTGGCGACAGGATGCCTTCAGCGCTGTAGCTGCCGTAGTTGGTTAGCTGCTTAAGGTCTGAGCCGTCGCGGTTAACGGTATAAAACTCGTATTTATCGATACCCCAAACGTATCCCTGCGATGGGTCTGGACGTGGCGGGCAGGCGGAGTCAGAGGCGTGTGTTGAAGAGAAGAACAGCCTTTCAGAGCCTGGGAGGAACCATCCGCAGGTAGTCTTGCCACCCACTGACACCTTTTGCAGCCCAGTACCATCTACTCGCATAACGTACTGCTGATCGCAGACACGTCCGTCGCGAGTTGACTGGAAAGTGAGCCACTCACCATCGGCGCTGAAGTACGCCTCTGCATTCTCGCCGCCGTTGGTGATCTGGCGAACGTTAGTGAGGTTGATCTCGTCGGCTTCCGGTACGATGGAAATATTCACGACCGAGTCTGCGTTGGCTGCGCTATCGGTGTTCGCAGCATCGCGCTGACCACAGGCGGCTAAGGTGAAGGTTACAGCTGCAGCCGCGGTTAAGCGGAGAGAAGTACGTATGTAAAGCCAGTAAGACATGAGCCTAGGGTTTATGCGATAAAGGCGGCGTCCGATGGACGCCGCCTTCTCTATACTTGATTGAACGCGTTTGGTCGACCTGATACAAATACGGAGGAAAAACTTTCTCCTTTCGTATGCTTTACCGTCGTATGCTTTAACGGCTACCGGCCTTGCTGCGTTCAGCCGTTCTGTTTTCAGCTGAACTGGCCGCAGCGAACACTTCCTTTTGGCTGGTGGCACCGCGTAAAAGTGATACCGCAGCTCGTAGAGGTTTGTCGTCGGGTATTTCGTGACGCTTCACGGTAGAATCACCAAACGCGACACGAGCGATGCGAAACTCTAACTGACGGTCGATAAACGTTCTGCCAGCTTTGAAAACCGAAGAATCAATTTTTACGCCGCCCGCGTTGAGCCGCACAAAAATGGAATCACCCCAGTTCTTTTCGTACGCAAAGTCGTGTGTAACCTTTCCTTTAAAGGTTTCAGCGTACTGTGAGAGAATCGACTGATAGTCTCCGGCCTTAGGAGCGATTTCACGAGCCAGTTTTTGCTCGTCGGTACTAATGGTGTCGGGGGTAACAATCACGTCAGGGGTGATGCCGCCACCTCCGTATAGCGTGCGACCGCCCGACGATTTGTATACGGGACGGGCTTTCTTAGACGAATCACTTTCGAGTGAATCGGGCGCAATCTCTACAAACTGGCCGTCGGCGTTGAGCTTACGGTCGCGCTGAATAGAGCGACCAGACGGCGTGTACCACTTGCCCGTCGTAATCTTGAGCGCGTAGCCACCGTCGAGGTTGTAGACACTTTGCACGAGCCCCTTACCAAACGATGTCGTGCCCACGATAAGCGCTCTGTCGTAATCCTGAAGCGCACCAGCGACAATCTCAGACGCCGAGGCCGAGTAATTGTCTACCAGGACGATCATCGGAATATCTGGAGCCAAAGCAGATCGTTCGGATACGAACCGCTGCCCTTCGCCAGCACGTCCCCGGACGCTAAGTAGCTCCTTCCCTTGAGGGAGGAAAAGATTGGCCATCGAGAACGCTTCTTCCAAAATGCCGCCAGGGTTATTGCGAAGGTCGATAATGACTCCCTTAGCTCCCTGCGTTTGGAATGATTGTATGGCGCGAGCAATATCCTCCGTTGTCTGCTCACTGAATCGATCGAGCGGGACATAGCCGATTTGGTCGTCCAACATTATCGAGTACCGAACTGCCGGCACTTTGATTTCTGCTCGTTTAAAGTCGAGCTTGATGGGCTGTGGTACGCCGGGGCGTTGAAAGGTTACCGACACGGCAGTTCCCGGCGGGCCTAGCAGTTTTGCCTGAGCCTGTGCGTTACCCCACCCACGAGCGCTAAAGGTGTCGATAGATACAATGCGGTCGCCTTCCTGCACTCCACCACGTTCGGCAGGCGTGTTAGGAAATACCTTTTGAATAGTGACGTAGCCGCCAACAGGGAGGATTTCCATTCCCAGACCGGCATAGCGCCCATTGGTGTTTCTGGAGAACTCTTCGAGCTGCTTAGGAGTGAAAAGCTCTGTGTAGGGGTCGTTGAGCTCCTTTACAAGACCGCGCGCGGCTTTCTCGTAAAGCGCTTGGACGTCGAGCGTATCGACGTAGCGGAATGCGACGAATGTCAGCACTTGTTCAAGTAACTGCGCGCCGCCACGCGTCGACTTAGCCTGTAGCGCAAAGCCACCGGCAAGGACGGGGAGGAGGATAAGGCTGGCCAGTGCGGCCTTTCGCGAACGGGTCATACGTCGGTTCTCACCATGGAGGGACCGGGAAAGCTAAGTCTTGCACCCGTTTGGTGCAGGACAACTGGGACCGGGAGCTTATTCTGTGTATCTAGCTGCAAAAGTCGTACGCAGCAGGAGCGTACACGTTCCAGATTCGAGCGTTGAACTACCGGAACTGTCTATTCTTCTCTGGGTCTAGCGCCGAGTACGTAGTCGACGTTCCAAACCCGCTCGTACTGGGTGATGCTTATGTCACGTACTAGGCCGGCGCTCAGTAGCATCTCGTGCGCGGGCTGTAAAACCCGCTGCAGGTGTGATGGATAACGTTGCGAAAGCGGAATCTGTTCGGCCAGCGCTTCTAGAGGGACGCGCCACGAGAGCCTTCCGTCAGCCCGCGCGACTTCAAGGATACGATAAAGTCGCCGCGCTACTGGAGAGGACAGTGCATGGTATCGGGTGGCCGACAATGTGATGACATTGCGCGTTGCTAAGCTGCCCCGGATAGTGGGTGAAATAACCACTCGAGCGTCACCGGGCTCGCCTGCCGCGATGTTTCCAAATAGCGTTAGCTGCTCACGATCTGCCACACGTCGCCTTTGAACCGAAACGGAGCTAAGCACAGTGAAGCTGAGATCACTGGAGCCGTTTGCAGCCAAGTACGCGCCTTGCGACTCGAGTGTGGTACGTTCAAGCCGCGTAAGCGCAGCTCTTAGCAGCTCATAAGTTCTACCGTCAGCGCGCCTTCCCATTGATCGAAGAAACGCATGCAATGTGAAGGTGACAGCGCCGTCAGAAGGTGAGCCTGCCTCATGGAAGCGATGCATGAGCTCGACGTACACATCCTGATCGAAAGTGCCTGGAAGCCTGTCACCGGCCGCAGCAATTACGCGCCAGCGACCGCCCGTCTCTGTCACGTAAGTGACGGGCGAATCGTCCGCCGAATCACTCAGACGGAATAGCGGAAGGGCTTCAAGAGCTCTATCAAGGAGCACCCCACGTACTGCAGGGCGTTTCCGTGCGGCGAGGGTCATCGACTGTGAAGCTGGCAGTAGGAAAGCACTCTGTAAAGTCAACTAAGCGTTATTACTTGACCACTAACGTTGCGAGCTTGCTGCGAGGAAAGAAAAAGAACCACGTCTGCCACTGATTCTTTTTCGACATAGTTCTTACTTACGCCCATTGCGTGTTCGTTTGCGGCAGTACGAATGCTAGTCGGTGCTACGGCATTGGCGCGTACTCCGATCTGCTTCTCATCGGCAGCAACAGCTTTCATAAAAGTAAGTACAGCGCTCTTGGCCGCAGCGTAAGCACTAAGTCCTTTGGCGTTACCACTGGCAGTTGCAGTAACAGAAGTGAAGTACACAAATGCTCCGCGCGCATTTCTTACTGAAGGAAGAAATGCACGTGTGGTTTGATACGCCGTTTCGACGTTAACGGAAAACATTCTATGCCACTGTGACTCTTCAGTTTCATCTACAGTTGTACCTCCAGCGTATCCTCCAGCAACGCAAACAACTGCGTGCACCTTACCTTCAAAGCGAGCGTGCACGTTGTGAATCTCAGACACCACAGCTGCAAGCGCGGCAGCATCTGTTAGATCGGCTGAATGTGCAGACGCGGTATAGCCAGCGGTAACAATGTCAGCCGCTCGCTGCTCAGCTTCGCTGCTGTTGCGGTCGATAAGAGCCAAGGTCGCACCCTGTCGAGCGAAAGACAGCGCAAGTGCCTCGCCCATCTGGCCGCTGCGCCCCACACCAGCTATTACAACCAACTGAGAGTTAAAGTCCATGTGTGTAAAGTAAGCTGGTAAACAACGCTTTATTGTTGCTAACCGCTAAAGTGATGAGTTAGCGGTGTTGTTGAGTTGCGCTATCTCTAGTAGAGCACTTTCGATAGCAGATATACACTTTTGCAAAGAAGCGACGGTGTGATCGCCCATGTGTCCTATGCGAACAGTGTCTTGCTCATGTTTCCCGTATCCTGTTGATATGGTGAAGCCTCGATTGGAAACCGTGCGTACAACTTCGGCGGAATTGAAACCGATAGGAAGCTGTAAAACCGAAACAGTGGGAGAGGCAACTAAAGTAGTTGCCAATGGTGTCAGCGCGACATTATCAGCATTTGCAACTGCGAGCCAATTTTGTACACAGTTAGACATATCGTTATGTCTAGCAGCACGAACGGAAATTCCCAATGATGCGATTTCAGTACACTGCTTATGTGCAGCATATAATAGCGACACAGGCGGAGTGAAAGCGGTTGTGTGCTTACGCGCAGCGTTAAGCAGCACGTTTAGGCTAAAGTAAGTCCCACTGTTATTTGCGCTCCTGCTGTTCGCCTTAATAAAACGTTCTGATGCAACGGCGAATGCTAAACCTGGAGGCAGAGCAAGCGCCTTTTGCGACGCAGTGAAAACAAAATCCGCGTTTGATCGGTCTACACTTAGTTCTACACCACCAGCGCTACTTACTGCATCTACGAGTAAAAGCGCGCCACTGTCGTGTGCAACTTTTGCTAAAGGCTCAATGTTAGTAAGCGCACCCGTTGACGTCTCCGAATGAACAACGGTCACAGCGGCATAACTGCATTTACGTAATGCTTCGTTTAGCATCTCTGCACTAACCACTTCCCCCCAGCCGCACTCCAGCACATCGACAACTCGGCCGCAGCTACGTGCGATACTCGCGAAACGTGCTGCAAAAGCGCCGTTATCAATGCAAAGAATAGTACCTTCGGGAGAGTTGCGAATAGCGGCTTCCATTAATCCAGTGCCCGAAGAGCCAACAACCATTACCGGTTGATTCGTACCAAGTATGTGCTGTAGTGCGATTTGCAATTCATGTACAAGTGTTACGAACTCCGTACTTCTATGCGAAACAACGGGGCGCAACATCGCTTCGAGAATATCGCGACGCACTTCTGTCGGTCCGGGGACAAAAAAGGTACTGTCCCCATTGGAAAGGGAACCGTCCCCATTGTGTAAGGAACTAGAAGTTGTCTTCACTCCCAGCGAGTACTTTGCGTAAGGCTTCTCTCATTGCGACTAGAAGTTCTGGGCGCGCCGATGATGCATTGTCGCGTACATGCAATTCGATTCCGTCGCTAACGGGTACCCGTCGCCATGCCGCGATATCGTCTTGACCGCGAGTGACGATTGGCTCCATTCGTACAGAGAGCGCAGGTGCGAGCGATTGCGCGACACGCTTTTCGAGCGAGTCGCCAGTTACCTCTCGCATTTCAGCTTTAATAGCGTCGAGCGTTTGCCCTTCGCGCTGTCTGATTTTTATCGCGAGCAGCTGCAATAAATGTCTGTAGCCGTAGGTAGCGGCCGTTCCAGCTCCTTCCGGTCTATCTAGGAGACCATTGGAAACATAGAAACGCACGGCGCGTGCACTTGGAGTAGCGCGCGCAGAGGCGTTAGTGGGCTTCATTCCAGCGGCATCGACAAGCGCAGCTGCATGCGCTGCTAAACCTCGGGCGTTCCAAGGTGCGTGCCGAGCGTGGGCGCGGAGGAGAGGGACGGGTGACTCAGCCATGAGACGGCTGAATATACGGTTTCCCACGCCGTCGGGGAGAGTATGTGGCGAGATTGCGGAGAATCGGCGGGTGCGGGGGTGAATACTTGCCCAATCTTGGCGTCTCTTCCTCCGAAATCCAGTACAAGCTATCTTTAAGAAATTGAGGACGACCTCAGCCTGCGGGCAAATTTTCCGTCCGGGACGACCCGGCTCGTTTAAACAGGAGAGAGCCGTATGGCCTGGACATTTTTAATAGTCGCTGGGCTGCTGGAGGTGGTTTGGGCGTACACTATGAAGCTTTCGGAAGGCTTTACTCGCCCGGGTTATTCCACCATTACCATTGTGGCCATGATAGCCAGCTTTGGGCTGTTGTCTATTTCTATGAAGACGCTGCCCTTGGGTACCGCCTACACGATTTGGACGGGCATAGGTGCCGTCGGGGCGTTTGTAGTAGGCATTTTCGTGCTGGGCGAAGTTGCTAGCGCCATGCGAATTCTTGCGGCGGTTCTAATCGTGAGCGGCCTGGTGCTAATGAAGATATCGTCATAGTAGAAGTGCGAGTTGTGAGAACTTGAAGAGGGCGGTTTGTGAACAAAAAGGGCGCGACGTTAAGTCGCGCCCTTTTTGTTTTCGTTCTGACGTGTGTTACCTGCGGCGTGCCTTACTGGCGCCCTTTCCTGCGGCCTTCTTTGCAGGCGCTGGCTTCTTAGCTGCACTACCCTTTTTGGCTGGTGCCTTTTTGGCCGGAGCCTTCTTGGTGGCGGGTTTTTTGGGCGTGGCGGCCTTCTTCGCTACTGGTTTACCAGCCGCCTTTTTTGCTGGAGCCTTCTTGACTGGTGCCCTTTTAGCGGACGGTTTACCAGCGGGTGCCTTGCCGGTGGGCGCTGCTTTCTTAGCAGGAGTCGCTTTCTTGGCTGGCTTGCTCGCTGTTGCCTTCTTTACGGCTGGTGCTTTCTTAGCCGCCGGAAATTTTTTTGCCGGTGCTTTAGCAGCTGGTTTGCTTGGAGCTGCCTTCTTTTGCGCGCCTTTAGTTGGTGACGGCGCGGCGGCTTTTCCGCTCGACTTACTAGACGAGGGCTGATTTTTGGCCGGAGCCGGTGCCGGAGCTGCCTCCGCTTCCTCTTTTACAGTAGCCGCAGCTTTGGATGTCGCTTTGCGCGCCTTTGGCGGTGCTGCGCCAAGGTCATCATCGTCGCCGATGTCCAAGTCGTCTAGGTCGCCACCCTCATCATCTTCGTGGTCACCGTCGTCGTCTATTGGATCGTCCGAGTCTTCGTTATCGACTTCACCCAGATCGCTGTCGTCGTCGAGGTCGTCATCTAAATCGAGATCGAGGTCCTTGTCGGCTTTAGGAGCAGGCTGCTTACGCGGCCGACCGGGCCCGCGGCGAATCAGGGAGCTGCCGAAGAGATCGTCTTCTTCCTCCTCGTCGTCGTCATCGTCTTCATAACGATCGTCTTCCCGATCCTCGTCGTCCTCGTCGTCGTCTTCAGCGCTATCCCAGAGGCTATCGCCGTCGTCGTCATCGTCGTGCATGCTGCCGTATCCATCTTCATCATCATCGTCGTAAGACGAGCGACGGTAAGCACTCAACCCCTCTCCTTCTAGGTCGTCATAGCGACCGAACAGCTCTAACTCCTGCATCTCGTCGCCATGCGACATGACCTTCTCCTCCGGGCAAGTCTTGTTGGAAACCGCGTTAGTACGATGAACGCAAAAAAAGCAAACTCCGTAGTACAAAGACGCCGCTCGCAAGTCAAGCGGTGGGGCTTGAAAACGGCTTAAAAGACCATTTTCGGCCCGCTATTCAGCTTCTTGGTGGCGCCGACGTGGTGGTTAGTCCGCGAACTCGACCTCGACGGCATGTGGGATTATTCCTGCCTCGATCCCTTTTTTCAAGAACAGCTTTACAGCCTCACGTCCTTTGGCGCCATAGTCCAGCGTCCAGTCGTTGACGTACATGCCAACAAATGTGTCTGCACGCGATTCGTCTAGCCCGCGGGCGTATTTCATTGCGTGTGATAGCGCTGCTTGGCGGTGATTAAGCGCGTAAGCAATGCTGGAGTGCAGATGCTTGGACACGGTTTTTATAACATCCGTACCCAAATCCTTTCGCACTACGTTTCCGCCCAGCGGAAGCGGAAGCCCCGTTTCCTGAAACCACCACTCACCCATGTCAACGACCAGATGCAAGCCGTTGTCGGCATAAGTGAGTTGACCTTCGTGGATAATAAGCCCCATGTCACATTCGCCATCGGCCACGACCTGCTCGATTTGGTCGAATGGGACTGTTACGGCGGTGAACTCGGGTTCGTAAAGGCGCAGCGCTAGGTAAGCGCTTGTTAGGGTGCCGGGAATAGCGATGCGTTTTCCGCGAACGTCAGCTTTTGTAGCCGGCTGGCGTGCCACTAGGCGAGGGCCATAGCGATCGCCAATCGACGCCCCGTGCGGCAGTAGAGCGTAACGGTCTGCTATATAAGCGTATGCATGGATGGATACCGCGGTGACCTCTAGCTCGCCTTTCATGGCGCGTCTGTTGAGGGACTCGATGTCCTGAAGCTCGTGTACGTAGCGGTAGCCTTCTGTGTCGACCATGTTTTCAGCGAGCGCATAGAACATGAATGCGTCGTCTGAGTCGGGGCTGTGAGCCACGCGAATTGTACGCACCACTTCCGCTTTTACCTGCGCGGCGGTCATGGCCTGCTTCCTGAACGCGCGCTGTTGGCTGCGCGATCTATTTCCGGTCGATGCAATTCGTAGTCCTGATTTCCGGTTGAGAGTTCGGATTCAAGCGCTGCGAGGAAGCGCTGATCGAAGGCGGAGGCAGCACGGGTATCGCTAACCATGCGCGCCGCGGTTGCCGCTAGCATAAGCCCTAAGAGCGACTCTGGTTTCTGCGCTAGGATCGTGTCGGCTTGGGCGCGTGCTATAATGCTGTCACCGATTACTTCTGCTACGCGCCCGAAGTGATAACGTTCGTCTATAGTTGGAGTTGTGAGCATCTCGTGTGCTCCTAAGGCCATGGGCGCAAAGAATGCCACAGAGTCAACGGCTCCTCGTTCAGCGTAGGTCATTACGCGGTTGTAGAGCATACTAGCCTGCTCGCTAGGCGACAGGCTTGAGATATCGGGCGGGTTCCCGCGTGCCATACCATCGATGGATGACGTTGGGAGCGAGTTTGCCGAGCCGTCAACGCTGGAGCCTCCAGTGCTTCCAAAGTTGCGGCCAGCGACCATTGCCACTAGAGCTAGGAGGGCGACGAAGGCTACCGCCCACGGCAGCACGGACGCACTGCCGGCGGTAGGAGCGGTGGTGGCAGCGGTTGGGGCTGATGCTCCCAACCCTGCGGGGGTGCCACAGCGGTGGCAGAAGCGAGCACCCTGAGACAGCGCGGTGCCGCAAGCGGCGCAAAAAGCGGCCCCACCTGTTTCAGCGGGATTTGGCGTGGAGTTCATAAGGACCGTAAGCTACCGGTTCGTTGCCGTCGGCGTCCACAGTAGAATACAGACAACTCTTTCCCAGCAAATGTGACGACTCCCTCCCAGTCACCTCTACCCAACGATCTTAGCGGCGCAACGGTTAGCGATATTCTCGAGCTCGCTGAAGCGCAGCAGGTGCGTTTTTTACGCCTGCAGTTCACCGACATTCAAGGAATCACGAAGAATGTTGAGGTCCCCTCGTCGCAGTTTCTCAAGGCGCTAAAGGGTGACATCATGTTTGACGGCTCCAGTATCGAAGGGTTTATGCGAGTCGAGGAGTCGGACATGTTATTGGCGCCGGATCTCTCCACTTTTCAGGTTTATCCTTGGGGGGAGCCGTCCTCTAGGGTAGGTCGAGTTATATGCGACGTTACAATGCCAGACAGGACTCCATTTCCAGGCGATCCGCGCGGTGTGTTGAAGCGGCAACTAGCTCGCGCGTCCGAAATGGGTTTCACCATGAATGCTGGCATGGAAGCCGAGTTCTTCTTGTTCAAGCAGGGTCCCAACGGTAGCCCGTCTACTGATACTCATGATATCGGCGGTTACTTTGATCTTGCGCCTATGGATTTAGGTGAAGATGCGAGACGTGCGATTGTGGATGTGTTGGAGCAAATGGGTTTTGAAGTGGAGACTTCTCACCATGAGGTTGCTCATGGCCAGCATGAAATAGACTTCCGATACGCAGATGCACTTAGAACTGCCGACAATATCTCCACGTTTAGATTCGTTGTTAAGCATGTAGCTAGGCAGTTCGGTTTATTCGCGTCGTTCATGCCGAAGCCTGTTTTAGGGCAGAATGGGAGCGGAATGCACACTCATCAGTCGTTGTTTAAGGGTCCTCAGAACGCATTCTGGGATCCCGATAGCGAATGGTCGCTTTCGCGAACAGCGTTGCACTATCTGGGTGGTCTATTACGACATGCGAGGGCGATGTGTGCGGTTACCAATCCACTTGTCAACTCGTATAAACGGCTTGTGCCGGGATATGAGGCGCCGGTAAATGTTGCATGGAGTATTAGGAACCGTTCTCCTATGATACGAGTGCCCGAACGTCGTGGAACTGGAACTAGACTTGAGCTTCGTACTCCAGACGCGAGCGCAAATCCGTACCTTGCCCTTGCTGTTATGCTGGCGGCGGGGCTCGAAGGAATAGAAACGCAGGCAGACTGGCGTGAGCCGGTAAACACCAATATTTGGGAGATGTCACACAGGGAGCGCCGCCGGCTTCGCATTGATGATTTACCGCGCGATTTAAATGAGGCTTGCACCGAATTCGAGAAAGACGAAGTAATGCGTTCGGCGTTGGGCGAGCATCTAGCTTCTCATTTTCTTGCAGCAAAGCGTGCAGAGTGGGAAGCGTATAACGAGCAAGTAACAGAGTGGGAGTTACGGCGGTATCTGGCGCGATACTAGAACTCAGTATAGATCAACTCTTTCTCACACAGCTATATCAGGAGCGATTATGGACAGGACAAACGGTTGCGGTTGATGGACGTCTCATTTCAATGATCGCCGATTCGGGATCATCAGAAGCGAAGTTAGGGGAGCCACCTGTGCGGAGAGATCAGCGTAGGCTGAAGGTGTTGTTGGCTGCTTTGGCTACAGTCATGCTGGTGTCAACAGCACTAACGTGGGGAACCTTAGCGTTAGCGCTTCGCAATTTGGAAAGCGTATGGCACGATCGCGTAGAGGCGCTCGAGTTTTTGTACGGTGCTGTTACTCCGTTCGAGCGAACGGTCGCGTCTGTAGCTGGTGAGGATCCGGATTTTCCGGAAACAATTGCGCGATTAGACAGCGCTGCTTCGTTGTCGAGAGAGTCTTGGCGACGTTATTTGGGGACCACTTTTACCGACGATGAAGCTCGTTTAGTCGACGACATTATTCCTACTATGAATCGCACGCATTCGGCGCTTGATACTTTGACCGGTCGTATGTCACGTGCAGATACCGTTCGTGTGGAGTATGCGCGGAGAGAATACCTGCATGCGGTGTCAGCACTCTCGGGAGGTATAGAGCCGCTAATTCGTTTGCAGGCGCGAGTAACAAGGCAAATGGTACAAGCAGCTAGAGCGCGTCATCTTGTGTCGCGCACACTGCTAATTGGGAGCGTAGTTGCAACGATAGTACTAGTTGTAGCGGCGTTGCGTGGTGCACGAAGTCAGGGAAGTTGGCGCCGTTAACGGCGAGCACGAGAAGCGTACCTAGCGTTACTTTCGTGAGAAGGCGTTTTGCTATCACACACTAAACCAGACAAACGATGACGAGATCAGGTCGAGTTCTGTGGCATCTTGTAGTTGGGTTGCTGCTCGCAGTAACTGTTCAAACAGCAGAGGCGCAGGAAGGCCCGTCTCTAATTATCGTGGTTCGCCATGCAGAGAAGGCGGCAGTCCCGGGAGCAGATCCGCCATTGAGCGATGAAGGGAAGGCGCGTGCCGCAGCACTTGCCGCTACACTTATGCACACGCCAGTTAATGCGATCGTTACAAGCACCTTCCGACGCACCTTTGACACAGCAGCAGATGTAGCGGGGGCACGAGGATTAACGTTTCAGAAGATCGCGATTGGACGCAGCACTGCCAATCATGTTGCGGAGGTAGCCGCCGCAGTCCGTGCACAAAGTGGTGTTGTTTTAGTTGTAGGGCACAGCAATACAGTTCCAGCGATAGTCGCAGCACTCGGCGGACCGAAGTTGGGAGACATTTGCGAAGCGCATTACAGCAACCTGTTAATTCTTAGCCCCTTACCCTCGGGAACGCCTTCACTTACTACGGCAAATTACGGTGTAGCCGACCCAGTAAACGCTCCGGGTTGTGCCTCCTCGCTGGCACCATCTTCAAGTCGATAAATCAGTTGGTAACCGTCACAAAAGAATAACGGTGGCGTCGCACACTTTTACCGTCGGAATTGTGACAGTCTCAGATCGCGCCTATAGCGGTAGTTACGAAGATATTTCGGGTCCTACCGCTAGGCGCGTTGTTGAGAGTTTTATTGAGTCACAGGTGCAGGTATTACAACGTGTGGTTCCCGATGACCGTGAGATGATTGCTGCGAATTTACGTGATCTTGCGGATACTCACGGATGCGCGCTTGTTGTAACCACTGGTGGAACGGGGCCGTCTCCTCGTGACGTAACTCCGGAGGCAACTGAGGATGTTTGCGACAGGCTGCTTCCGGGTTTTGGAGAGAGGATGCGTGCAGTTTCTATAGAGCTTGTGCCAACCGCAATATTATCGCGGCAAGTAGCGGGCACTCGCGGCAAGACACTAATCGTTAATTTGCCGGGACGCCCAACAGCTATTGAGCCGTGCCTAGCAGCCGTAATCGCTGCAGTACCAGGTTGTATTAAACTGTTAGGCGGAGCGCACGTTCAACTAACTAGCGCTGCTCTTGCTGGTTCACGAGCAACAGGAGGTGCAGTATGACGTTGTCTGCAGAGCTTCAAGCTATTTTGGTGTGCCCTAAGTGCCATGGCGCGCTAGAGTATCGAAGGGAGCCAACAGAGGAGTTGGGTTGCAGAGTGTGTAGAGTGGCTTATCGGGTAGAAGACGGCATTCCTGTCATGCTCATTGATGAAGCGCACCCTTACGACGTAGTGGACCTTTAAAGTGTCCCGCGAGTGGTCTCCGGATACGTCCCTTGAATCGTTTGAAAGCACAACGCTTGCGTTGCCTGCTGAAGACGATGGACAACTTGTTGCGACAATTGTGCGCCGTAACGCAGTTCAGCGCACATCGCGCGCGGTTTTGTACATTCACGGCTTCGTAGACTACTTCTTTCAGGCACACCTAGCCGAAGCGTTCAACAACCACGGGTATAACTTTTACGCAATCGACTTACGCCGCTATGGTCGTTCTTTGCGAGCCGGCAATCGACCCAACTACTGCAGGGACATCGCGGAGTACGACGCCGAAATAACGTCGGCAATTGATATCATGCGCTTGGAAGACGGTAATGAGACGCTGCTGCTTATGGGTCATTCTACTGGCGGTCTCATCGCTTCGTTGTATGCTCATCGTGGTGAGCGTCGCGAGGATATTCACGGTTTAATACTCAACAGTCCTTTCTTCGGCTTTCATGTCTCGCCTATTAGGAGGGCGATGCTTCCGATGGCGTCAGTAATTGGGAGAGTCATTCCGTTCTTGGCACACGGCAGTGCTATTTCGCCCATGTACGCAGAGAGTTTGTTGGATTCGCACAACGGTGAATGGAGCTTTGATACGAGGTGGAAGCCGGTAAAGGGTTTTCCCGCTTATCTTGGATGGATTTCTGCGATACGCCGTGCGCATAAAGAAGTCGCAGAAGGGCTAACCATAGAATGTCCCATACTAGTTATGCACTCGTCTAAGTCAGTGCTACCTTCTACTGGCGATCAAGACAAAGATGAATACGGTAAAAGCGATATAGTGCTTGACGTTGCTCATATGCGAGAAGCGTCACATCGAATAGGTAAGCGGGTGACAGTGAAACGTATAGAGCACGGAGTTCACGATCTGTTTCTGTCGCGTGAAGAAGTTCGCGATAAAGCTTTGCAGCAGTTGTTTGCATGGATAGCATCGACCATTGGAGAGAAGCAGGTGACCGTTAGGGAGTTTACGACATGAGTGGATTGGCAACCCGTACGAAAGCTCTAACTGCGTTAGCGCTAACTGTTGCTGTAGCAATAGGCGCGTGGTTCTTTATGCAAAGCATTACGGTATCAGGGCTGAGCCGTCTTGAGCGTATTGATATCGTTAGAGCCTATTGCGATTCGATATTCAAAACGTCGGTTAGCGAAACTGATAGTCAGCGTATCCGGGCAATTGGTTTGCCCGACACAATTGATCCGAGATCCAAGAAGGCGCTTTCAACGTGTGGCTCTCTAGAGATACCGCAATAGCAGCACTATTCAATTTAGCGAGTATGACAAGCTATGTAGCAACCAACTGAAACCATCGTTTCTAGAACGTTTGTCGCCAGGAAGTTCTAGAAACGAAAACTATAAATCTGAATAGTTATCTAGCTTTCGTGTTGTACAAAGTCGCTTAAACCAATGAGCAGATTTCTTTAACGTACGAGTTTGTGTTCTATAATCAACGTGAACTAAGCCGAATCTTGGACGATAGCCAGAGCTCCATTCGAAGTTGTCGTATAAACTCCATGCGTGGTAGCTGCGAACGTCTGCTCCGTCGGCTATAGCATCCACCACGGCCTCCAAGTATGCATGGTGATATGCGATACGCGCGCTGTCATTGACATAGCCGTTTTCGTCTGGTGTATCGCGTAGTGCGCAACCGCTTTCGCACACCTCAATGGGTATAGGTCCATAGTCGCGCGTTACGTCGAGCAGGACACGGTAAAGTGCACGAGGCCATATCTCCCAGCCCATTTCTGTGCGTTCGCCATCGCTTCTTCCAAAGGCATTGTGAATTTGCAGACCTTGCAAAGCGCTGCTTGCAGAGTCAGCCGCACTAATTGCATTCCGGAAGTTTGTGCGAACGCCAAACAAAAACCAAGGGAGATCCGGTCTATCGTTCCCTGCGCTAACGATAAGCCGGTAGTAACAGTTCACTCCTATAAAATCGAGCGGAGATTTGAGTAACGCGCTATCACCGGGGAGCATTCCCAATACATCCTCAGAAAGATCGGATAGAAAGTCGGCTGGGTAGCAACCTTTCATAAGTGGATGTAGAAAAAGCTGATTGAACACTGAATCTGCATACCTCGCTGCGGCGCTATCCTCATCGCTATCTGTAGCGGGCTCACAAGGTGCCATTGCATAAACAGAACCGACACGAGCGCTAGGTCTTTCTGCTTTGAACGCTCGGTATCCCTCAGCATGAGCGAGCGCAACTACGTGAACCGCTCGCAGGTAGTCTTGCAGACTACGCCGTCCTGGTGCGTATCGACCAAGTAAGTAACCTCGCGATGTAAATATCGAGGGCTCGTTAAACAGCGCCCAGTTGGGTACGCGGTCACCGAGCAGGCGTGCCATTATCGCTGCATACTCGGCGAAACGTGAGGCAGTATCGCGTGCGGGCCATCCACCTCTGTCTTCAAGTGCCTGAGGAAGATCCCAGTGATATAGAGTGGGGAACGGCCGTATTCCGGCGTCTAACATCGTGTCTACAATACGATCATAGAACTCGACGCCCTTCCTGTTAGGCGCGCCACTACCGGTGGGTTGGATTCGAGGCCAAGCAATCGAAAAACGATAACTTCCCACGCCTAAATCTTTAATGAGACTTAAGTCATCATCTACGCGGCGGTAGTGATCGCAGGCTACATTCGCGTTCTCGTCACCTTCTATTGCGCCGTCGATTGCTGAGAATCTATCCCAGATGCTTTCTCCGCGACCATCAGCTGTTGTGGAGCCTTCTATCTGATACGCAGAAGTGGCGACACCGAATAGGAAGTTTGATGGAAAGACTTTCTGAGTCACGAAAGCAAGTCGACGGATGCAGCAACCAAATAACGCAATCCTACATCAAGCGAGCGTTCGTCTATGTCAAACTGCGGATGGTGATGGGGGTGCAAGATTCCTCGCGAATGATTGCTCGCGCCAATAAATGCGAAAACACCAGGCGCCTTTTGCTGATAAGCAGAAAAATCCTCTCCACCCATAAACGGGCGCGGTTCGGCAAGAAACTCATCACCGAAAGTGCGCGATACGACAGTGCGCAGTCGCTCAGTGAGTGCAGGATCGTTTACCACGGGGCGGTAACCACGTTCATATGAGAAAGTGTAACTAGCGCCGTGGGCTTCCGCAGTACCTTTTATCACACGTTCCATCAATTTTGGAACCGCGATACGCAAATGTTCATCGAAGGTGCGTACTGTTCCAGCGAGGTATGCGGAGTTTGGGATAACGTTGAAAGTGGTACCAGCTATGAACTGCGTGACAGAAACAACAACGCTGTCGAGTGGATCTACGGCTCTGCTAACGATGTTCTGTAGCCCTGTAACAACAGCTGCAGCAACCGGAATTGGGTCGACAGTTTCATGGGGGGCAGCTGCATGCCCTCCTTTACCGGTTATGTGGCATTCGAAGGTGTCCGGTGCAGCCATTGCACGACCGGATATTAGACCGATCTTTCCGAAAGGCAGCATAGACCAAACATGCAATCCGATCACGTTATCGACTCCATCCATAACGCCTTTGTTTACCAGCTCCTCTGCTCCCCCTGGCGCAAGTTCTTCGGCGTGCTGAAAGATGAATCGGACAGATCCGCGAATGTTGTGCGCGTGTCTAGCCAACAGAGTCGCAAGCGCTAACACAATCGACGTATGAGCGTCGTGCCCGCATGCGTGCATTTTCCCATCCTCAGTACTTCGATAGGAAACCTCGTTCTCTTCTTTTATTGGTAAGGCGTCAATGTCTGCACGTATGGCGAGGACTGGACCATCGACGTCCCCATTGAGTACGCCGAGCACGCTCGTTTCGGTTGGCCTAGTAACGGTTATCCCCGATATTTCGCCAAGACGTTCAGCTATCCAGGCAGAGGTCCGGTATTCTTGGAATGCCACCTCTGGGTACATGTGCAAATGTCGACGCCATGTGATCATCTGAGGTTGAAGTGCCTCAGCTTCGCTAAGTAGCGAGGATAGATCTAGTATGGAAGTAGGCGAATTCATCGAACCGACCTAGGTTTAAGAGAGGTATGGCGATTGCGTGGCAGGCTGGTGCATGCTCCAGTACACAAAGGTGACCGGTTCCGCGCTCCGATTCCACCTCAAACGGCCGCTGTAACCGGCAATCAGCAGGATACGTAGGGATATTCATGACAGCATATCAAGCCACCACGAATCAGGCAGCTTCGTCAGCGTCACCAGCACCAGCTTCACAGCCGGCGGTTTCGGATGTGCAGGCGGCCGCCAATAACGTGCCCGTAAGTTCGCTGGTTACGCTTGAGCAGCTGCTGGGGCGTCCGGCTACTCCTGCAGATGTTCAGCAAATCCGCGAGCGGGGCTCGCGCCTTTCCGACCAGCTGTTGTCGGCTCAGGGCAGGCGTCAGGACGTGGCGAAGGAGCTTAGCGGTACGACCGATGAAGCGGTACGCCTTGGGTTGCAGCAGCGTTTAAAGGTTCTTGACGACAGACTGGCTCAGTTGGAGTCTGACATCGCCTACAATTCGCGTTTGAACGCGGCTATTCCTCCGTCGCTGTTATCTCAGTCTTCCGCATTAGGACGTGTAACTATGGCAGACAGCCCAATTCCCGGTCTATCTCAGGGCGGTTTTATAGCAATTTCCATAGTGTTCACCATATTCGTGTTGGCGCCGATTGCAGGCGCATACGCGCGTAGGCTTTGGCGGCGGCCTGCGCCTCCAGTGCACAATCCGCAGCTTGCAGCCGCAAGCGAGAGGATGGAGCGGATGGAGCAAGCCATAGATGCTGTCGCAATCGAAGTCGAGCGCATTTCTGAAGGACAACGCTTCGTTACCCAACTACTCGCCAAGCGCGATGAAGCAGTCCCATTAATTGCAGACCGCAAGGAACACTAACTAATGCCGATGTTCGTGTTCGGGCTTATGTGGCTGCTAATTATTGGTGGTATTCTTTACTTCGCCGTTCGAGTCGTACGTTCGCTCGAGGGAAGTCGTTTGCGTGTGCAGGACGAAATTGGTGTTGGAAAACGTATGCAGTTGTTAGAAGAAACAATTGAACGTCAGAGCGCTGAAATAGAACAGCTCGTTGAGAATCAGCGTTTTCTCGAATCTTTACTTAAAAGCAAATCACCACTGCCGAGTGATTCTAACGGTTCTGATAACCGATAATCACCCGACAGTGGTGGCTATGTTGCTATAGCGCTTTAGCTGGATCTTTCATGACTAGGTTTTCAATGAAAAACTCCATCATGCGCTGACTGTTAATGCCCGCGTGCCCAACGTCTGGTCCTACCTGTACCTCGAAGCTTTTGCCAGCGCGTTGAAGCGCCAGCGCAAGTTGCATCGTGTTAGATGGGTGCACGTTGTTGTCGGCGGTTCCGTAGAACAACATGAGTCTGCCGCGCAAATTGTTCACGTATGTCATCGCTGACCCCTCGTCATACCCGGAACTGTTTTCTTGTGGAATCCACATAAAACGTTCCGTGTAGATTGTGTCGTAGTGACGCCAATCGGTTACAGAGCTAGAAGCGCTTGCAGCTTGAAATACGTCAGGGAATCTGAGTAGCGCCATTGCAGATGCGTAACCGCCATACGATGTGCCGAAAATGCCAACGCGATTACGGTCTATGTACGGACGACCGTAAAGCGACTTAACACCTTCAGCTTGGTCGTCGATTTCTACTACACCAAGCTTCATATAGATAGCGTCAAGGAATCGCTTGCCCCGCCCGCCAGCACTACGAGAGTCGAGCTGTAGCACAATGAACCCATACTCAGTGAGCGCGTTAGGAAGGGTGAAGGTTTCGCGCGCACCGTTTGTTGATGGACCGCCGTAAACGCTGACAAGAACAGGATACTTACGCGATGGATCGAACGATGACGGTTTGTGCAGCATGCCGTGTAGTTCAGTTACACCATCTGCTGCCTTGTATGTGAACAGCTCTACCTTCTTTAGCCCAAGCTTGTCAAAACCGGACAAATCGCTTTCTACGACTACAGAAAGTTGCTTTCCGTTGCCATCCATAAGGCGTGACACAGGAGCACTGTTGTGTGACTGCGCTACGTCTACAAAATGCTTCCCGTCTGGTGAAACAGAAACTGTGTGAAGGAAAGCCGGATCAGTAAGTCTACGGTCGTTCTTTCCGTCAAGCGAAACGCGATGAAGTTGTAGCTTCATGTGATTGTCACCACTGCGCGCCATGTAATACAACTGCTTGCGAGGCTCATCTAAGCGCACGATGGCACCAACATCAAACTGGTGATTCGTTAACGTAGAAATGAGCTTCCCGGACAAATCGTACAAATAGTAATTACGAAAGCCTGTACGCTCTGAGCTCCAAATAAAGCGGTTCTTGTCTGCTAAATACTGAATGGTTGGATGGTTATCGGTCCAGCTTGTTGGCCATTCCTCGCGAATAACAACTCGGCATGAACCAGTTTCTGGAGAACACGCTGTGAACTCCATGATGTTCTGACGCCGGTTTGTACGATTGAACAGGAGTTCAGTACCATCCGGGCTCCATCCCACTTTGTACACATAGTGGCCCACAACATCGTTCGTAAATGGTTTGCCGCTACGAACATCGATTCTTGTCGTACGTTTTGATGCGACGTCGTATACGTACAAATCGACGACAGGATTATCACTTCCTGCTTTCGGATATGCTTCTACATCTAGTGCCGCTTGGACCTTTGTTTGGTCCATGGCTAGATAGTAGTCTTTTACTGGCTTCTCATCGAAGCGGTAGTATGCTAGCCGTTTACCATCTGGCGACCACCACATCGCAGTGGTTTGCCTTAACTCCTCACCGTATACCCACGAAGCGGTTCCGTACTTAATACGATCTGTTTCGCTACCATCGACAGTAACGCGCTGTTCGTTGCCACCTGATGCATCGGATATAAAAAGATTCCTGTCGCGGTAGAAGGCCCGCAAAGTGCTGTCTGGCGACACGGTTTCGGTTACTTGACGACCTCTTTCCACTCCGCCAATCGCTCTGCCCTGCGGCGGTTGTACAGCCCCCAATTCTTCGGCCCGCTTTGTAGCCACGTTATAGCGCCACCGTTTGCCGCTGTGAGAGTATTCAAAGCTTTTGCCGTCGCTTGCCCAAGTCGCAGATATCGCACCGGTCCTGACAGACTGAGGAATTTGACTAGCTACTTTCTGGTACTGATCGTATCCGGGCATAGACTTAAGGCGGTCCTGCGCGCCTAGCGGTAAGGTAGCTACCGCCAAAAGTCCGATTGTTGCGATTCTAGTGAAGCGGAGGAACGGATAAGAGCTCATGTGGCACCCTGAGTGAGAAGCATGGTACGCTCGTAATAGTTCTCGTGGCGTACGACCGACTTGTCTATGATCTTCCATAACGCACGTTCGCGCTACGTCCTGACTTACTATTCTGTCCGTAAACGCTCGGTGCCTAGGGTTTGAGAGCACAAAACGAGTAGAATCGGCTGCGTTACAGGGGTATGATGTTGGAATGGCAGAGAAACAAGCCGCGATTGTTCCGGCACCGTCTCTAAACGAAGACCCTCGCTGGGAGGCGGTATTGCGACGCGATAGGTCCTGGGATGGCGCCTTTGTGTTTGCAGTGACTTCTACCGGTATTTATTGTAGGCCATCGTGTCCAGCGCGGCGCCCGCTGAGGCACCGAGTTAAGTTTTTCACGAGCGCGAATGACGCTAGGGAGAACGGCTTCCGTGCGTGTCTTCGTTGTGAGCCTGATGAGAGTTACCAAACGGGAAGTGCAGAGAAGATTGTAGCAAAAGTCATCGCTCAAATTCACAGCAAGGGTGACTATTCGCTTGATGCTATCGCACCAACTTTGGGATTAAGTAAATCGTATGTTCAACGAGCGTTCACTCAGCTGTTGGGTGTTTCTCCACTTCAATACGCTACATCTCTCAAAGTCGAGTCATTTCGAGAGGCTCTCGCAAACGGCGGCACCGCTTCTCGCGCAGCATTCGATGCTGGCTTTGATTCACTTTCAAGAGCATACGCGGCGGCGGCACAACAAATGGGGATGACTCCGGGGCAGTACAAGCAGGGGGCAAAAGGTGTAGCGGTTCGCTATCGCGTTACAACGTGTGCCCTTGGAATCGCGCTTGTTGCGATTACAGCAAAGGGTGTTTGTAAGGTCGTGCTGGGCAACAGTGACACGGAGTTATTGCATGAGCTACATAAAGAGTATCCCAATGCTATTCTGGACGAAGCGGATGAACAGTTGGCGAAGGCTATCGATGTCGTCGTAAATCTCGCTGCGGGGAAAAGTGCTTCGCATAGTATTCCACTCGATTTGCAAGGTACGGCGTTTCAACTCAGAGTTTGGCGCGCGCTAAGGGAAGTGTCGGTTGGAAGGACTACTAGCTACAAGGAACTTGCAGCTAGAGCTGGTTCTCCAACTGCTGTAAGAGCCGTTGGTAGCGCATGTGGTGCCAACCCTGTTGCATTGCTAGTTCCTTGCCATCGAGCTGTTCGCAGCGATGGTTCGCTGGGCGGATACAGGTGGGGTCTTGAACGCAAAAGTCGTCTGCTTGACGCTGAGAAACGCCAAGCAGACGACTAACATTGCAACTCTATTCCCAATTTAGAGCAGCAGACGACTGATACTCGGTCACTCTCGTTTCAAAGAAGTTCTTTTCTTTGCGCAGGTCGACGGTTTCACTCATCCAAGGAAACGGATTAGGAGACCCGTACTGAACTGGCAACCCTATTCGTTCTAACCTTCTGTCTGCGATATGCTGTACATAGTCGCGGAATAGGCCAGCGTTCAACCCAAGTACTCCTCGCGGCAGACAGTCTTCTGCATAGGCGATTTCCAAGTTTACCGAGCGACGAATACGGCTCACCGTGTTCTCGCGCATTGCTGGCGTCCAAAGACTCGGGTTCTCAGAAATGATGCCGTTAATTAGGTCTACACCGAAGTTCAGATGCGTGCTTTCGTCTCGAAGGATGTACTGAAACTGTTGTCCTACACCGGTCATGCGATTTTGTCTGTGGAAAGACAACATCATTGCGAAACCGGAATAAAAGAATATGCCCTCCATAATTACGTAGTAACCAATCAGGTTTTCTACGAACTGTCTGGCACCTTCAGTTGTTGCTGTACTGAACGCCGGGTCTAGTATCGCTTCAGTTAGCTCCGTTTCCAGCGCATCTTTCTCTGCAATAGAGTTTACTTCGCGGTGCATATGAAAAACCTCATGCCCATCAAGGCCTAGGCTTTCAACGATATAGTGAAACGCATGCGTATGAATCGCTTCTTCAAATGCCTGACGCAGCAAGTACTGCCTGCATTCAGGGTTAGTAACATGCTTAAAGATTGCGAGGATCAAGTTGTTCGCAACTAAGCTTTCAGCTGTAGAGAAGAAGCCGAGATTGCGAAGAATCACTCTGCGTTCATCGTCGGATAGAGATGAGCTTCGCCAAAGGGCGATATCTCTACCCATAGGAACCTCTTGAGGTTGCCAGTGATTTCTACAACCGTTTAAGTAGTGTTCCCATGCCCATTCGTATTTAAGAGGCATGAGTTGGTTAACGTCGACTGCACGAGCGTTGATAAGACTTTTCTGTATGGTGGACATTATTGGCATGCCTCGCAGTCGCCGTCTAGGTTGCACGCTGCACGCGGAAGTGGTGCAGAGTCCTCACGCTTTATCTGAACGTCTGAGGAAGCGCTTCGCGAACGCATCCAGCGTGGTTGTACGCCGCGTCGATTTACGTCTACAGTGCTCTGCTCTACACCGCCTGCTCCAACTGTGCGTAAATAGTACGTTGTTTTGAGCCCTTTTTCCCACGCCAGCATATACATGTCGTTAAGACGTCGACCACTCGGCGTATCGAGATAGAGATTCAGAGACTGTCCCATGTCCATCCATTTCTGACGTCTAGCTGCGCACTCAATGAGCCACTCGGCTTCGATTTCAAACGCCGTTAAGTAGGTGTCGCGAACATCTTGAGGAATGCGATCGATTCCGTCAAGCGCACCGTCGTTGTACTTGAGATCCTCAACCATTTGATGATCCCACAGGCCTCGTCTTCTAAGGTCCGCAACCAGGTGCTTATTGGCGATAGTGAACTCACCGCTAAGATTGCTCTTTACAAAAAGGTTCTTGTATGTTGGTTCAATTGATGCTGATACGCCGCATATGTTTGAGATCGTTGCGGTTGGTGCAATGGCCATAACGTTACTGTTGCGCATTCCATGTGCGGCAACAGCATTTCGTACAGGCGTCCAATCCAAAGCGCCGCCGCGCGTTACAGTTATCTCGCGACCGCGTTCAGCTGCCAAAATGTCGAGTGTATCGTGCGGTAAAAGTCCGCGACTCCACTTGGAACCACTGTAGCTTGCATACGCACCTCGCTCTTCTGCAAGCAATGCCGACGAGAGTATGGCGTTGTAAGACACTAGCTCCATGCTTCTGTCAGCAAACTCTACAGCTTCGTCTGAAGCGTATCCAATACCAAGCTTATATAACGCATCTTGGAAACCCATGATGCCAAGCCCGACTGGACGATGCTTCAGGTTAGAATCACGTGCTTCCGGTACCGGATAGAGGTTTATGTCGATAACGTTGTCGAGCATGCGTATTGCTGTGCGAATAGTGCGCGCAATACGGTCTGTATCGAGTCCATTCTCCGAAACATGGGCGGCGAGATTTATCGACCCTAAGTTGCATACAGCGATTTCACTTGAGGAAGTGTTAAGCAAAATCTCTGTGCAAAGATTGGAGCTGTGAACAACGCCAGCGTGATCTTGTGGGCTGCGAATGTTTGACGGGTCCTTCCAAGTAAGCCAAGGGTGTCCTGTCTCGAACAGCATGGCAAGCATTTTCCGCCAAAGTGTAACAGCGTCAACGCGCTTATACGCAGCAATTTTCCCTTGGTCTGCATCTCGTTCGTACTGTTCGTAACGAACACGAAATGCTGAGCCATACAGGTCGTGCAAATCTGGTACGTCGCTTGGGCTAAACAACGTCCAGGTTGCCGAAGCGCGCACTCGTTCCATGAAAAGATCAGGAATCCAGTGCGCAAGGTGCATATCGTGAGTTCGCCTGCGATCATCACCAGTGTTCTTTCGTAACTCTACAAACTCTTCGATATCCATGTGCCAAGTTTCAAGGTATGCACATGTTGCGCCCTGCCGTTTGCCACCTTGGTTGACGGCAATAGCAGTATCGTTCGCGACTTTCAAGAATGGGACTACACCCTGGCTTGGTCCACCAGTTCCCCGAATAAGACTTCCCAGTGCTCTTACGTTCGTCCAATCGTTTCCTAGCCCACCACTCCATTTAGAAAGCAACGCGTTGTCACGTAGTGCTTTGAAAATGTCGCCAAGGTCATCCTGTACGGATGTAAGAAAACAGGATGAAAGTTGTGGATAGCGTGTGCCAGCATTGAACAACGTCGGTGTAGAACTGCAGAACAGGAGTGACGACAGAACGTTGTAGTACTCTATTGCGCGAGAGTCACGTTCCGCTTCTTTGTCGGAAAGGGCGAGCCCCATTGCCACTCGCATCCAAAACCACTGCGGCAATTCGTATCGCTTTCCGTCTTGTTGCAACAGATATCTGTCAGAAAGAGTTTGTATGCCGAGGTAATCGAATAGCATGTCGCGCTTAGCATCTATTGCTTGTGCTATGCGTGGAATGTCGAATAGCGCCAATCGTTCATCTAAACGCCCCACCTTAATGCCATGTTGCACATAGGCGGCAAGGCGTTCGGTGTACTGTTGTTGTGCCTCACGGAATGAGATTAGGCGACCCGTTACTTCAGCCCATAACTCTCGTAGTCTAAGTCGAGCTGCAAGTGCGCTGTATTCAGGTTCTAGTTCTACGCGTTGTCTTGCGGCAAGAATGGCAGCACTTGCGAGTTCGGCTTGCGACATACCGTCGTACGCACTTGAAAGTGCGTCGGAGGCAACTGCCGATGGATCGACAGCGTTAGGTAAGCCCTCGGCGGCTTCGGCAATGGTTGCACGGAGTACGCCACTTTCCAGTATTGATTCGCGACCGCTGCTGTCCTTAAGTCTTAGTCGTCGCCCGTCGCGTCGCGCAGCGCGTGCCTCACGGTATAAAATGAATCTTCGTGCTACTGAATGATGACTGCACTCCATTAGGGCACGTTCGACCTCGTCTTGAATTGCTTCAATGGGGAGTGCATCACGAGTAGCCAGAGCAGCGATGGCAGCGAGAGCTATTTCAACTCTGGCTGTGACGTCATCAATGTCATCGTGAAGCGCTACATCCAACGGATCTGGATAAGGGACGAGCGCTTCCGCACGAAATGCCATTTCAATGGCGAGCCTAATTCGTCCTCTGTCGTAAGCGACAGTTCTCCCGTCTCGCTTAACCACTGCACTTAGAGGCGACCCCTCATTTGGGGCGGAAGGAGCAGACGTGGACAGGTCGAGCGGTGCAACCATGGAGCTCTCCTTCGTGACGAAGTCGTCAGCGAGAGGAGAGAGTGGCATTTGTCGGTAGAGTCGGCTGGCGGCATATGTTGCGGCGAGCGACCTGAACGGCAGTAACCACATCCTCTTTTCGCGGAGGACGTTGTCACGTATTCACTCGCGGGCGGGCATTCGGGCTTGGCAGAAGTGCCTTACCGTTGCGCGACAGCGCCGGACTTTCACCGGACTTCCCCACATCTTGCAGTCAGCCACGACGGCCGACCCCGCGAGAGTGTATTCGTGAGTGCGAGCAATATCAGGATCAATTGACCTAAGGTCAAGGCTAAAAATTCTTGATTAAAAGAACGTTACTGGCTTATCAATTTCGGTAGACTGCGGCATACTATTCGGAATGGATACTTACCTCACAAAGAAGCGCGTTGCTGTCGCTATCCTGTTGGCTGTAGGAGCCAGTGGGTGTTCCTCGTCTCGAAGTGAAGTCGGGGCTGACAGTGGTTCAGTAGCGGCCTCGTCAGTACAGCAAACTGGGGATGCGGCAGCGGGCGGTGGGCACGATCACTCTGCCGTGGCCGCTCAAGATCACGGGGGTTCGCACGGAATTGGCGGGCACGTGATGCCTGGGATACCGACGGTGAAGGTTCCTGCAGGAGCGTCGTATACGGAAGCGGACGTTCACTTTATGCAGGGAATGATTGCACACCATGCGCAGGCAATACATATGTCGAAGATGGCTCCTTCTCGCGACGCGAATCCTCGACTTGCGCGTTTTGCACAGAAGATTGATCAGTCGCAGGAAGCGGAGATTGCGTTAATGCAGGATTGGCTGCTTGCACACGATCAGTTTGCCCCGGACACTTCGAGTTGGCGGACAATGCATATGCCCGGAATGCTTACCGCTGACGAACTTCAGAAGCTTTCATCGTCTAAAGGAGCTCAGTTCGATAGACTGTTTCTTGAACTCATGATTAAGCATCACGAGGGTGCAATTGCGATGGTAAAGGATCTCTTTAGGACACCGAGGTCTGGGCAAGAGGTGAACATCAATGTTTTTGCGAACGAGGTTGAGCAGGTCCAATTGGTCGAGATAGAGCTCATGCGCACCATGCTTGTGGAAATGGGAGCGCTATAGATGTCCTCACATACGGAGAAACCGATGAAGATAGGCAAGGCTTTTCGTAGTACCGCACTGGTGGCAGTTGCAGGTGCGCTTTTTTCGTCCACTGGTTTGTTCGCGCAAACGTATCCATCGGGAAACGATCCTCGAAACAATTTGAAGGCAGGGCTACATGATGCTGGTGTAGCGATTAAGGGGATGAAGCTTATCTCTACTGCGAAGAAGCCGGCTGAGTTTGATTCGCTTAGTGGACTAACCTTCGTAAACTCTGATTTGGCATTTCGGGGATCATTGGTATACCAAGGCAACTTCGCCGGTTTTGCGATTTATGACGTGAGTAACCCTGCCAAGCCATCTCTAGTTGCAGTGCATCCGTGCATTACTGCACAGGGTGATCCAAGTATTATAGGAAACTTGCTCTTTGTTTCTGCAGAGGGGGCAGGAAACAGAAACGACTGTGCTAAGGGTGGTGTGTCTAACCCATCGGAGCATATGGCTGGCGTACGCATTTACGATGTTTCGAATCCGCGTGCGCCGAAGCTGATTAAGAACGTACAAACCTGTAAGGGTTCGCATACTCATACGGTAATTCCTCATCCGCGCGATAAGGGAATTGTGTACATCTATGTTTCAGGGAGCCAAGGTGCTCGTGAGCAGATGGCCGGTTGCAAGAATGGCACAGACCCGGCAGACGGAGCCAACTCGCTCTTTCGTCTGGATGTGATTAAGGTTCCGCTTGCGAATCCGGCTGCTGCGGAAGTGGTGACCGGCGCTCGCATTTTTACTGGCATGGTTCCGGCGCCTCAGCGTTCTGAGCAGGCTGCTCGTGCCGGGCGTGGTGCTCGTGCTGGCGGAAACTTTGTTCCAACTGGTCCGCGTAATTGCCACGATGTAACTGCCTATCCTGCGATGAACCTTCTTGCGGGCGCGTGTTCAAGTTACGGGCTTCTCGTTGACATCAGCGATCCGGAGAAGCCGGTACGACTTGATGCAGTTGCTGATACGAACTTTTCGTTATGGCACACTGCAGTGTTCAGCAACGATGGAAAGAAAGTTGTATTCACAGATGAGTGGGGCGGAGGCACCAGTCCGAATTGCCAGGCAACGCATCCTTTAGAGATGGGAGGCAATACGACGTTGGTCATCGGCGCTGACAAGAAGCTAAAGCAACATGCGTATTACAAGATCGAAACTGCGCAGACTGCGCAAGAGAACTGCGTTTCTCACAATGGTTCACTTATACCTGTACCAGGTCGCGACATTATGGTGCAGGGATGGTATCAGGGTGGCGTAAACGTTATCGATTTCACCGATCCAGATAAGCCATACGAAGTAGCATTTTTCGATCGTGGTCCGGTAGACGCACCATCGGCAGACGGTGCGGCTAACAGCAGAATGCGCGGCACCATTGCTGGTAGCTGGGCTGCTTACTGGTACAACGGTCTTATTTACAGTTCAGAGATGGCTCGTGGTCTCGATATTCTAGATCTCCTACCCAACGACAAGCTTAGTGCAAATGAGATTGCGGCAGCAAAGCTTGTGAAGTGGGATGAGTTTAATCCACAGAGCCAGCCGCTTATTGTGTGGCCAGCGGCATTCCCAGTTGTTCGCAGCTATATAGACCAATTGGTTCGCGACAACGGTCTTTCGGCGGCTCGTACAACGGCAATTTCTCGTGCAGTTGATGCTGCCGAGAAGGCGACAGGTGCTGCACGTCGTACTGCGCTCACAACTCTAGCTTCTCAAGTTGATAAAGATGTTGCAGGAGCTCGCGACAGCGCGAAGGTGCGTGATTTGGCGAAGGCAATTCGTGACTTGGCGGCTGCCAAATAACGGGGTCACTTAGACGCATGTAAAGGAGTACACTACAACTACAAGTCTCGCACGATGGCCCTCAAGTTACGTTGGTAACATGAGGGCCATCGTGGTTTATTACACATGAAAGTTTGTGTTGTAGTGTGATAGTGATGGGCTTCTATAATAATGAGCCATTTCACCGGTTTCTTGCGCGTTATTAAAGGCAAACTTCCGCGGAGACCGTATGTCAGTGCGCATAAGCGCAGCAACGCTGTTGGTAATATCAGCGCTATTTGGATGCAGTTCAGGAGGAGATCCTTCTGGTCCAGGCGGAGGTTCTAATCCACTCCCGCCCCAACCGCCGCCGGCGGAAGCGGTCGCTTCCATATCTCTCGACCGCACCGAGGTGAGGCTTCTTCCAGCAGCGACCTCACAGCTTAGTGCAACCGCGCGTGATTCTAAAGGCGCAGTGCTTTCAGGAAGAACAATATCGTGGACCTCAGGGAACAGCGCTGTCGCAACGGTTAGTTCTAATGGATTAGTTACCGCGGTTGCTACAGGTACTACAACAGTTTCTGCAACTAGTGAGGGTAAGAGTGCTCAAGCAACTATTACCGTCGACCCTGAAGCTGTTGGTACCGTGGAACTGCAGTTGCCCTCCCAAGCTATGGAGGTTGGTGCTGTTACCACCGTTACAGCCACCCTTAAAGCGGCGAATGGGAATGTGCTAAACGGCCGCGCACTTACGTGGAGTTCGTCGGACCAAACCGTTGCAACTGTTTCAAACGGAACAGTTACAGCCGTAGCACCAGGTCAGACAACGATAACTGCATCGGCAGAAGGGAAGAGTGGAAGCGGAACCATAACAGTAGTTCCTGTTCCTGTTGCAACTGTTGTTATGTCGCCTTCTACGGTTACAGTAGAAATCGGTTTGACCGCGACTGTTAGTGCAACAGCACGTTCGCAATCCGGCGCCGAGTTGTCTGGTAGAATGGTGGAGTGGACTACTAGCGATGTCGCGATCGCAACGGTAGCGAACGGCACTATTACAGGTGTTTCTCAAGGTGCCGCAACAGTTACGGCAACGGTTGAGGGGAAAAGCGCAGCTGTTGCTGTTACCGTAACACCACAGTCAGTGTCGGTTGTCGAAGTAACACCGGGCAATCAAGCGCTATTTGTTGGAGGAACGGCAACGTTCTCTGCGGTTACGCGCGCGGTGGACGGCGCTGTATTAGAAGGTCGTACCATAACATGGAGTAGTGATGCCCCCGCAGTTGCCACAGTAGCTAATGGTGTCGTTACAGCAGTAAGTGTTGGTACTACTACTATCCGTGCTACTAGCGAGGGTAAAACTGGCACTGCACAGATTGCTGTGAGTGCACCGCCCCCGATCTCACAATCAACGCGCACAATAGGAATGGGTGCGTGGAACGGCTGTGCTCTTGTTGCAGGAAAAGCGTGGTGTTGGGGGCGAGGTTCGTTAGGTAATCTTGGTAACGGTACTACAATAAGTCAGTCAACCATTCCAGTTGCTGTTTTAGGAGGGCACATCTTCTCATCTATTAGCGGCGGATGGAACTACAGCTGCGCGATAGACGCTAGTTCAGATGCGTGGTGTTGGGGTTGGGGTAGCCTAGGAGCTTTAGGGAACGGCAGCACAGATGATCAAACGTCGCCCGTAGCAGTTACGGGAGGCTTGAAGTTTAGACAGATCCATGCCGCAGGTCTTGAACGACTTGCATGCGGAGTTAGTACAAACAACAAAGCCTATTGTTGGGGGAGTAACAGCGACGGTGGCTTGGGTGCGGGAGCCGGACCAGGTTTCACGGCTAGTCCAGTCGCTGTCGCTGGAGGCCATTCGTTCATGCATGTAGCTGTTGGTAATAGTCATGCCTGCGCACTTACACTAAGCGGCGAGGCGTGGTGTTGGGGAAGCAACTTGCAAGGTCAGCTGGGGAACGGTACAACAACGTCGTCATCAGTTCCGGTAAAGGTTCAGGGTGGTCATACCTTCTTCGAGATCGCAACAGGCTACCTAACTACTTGTGCAATTAAGGCGGACGGAAGCAGTTGGTGCTGGGGAGGCAACGGAGCAGGGCAGCTAGGTAATGGCACAGTCACGCAAAGTAGCATTCCGGTTGCAACTTCAGGGGGGCATCAGTTTAGCTCCATAGTAGGGGGAGGCGCGGGATTCTGCGCACTGAAAACAAACGGATCTGCTTGGTGCTGGGGTTTGGGTTCAGATGGCAGAAACGGCAACGGGTCGAATAGCAATCAGCTGTCGCCAACGCCTGTAAGTGGCGGACACATATTCACTCAAATTGTGTCCGGAACGTACGCTACTTGTGGCCTTACAACGAGTGATATTTACTGTTGGGGCGGCAACAGCTACGGTGCGTTAGGAGATGGAACTACAACGGCACGCAACGTGCCGGTTCGGGTTCAGATGCCGTAACAGGTACAGGTAGTGAAACATGCACGGGCGTATCACGCGAAAGGGACTTAACACACGTAACACGCGCATGCTTACGTTTCACGTCTAGCTAACTACAGAGTACTTATAAACAAACGCGGGCGCTGATATCACTCAGCGCCCGCGTTTTATACTGCAACAGACGGTATGAATTACACCGGGAATAACATCTCTCTGTAACGCGGCAGTGGCCAGTCAGAGTCGCTAATAGATAGCTCTAACGAGTCGCAAGCATCGCGCACGGCTGCCATAGAATCGCAACCTACTGTGGTGATGTACTCTGCTTGTGCTGGGACGTCATCATGCATCCCTTCTGCTTTGGCTATGCACTTAGATAGCTCTGCCTTCTTCTTTTGGAGAGCTGCTACAGTTTTGCTAACAGCGTTCGCTGCGTCGACAACAGGTTGCATAGAAATACCGGCAGCTGTTCCCTGCCCTGCAGAAGATGCTAGTCTGCCGAGGTATGCATAGCCAGCAGGTAATATTTGCGTATCAACCATTTGTTGAAGAGTGTGCATCTCGATGAGAATATCGTTTATGTACCGTTCTAAGCGTACATGATATCTGCTTTCGAGCTCTACACTTGAAAGTATCTTAGTTGAGTCAAACAGCTCCTTTGCGCCGTCAGTGATTAACTGCTCAAGCGCTTCAGGCGTACGGCGTAGATTTAGCATACCGCGTCTGTTGGCCTCAACGACCCAATTGTCTGAGTAGTTGTTGCCTTCGAACCTAATGTCCGCCGATTCCTTAAAAGCAGCACGCACAACTCTAAGTACTGCATCGTCGGTTGTCTTTGTTTTCTCCATTTCCGCACGTAACGCAGTTGTCAGGTCGCCAATGGCTTCAGCAACAGCCGCCTGCAACAGCATCACTGGGAAAGCGATGTTCTGCGAAGACCCCACGGCGCGGAACTCGAACTTTGCGCCAGTGAACGCAAAAGGTGATGTGCGATTGCGATCGGTGTTGTCTTGCTCAACTTCCGGGAGTTTAGCAACGCCGAGTTTTAGCATTGCTTGCTCAGCGTTACCCGGTGCTGTTCTGCTTGCGGTAATGTCGTCAATGACTTTGGTGAGCCCCTGTCCAAGGAACGCGGAGATAATCGCAGGAGGAGCTTCATTAGCGCCGAGTCTGTGTTCGTTGCCGCTAATAGCAATACCCGCGCGCAACAGACCTGCGTGTTTATGAACAGCCTTGAGAACTGCTGCCAAGAAAAGTAGGAACCGCAGGTTCTGGTGAGGTGTTTTGCCGGGTTTAAGAAGATTGGTTCCGTCTAGATCGTTGTCTGCCGTTAATGACATAGACCAGTTGCAGTGTTTTCCTGATCCGTTAATACCGGCGAACGGCTTTTCATGCAGTAGAGCCTGTAGTCCATGTCGCAGTGCGACTTTTCGTAGCACTGCCATAACTAAGTGGTTGTGATCTACGGCAATGTCTGAATCTTCAAAGAGCGGCGCCATTTCGAACTGCGATGGCGCGACTTCGTTGTGACGCGTAACAATAGGAACGCCGAGTTTGTAAAGCTCGAGTTCTACTTCACTAATGCATGCTTGAACGCGTTCGGGGATGCCTCCGAAGTAGTGATCTTCGAGTTGCTGTCCACGCGGCGGCGCAGCGCCAACGAGTGTGCGTCCGGCCATGACGAGATCGGGGCGCATTGCGAAGTGCCCGCGATCAATCATAAAAAACTCCTGTTCAACACCTAGAGTCGTGTTAACCCGCAACACTCCTTTATCGCCTATAATTTCTAGCAATTCCAGCGCGCGTTCTGAGAGTACGTCGCAGCTGCGGAGCAGAGGAGTCATTTCATCAAGTGCCTCGCCGTTGTAACCAATGAACACCGACGGGATACATAGATATTTGACACCGCCAGTTTCACTAATGAAAACGGGTGATGCAGGATTCCATGCCGTGTACCCACGAGCTTCCCAAGTCGCGCGCAGGCCGCCCGACGGAAACGAGGAAGCATCGGGTTCGGATTGAATTAGTTGCTCCCCCGAAAAAGATTCGATTGGGAGTCTATTCTCGTCGAAGTTTAGAAAAGCATCATGCTTTTCTGCGGTAAGTCCATTTTGTGGCTGAAACCAGTGGGTGAAGTGCGTGACACCACGAGAGATAGCCCACTCTTTAATGACCTGAGCTACAGTAGGGGCAATTTCCGAATCGAGCTTTTTCCCAAATCGTATTGAAGCGGCGAGCTTGGAGAAAACGCTTTTAGGGAGTTTGGCACGCATAGCGCGAATGCCAAATGTGTTCATTCCATACCAAACGCTAACTGGTTGCTGAACGCCATTTTCCTCTGGCCTAGAGGTAATACGAACGGGTCGTGCAGTGATCTCACGAATGGCGCGCGAGCGAGCGTTGTTGGTCGACATGTTTGTTGTGGTTTTGTGTTTACTGCAAGGTGTGCACAAAAACTGAACCGTTTTGGCTAAAATTCAAGTGCATAGAGTAGTATCGGTCGATTTTTTTGTAAATTTAGCACCAATGTTGTGACGGTAGATGTGAGTGGGTGTGATACCGAATAAACGCCGAGTAAACAAGGGACGGAAACTACAGAAAGGCACTTGGACAGTTAGCCATTGCGCTAAGTTTTCATCCCGCACTATACTTAGCCTTATGGATCAGTATACCGAAAACCTTGACGACATCTTTCAGTCGCTCTCCGACCCTACACGACGCGCCATCATCGCCAGGCTCGGCAGGGGGTCGGCCAGCGTTACTGATTTGGCGAAGCCGTTCAACATCGCTTTACCGTCCTTCATGAAACACATACGCCAGCTAGAACGCAGCGGCCTAATTGGTACATACAAACAAGGAAGAGTACGCACATGCACCATCGAAAAGGACAAGTTCACGATTGTGGACGGATGGCTAAAGGAGCAGCGCACCATCTGGGAAGCCAGGCTCGACCGGCTGGATGCCTTTGCCATAGAAATGATGAAGGAGCACGCTAAATGACGTCAAAACAGAACCCTGCCTACATGCCCGTGGCATCCGATCAAAGCCAAGCTCGCTTTGCGACTCTGACCTTTGAGCGGGACGTGGCTGCACCATTGTCAGTGTTGTGGCAGGTCTGGACTACTCCAGCCGCGCGTGCTGTTTGGTCTGCTCCATCCCCCTCGGTTGTGGTGGAGTATCTGGAGGCCGATACGCGAATCGGCGGGCGGGAGATCTCGCTCTGCAAGGTCGAAGGCAAACCGAGTATCCGCTGTGAATGTGGCTGGATTGAGTTGCAGCCGTCAACGCGCAGTGTGAACTATGAAACCGTCTTGTCCGACGATGGATTGGCGCTATCGTCTGCGCTGGTGACGGCGGATTTCTCCGGTACGGACGAGGGCGGACGGCTTGTAGTGACAGTGCAACTCTCCTCGTTAGCTGAGAACATGGAGGCCAGCTATAGACAGGGCTTCAACGCCGCATTGGACAATCTCTCCCGAGTTGCTGAACGGACAATGGTGCTCCAACGCGTCATAAAAGCCCCGCGAACCTTTGTCTGGAACAGTTGGATTAATCCTGATACGCTGCCACAGTGGTGGGGACCTGAAGGATTCTCCTGTCGGACACAAAGAATTGACCTGCGAACCGGAGGCGAATGGCTGTTTGACATGATCGCACCTGATGGCACGGTCTTCCCAAACCATCATCTCTACAAAGAAGTCCGGCCTGAGGAGAGGATCGGTTATACGCTTCTATGGGGTGAAAACGGGCCAAAGCACGCCGACGCGTGGGCCCTGATTGAGGATCAGGGCGAGTCGACGAAGGTGACCCTTGGCATGGTCTTCAATACAGAGGCTGAGTTTCAGCAGGCAAAAGGATTCGGAGCAATTGAACTTGGTATGCAAACGCTGGGCAAACTCGAGCGTTTCGTCGAGTCGCGGTGGAAGTAGCGCAGTCCTCGCGACCTAATAAGCACGGTGCGTCGAGGATACGAGAGGCACCGTGCTTCCTTGTGATCTAGGCGGAATAGTCCGTGGGTTGCGGTAACGTCTTACGGAGTTCCGGAGCTTCGCGACACCGCCGTTCGCTGGGCACCACGCTGCGCTGCACCCGCTCGCTGCCGGTCGCCACCACGTTGAGGCGCCTGACGGGCTGAGGATGAGGATGATTGAGCGGAGGATGAGCGGGACGCCGGGCGAGCCGATTCTGAGCGATCGCGCGTACCGCGCTGAGGCTGAGCCGGTGGGGTTGCCCGAGAAGGTTGCTCTCGCCTGGAAACTGCCCGCTGGCCGCCACTGACGGTTGATCGTTCTCCTGTGCGCGGTGGAACGGATGCGCTTCGGTTGCCATTGTCGGTGCCGCCTCGTGGGTTACGAACCGACGGCTGGCCGCCGTTCTCGGTGCCACGTCTCGGGTTGCGTACCGCCGGTCCAGTTCCGTTCTCGCTGCCACGAGGGTTGCGAACTGAGGGTCTGTTCCCGTTCTCGTTGCCACGAGGATTACGCACACCCTGCTGGTTCGCGCCGTCGCCCCCTCCCCCTCCCCCTCCCCCGCCTCCTCGGGTGTTGCCTACGCGGTTCTCACCGCCTCGACGGTAACCCTCTGGGGTGGCTGCGGCCGGACGTTCCCGAGGCTGAGCTGTCCGAGCGACATAACGGGAATCACGACTACCGTTGCTCCTGTCTCCAAACCATGTATCGCGGTGGACGCGAGAGTGGCGGTCGACGTTACGATAGTTGATGTGTCTACGAACGACATTCCGATTTACGTAGACCGTTTGATAGCGGGGGTTTACGTAAATATTGGTGATTTGAATGAACGGGCGTGAACGAACTCTCCACCCGCCACCCCATGCGACGTACTGGTCGGACCAGCCGTTGTAGTAAACACGGCGCACACGCCAGTCCAAATCGTACGCGAGCCAGCTACCGATTGGGAAGCCGACTCCAAAGGACCAGTAACGCGTATGAACACCCATAGAAAAAATGGGGCGGGTGTAGATAACCACAGGGTCGTACACGGGCACATAAATGACTCGCGGCTGCGCCGGCACAATGGCGTAGTTACCCTCTTCATGTACAACCTGTTGTTCATTAGTAGAAACCAAGTTGCCGTGTTGCGCCGCCATACTACGCATGCGTTGAACAGCAGCCATAACATCTGAAGACTGAAAAGCATATGCGCGGCCGAGCGTCGCCATCCAGTCGGAACGATCTGCCATCATGTTTAAAGCAGACGGATAGTGCGCTACCGACCTGACGCTAATGTCCCACTCCTGATCGTCAATGAACGCTGTACCATTCTCGCGTACGAAAATGGCAGCATCCTCTACCTGATCGGGGAAAGTGGAAGCGATAAGAACCTGCGCTAGTAGTGCGTCAGGGTAAAGCGCGACGGGTGCCACGAGATTGTCCAACTGTCTAGCGGTATAGCCGTCAACTATAGCATCAGCAGCAGGGCGTTGGATTGCCACGTCGCCTACGGAGAAAACTCCAGATTGGGCGCTAAGCGGGGCTGCCTGTAGGAGCAACCCCAAAGACAGGGCAACAGATGTCGCAAGGGTAGTGCGGTTCATAACGCCACCTGGTAACGGGTTAGATAACCTGCCTAAGTGCATAGATCGTACCTTTCTAAAAACGAGCATTTTCATAGGCGCGAGTTGCTTTTAAAGGTAGCGGCGTCCAGTAAAAGGGACGGGCAGTGTGTCAGCGCGAGGACAGTGAGATTAGCTAGCAGGGTGGCTCTTTTTATTGAACTGAACGATGCGACTCGCCGCAAAGCTAACGACCTGTCACTTTACACTGTATGTCATCAATCGTTTCAGCTCACACACCCACAAGGCTTGTCACGCCCGCTATAGTCGCACTGATACTCTTTTGCTTGGGTGCTTGCGACCAGCAAGGGGGCTCCAGAAAGGCGGTGCAAACGTCATCTGCCGACTCAGCTGCTCAACTGGCTTTTGGAGCTCGAATAACACTTACCGATTCGGGTTTAGCGCGTGCACGGTTAAGTGCGGATAGCGCTTTCGTTTATCAAGACGGAATGAGGGTTGCTATGACCGGAGTTAACATATTGTTCATTGATTCTGTTGGGGACAGTGTAAGCGTGCTTCGAGCCCAGAGTGCGAACTATGACGTTGCAGCTGGAATACTAGAAGCTAAAGACAGCGTCGTCGTTAGTACCACAGAAGGGAGCAAACTTCAAACGGCACACGCGTTCTACGAGTTATCCGCAAATGTTATTAGAAGCGACAGCAGCTACGTTCTTGTATCTGGCGGCTCGTCTAGGCAAACATCGGGGAACGGTTTCACCTTTGCGCCGAAACTAACAAGAGTCGCTGGTACAGGAGCTACGAAACAGTGATGAAACGCATAAGCGCAGCAACTCTTTTGGCTATTACTGCAACCGTACTAGCTTCGTGTGATACAACCGCAGTTAACACACTGGAGTACGGCGTTTCGCAAACCTTGGCGCAACACCGTGCCAAGACCATATCTGACGTTAGTTATGACATACGGTTTTCTGTCCCTCCCACACGCGACGAGGCGATTACCGGATCGGTAAAAATTGGCTTTATGTATGCGGGAGAGCCTAGCGACGTAGTGCTTGATTTTCGCGGCGATAGCGGCGGTGTTGGAGCGGTAACACTAAACGGAGATACTGTTGGCGCTCAAATAGTGCTCGGGCATATTGTTCTTCCATCGGAAGGTATTCGTGATGGGAATAATAGCGTTGAACTAGCGTTTACCTCCTCTAACGAAGCGCTTAATCGAAACGACGAGTACATGTACGCGCTATTCGTTCCGGACAGAGCATCAACAGCGTTCCCTTCGTTCGATCAGCCGGACATAAAGGCAAGATATAAGTTGGTGCTTGAGGCACCTTCCGAATGGCGTGTGATAGCAAACGGCATGGAAATGGAATCGTATGTTCGTGACAATCGCGCCACATGGGTGTTTGCTGAGACGCAACCAATTCCTACCTATTTGTTTACATTCGCTGCTGGGAAGTTTCTTGTTGAAGAGCGTGAGATTAATGGACGAACCTTTTCCATGCTGCATAGAGAGACCGACAGTGTAAAGGTGGCACGCAACGTAGACGCTATATTCTCACTTCACGCGACGTCTCTGCAATGGCTTGAGGACTACACTCAGCTTCGTTACTCGTTTGGCAAGTTCGCATTTCTAGCAGTTCCCTCATTTCAGTTTGGAGGAATGGAGCACCCCGGTGCAGTATGGTACAGAGCTAGTTCGCTGTTCCTAGATGAATCAGCGACTCAGTCGCAAAAACTGGGACGAGCGAGTTTGATCGCTCACGAAACTGCGCACATGTGGTTCGGTAACTTGGTAACTATGCGCTGGTTCAACGACGTATGGATGAAGGAAGTATTTGCGAACTTTATGGCCGCAAAGATCGTTCAGCCATCGTTTAATGATATTAATCATGATCTTAGATTCTATCTTTCGCATCATCCTACTGCGTACGGAGTAGACCGGACTCGTGGAACGAACGCGATTCGTCAGCCGTTAGAGAATCTGCGGCAAGCAGGGTCTTTGTACGGTGCAATAATTTATCAAAAGGCGCCGATCGTAATGCGACAGTTGGAACGCATGGTGGGCGATTCTGTTTTACGCGAAGGTGTTCAGAAGTACCTAACACAGTTCAAGTTTGGTAACGCAAGTTGGCTAGACCTTGTAAGCATTATTGATTCTATGAGCCCGTTAGACGTGCGTTCTTGGAGTCGAGTGTGGGTTGAAGAGCCGGGACGGCCGCTTGTATACACAACATGGAAAGAAGGAAATATTACCGTTCATCAATCTGACTCTTACACGAAAGGATCACGCAGGTGGCAGCAGCAGCTGTCTGTTATGTACGGATACGATTCGTTGCTCGTAGTAGACTCTGTTGTCATAACGGGAGATAGTGTTGTCGTAGAAACTAAACGACCGCAACGTCCTGATTTCGTACTAGTTGGCGCAGATGCTTATAGTTACGGACGATTTCTTCCAGATAGTACAAGTATTGAGGTGTTACTCACACGATTCGCCAACTTTGGCGACCCAGTTCACCGCGCGACCGCTGCGAATGCACTTTGGGAAGCTGTGCTTTCAGGGGATCTCGCGCCTGACTCGCTTCTTTGGACGTCATTGAACGCACTTAAGTATGAGAGCGATGAGTTGGTCGCTGGGCAACTGTTAGGATACGTGCGTACGATATGGTGGCGTTTCCTTTCAGGCAGTGTCCGTAACTCACATTCTCACTCTCTAGAAACAAAACTTTGGACCTTGCTCGACGAAGCAAAGGCAATTGGTAGGAAAAGTTCACTTTGGGGAGTTCTTGTGTCTGTTTCAACAACCGACGAAGGGTTAAATCGCCTTTTTGCGATATGGAATAGTCAGACGCCGCCGAAAGGACTCCCCCTTAGTGAACAGCAATACACTTCGCTGTTAGAAACCCTTTTAATACAAGGCGTTGCGAGCGGCCATGCTGCCGATTCGTTGTTGGATATACAGTCGAAACGCATTAGCAACCCGGATATGCGTGCACGGTTCGCCTTTGTACGGCCGTCTCTTTCAAGGAATACAACAGTAAGAGATTCTGTTTTTCAAAGTCTGCTAAAGGTAGATAATCGACGCCGAGAGTCATGGGCAACTGACGCACTCCGAAATCTGAATCACCCACTTCGTCAACAACATGCGATTGGCTACATCGAAGACGGGCTTGCTATCGCAGACGAAATACAACGTACTGGCGATATATTCTTTCCTCTTTCATGGATGAACGCACTGTTAGACGGTCACTCTTCTAGCGAAGCTGCACATAAAGTTGCTGCCTTCTTAGATAGTGCAACTCATCAGCAGCCACATCTTAGAGGAAAGATGTATCAAGCCGCTGACGATCTTTTTAGATCTGCGAGAGTCGTTCATAACTGGAAAGGTGGCCCCTCGTTGGAAGGAGAATCTTCCGTGCGAGCCACTACAAACAACAGATAAAAGCATGCACACGATATGTCGTTTCACGCTCACGGCCTTACTGGCATTTAGCGCCGTTGCCTGCTCTAGTAGCGACGATGCTGAGAAGAAGGTCGACACTGTTGTTGCTACAACCACTGTTGCAGCCGCCAATCCACACTTTCCTCGGCCCGGCGAAGAAGGATGTCCGATAGATGGAGTGTGGCGGGTATGTTCTCTCGTTGAAAGGATGGAGCGCAGTGGGGTTGCACCTAAGCTTACCTTCGATACGCTTCATGTCGAATGGATGTCGGTGCCGGGTATTCGAATATCAATTGGACGTAGCGCGGTGCTTACGGCATTTGTGTATTCAAACAACGATGCTGCAGCAGTGGCTGTTTCCGCTATTGATACAGTTGCTGTTGCACCAAAGGGACAACCCGCGTCAGTGTGGAAACAAACACCAAATTTTGTCAGAAATGGAAACCTTGTAGCTGTTCTTGAGAGCGAGAATGCGCGTCAGATAGAAAGAGTAACGCGCGCAATACTGGGTGGTGCTCCCTAGATCAGCTTTAGGTCAGCCTACGATTGAAGAGAACGTATGTAGGTTACTAGTAATACTAGCCTCTATTTGGCTTGTGGCGTTGCCGCAGAAAGCGCTTCCGACGCCCATGTAAGCGCGCCAGTGTACATCGCGCCCAGTTGGCTCGGATTAATTGCTGCATTACGAGCGATCTCTTCTGCGTTCTCAAATAGGCCAAGCTCGTAGCTTTCGGCTATTTCGAGTGGGGCAGCGTAAGGCCCTTCTCTATTAAGCAACGCGTTGCTCGACTCTTCACTTAACGCGACGCGTGCCAATATGTCTTCAAGTGGCATACGGAACACCGCGTCCATGAGAGAGAATAGGCCGGTAAGAAACAGCGTCCCACTGTCGCGATTGTTTCCCGTAAGCTGTTCCATAAAACGTGCGCGTTCAATGGCCTGGCGTATGAGCTGTTGGTCTATCCCAGTGCGTGCTTTACGTGATGCGGCAATTGCGACGGATAGCCAACGCTGAAACGCGTTCCTTCCAATTAGTCGTAGTGCTTGTCCAATTGAGCTTACTCCTCGAGCTCCGACGGCCGCAGAGTTAACTAGTCGCAGCAACTGAAAGGTGAGCATTGGGTCGGCGGCGATTGCGTCTTCGAGTTGTCTATCGCCGATGTCCGTGTTTCGTGAGAGGCCAAGCAGTCGAATTGCGGCGACGGTTGTTGCTGGCAGTTCAGCGGCGGGCAACGGTTCTGGGCGCGAGAAGAACTCGCCTTCATATGCGTGAAATCCCAACTGCTGCGCGATGTCCATTTGAGACTGCTCAATAATGTGGCTTGCAATGAGCTTCCTGTTCCCAGAGGCTGCGCGATCACAGATTCGCCCTAGCTCAATGAAGTCGTCCTGACGTATATCGACTCTGGCCCAAGTAGCAATACTGCCGTAGGCTTCGTTGGGATTAGGGAGTAGATCGAGGTCGTCAAGCGCAATTGAGCCGCCGGCCGTTTTGTAAGCATTTAAAACAGTGGATATCTCAGGGTCGGGAGCCAGCTCGCCGGGCAGTAGCAGAACGGTCGTCTTAGGGTTTAAGAGCTGGAAAGCTGGATCCAGCAGTTGAGCGCGAGAGCAGGACACGTAAGCCGGCACTCCGCCTCTAACGATGTCGAATGCGCCAGTGAGCAAGCTTTGTGAGAACGCATCGCCATTACCATCGGTATTGCGAAAGCGCACCTCGTATCCTTCGAGCGCTCCTGCGGAGTCATATATAGGCTGGCGGACAATACAATATTCGGTCATGATGTGCTGGTTCAGTTTTGGGCGTTCTTATGTCTTGAGTAGTTGGAGCGTTAGGGCTTTCCTTAACAGAAGACGCTTCGGGGCTGGCGCGGTCACCACGGAATTGGCGAAGTTGGAGTACGTTCACCTTTCATCCAGATTCATGAGTATCTCTACGCTTGATGGGGCGCTTCACCGAGGTTGCGGTGGTCGCTTTTCGCCGGACCAAGAAACTATAACCGTGAGAATGAGCGGTATGACTGCGGAGGTAACCCGCGAGTACTACCGATGTGAGAAGTGCGAACACGAGCAGCGTACTATTGACCAGCGCGACAGCTCGGAGAAGGCAGCCATTGAGGCCATACGAGCAGAGTATTCTCTTTTGATGCCACGCGAGATAAGGCATATTCGCGAAGCGGCGGGGCTAACGACTGCGCAGTTCGCTGAGCTTTGTTATGGGACGCCCAAAGGCATCGTAGAAGGATGGGAGAAGGGGAGGTACCTACAGAATCGCGAAGCTGATGCTTTAATTCGCAGTTTGGCTGTTCGTGAAACTTTAGAGCTACGCGCTGCGAAAGCAGGTGTGGTGTTGCCGTTGCTTCAAGATTCCACTAGCACAGATTCATCAACTGAAACCGATTCTTCAGATTCATCCTCTAACGCTACTCCTGAAGTGAGCGTATAGAAGTGCCTATAATACAGAAAGTGGAGGAGCAATTTCACTAATAGTTGCTGACGCGCTATCAAAACGATTCGGTTCCGTTATAGCTCTCGATTCGCTAACTGTTGAGGTCGAGTCAGGAATTACCGGTCTAATTGGTTCTAACGGCGCAGGTAAAAGTACCTTCGCAAAAATTCTTCTTGGGCTTATTACCCCCGACTCTGGATCGGCGCGCATAATGGGGCACTCGGTTAAGGATAGAGAGCTGACTGGTCGTCTAATCGGCTACATGCCTGAACACGACTGTGTGCCACCTGACTCGTCTGCTGCAGACTTCGTTGCTTTCCTAGGACGTTGCTCGGGGCTTTCGGAATCAGCGGCTCGCGAGCGTTCATCAGAGGTGCTTAGACACGTTGGTCTTTTTGAAGAACGCTATCGCCCTGCTGGGAGCTATTCGACCGGAATGATGCAGCGAGTGAAGCTTGCACAGGCGCTCGTTCATGACCCGCAAGTCTTAGTGCTCGACGAGCCAACAAATGGTCTTGATCCTGCTGGTCGAGATGACATGTTGTCGCTTATTTCGCGTACGAGTAAGGAACTTGGTATATCGGTTCTTATATCATCGCACTTACTAAGTGAACTTGAGCGCATATGTGATGGCATCGTTCTTATCGCAAATGGTCGAGTGCAGCGATCGGAACGTCTTGATGACCTGATCATTTCGCACGGGGTTTTAAACGTAGAGATTGACGGCGACACTACGGCGCTGGTACGAGACTTGGCGGCACGCGGGATTCTGGCGGAGATAGAGGCAGAGCACATTCTAGTTCATGTAGACGACGCTAACGGCTATACAATGGAGAAGGTTTGTGACGCTGTACGCGACTCTGTGTCAAGTCAGAGCGCAGCGTTACTTCGAATGGAGCGCAAACGTAAAAAACTCAGCGATCTGTTCTCGGAGAACTCAGATGAATGAGGTAGTGCAAGCCGTAGATAAGGTTGAGGCGGAGCTGCATGATACGGGGTATCGTCGTTATCACGGAAAGCTAGAAGGGAGGGGCGCGGCCGCGCGCGCCTTATTCGTTGATGGGGTACGAGCGATGTTTGGCATGGGGCGTAAAGCACGCTATAAAGCTATTCCGGTTTTTGTGATAGTTGCGACACTCGTTCCGGCGTTGGGCATACTAATGGTTGCGGGCGCATCCAGTAATTTGGTACCAGTTAAGTACAGTTCCTTAATCGCAACACAAACAATACTGTACGTGATCTTCGCTGCATCGCAAACACCGGAGTTGTTTACGCGAGATCAGCAGTACAGAGTCCTCCCGATTTTGCTTACTAGACAGATATCGTCAGTATCGTATGTTTTAGCACGAACTGCGTCTGTATTCTGTTCAGTCGCTCTCGTTGTAGTGCTTCCTCCACTGCTTCTATACATCGGGGAGTATGGCAATGCAACAGACCCTTCGGCAACGTATGAGCGAATGGGTATGAAGATACTCCCAGTGCTACTACACAGCGCCATTACCTCAATTGTTATAGCTGCGATATCATCGCTTATAGCTATCATCAACACGCGTCGCATTTACGCTACTGCAGCTATCATTGGCGTGTTTTTAGCTGTGTCTGCGATTAGTTCAGGAATTAAGGATATGACCGTGGGTGGTTCGCATGTTGCCGACTTGGTTGACCCGTTGCGCACCCTTGCCATTCAAGCTCGTTTTCTGTTCAACGAACAGAGTAGCGCTGACCTACTAAGGGGTACGTTGTCTGTTGAGCTATATGTCGGTTGGTTAGTACTACTGTCGGCTGTGTGTATGCTGCTCATGTTGTTACGTGTGCGGAAGATGTCACTGTGAGTACGGGTAGCGGAGCGGCAGAGTCGCTGATTGCATTGACAGCAGTGACGCCTGCGCTGCACTTCGATCATGTGTCGCATTGGTATGGTCCAGTTGTAGCTGTTAACAACCTGACGTTCTCGGTGCACTCGGGTATTACCGGCTTGCTCGGTCCCAATGGTGCTGGGAAAAGCACTCTACTTTCGTTAGCTGCAGGCTTGCAGTATCCGGGAGGCGGTGAAGTAAAGGTGTTTGGTGTTGCTCCGACAAGGTCGGTAGGAGTGTACCGCGATGTAGCGCTTGTTCCAGTTGGTGAAGCGCTTCCTTCAACACTTACCATTCGCGCTTTTGTCGAGGCACGCGCAAAGCTGCTGGGTATTAGCGATGCCCGCGGCGCGGCAACACAGGCATTAGAGATGGTGGAGCTCGACACCATTTCGACACGTCGTATTGGTGGGCTAAGTAAGGGAATGGCGCAGCGTACTAAGCTCGCGGCCGCTCTAGTTCATGAGCCTCGACTAGTATTGTTGGATGAGCCATTTAATGGACTAGATCCGCGTCAAAGGCTACAAATGATGCGGCTTCTTGAAGCGAGAGCTGATGCAGGGACGGCAATACTTTTAAGCTCTCATATACTTGAAGAGATAGAAGGTGTATCGTCACGGATACTTGTAATGATTGCAGGCAGGCTCGCTGCAAGCGGCGACTATCGCGCCTTGCGCAGGCTAATGACAGATCGCCCAAGCACTGTGCGGTTGCGCTCTAGCGACGATCGTGCTCTTGCATCTGCGCTTGCGACTGTGACATCGGTTGTTGGCTTAGAGATAACGAGCACAGGTTTGTTGGTACGAACCACTGATTATATGAGTTTAGCGCGTTCAATCGCTCCGCTTTCTCAAGTGGCTGGCGTAAGCATACTTGACGTGAAGATGGTCGATGAATCGTTGGAGCATGTGTTCTCCTATCTGGTGAACCGATGACAAGTGTAGACCAAAGAATATCGCAAGCAGGAACGCCGTCTAAGGTTACCACAGCGATTGTGTTGCTTAGGTTAACGTGGGCGCGCACTGTGTCGTTCCCATTAGTTATTGGCGTTTCGTTTCTTGCATTACTACCAGTAGTGTTTGCGGTAGCGTTTGTTACACGCGAGACCGATGCAGTTGAATCGTTAGCATATCTTGTGCAGCGTTTTGATCAGGTGGTGTATTCACTTGCTACGCCGATTATAGCGTTGCTGCTTGGTACCAGTGCGTTTAACGCAGAGTCGGAAGACGGTACATTGGTGTATCTAATTACGACGGCTACACCCAGGTGGTGGATAGGGTTTGTGCGCATAGTCTTTGCTGCGACATGTACGTCGTTAATCTCTGTTCTCGCGGTGCTAGTGTCTGGGCATTTGGTTACTGGCGGTGATGATCCTGAAGGGGTGGTTCGAGCATTTGCGTTGGCATCTGTGTTCGGTGGCACAGTGTATTCATCTCTTTTTACAATGTTGTCGTTAATCACGCGGCGTGCCTTAGCTGCTGGTTTAGTGTATGTATTGTTTTGGGAAGGTGTATTAAGCGGAACGTTTCCTGGGGTAAGCTTTTTGAGCGTTCGTCAGTGGACTCTTTCTGTGACGTCATCACTAACCACCTGGAGTCACGAGCGGTTGGTGGTAGATCCCTCTGTCGTTTTTTCCGTATCTGCGGGCGCTTTAACTGTTGTTTTGGCTGTTATGGTTCTGGCGAAAAGGTTGGCGGAGCCGCGGCTTGGGAGGATTTGAAGCCAGTGGGGGAGGTTTCGGCCTCCGACCATGCTTCCGTGAGGTTGCGAGTACGGATAGATTGTGCGTCAGGGTGTTTCGACACCCCTCGGCGCCGTAGCCAAGTGGTAAGGCAGGAGACTGCAAATCTCTCATTCGTCGGTTCGATTCCGACCGGCGCCTCTGATATACGATAGGTTTCGTTTGTTACGAGGGGCAGACTTTACGGTCTGACCTTCGGACAAGCGGCAGTGCCAAAGGGGGGGCAATTTGTAGTGTAACGATGATACCAATGATTAGAGAATCACGAAAGGTGTAGTAACGGCCAAGCAACGCACTGGCACAGAGAGCTAGCAGTACGACCTGCCTTGTGTCAGCTTGTTGAATGCGCACAATCTTCATAGCTGTTACAGCACTCATACTCTTGCCTGCCGCTCTCGTCGAGGTTGACGCTCAGGCCCCGTTGCGGGTAGTCTCGTTCAATATTCGATATGGGACAGCGAATGACGGCGACCATGTTTGGCCGAACCGTCGACAACATGTGATAACAACGATTCGCGATCACTCGCCACATTTGTTAGGGTTGCAGGAGGTGCTGGCCTTCCAGTTCAAGGAAATCGGTGCTGCTCTTCCTAGGTATCATGCCATCGGCGTAGGGCGTGATGATGGAGTAGAGAAAGGAGAATATGCCGCAATTTTAGTTGATACAGCTCGTTTTGATATTCAGAAGTACGGACAGTTCTGGTTTTCAGATACTCCCCATGTGCCTGGATCTAAACACTGGGGGAACAACATCACTCGACTGTGCACATGGGTGCGCGTGATAGACCGTGCAACCGGCGATTCGATAAGCGTTTTTAATGTTCATTGGGATCATGAATCACAGCCATCACGTATGAAGAGTGCCGATTTGATACTGTCCAAGATTCCAAGCATAGCCGGCAATGACGCGGTGATACTTATGGGCGACTTTAATGCGGGGTTGACGAACTCTGCTATACGCAAGTTGGTTTCCGATACAGCCGTGAGGTTAAGGGAGACATCGCAGGTTATAGATCCTAGAGCTTCGCAGGAAGGCACGTTTCACGGTTTTCGTGGCGTTACAAATGGAGAACGGATTGACGCCATTTTTACCAGCCCTGGGATTGAGGTAGTTAGTTTCCATACTGACACCAGAAAGTTCGGCGATCTGTGGCCTTCAGATCATTTTCCAGTGATGGCGTTACTGCGGGTGCTTCGCTAGACCATGGTCATTCTTTTAGTTTAACACCTTATGAGCACTCCTCTTGTACTCATCATTGTCGTTGCGATCGCGTTCCTAGCGACTCACGTTGTCTACGAGTGGTTGGCACGGCGGATGCTTATCGTTTCTGGGGCAGAGTACCTCGTTCTTGGCGTCTTGCTAGGCCCTCTTGTTTCAGGCCTATTCCCCAAAGAGGCATCTATATCGTTCTTGCCAGTAGTAGTACTCGGTATAGGATGGATAGGAGCTACGTTGGGAATGTCATTTCGCTTGCAACAGCTTGTTCGCATTCCGGGCGTTAAGTATCGACTTGCACTCGTGCAGTCGCTGGTAACGCTAGTAATGGTTGCCACCGGTGTTACCTTCGCCGTTGAATACGCGTTTCAGGTAGAGCGTAGTATCGCGATTACAGTTGGAGTGGCATTAGGTGCGATATCAGTAGCGTCAACACCGGCCGGGCTAGTGGTAGCGCTGGGTAGGGAGCGCACACGTATACCAGTTGTTCGACAGATCGAAGTTGCGCTCGGCGTTGACGGTCTAGTTAGCGTATGTGCGTTAGGATTATTGTTGGCGTGGGCACACCAGAGCGTTCCTTTGACTGTACGCACGCCTACCATCACCGAGTGGGTTGTAATAACAGTTGTAATTGGTGTTATAGGGGGGATGCTGTTTCACTTATTCCTAGGTGAGGAACGTGAAACAGACAGACTGTTCGTTGCTCTTGGTGGCGCTATCGTTCTTGTTAGTGGAGCTGCGTGGTATTTGAATCTATCTTCTGCACTCGCTTCATTGGTGATGGGGATGGTGTTGGTGAATAGCATACGAAATCCTACGCCAATCCGCGCGGTCTTAGTGAACGCTGAGCGTCCATTCTATTACACGCTACTTTTACTTGCCGGAGCCTCTTGGCAGCCAGATATCTCAATAGTATGGTGGCTTATAATAGTTAACTACGTGGTGCTTCGTACTATCTCTAAACTTTGGGGTACGGCGATTGTTACATGGCTCAATCGCGCACAGAAGGATATAGGTATGGACTGGGGTCGTGCGTTAATAGGTCAAGGTAGGCTCACGATTGCGCTCGCATTAGAATACTCGACTCGTTCGCAACTGCCTTATGGCGATCTCGTATTTACCTGCGCGGCCGTTTCCGTTCTTTTTACGGAGTTTTTTGCGGCGCGTTTTGCTCGTTCAGTGGTCGGTCCACTTCTTGTTCCTATAGAGAGACTGTCAGAGACTGCGGATACGGTTGTAAGCACGGTGACTGAAACAGTTAGCGGCAGATTCAATCCTCGAGCCATCGGTGACGCGCGCGAGGAACTCAATAGGTTGAACGATGATTTGCAGGACGGGGGTAGACGCTGATGCGTAGGTTGGTGATACTTGCTGTTTTGTACGGGGTGATGCAGTTCGTATTGGTGCTTGGTAGCAGAGAGGCGGGTGCGCCCGTGTTAATGCTGCTGGGATTTTTGATTCTAGCGGCGTACAGTGTAGGCGAGCTTGCTAAGTCGGTTGGACTTCCAAAGATTGTTGGTTACCTAGCTGCCGGGGTAATATTTGGCCCGTCAGGTCTTAGCTATGTTTCTGTAAGAGCACTTACCGAGTTGGCACCGGTAAGTGAGCTTGCGATTGCGCTAATAGCGTTTCTTGCTGGCTCGGAGCTCGAATGGAAAGAACTCCGAGCACGCTGGGACACCGTTTCTAAGGTAATGCTTACTGAACTAGCGGTGTCGTTTCTTGCGGTGGCTTCAGTTTTTGCGATACTTCACGAACAGCTAGACTTTCTCGCAGGGGCACCGTGGGCTCACGTTGCTGCCTTTTCTGTACTTTTTGCTTCCGTCGCTATAGTTCATTCGCCAGTGGTAACTATGGCGGTTCTATCGGAGACTGGCGCTCGAGGTCCTGTCGCGCGCACTTCGTTGAGCGTGGTGCTTCTTGCTGATGTCGCGGTGGTTATAACATTCACGGCGGCGCTTGCCCTTACACGTATGATGGTACCTCCTGCGAGCGGCGCGCCATTTGCTTTTTCGCTCGTTGCTTGGGAAATAGCTGGCGCCGTTTTGGTAGGAGCAATATTCGGAGCTGCGGTTGCTGCGTACCTTCGGTTCATACGTCGAGAGTTACTGATATTCGCGATACTGGTAGCCCTTTTAGGTGCGGAAGTATCGCGTATCGCGCATGTTGAGACGCTATTAATGCTACTTGTCGCTGGGTTTGTTGCGCAGAACTACGGAGGTGAGCATGGAGTTGAATTTAGGCATTCAATGGAGCGCGCTGCTGCACCGATATTTGTAGTGTTTTTTGCTCTAGCGGGTGCTAAGATCATTCCGGAAGCAATAACAAGTCTTTGGATGATTGCACTACCAATTGCGGTTGTACGTATCCTAGCAATTCGCTTAGGAACTCAGCTCGGAGCAAGGTGGGCTAAAGCAGAATCGAAAGTTGAAAAGCATGTCTGGTACGGACTAGTGTCGCAGGCAGGAGTTGCACTTGGATTGGCAACAGTGGCTGCGCAGGTATACCCTGATCTTGGTTCGGAGCTAAGGCTGCTGTTCATAGCTATGATAGCGATAAACGAAATCGCGGGTCCTGCCCTCTTCCGATTTGGGCTATCTCGTGCCGGCGAAGTCGTCGAAAGCGAGGCAGGGAGCCGGAAATCCGACCACTAAGTAACTGAGTCGTTCTGCGGAGGCTGTTGTTCGTGAATCGTGGGGCGTTTCTTACGCGTAGTTGCCCTGAGAATACGTTTAAACCATCCGCGCCTCTCTACCGTTTCGCCAGCGCCAAGAGCGTCAGGACGATACTCGCGAATAGCCTCTTCTGCATACTCAATAACAGCTTGTACTTGCTCTGAAGTCAGAGGCTCAAAAGGCATGAATTGAAACGGATGCCTGCGTGTTTCTTCTGCAAAACTGCGCATAGCGCCAAACTCTTGAGAGAGGCGCGGCATAAGTTCTAAAACGGATGCAAGTAGTCGTTTCGAGCTGGGTTGCTCTCCAAATGAATACGTTAGGTAGCGTTCCTGCACGAGTCGCCAAAATGCTTCAGTGGCCTCGTTAATACTTACGGCATCGTACTCAATTGCTGTACACATGAGTCCCCACAACACGTGCTGTTCGCGACCATCCATGTTACGTGTGGGGGATTCTGGCGCTTTATGCCAATGGCGCAGAAAGCCACGATTCATGATGTAGCCCGTTGGGAAACCGTGGCGCCACATACGCAGGTTAAACTCTGTCCATTCTCCCCAAAACTGTCGGCGCGGATTGAAACCACCGATATCTGCGAACAGTCTACGGTACCCCGCTACTAGCATTCCTTGAACCGGCATGAAACGCATACTTCCATCGATATCAGTATACGGTGTTGAATCACGCGGCTTGAAGCGACGGTCTGTGTCCTCTTCGTAAGAGGGCAAACCAACAATACCCATTGGGCGTGAAATGAGCGCATCCTCTAGTGCACCAAGAATATCACCATGTAGCGTGAGGTCATCGTCAACAAATGCAACTAACGGCGTGCGACATACAGCAAGCTGCACACGACGGCCGCCGCCAATTGTTGGTTCAGCACTATTGATATAAACACGAACCTTCAACGATGGAACGAGCTTCTGGATGCGATGCTCGATATCGGACGGCTCCTGAGGAGTTGTTGCGTTATAAATGACTACGACTTCAAACTTTGAGCTACCTTCAAGCGCAGCAAGCGACTGAAGAAGCTGTGTGAGATACTCTTCGCGGCTCGGTATAGTAAGAACCGTGAATGTCCAAAGTGGCAGTGAGCTGGCTGGTTTCAAAAGCTATCCTCCGTGATGCAATGGATGATGCGGAACATTTCGAGGAAGCCCGCGACTCCTTCGTTTTCAAGCGGATGTGCATCAGCTACAGCTAGAAGATGCGGATGGTGTCCTCGACCGGGGTTACGAATGATAAGAGGGAGATCTGCGCCCGATAGCAGGGCAGCATCGTTCTCCTCATTACCTATCGCCACTGTAAAAGGTAGAAATTGGGAGCGATGCGCAAGTCTTTCGCGAAGTAAACTCAGAGCTCGACCTTTATCAGAGCCACTAACTGCTGTGCACCAGCGACCACCCCTCTTGATTTGTACGTCAAGCTCGGCTGCAGCAGTGTAGTAACTGGCGCGATCCTGCTCGCTCATGTGGTCGAGATCGAGAAGCACGCTCGCACTACGCGAAGCAACAGCACGATGCACAACGGCAGGAGTGCGAAACCCAAGTGAAGCGAGCTCGCTGGCCGACATATCAATGAGAACCGATCTGTTGCTCTTGTCAATGGTATGAAGACGATTGAGTAGCTCGCGAGATTGCATACCAATATAAACAGTATCGGTATCGTTACTCATATCGTTGCGCTCTGGCATGATATCTGGAACACCTTCGCTGCTTACTTCGCCAACTTCACAAATACTGCGAGGCATTGACAACACACCACCATCTTCCGCTATAAGAGGACCGCGTATACCAAGAAGACGTTGCAGCAACTGCAGTTCACGGAGCGTTCTACTTGAGGCAAGCGCGATAGTGAGTGGATAACCGTTTACGCTGCCGTGATCGCTAAGGAACGCGCGCATTTCTTTAAGAGGAAGAGGGAACTCACCATTGTGTGCAAGTAATGTCCCGTCTACGTCAGATACCACTAGTAATGAACCAGCGCTGACAACTTCCGTACGCAACTTATGATAAGAGCTACCTAGTTGCGTCATCGCAGCCCGCTTTGTTCCAGCAAGATCATACAACCCTCCTGTCTCGCTTTGATGAAAAACTAAGAACTGCCCACCCAGCCACCGCGGATAGTAGCGAACCTCCAAAAATCCCCAGCTTCGATGCATCAAGCAACAGCGGATCGCTAAATGCAAGACCTGCGATGAACAGAGACATTGTGAATCCGATGCCTCCGAGCATAGCTACTCCAACAAAATGGTGCCATGCAGCGCCGCGTGGCATGCTGGCAAGACGCAGCTTTATAGCAATGAATGCAGCACCAAAAATGCCAACGGTTTTTCCAACAAATAATCCCAAAAGAATCGCAGGAACAACAGGTTGAGAAACAAGTGAAGCTACGTTGTTGCCAAAAGTTACACCGGCGTTGGCAAACGCAAATAGCGGCATAATTACAAACGGTACTACTCCGGCAAGTCGGTGTTCCATGCGATGCAGTGGAGACTGATTGCCTTGATCATCGACTTTTAAAACGCCAACTACCCTCGCAGGAATAGTTGCCGCAAGCAATACACCGGCAATAGTAGCATGGATCCCTGAAGCCATTGTTGCACCCCAAAGTGCAATACCAGGTAAAACGTAAAATGCAGCATGTTTAGCACCTGCTCTATTGAAAGTAATAAGCAGTGCTAACAACGCTGCTGCTACTAAAAGTGCACTAATGTTTAGCGAAGAGGTGTAAAACAGTGCTATGACCAAGACTGCGCCCATGTCATCTGCGATTGCCAGTGCAGCCAAGAATACCTTAAGGGAAGTAGGTACTTTGTCTCCCAGTAGCGCTACAACGCCCAGCGCAAATGCGATGTCGGTAGCCATTGGGATGCCCCAACCCGCAGAGGCGGGAGTGCCCGACGTTAACAAGTAAAAGATCGACGCTGGGACCAGCATTCCGCCGAGTGCACCCACAGCAGGAAGAACTGCATGTTGGAAACTAGAAAGCTCTCCCATGACAATCTCACGTTTGATCTCCAATCCGACGGCCAGGAAGAAGACTGCCATTAGACCATCGTTTATCCAATGATGTAGAGACATTGTTAGCCCTGCTTGTGGCAGGCCTGCTGTAAACTTTACCCTCCATAGGTCGTGATATACTTGGGAGGAAGGAGAGTTTGCCCAGATTAATGCGACTATGGTAGTTGCTATTAGCAACACGCCGCTCGCAGACTTGTGCTGAGCGAGTTTCACTAAAAAACGCGCTGTGCGCGTGGCAAGAGAAAGATTCGGGCCCTGAGAGTTGGGGTGCCTCACCGTCTCCTCATTCCGTTTTTGTGGGCTATCATCCATAGTTTATGACCACGGTGCGGTGCAAGATTGTCGTCAGGTCATTCAATTTAATCAGCTAGCTCCCACAGCACATCGGACATCTATCGATCCATGCGACTATCCACGCGTCTTCTGCTTTCTACAATCCCTATCGTAGTAGTGGTGATGGTCGCGTTCGGTGCGTGGTTCATTTTTGAACGCGAGCGACTGATCATACCTGAAGTACGTCAGCAAACACGCGCCTACGCGCGTGCAATGGATATCGCGTTTGAGTACGGATTGCATGATGTTGATCAACAAAGGATCGAAGCATTTCTTAGTCGAATGAGCGCCGATCCTCGCGTATTTGGAGTAGTTGTATATGATACCGCTGGTGTTGTTCGCTACAGCGGAAGTGGTCTTGCTCAAGCGGTAGCCGCACCCGACTCACTTCTCAAAAGAGTACTACGTGGTCAGGATGAAGCGTCGTTTGAACGTATCGTTAATGGGCGCAAAATGTTTGTTGTACTAAGAGGCATTAGAGAGCCAGAGATGTTTAATCCCGACGACCAACGGGTCGCGAGCGGAACAATGGTTGGTGCACTCGAGGTCGCGCAACCGTACGATGTCTTGCTCGGGGAAGTGCAACGCACGGAGATGGAGTTAGCAGCAGTTACCCTCGCGTTGGTTGCTGCTTTGTCTGTGGTACTAATTGCCCTCACGCGACGTACAGTGGCGGGCCCACTCGAACGACTCGTTTCTGCAGCTCGCGCATTGGGAGAAGGAGATACCGAAGCGCGTGTCCCTCAATCTTTGGGTGCCGCTGAACCGAACGCGTTAGCGCGAGAGTTCAATACAATGGCTGAACGTCTGGCAGGAGCTCGGCTCGCACAGTTACGTGAAGCAGAAGAACGCGTGTTGTTAGAACGCAGACTTTCAGAAGCGGAGAAGCTAGCAACAGTGGGAACTGTTGCTGCGGGACTTGCCCATGAAATAGGTGCACCACTTAACGTAATATCTGGAAGAGCAGAGCTACTGCTAAGACAACAGGGAGACGAAAGTCCAGCTGCGCGCCATCTTAATAGTATCATCGGTCAGATAGGCCGCATTACCAGAACTGTACGCAGTTTGCTTGACTATGCGCGCCGGCCAGCTCGGCGTGAGCAGTTAGTCAGTCTGTCAAAGGTCGTTGACAGTACGGTAGATATGCTGGAAACAGAAATAGCACGCAGCGGCGCCAGAATTGAGAAGGTAGACGCTATGGATATTTCCGTTCGGGGCGATTTCGATCAGCTTCAGCAAGTGTTCACCAATCTGTTCGTGAATGCTATGCATGCGATGGAAGGACAAACGGAAGAGCGAGTTATTACTGTGATTCTTGATAAGGATGAGGGTGAACGAACGCCGCTAACCCAAGCAATGGTTATAGTTCGTGATACGGGACCGGGGCTCCCTCAGGAGTTAGATGGGCGTCTCTTCACGCCGTTTAGTACAACCAAGTCTGACGGCACAGGGCTCGGATTGGTGGTAGCACGTAGCATTGTTCAGGATCACGGAGGCACCCTTGCTGGTAGTAGTAGGAAGGATGGTTTCCGCGGTGCAGAGTTCGTGATGCATTTGGAACTCATCCCTGAGCATTCAACCTGATATTTCACATGCCAGTAACAGCCACTACATCCGGTCGTACATCCGCTACCCAACGCGACAGTGCCGAGCAGGCCGCTGTTGGTCGCGTGCTGGTGGCCGAAGATGATAGTGCGCTGCGAGAGCTGTTGGTTGAACTTCTAACGGACGCGGGTCACACGGTGCTGCAGGCTTCTACCGGCCCCGAAGCGCTTGCTAGGTTTAGGGCAGATCAGGGTATCGATGTTGTACTGACAGACCTAATGATGCCATCGTTGGGGGGAGAGTCAGTTTTGCAGGCCGTGCGCGACTCGAGGCCCGAGGTTCCCGTAATAGTTATGACGGCATTCGGAACCATTGATTCAGCGGTAAGGTTGGTGCGCGCGGGTGCGTTTGACTATGTAACTAAGCCTGTGGGTGTTGCTGAGCTTCTCGCTTCCTTGTCACGCGGAGTTGAACAAAGGCAGGGGCGACGCGGTGGTGCGGCACCGTACTTTGAGAGTAGCGAAGTGGCCGGCAACTCGGAGATCGTCGCGGTTAGCGATCAAATGCGCCAACTGCTCGATATGGTAGGACGTGTTGCCGGCGTTCCGCATCCTGTTCTGATTACAGGCGAAAGTGGTTCCGGCAAAGAGGTAATCGCAAAGAATATCCACAAACGGTCGGCTCGCGACCCTTTTATAGCGGTGAACTGCGGCGCAGTACCGGAAAACCTAATAGAGTCAGAACTGTTCGGTCACGAACGAGGCTCGTTTACGGGAGCTGATCGCGATAAACAGGGGTTGGTAGAGGCCGCCGAGGGCGGGACACTGTTCTTGGATGAGATCGGGGAGCTGCCCCTCTCAATTCAGCCTTCCCTGCTGCGATTCCTTGAGAGTGGTGAAGTTCGTCGCGTTGGCTCGACAGTATTACGTCACCATGACGTGAGGGTTATTGCTGCGACTAATCGAGATTTAGAGGGTGAGATGCGCAGCGGGCGTTTCCGTGAAGATTTGTACTGGCGTTTGAATGTGCTGCACTTAGATGTGGCGCCGTTACGTGAGCGTGCAGCCGATGTTACTGCACTTGCACTGCGATTCCTGCGTGACGCTGGTAGTCGGTTGTCGCTGGACAGCAGTACGGAATCTATTCTTGCGGCATATGCATGGCCCGGTAATACACGCGAGCTTAGAAATGCGATGCAGCGAGCTGCGACGTTTGCTGCGGGCGACAGAATCATGCCAGATGATTTACCCCCAAGACTGCGTGAGGCCAATCGTACGGCCGCATTGGTTGCTAGTGCGTCACAACAGCAGCTTGCACTACGAGATGTCGAGCGTGCGTACGTTTTAGAAGTATTACGTAGCGTAGAAGGCAATAAAACGCGTGCGTCGGAGATTCTTGGTTTAGATAGGAAAACACTCTATCGAAAGCTAGCAGAATACGCGTCGGAGCCAGACGTCATAGATGGAACGTCGCTTAAGGTTACAGGCAACTAAATGGGCGCGCCTTTCTCTGCGAGTAAGCTGTGGGGTAAGTGGCGTAAACGGACGTTCGTTGCGTTGGCGTTGGTTATAACTGGCGGTACTTCGTTTGGCGTAGGCCTGGCTATAGGGCACAATCAAGAGGCGAAGCGCAATGAGTGGGTAGAGGGGCGACTAATATCCTCAGCGATAGAGTCTGTTCGCGCGAACTCTTTGGACACGCTATCTAGTGACGAACTAATAAAGCGTGCTGTATCTGGGATGCTGCGTGAGCTACACGATCCGTACGCAGCGATGCTGCGAACCGAGGGTTACGAGAAGTATCGCGGTTCACTGCAAGGTGATGGTCGCGGTCTAGGATTCACTATGCGTCGTCAGGGAGGATCTGTTACGATTTCGCGTGTAGTGCGCGGCTCTCCCGCTTGGTTGCATGGTGTGCGAGCTGGTGATCGCGTCGTAGCCGTGAATGGCGAGCCAGTAGAAGATGTTTGGAGCAAACGTGATTCTGTTGGACTGACTGACACGACTCACTTTGTTTTACAGCGTGCACCACTAACAGATACATTGAGCGTCTCTATTGTTCGTAAAGAGTGGCATCAGCCTGCAGTGCGTGATGCTGGCATAGTTGCTCCAAATACTGGCTATGTACATCTCACAACTGTTAGCTCTGGCGCGAGCGACGAACTTGAGCAAGCTGTAGATGTGCTAATGGATCAAGGCGCTCAATCGTTGATACTAGATTTGAGAGGTAACAACGGAGGGTTACTAGAAGAAGGCGTTCGAGTTGCTTCACTGTTCTTACCGCGAGCTGTTGCCGTTGCTTCGGTAACGGGTCGTTCAGAAAGCGAAACGGTTGTTCACTATTCGCGTGGTAGTAAATGGGCGCGATTGCCGATCACGGTTTTGGTGGACGGGCAAACTGCCAGTGCAGCAGAGCTTATTGCAGCTGCGCTTCGTGATCACGATCGTGCGATACTTGTCGGTGCTCGTACGTTTGGTAAAGGATATGTTCAGCGCGTTGTGCGGTTGTCACCAGAGATTGCGCTACGCCTTACAACTGCACGTTGGCTTTCGCCGAAAGGTTATCACGTGGCAAAGCGTGAAGGTGAGTCAAGTAAAGAGGCAGGTGGTTTGGTGCCGGATGTTTTTGTAGCAGAGGCTTCGCGGTACGACCCGTTTGCTGTTCCATCGCACTGGGGGAGTGCGATGATTTCACACGTTACTCGTGAAGCAGACTCAATTGCATTTGAAGCGCTGCGAGATAGGTGGGTGACGTTTCCAACCTCTGTATTAGAGACACGAGTACGTGCGAAAGCTGCTGAACTAGCACCAGTTGAAGGAATTACATCGATTCAGCGCGCAACATGGGTGGGAATAGCTACGCGGCTTGCGACTGTTCGCATACTAGAATCGATAAGCGACGACGTTGCGTTGCTGCGATACCAAGTGCGCGAAGATGCTGCTTTACGCGCGGGTCTCGATGTTGTAGCACCGGGTGTGCAGACGGTGAGTGTCCAGCCGGCCGATATGGGGAAGTTACGAACCGCTGGACTTCGCGTTTCGGCTCCTAGTAATAATGATTCCAAGCGGTGAGCTATAACATCATTTCAAAGAACACTTTTACCGCAGCTGTATTTTCTGCGGCCGCATTAACTTTGGCAGCTGCTTCTTTTCTAGTATTCGCAAACAAACTAGATGCACAAACAAAGCGTTCGGAATCACGCTCTCCAGACCTGCTAGATAGGTGGATTGTGCAACACTATCGAGGAGCACAACTGCTTCCTGATAGTAGTGGAGGTGCGGCAACGGTTGTTCGAGATGCACCCCTCCCAAGAGTAGAGTATGTTCACGATTCGAAGGGCGACACACTCGTAGGCATTCACTTTGCCTCACGTCCATCTGCGCCGCTTTTTGGAGTTGCCTCAACGGCGAAGCTAGCAGTTCCAACTGGCGCTATCACCACTACATCTGGTAAGGTTGTTGCGCGTAGACTCTTTCGCGCCCCGCGAGTTCCCAATGCGAGTATGAGCGATTCGACTAAGTGGCGTTATGGTTGGGCGTATGTCGTTGTGCTGCCACGCCAACGAGACATGTTGCCAGCCCAGGCAATGCGTGGATGGTTGTTGGTACTTACAGGATCATGATGTCGACTGTACGCAGATGGCTCCGAACGACTTCGAGTATTGGTTTTTCTATTTCGGCATCATTCTTTGTACTGACATTTATACCGTCAGTTGCATACGCACAGAGCTCAGAAACTTGGGTTAGAGCGGAAGCAGATTCGTTAGTACTACGTGCGATAGAGCGCCGAGGACTTCAGCTCGCAGATAGTACTCTGCTTAGTTACGAAGCAAAAGCTCATGGGTTTCTTGCGTTTCTTGCACAGTTGGGTGAAGGGAAAGTTATTCCTCCCCGTATCGTGCAAAGTGAAGAGTTAATGTCTCGCCTCTATTGGTGGCAGCCTAACCGAAGTGTACAACGGTTAGTAGGGCGCCGCGATACAACGCTTTTGCCTGCTGCAGTGGGGTATTACAGAGATAGATATCAAGTGGTGTTAGACAATCTTCCTGACCAAATTCGTTTAGGAGATGGTCAAGATGTACGGGATGTTCCGCACCCACTTTCTCCAAACGCGTCGTCGCAATACGAGTATGCTAGAAGTGGACGAGTCAGCATATCGTTGCCAGGCAGGCAAATCGTAGTAGACGAGATACGCTTTCGCCCAATTGATGATAGTAGGCCAGGTGCTGTGGGTTCAGTTTTCTTAGATAGGGATAACGCTGCGGTTGTCAGGTTGTCTATGGCGTTTACCCGATCAGCCATCATAGATAAGCGAATTGAAACACTGGTGCTTACACTGGAGAATGTGCTGGTAAACACGAGGTACTGGTTGCCTCGTCTTCAAGAAGTTGAAGTTTCGCGACGTTCTACCTGGTTCGAGATTCCTGCGCGAGGGATTGTGCGCGGAAGGTGGGAGATTTCAGAGTACGTTGTTAATGAACGATTCCCAGACTCTACTACGCGACTGCCGCGATTCAGCGCTGCTCCTAGTGACTCTCTTCGCGCGTTTCCATTCGAGAAACGTATCGTGGATGTCCTTCCACAGGATATTCAGATGGCATCTGACGACGAATTAAAGGCAGCACGCGCTCAAGTCGAGGCGGCAGTGCGCGCTGCAGCTCTAGCGCGTCCTTCACGTTCTGCATTATCGGGAAGGGGGATAAGTGATTTTGCTCGTTACTCACGATTAGAAGGCTTGGCAGTCGGTGCTGGTATGTCGCGTAGAGTGGGAGACGCTTTGCTATCAACACGCGTTAGCTACGGTACCAGCGATAAGGAACTGAAGGCACATGTTGCTGTCGGACTAATGTCAGGACTCGGCGGTAATATGCGCACGCACGTATTTGTGGAGCGTGAGTATAGAGATGTTACTGAGCAGGAGCGCTCGGGGATAACGAACTCCATGGCTGCGCTACTCTTTGGCAGTGACTACACGCTACAAACTGACACACGTTCTGCGGGGGTAGTGCTACGTAATGGAGTATCTCCATGGCAACTACGTTTGGCTTGGGAAGATGATCGCCCTGCTGCAGTTGTGTCTAAGCCGCTGTCTGGCGCTTTCGAGCCGGCGCTTTCTACATGGCTACTTGAAGGAGTTAGAGGCGAACTGAAAGGAAGCGGTGGCTGGTTTCCACAACATGCAAATGCGTTACGCGGTGATTGGAGTGCAAAGGCCGAACTAGGGTACTTCAAGGGAATTGACCTTAATGAGAACAGAGTGAAGCCTGCGCTTTTAAGGTTGCATGGAGCAGTTGAGTTAACCAAGAAGTTTGCTGGCGATCGCCAACTATTTTCACGCACATTTTCATCGCTGGTTACTGGGAATGACATTCCCGATCAATGGCTAGTTTTCGCAGGAGGGCCGTGGAGCGCACCTGGCTACAGCTATGGTTCATTCTCAGCACGAGCGATGCTATCGCAAAGATTGGAGTTTCGATTTCCAGTTGCGGCGCCGAGTATTTCGCTCGGCAAGTACGGTAAAAGCCCGGGGCATATTACAGTTGCTCCCTTTGCTCAACTACTAGCTGTAACGGGGAATCGCGACGCTTTCGCTGTTAACAGCGATACTGTTCCCTTGGCTGAACAGCGTAAAAGAGTAGACGGTGTTTATCCGTCGGTAGGAGTTGGTGTCTTCTTGTTTTACGATCTCATTCGTGCTGATGTAAGCAAGGGAGTTCGTAACGGTGAGTGGCGATTTAGCATAGACATAGATCGCAGTTTCTGGGGAGTTCTGTGACAAAGCTAGAGCGTTACGACGAAGCTTACTTTAACAAATGGTATAGAAGCACCCGTTATCGTGTAAAGAGCGCTGCAGAGTTGCGACGTCAAGCGAGCTTTGTACTTAGTACGGCGGAATGGGTGCTAGGCGGAGCTGTGCGCACCGTGCTAGATGTTGGTTGCGGGGAGGGACAATGGGGCGTGGCGTTAAGAAGTATGCGTTCGTCTATTAAGTACGAAGGCGTTGATCCAAGTGAGTATGCAGTTAGGCGTTATGGTAAACGTCGTAATATTAAACTTGGTGGAATAGAGAATCTTGGTGACGTAGCATCAAGACGCAGCTACGACCTTATTATTTGTTGCGGAATGCTTAACTATCTCACTACGAGTCAGTTGTCAAAGGGAATAAGCAATGTGGCTCAGCTTGCCTCTGGAGTTGCATATTTGGAGTTGTTTACCTCCGGTGACAGCTTTGAGGGAGATACATCTTGGCCAACTCCGCGTAGTCGCGCGTTTTATCGTAAACTTATTGGTAGTAGCGGTTTGCACCCGGTAGGCATGCACTGCTATGTACCTATCGGTGAGTTACATAAGGTTGCGCAACTTGAACGACTGTGAGAGAATAGCTGAATGAACGATATGGCCAACCCGAAAGCTTGGACCGAGTTTGCACGTAAGCTTGAGCAAGAGCGCAAACGAGACAATCACTTACGATCGATGCGTGCGGTTGCTAGTGAAGTGGCTAGTCGCACTGTGGCTTTTCTCTTTCCTCAGCTTTCAAGTGTATCGGCTTCGAGCAGTGTAGTTTCAGAAGCGGAAGCATTAGAGAAACTGTTTGTTGAAGCAGTTAGTAGAGTAAAAGACGGTCACGCGTATAGTGTTGTTTCTCGCATTCTGGAGAAGCTTCCCGACGTCCGCCTTATGTTGCTTTCGGATGCTGAAAGCATACTGGAAGGTGATCCGGCTGCGGCGTCGTTAGATGAAGTATTGCTGGCCTATCCTGGCTTTCTTGCAACGGCGGTGCATCGTGTTGCTCACGTAGTTCACTTGGAAGGGGTGCCTATTTTACCGCGTATGCTTAGCGAATGGGCTCATGCTGAAACGGGGATTGATATTCATCCAGGTGCTCAAATAGGTGAAGCGTTTGCGATAGATCATGGTACGGGTGTTGTGATAGGGGAGACTACGATTATTGGCGATCGTGTGCGGGTTTATCAGGGAGTAACGTTGGGAGCTTTGGCAGTGCGAAAGCAGCTTGCCAACCGCAAGAGGCACCCAACAATAGGTGACGACGTAGTTATTTATGCGAACGCTACAATTCTTGGTGGATCTACTAACGTCGGTAGCGGTTCTATAATTGGAGGTAATGTATGGCTTACGAGCTCTGTACCGCCGAGGTCAGTGGTACAGTTCAGCAGTCGAGTAGAGCAGCGTGGTACAGACGACAGCGACGACGGTCTTGAGTTTCATATTTAGCCGTTGCTGTTGCAGATGATGCTTGCATAGCAGTGCGAGCATCGTTAGTTGACAGACATCTAGTACATCATAGGAGAGCTACATGCTTGCAGAAAGCGTACTTGATACAATAGGGCGCACTCCACACGTACGTATCAAACGTTTGTTTGGCAAGAGTTCGAACGTATGGATAAAGCTTGAGCGATCGAATCCTGGCGGCAGTATCAAGGACCGAATTGCTCTTGCAATGATAGAGGATGCTGAGCAAAGGGGGATACTTACGCCAAGTAGCGTCATTATAGAGCCAACATCTGGAAATACGGGGATAGGATTGGCAATGGTTGCAGCGGTTAAGGGATACCGGCTTGTTCTGGTTATGCCTGAATCAATGTCGATTGAACGTCGGCGTGTAATGGCGGCGTACGGCGCAGAGTTTGATCTCACTCCGAAGGAGAAGGGGATGAAAGGCGCTATTGAGCGAGCGCATGAACTTGTAGCTGCGACTCCAGGTGCGTGGATGCCTCAGCAGTTTGACAATGAGGCAAACATACGTGCGCACGCAGAGACTACCGCGCGTGAGATATTAGAGGACTTTCCAGAGGGTATCGATTTACTGATATGCGGAGTTGGAACAGGAGGACATGTTTCTGCCGTGAGCGAAGTTCTTCGCCAACATTTTCCAGATATTAGATCGTTTGCTGTGGAGCCGGAGAAGTCGCCAGTAATAAGCGGCGGCAGTCCGTCTCCTCATCGCATTCAGGGAATTGGTGCAGGCTTCATTCCTAGCAACTTGCGTACGTCTGTTTTAAGCGGGACGATACTCGTATCAGAAGAGGAAGCGTATGCTTACGCGCGCAAGGTAGCTCGTGAAGAAGGAATTCTTGCCGGAATATCTACAGGTGGAGTTTTGGCAGCTGTAGCAAAGACGCTTCCTTCAGTTGCAGCGGGTACTCGCATTCTTACGTTTTGCTACGACTCTGGCGAGCGTTATCTCTCGGTAGACGGGCTTTACTAAAGAGAACCGAGTAGGTCGTCGATAGCTTTCCTGTCAGCGTCTTGAAGCGAGTCGGCGCCATGAATAATTCGCTGAAGAATGTCGACTGCTTCAGCGGCGAGATCCTCAGGGTGTTTACGATCCTTCTCAAAGCGCACAATATGACCAAGCAGGATGGTCTCGAAGGGCATTAAGTCTTCGTCCTCACTACCATCGTCGTCAAAGTCGTCATCGGAGTCTTGTTCTGCTGCGGCTGCCTCGTAGCTGGGGACGCTGGCCTTCCACGGCTCTGATTCGTGATCGTCGCCTTCAAGAGCTGAGCGTGGAACTAAGGCAAACAGCCGACATTGCAATCCGGGAGCTTCTTCGTAAGCGAAAAGTCCAAGCGGCACGGGGTCGTCAAATAGTGCTAGATCTATAAGGCGCGCGATGGAATCAGGGTCCATTGCGCTGCGCGCAACTAAACGCCCGTCGATGTAGGTGCCCAAAGCTGAGCTTTCCGGTGCTCTTGAGTCCTCTAGTCGTTCGACAGAAAGCGACACTGGTTCGCGTGTCGTTACAAACACTGCCGGCTTACCTTCGTTGCCGCCACTGCTTTCTGAAAAGTCGTCGGGTGGAAATGATGCGTCTGAGGACATGTGGTAGTTGCGGACGTATGAGCGCTTTTGGCGTGGCGTACTTCCTATCTATACAATAACACGCTAATCGCCTTATGAGTTGGCTGCGACATCAGATACTTCGGTGCGGTCTAGTACTCTACCGAGCCAGTAAATAACCGGCCACAACTGTAGGCCAACAATAATGGCGCCAACAAATACTCCCACCAAAAGTGCGACATCGCCCATCCACATTCTTCCTATCCACGCAATTAAGGCTCCTATCCCCGCAGGAAATACCAAGGCAACGGAAGCAATGACAATGGTAAGCCCAGATGTGAGCAAATTCTGTCCCATAGTTTCGAAGCCGCGTGTCTCAGTGCCCAGTCGAACCCACGCCGGAAATAGGAGAGCTATTCCGTTCTGAATAGTAAACATTAGTGCATTCATTGCAGGCACTGCGATAGCTACCGAAGCTATCATTGTTAGGCGTGAAGAAAAGTTAAACGCCATTTCAGAATCGGTTAGAAGTAGCACTACAGGTACCGTCATTAATGACCATACAGTAATTGAGTGGAGTATTGTAACCGCGGCGATCTCTGCTAGGACTATTCGAGTGCCTGATAACGGAAACGATTTAAGCACTGATAGCTGTTGAAGATCAAGTCTTAAGTCAAACCGCATCCATACAGGGCCGAGGAAGAGCAGCATCGCGCCCCACGCAGCAGTAATCGCTATGAAAACATCGCCGGCACGCGGTGACGCCATGCGAACGGCAACTGCTGTAGCTGTTAAACCCAACGTGAATGCAACTAGCTGAGTACGCCAAGTTCCGCCTCGTATTGCTGCAGCAATATTCTTCCAAGTGATTGCAACTTCGGGGCGTCCTGAAATTCGTAGCGAAGGAACGCGTGCCAACTTTCCTTTACTCGAGCGAAGTTGCCCGAGTTGTGCAGATCGGAATCGTTCTACTACCTGCGCTCTGTTCTGCGATGCTTCCAGTGCGGCTTCTTCAAAAGCACCATCGAGCTTTATCACCCATAGGTAGTGAACCGCAAAAACGATTGCTGCCCAAGGTATACCTTTTAGCCATACTTCGCTGTTGGCTGCGAACGCGGGCTGCAGTAGCGCCCGAACTGGCCAAAGTGCTACGGACGGAACGGTTTGTTGTAGCGCGGTGGTGACCGCGGTAAACAAAGATTTAATACCCATGCTGGAAGCATGTCTAAGCTCGTCCAATTGAGACAGCAATCCGAATAACACTGCGCCCACTATGCAGAGGAAAACTGCAATTGGTGCCAAACTACGGCGCCACCCAGCTGCTGAATGTTCCAATGCGTTAACACGAACTATCGTTGCACCTAACCGATGCAAGGCAAGTGTAGAAAAGAGCAACCAAAGCGCGAATCCGCGCTGCCATCCCATGCTACTTGTTGCGTCTCCTCTAAGGAGAACGACCCATATTAAGGTGTTGAGTAGGATCGAAACTTGAGTGCGCAGAAGCTTGGCATGTATAAGCGTTCTGCGAGTTAGAGGTGCAGGGAAAAGAAACTGTACTTCTGCAGGCGAGAACGCCAACGCACCTCTGTCTTTACCAAACAACCACCATCGCGCAGAGGCAATTAGTAGAAATAAGGCAACGATGTGTTCGGCTAGCGGGTTGGCAACTACCGATCTAAGTGCACCATTTTCAGTTGTAGCACTACCTATAAATGCCCAGTATATGTACGCGATTCCTACAACAACGGCGATAATATACCGCGGGCTGCGAAGGCGCGCGAGTTGCGCCTTCATTCTGTTAACCGACGATCTAGCGTACATGAACAACAATGCCGCGGTCGGTGACGAATGAGCTGGAAGAGAAGCCATTCCTGCTTCGCTTACAATGTTAGAAGCAGCGTTTGTGTCAGGATGCTGCATTATATCGGTGAGTCGGTTTCAACTCCGTCATTGCTCCCAGTAAGCGCAATGAATATCTCTTCCAACGACCTACCTTCGAGTTCAGGGCGCGCTGCGACTATATCGCTAATAGTGCCTAGCGCTGCAACCTCACCTTTGCGAATTACCAGCAGCTTTGTGCAAAGCTCTTCGACCAAGTGCAATAAGTGCGAGCTTAACACAACTGCCGTACCTTCACGTGCTCTACCTAATATGGTTTCCTTCATTCTTCTAATACCAACCGGATCAAGACCAGTAAGAGGCTCGTCTAACAAAAGAGCTGCCGGATGATGCAACAGGCCACATGCTATAGCCAGCTTCTGTTTCATTCCTCTAGAAAGTTCAGCTGGTAGCGCATTTTTCTTTGCTGATAGCTCAAGTTCATCGAGCAACTCAGGGATGCGCACCTCTGAGTCAGTTACACCGTAGAGACGCGCGATAAATCGGAGATGCTCGGTGACTGTGAGGTAGTCAAAGAGCTGTGGTTCATCCGGTATAAAAGCAAGTCGTGATTTAGCAGCCACAGGGTCGGCGGCTAGGTCGATACCTGCGATACGGAGAGTGCCTGAAGTAGGCGTAAGTATGCCTGCAATGGCCCGTAATGTTGTTGTCTTTCCAGCACCGTTTGGCCCCACAAGGCCAAGTACATCGCCTGGGTTCACGGTGAACGAAAGCTCGCGTACAGCGACGACATCACCGTACAGTTTGGTGTACCGTTCGACTTCAATCACGAAAGCAGCATGGTAGGAGCATCCGGGTCGCGGAGTGCGGTATAGTTAAGAAGTGGGTGCTCAAGTATACAGCAATATGCTTTGGGTAAGCAGTTTATTGCTCGCTTAACACCCTTGTTGCAAGCCGAAGTGGTTTGATGGGCTAGTGTTACCGAAAGGGAAAAAGGGCGAATCGAATGCCGAAATGAATCGTCTACTATGAACAAGAAATAACCAACTGGGGATTAGCGCTCGTGCAGCCTGAAAGCCCCCCGTCCCCTGCGGTCAGCGACCCGTGACCTGCGACCCGCGACCTACCTTTACCGCACAGTGATTCCGTCCCCGTCCCCGTCCCCCTCCCCGTCTCCGTCTCCGTCCACAGCACAGGATGTCTTCGTAGCTCGGCAGCCTATTTTTGACTCCAGTAACAAGCGCGTAGCGTATGAGCTTCTTTATCGCTCGAGCGCGTACGCAACGAGCGCATACGGAGTGGGATCAAATAGAATGTGCAACGATACAGCCCTGCATTCGCTCGTCTCCATTGGGCTTGATCGACTAACGGCTGGTTCGACTGCCTTCGTTAATGTTAGCAGGGAGCATCTTGTTGACGAGTTGTTCCGAATATTTGATGCTCAAGAAGTCGTACTGGAGCTGCTGGAAACAATTGAGCCGGACGACGTCGTCGTTGCTGCCTGTGCTCGAGCGGCCAAAGACGGATATACAATTGCATTGGACGACTACGACGGACGTTCTTCGTTAGATGTACTACTCCCATATGTTAGCATAGTAAAGCTGGACGTTCTGGGGAAATCATCGTATGAGCTTGCGCCAGTGGTATCGCGGTTGCGGTCACTTGGAATAAAGGTATTGGCAGAACGAGTTGAGACAGCTAATGAGCGCGACCTATGTAGAGCTTTAGGTTGCGAGCTATTTCAAGGCTACGTTTACAGCCGTCCTGAGACGTTAGATGGGCGTAGTTTGTCTGTTCAAGACACTGCGATAATGCGCATACTTGCTCTTACTCAAGACCCGTATGTAACCGATGGAGAACTTGAAGATGCTTTCCGTTCGCATCCGTCTTTGTCACATACATTGTTACGGATAGTTAAGTCAGCCGCCGTCGGAGTTAACAACGTTAGCTCGATTCCACATGCGCTAAGAATTTTAGGTCGTTCGGCACTCTCTCGCTGGCTAATGGTTATGCTGGTTGGGTCAGTGGCCTCTCGCGATCCTGTTTCGCATGAGGAAGTGCTGTGCGCGCTAACTAGAGCGAGATTCTGTGAGCTTGTTTCAGAGCGCACGGAGACGGGTGTAAATTCAGGTGATCCTTCATCGCGCTTTCTTGTCGGGCTTCTTTCGCGCATGGACTACATGTTGGGAATGCCAATGAGTGAAGTTTTGCAGCGCTTGCCGGTTGATGGATTGGTAAAGAGCGCACTCATGGACGGAATAGGTATTCACGGTAAAGTCCTTGGTTTGGCGCGCGCGTACGAAGTGGCAGATTGGAACGCCGTTGATCGTTTAAGGTCTGCTGGCTCAGTTCATGGAGCGTTACTACAGGCTTATAGCGACGCAACGCAATGGGCCGCTTCAACACTCGACGCCTAATTTACCGGAAGCTTTCCGGTATTTGCCGGCACGAAAATAAGAACGTGCTGGCGTTGCTAACAAGCAGCCTTGTTAGCGCTGAAATGATTGAATGAGAGAGTCGTGCAAATTGGACGCCATTACCTCTGGCGAGACGGCGTCTGGAGCGTTGCTGTACGGCAAGAGAATAGAGATACGGCGATTAGCAGCCGCTAAAGGATCATTAGGAACGCGTAGCTTGGTGTCAGCGTAACCTCGTACCTCACGAACTCGTGCTTTGCTTACACCCGAACCTTCTAGCACGCGACGAGCAGCATTTGCTCTGTCAGACGAGAGTTCCCAGTTGCTGTAGCTGGCATCGTTGCCGAACAGTGCAGCATCAGTGTGCCCTTCGAGCACTAGTGAGTTCGGAAGGTTAGCTAGCTCTGTTCCAATTAGTTGAAGAGCAAGTAGGCTTGCAGCTTTCATGCGGGCCGATCCACTTGCGAAGTAAATCTCGCCTGCGCCCTGCTCTATAAGTTCAATACGAAGTCCTTCGCGAGTTAGCTGAACATCGATGACAGCATTTAGTTTGCGAAGTGAATCGCTTGCAGCGATTTTCTCAATCAGCGACTTCTGAAGCTGTTCAAAAGTACGCGTTTCGTTAGAACGTACAATCATGCGCAGCGGCGTCTTAGTTACGTTGGTCGGCGATGAACCTGTAGAAACTGGACTCTGGCCTGCACCGTAGCCTTTTCGATAACCAACCGGGTTCGCGAAGTAACCTTCAATCGCCTGTTTGGTTTTGTCGTCCATGCCGAGGATCCACATGACCATAAAGAATGCCATCATTGCCGTAACAAAGTCGGCGTAAGCAACCTTCCAGGAGCCACCGTGGTGGCCCCCGCCGCTTACGATCTTCTTCTTTACAATGACGACCTTACGGCCATTCCTAGCGGACATTCTATGCTGCCTTACGACGCGTCATGTTTTCGAGCTCTGTGAAGCTTGGGCGCTCATGCGGCTCTACGTTACGGCGCGCAAACTCAACGGCGGTCATTGGCGCGTCGCCTCTTGCAAACGAAAGGAGTGCAGTGCGAATGCAAAGCATGTAATCATGCTCTGCCTTAATACGGCTCTCCATTGCCTTCGCAAGCGGGTTAAGCAGTCCATACGAAAGCAAGATTCCAAGGAACGTTCCAACAAGCGCAGCAGCCACTTTGTTTCCTATCTCGGAGGCTTCACCTCCAATGGAACCCATTGTGATGATAACGCCAAGCACGGCTGCCACGATTCCAAAGCCAGGCATCGCGTCGCCAACTGTCGCGACGGCGTGAGGCACCTGCATTTGTTCGTGATGATGCTTGTCTAGGTCGATATCAAGAATCTCGCTGAGATTGTGGTCTTCAACGGTTCCTGTAAGCAAAACCTTAAGGGTGTCGCACAACAGCGACATAGCATGATGATTGGCAGCGAACTTCGGATAGCGATTGAAAATGTCGCTTGACTCAGGGTTCTCGATATGCGATTCCAGCCCCACTAGGCCATCTTTACGTGCCTTCTGGAAGACCTCATAAAGCACCTGCAAAAGCTCGGCGTACGCCGCTGCCCCGAAAGGATTAGGCTTAAAGAGGGCAACCAGCTGCTGCAAAGTGGCCTTCAAAACCTGCGGCGGATTAGCCATGATCATCGCACCTAGACCAGCGCCGCCAATTATTATGAACTCGTTGACCTGCATCAAAACGGCAAGCTGTCCATGGTGCATTACGTAGCCACCGATGACAGCTCCAAATACGATCACCACACCTATGATCACGAACACGCGACTATTCCCTGCAAACGAGTGATGGACATACGATGAGTGACATCAGTGGTGAGCACGCCCAAAAGAGCAGTTTTCATACAGCTAGTGCAGCTGCTGAATGCTGGCTTAGCACGCAAAACGAAATAGTTCGTGGCATTGCTCACGCGATGAGCAACCGCGTAGCTACCCTCTCTGCAAACCTGTACTTGTTGGATGAAAGTACGGTTCAACAGAAGGTTACTGCCATGAACTCCGAGCTCGATCGGCTTGAGCAACTGTTGCATCAGCTGCGACAACTTCCCGGTGATTCGGCCGCGGCAGAACCACTTCTTGCAGCTGATAGCGCTCGCACTGCTGTAGCGCTTCATATGCATCATGAAGGTTTTCGTCAGCATGAATGCGAGGTTGATGATTCTGGTTCTATAGCGCCTGTGCGCGCTGTACCGTCCGCACTTTTGCACGCGCTCTTGGTTGCTCTCACTGCTGCAGCTACTTGCGCCCGTGATGGTGGGAACGTGCAAACGGTGTTGCGCTTGCGTAATCACGACGATGTCGTTCACTTCATCGCAACTGCTGAAACGGATACTGCCACCAGCGAAGCGGTTCGCGATGATGTGGCTCGCGCTGCCGTCGGCAACGAGAGAGGCACATTTTTCACCGAAGCTGAAACGATTACTTGGCTTCTGCGGGAAACTGGCGGTCGCGGAATTGCCAACGACAGAGGGTGCATTGTAGAAATACCAACTCTCGCTGCTTTCAGACGACAGAACGGTGCTTAAATAGCGAGAGTAGTTGCTTAGCATTTACAGCTGTTCCTTACCGGCAGATGCTGCTGCTGCGCCTTGTTTGGCAATGCCCAGCCAGCCTGCGGCAGAACCAGCAGTAGTTGCGCGGAGATTCTCCACTTCAACCTGCTGAGCTATCTCACCTCGTAAGATCTTGGTGGCTGCTGGCGCTTCTATGCCAATACGTACTCCGCCACGATCGCATGAAACAATAACTATGCGAATGCCGCCTTCGATCAGAATTGACTCGCCTTCTCTACGTCCTAGAATGAGCATTGCCTATGTATCGGTTCAGACTAGTGAGAGTAGGGTATCAAGCATTTCGTCCGCCGCTTGAATAAGTTTTGTTGCCGCAGTATACGATTGCTGCACGCGCATCATCTTTACGAGCTCTTCGTCGGTATTAACTCCACTAACCGATTCGCGACGTAGATTAGCCTGATCGGCTAGGACACGACGAATGCTGGCATCGTCGCGTGCCGAACGGAGCTCTAAGCCGAGTCTGGATACGGAGTCGCGGAAAAACGAAACAAAACTTCCTGTTTCGGTAATTCCTGAACTGTTGGTGAATGAAACGGAGGCTTCTGAACTGCGCAGTTCTGAAAGCGCTCGCCCGCCTGTGTTATCAAATGGAGCGTCTGCAACGCGACTTATTGCAATAGCCGACGGATCTGCAGCTACTGCATTAGACAGCCGAATTGTTCCCGCACGAACGGGCGACGTAACCGTTCCGGGATCGAAAAAGTTTCCGGCGGCGGTACCTGGAATAGTGTTGCCGCTGAAGACAAAGTTTTGTACGTGCTCTGCGTTAACAGCAGACGCCAATCCTGAAGCAACTGCGTCAAGCCTGCCACGCATCTCGGGAATGACACTGTTAACGTGTTGCACGAGTGCCTTCATTTCTCCGCCAAAGTTCAGTATTGGATCGGGAGAATTTCCCAGTCTTATACGAACGGGAAGATCCGAAACAGGGGTAGCTGGTGGCGGATTGGGAACTACAAGTTCAAGGGTGAGTGGCCTTGCGGTATTGCTATCAACAAGTGTTGATGAACCGACGATAACTGATACAGATCCATCTACTTGGGGAATCGTTCGAGCGCCAACTAACGATGAAAGGCGATCGACTAGTATGTCGCGCTGATCGCGCAAATCGGAAGCAACATGACCGCCTATCTCAGATGAAACGATCTGACCGTTAAGCTCAGCCACCTGACCTGCAAGCGCATTGGCTTCGGCAACAATGGTATTTAGTCGATCAGTGGCAGATGTACGTTGTTGCGTTAACTGGTTGTCGTAATCGTTTAGTTTCTGTGCGAGCTGACGTCCACGTTGTTGTACAACTTCACGTGCCGCACTATTTCCTGGTGACGTGGCGAGTTCACTCCATGCATTAAAGAACGCATCAAGTGAAGCGGACATACCTTCGTCTGTTGGTTCTCCGAACATCTGCTCAATTCGTGCGAGCAGATCTCGTTGCATCTCCGATTGACTAGCAGACCCATTTGCAGAGCGGAAAGTGTCATCAAGAAGGACATCTCTCCTGCGTACGATCGTGTCGACAGTAACGCCTGTGCCGACGCTACCATAGGGCATACGAACCGGCATGGTCGCGCTCAGCACTGCTTCCTGACGCGAATAGCCAGGCGTCTCCGCATTCGCGATATTCTGCGAGATAGTGTGGAGTGCAGTTTGGTGAGTTAGAAGCGCACTTCGCGCTACGCCGAATAGCCCTGATCCAGACATAGTTTAGATCGTTCGGTTTACAAGAACGCCACGGTTTGTTGGAGCAGGCGATGGCGCTGTTCCATTTCCTGCGTAGGTCGATCCGCGCTCTGGCTCACCTGCGAGTGTTCTAACGTGTTGGTCGTTCGCACTAATGGCCTCGCGAAGAAGCTTGCGATTCATTCCTACTTCGCGCGTTAGCGTGTCGGCAGAGTGCTGTAAGCGTTGTCGCGCTTCCGCGAACCGAGAATCGATGCACGCGCCGAGCACTTGTTCGAGGTCAGATAGAGTAGAATCTTCTGAGCCGCCAATGAGCAGATTAAGTTGGCGTCTGCGTTGACGCGCTTGACCTAAAGTTGCAAGTATGCGGTGTGTGGCAAAGGTGCTATCGTCTACACCTTGAATATCGTCAATACCAACTGCAGCTCTCTGACGTCTCATTTGCGCAATGAGATCATCTAGCAAACGACGTTCCGTTACCAGCGCATCCACCAACGTGTCGTGAAGTGCAGACATGGATGGGCCGGTGTAAGCTGTTGTTTCGTTGGAAAGGGTGGCTTGCGACATCAGCGTACGATCATCGTTGAAGACTGTGCGGGATTGGGTGAGACTGATATGTCAGGTGCGCTGTTCGTTTGTCCACGAAGCTGACGGTATACGGCATCGGCAAGTCCGCCTTCCCAGTGCTTAGGAGTTTCGGCAGCTAGATGCTGATCCATCAGTGATGTGAACAGTTCTTCTCCGGTTCCACCTGAAACGAATCCTTCCTGCTGTGGAACGGTTTCTCTCATAGCTTTAAACATCTGTTGAACAAATAATCCTTCGAGCTGTGTAGCTACCTTGCGAAGTTTCGCGTCTTCATCGCGCGCGTTTACAGAAGGGGCTGGAGTCGTTCCAGTTGGAGTGATCATCGGACTACTACCTCAGCTGAGAATGCGCCTGCATCACGCAGTGCAGCAAAGATCGCGGCGATCTCATTCGGGGGTATCTGCACAGCGTGAAGTGCAGCTGCTATTCGTTGCACAGATGTTCCCGTTGGAATGCGCACACTGCCTGCAATCGAAGCATCGCCAGCTGAAGCGTCGTTAGTGATGGCTAGGGTAACACCGCCGTGGCTTACGACAGCTGCTCCAACGGTAACTTCTCCGCCAACTACAATCGTTCCATCCTTGGCATCGATTATCAGTCTGTTGGCACGATCTGCGCGTACTTGTAACTCACGAATTCTCGCAAAGGCGACTGCTCTAGGAAGGCTATCGGCAAGCGTGACAAGTACAGAGCCTTCATCTTCGATTACCGCTGTGTTGGCTCCCAGCTCACGGTTTACCGCGTCGGCTATGCGACTTGCAGTTCCTAAATCAGGCTCACGCAAGATTAGACGTGACGAAGAGCTAGCTACTGGTCGCGGTAAGTCTGCTTCGAGCACACCACCGGATGGAATTCGCGCGGATGTTTCAATAACAGGCGCATATCGTACAGATGAACCTCCGTCACTTAGCAATACTGCTCCTTGGGCAGACGCTAGTGACGGTCCGTTAGGATCAGCGACAAGGGGCGTCATGTATAACACACCTCCGCGCAACGATCTTGCGTCGCCCATTGAGGACACGTGAATATCGAATCGTCCTCCTGCGCGAAGAAACGGAGATACTTCAGCGGTAACAAGCACCGCCGCGACGTTACGCATGCGAATAAGTGACGGTGGTACCTCAATGTTAAAGCGGCGGAGAATGTTTACTACACTTTGAACGGTTTGCCCCGCGCTTTGACCACCGATTGCTCTGTCGCCGGTGTTATCGAGACCTACAACCAACCCATACCCCATTAAGCGAACAGGGAGGGCTCCTTCTTGTGATGTAAGATCGCGAATGCGAACGTCACCTTCTTGCGCAAGCAGCTCAAATGGAAGAAGCGCGCATGTTGCGAGTGCCGCTGCAGTAAACGAAAGTCTTAGCTTCATGGCCAGAACGCTCCAACAATACGTGATAGTATACCCTGCTTCGGTTTAGCAAGAGAACCTGGCGAAGCGTATGCAAGTTCCGCATCCGCAACGCGGTATGACTCTACCATATTCTGCGAATTAATGTCTTGCGAACGAACCCAGCCGGTGAACACAACGTTCTGTCTGGATTTGTCGACATCAATAAGTTTGGAACCGCGAACTTGTAGCACGCCGTTTTCACCGATCGCTACAACGCGCACGCTCATCTCATTCTGAAAACGGTTCTCTCTGCGCTGCTGTCCGCGTTGTTGTTGCGTCGCATCGTTGCGCGAGTCGAGTCCGGCATTGCGTGAACCTTGATTAGGTATGCGCACCGTAACGCCGAGTCCACGACTTCTCTGATCTGATGCAATGTTGTCTTTGATTGCAGTAGAGATTGTGTAGTCGTCGATTAGGAGAGTAATAATGTCTCCTACTGCGAAGTTACGTCTATCTGATGTCCACGACGCACGTCCTGTATAGGCGGCCGTTTGTCGTGGTTGAGCGGTTGAATCGTTAGTGGGCGGGTTGCTTCCACTTGTAGACTGAGCTCCTACAGTGCGCGCTATGGAAAGCGCGACAATCGCGGCACCGATGAGGAGTACGCTAATGCGGATCTTAGATTGAACTGAACTGGATAGTGGCATGATGGATCTCTGCAGATCAGCGTAGTTGTACGGTGTTAGGAGCGACAGCGATTCCGTCGAGCCTGCGGGTACGATCAATTCTCACACTTACTGGCGCGCCTAAAGCGGCAGAGGTAACTGCAGTTCCTGCGATTACTATCTGAACCGGTCCGTCGCGAAAAAGGACTTTTACTGCTGAACCACCAACGATTACAACTGGAGGACGGACGGCGGGTGTTCTTAACACTTCACCTTTTTCGATTGCGCGTTGTGCAATCCAGCCAGGTTGGACAGCAGAGCTATCAAAGGTCGGCATGCTCCAGCGCCATGTAACCGTGCTATCAACGAGAACGAAATCGGTTGCTTTGACAGTATCACCGCGCTGGAGTTGGCGGGTAGCAACAGCGAGTTGCATGCTCAGCTTTCCGGCAGCCTGCGCGCGCGGAGTCCGGGTAGCAGTGCTACCGCGCTCCGATTCCTGTGCCGGAATCGGCGAAGCGAGCAACAACGCCGCTAGTATCACTAGCGCGGTTGTAAGCAGAGATCGGTTGTAACGGCGTGCGTGCCGTATGGAGCCAGTAAACATGGCGGCCGGAGTTGGGTGTAAAACGATGACCATGTGAAAAGCAACGTCCGGGCCAAGAGCAAACGCGCGTCTAGATTTAGCTAAGTCTTTTGTTGGCAATAGTTTATATGTCTACCTGGAATACTATATGATGCGGCAGTATTTGGCGGTGCGGCAATTATTGCCTATATGTAACATTGGCGGTGGTCACGTAGCGTCGCTGTGTAATTGTTTTGAAGCGCGCCCCCCGCCGCCCACTCCCACCCCCAAACGCAAAAGGCCGACGCAAGTAGCGTCGGCCTTTTGTTTAAGAACAGGACAGCACTATCTAGTAATGTTGTTGGCTATTTGCCCCATCTCGTCTGCTGTCTTGATTGCTTTCGAGTTTATTTCGTATGCGCGCATAGCCGTTATCATTTCTACCATCTCCTGCACGATTTGCACGTTACTGCCCTCGAGTGCGTTCTGCTGCAAACGACCCATTCCGTTTTCATTTGGGAAACCTCTTACCGGATGACCAGAGGCAGGAGTAGCGCCGTAAAGATTCTGGCCGAGTGAGAGCAAGCCAGACGGGTTCGCAAATCTAGCCAGTTCTATGCGTCCAATTTCTTGAGCGTCTGTATCTTGGGCGCGTCGTACGCTTACTATCCCGGTGTCCGAAATGGTGAACTCTGCAGCATCGTCTGGTATTCTAATTTGCGGCAGTACTGCATAGCCGTTGCTGGTTGTGAGTACTCCTTGATCGGAAATTTGAAAACTACCATCGCGTGTGTAGCCGGTTTCGCCATTGGGAAGTTGAATCTCAAAAAAACCTTCTCCTTCGATGGCAACATCTAGATTGCGTCCGGTTTGTTCAAGTGGTCCTTGTTCGTGCAAGCGTTGAACGGCAGAAAGGCGTGTACCGCGTCCAACTTGGATGGCGGGAGCAGTCTGTGCGTCGTCTTGTCCAAGAACAGCTTGTCCTTGAACTGTTTGATACAATAGGTCTTCGAAATGCGCGCGACTTCGTTTGAAGCCCGTTGTATTAACGTTGGCGAGATTGTTCGCGATGATCTCAGTGCGTGTTTGCTGAGCCATCATTCCAGATGCTGCAGCGCGAAGTGCCGGATCCATATGACTGTCTCTTTATACAGGTTTAGCAAGGTCGTTGACGGCGATACCGCGTACAGTATCCAACGTCGACAGGGTTTTTTGCGCTGCTCCGTAACGACGCAACACGTCAATCATTGAGGTCATCGCTGTTAGAGGATTCACATTACTTTCTTCGATGTGTCCCTGCCTTACGTTGCGCTCACTCGGATCAACTGAGGTACGTGTGTTGTCGGGAACAAAGCGGGTTCCGCCTTCGTGTAACAAGCGTCTTCCATCTGCGACGTTTTCAACACGCAATCTTTGCAGTGTTCGTCCATCAACTGAAACGACACCGCCGGCATCTATGTTAACGGTTCCGGGCGGCACAACAATTGGCCCTTTATCGCCTAGAAGTGCGTTGCCGTGTTCATCAACAATGCGTCGTTCGCTGTCGAGGCGGAAACTACCGCTTCGAACAAATCGCTCACCTGCTGGCGTATCGACTACGAAGAACCCATCACCATCTAAAGCGATATCGAGTGGGTTGCGCGTTTCGGAGAGATTCCCTTGACGCATGTCGATCGCAGTGTCGGTGGCTGCGATCGCATCGTTCATAAGTCGAGCAAAGGGATTCTCGGCTTTGAAGCCGCGAGTCGACGCGTTGGCGAGGTTGTTGGCAAGCACCTGCTGCCGTCGCTCCAGCATCTGGAGTGCGGCTGCGGCACTGCTCATTCCGTTAGGCCGGACAGGTATTCCGTCAGGCATGGCGATGTCCTGAAAAGGGTTAAGGGACGACGCAGGTGTGAGAAGCAACGGCCGGGCCATTGGGGTGAACGGTCTTAGTTTGCGGTGTAAGTTGTTGGTGTACAGTTGGTTAACTGCAGTGGCGCTGGTTCGCGCGCGGGCATTTTAAGATAGGCAAAATGTGCCGGTGTGGCGCTTGTTGCCTAACAGATTGGAGCTAAAGGAATTCAGTGCTGGGTGTAATATTGGTGGGATGGATCTAGGCCGGCGTTCTGCTAAAAGTAGGTGATATGATTGGCTGGAACTCTGGAATTGAGAGATGGTTTCGAGGCGAGTTTGTTAATCGCACGCGAAGGCGCGAAGGCGCGAAGGAAATCGGGGACACTACGGCAATACTAGACTTCAGTAAATAGGCGATCGTAGAAATAGCCCACCACCCTAACAGGTGCGAAGATGATATTAAGTACAATCCGAGGAGCAAATTTGGAGTCGTCGTGACGTGACGCGTACACGAAGTATTCTTTAATGGTTTGGCGTTTCCAAGGTGCGAGTGTTTTGTCGTCCAAACGCCGAGCTTCAAGAGCTGAATAGATCTCTTCCCATTCTTCTTTAGCTGGCTTGGATAGCATTTGAGCTACTCCAAGTATCGTGTCGTTGCCGGGTATGTCACGCAACGACGAGTGTTTGAGGTACCAAACCACGAATCCCGATGTTCCTGGAACAGCATTCTCTAAGTCGCGCATGTGATCGAAGGCGGATCCGTAGCGGCACATTCCGCGTGGCGGCATCACCGCAAGCCAAGCATTAGCTGCCATTTCTGCGAAATGCTCTCTAGAGTTCTTCGCAGCGTACTCAGTTGGATAAGGTTTACCGACCTTGCTTAGTAATCTAGAAGTTACATGCGGCAGCGAACCTTCAAGTAGATGTGCTCGCTCGTGGAGTTCAACGTTCTCGCCACCCTCTACGGAAGTCGGAGGAGCAATAAGGATTGTGGAGGTAGCGATGTATGCTTTGCCTGCAGCCGAATCTAAATCCTGAGAGAAATACGTACCTCCTTCGCCATCAGGAAGGAGCTCATCAAGTATAGGGTTACGATGAAGCAAATACTGACCGATTACGGTTGTCGAATCACCACCTAACATGACCGTGTCAGTCGCTAGGGCGTTGTGCTTAGAATGGACACGAATAAGGTTGTTTGGTAAGGGTGTGAATACATATGATACGGCTAGTACTGGTGGCACTCCTAAGATAAGGATGGCCATCGCGCAGTACTTTACGATTTTTCCGAAAACATATCTTTTGTTCATCTGCGTCTCCTATGTTTTGCGATCCTAGAAACTACAAAGATCTCATGCAAGGTGATAGGCGAAGCTACTTCGCCGTTACGTACCTCACAATACGAACGTGTTGAACACCATCTTCGTCGCGCATAACTCCGAGCAGGTGATTGTTCGTTATAGAAAGCAAACTGAATCTGCGAGGCAATGATACGTGATCTACGAAGGCTCCGTTTCTATCTAGAACTATCCAACGATCCGGAAGCGAGTCCGCTCTAGGATACCGTTGCAGCCATATCTGTCCGTTATCAACTGCAAGGAACCTTGAGAATGCAGGAAACTCATTGGGATACGGCATTTCGTCCAAGAACCTATCGTGCACGTCTTTGGGAAGTCTACTGCCCTGTGATGCACGTGCGCGAAACATCGTTATGTCACGACTCTCAACCTTTGGTCGTGCCTCATTAGTTCTAATTATCTCTTCGAGTTTGCCGCTCGTTGAATACAATTTCACTTCAGAAGCGGTGCCGTCGCCCATAAGCAAACGTTTCCCATAGCTTGTAACTGTCATCTTCCTACCATATGCGAGACTCCAGTATGCAACGCCTCCCATTTCCTTGGTGGTTGCTTGAACAAAGTGTTCTGACATTCCAAATGTTCCTATTTGACTAACTGCTTTTCCGGTTCCGTCTGACACGAAAAGATGTTGTGTAAGATAAACTGGTTTAGTACTGGGAGGTAAAGTTGAAATTGTCAGTGCACGAGTTACTATCGTTCCATCTGTTAACGTTACCAGCAAGTCGGGGCTACGTTTGCCTTCGAATGATTCGAACATAGTGGTTCTAACGAACTCGCCCGTTGGCGAGAAGACAGATAGACGTCGTTGTAGATCATCAGAAACCAACAAAGTGTCGTTCGGTAGCAATGCAATCATGGATATAGACATAAACTCACCTGGTCCGGCGCCTTTGCGACCAAGCTTGCGAATAAACTTTCCTTTCGCATCGAAGTAGCGAATGTTCAGCGCTCCGTAGTCTGCCACGACGAACTGCCCGCTTTGAGTTTGCATAACATGCCTAATTCTCTCGAACTCATAGTTCGGATCGCCACCTTCTTCTCCGATCCTCAAGGCTTCGCGTTCGATGACAGAAATACGTTTCGTAGCGTTCCCTACGTTGCTAGTTACTATTCTTACACCAGCGCTGTCTCTCGCGGCCACCTGAGCAGTAGCTGTTGTAGGCAACGCGACAGAAGCTAGTACAACGGGTAGCAATAGTGCGATCAGGTTTCTCGGTACACCGCTTGCAAATAATCTTGTCACAGGACGCTCCGTTTCTAGGGGCCAGCCGGTGCCGCAGAAATGTTAACGCAACAGGTTAGCCGGATTGGGATAACATGTGCGGGGGGGGATAGTCAATACTACGAAATTGGGATAGTGCTCGGATAGGGCATGCGGACGGCTAATACGCTAGGCGCATACGAGCTGTACCTCCCGGTTACGGGTGCGGGTGGGGGGGCAGGCTCAGGTTGTGACCTCAGATGGTGCTAGTAGTAGCTAATGGCCTGATCTTGACAGTTGTTTGCGAGTGTCTGTTTATTCGTTACATGAACATCTATATATAGATGCTCATGTGTGAGGTTTGACTTCAGCTCCAAGCAATACATGGTCGTATGTAGCGTCAATTGTAGCCACTACGTTAAACGCGTACTTTGGTTACTGTCTAGTTCACTACTCGCTTTAACCTCACTGCAGTCTCAACAGACTCTTTTGGTTGGTCGAGTAGTTGACACTAGCGGACACGCAATTGCATACGCGTCTGTGCATGTCCAAGCGTCAACCACTGGGGCGTTAACAAACAGGTATGGGCGATTCACTCTCTCTGTGAATAGCAGAGAGTTCCAACTCCGTGTTAAACGAATCGGATATCGCGAAAGAGTTGTAAACATAGATCTCGTGAAAGGAGAGATAGATAGCGTAGAGATTGTTATGACGGAATCGTCTGCTGAACTTAGATCTGTAGTGGTAAATCATGATGCGATTGTTCCTCTAAGTTTCACAGCAACTCCATCTATGGTGCGTCAACAGCCGGCACTTGGGGAAGCTGATATGCTTCGCGCGCTCCCTTTAGTGCCAACGGTTTCGCAGCCCAACGACATCTTGAATAGATTCCATTTGGCAGGCGGAGCAAGCGACGAACATTCATATAGCTTAGACGGACATCCGCTGCAATCTCCCTTACATGCGGCAAGTATACTGGGCTCCTTTAATGCGGCGTCGATCGAACGAATGGATATCATGGTTCATCATATCCCAGCAGCGCACGATGGATACCTGAGTGGCAATGTCCAGCTTCAAACCCTACGTCCGCGAGAAAGACCACATCGCGAGCTGGTAGTCAGTATGCTGTCCGCGAGTGCAACAGTAACGCAAAAGTTGCCGCAAAGCGTGGATGCGCTAATCAGCGTGCGAGCTACGTACGTAGATCACCTATTAGGTGCCATGAGTAGTGGTAGTGCGGAAGATATGACATTCCCAGGATACAACGATGTGCTTGTAAGACTTGGTAAACAATGGAAGAACAATGTCTCATTCGAAGCTCTCGGATTCTCGACAAAAGATGCAGGCGACAGACGGAACTCTGACGGAACCACGAACGATTTAAGCTTGGGTGAAACACTGCTCGGCGCGACTGTAGGTTACACCAACAATGAGTGGACGTTAGCTGTGCGAGGTTCACGTAACGTTGCCCATGTCGAAGCCGGTAATTTAGGAAGTTCGGGAATAGGGACAATCTCAAGTAGGAAGTCGCGCATCCTTCAAGAGTGGTGGAGCGGTTCACTTGAGATAGAACGTAAAATTGGCGATAAACTTTATACTAAAGTAGGGTCATCGTATCGACTACGAAATCACTCCCACAAATGGAACGAACGGTTTGCAAGAGAGATACTTAGAAGTAGTTCGCTCTTAGTCATTGATACGCTATCAAAGCAACGTTTAGGGGCACTGTTCGTAGAAAGTACATTCATTCCGTCGTCCCTTTGGCAGATTACAGCTGGAACAACTGTTAGCCGTTATGCGTCAAGCGGAACGTACTTTGCGCCAAGACTGCTATTATCGCGGTCCTTTCTCTCTCAAGGAAGCCTAGATTTTGCGTACAATAGGCGCAATCAGTTTGACGCGGTAGCGAGCGAGCCGAACGAACCTGGTGCGACGTTGCCGGTTTTCTTCTTAGAGAGCCCTCGAACTGTGGATGTTATTGCAGCGTCTGCGAAGTATCGAACTGGTAGTTCAGAGGATGGGCGTGGTTACGACGTTTCTGCAACTCTATACAAAAAGTACTACCACAACAGAACGGTCGTAGCTGACACTACAGATTACATTTCATCTCCCTTCAATGATCCTTTGATTCTGCCAACAGTAAACGAGCCCGACTTTTCCAGGTTGTCTGCAAAAGCGCATGGAGCAAGTGTCACGCTAGCTATGAGTGCTAGCAGCGGTGTTGCCTTAAGCGCAAACTATAACTGGCAGAAATCTTTAGATAAAGTTGACAACCGGTATGTTCCAACAGCATGGGACATGCCGCATCAGTTTTCGGGGTATCTCGCTTATCCGTTAAGCAAGCGATTGCTGATTACTGGTTTACTACAGTTGCATAGCGGACGCGTTGTCACGCCAGTTATTAGCAGGATACTTGCGCCCAGCGTTGATCGATACATTTATGGAGACGAAAGGAGCGCGTACCTTCCGATGTACAGACGACTTGATGTAGGAAGTCGCTATAGCTGGCGAGGAATTGGAGCCGATTGGACCGCGTCGTTACAGATTATAAACGCATTGCATTCTACCAATGCTATAGAGTATTCATGGATATCGCACTTTACCTGCGAAGCGCAGAAGCTAGACTGTGGTTCGACTGCCGCGTCAAAGCGTGGCCTGCCAATTATACCATCGGTAGGGCTGGAGATTGTATGGTGACAATGGTGAAACAACGAGCACTACTGAGTATTGTAGTGGCAGTATTGGTTATCATTCTCCAATCTTCATGCGACCCATCTGCTCTAGTTGCTAGGGGCGACAGACAGATATCAGTTGGTGTGATACTTACAAAGGCAGAGTTAGATACTAACAATCAGTATCCGCTTACTGCATACATTACCGTGGCCTCGCATTTGTCTGACGTAATTTGGGTTGCCGCGAATGAGTTCACAATTGTTGGACAATCAAGTGGTAAGCAGTTTATCTGGAATCGAACGGACACGTCGACTTCAGCTGCGTCGTACAGACCATATGTAGGTAACTACGCGCTTCCAGATTCTGGGTACGCCGGTGTTTTAGGGAGAAATAACTTAGAGTATGGCGAAAGCTATACGCTTCGTTTGGTTGTTGATGGCAATACCATAGAAGGCGTAACTACAATGCCATGGCCTCCAGAACTCACTGTTAGTAGAGGAAGCAGCACGACTACCATTTCATGGCGCCAGCAAGCAGGCGTAACCTATTATGAGATTATTGGCATTGGCTCGATTAATCAGATTACTGCAGACACTCAGGTAGTTATACCCAACTCATCGTTACCGGCTGCCATTCCCGACTGGATACCACCTAGGCAGATCCGTATCCGTGCCCTTGATAGAAATCTTGCTGCATTCCTACGGAATGGTAGCTTAGCAGCAAGTGGTATTAGCAGTGGTTACGGCGTGTTCGGATCAGCTAGTAGTTCGTATGTCAACCTGAAACGTCAGTAGTATTAACGGTTGTAGTCACATGCGTGCTGTCACGAGCTATATAAGACAATCTTCTATCTGTTATCACGCTACGGCTATGAGATGTTCTTTGTTAACCATGGTCACTGTTGACGCAACTGTAATAACATGGAAACAGCATCTACGGGTAGCCGCGTTCTTGAAGCTATATCTGCTGGCGCCTTACCTGCCGCTGCTAAAACCTGAACATCACGCGGTGTCCGAGCAGAAAAGGCAAGGGATAGTTGCTTTGAGCTGCCGTTGACTCGTCTGGTAGTGTATCTCTTCCACAATCGTAACACTACGTATGCGAGAACCGCTGCCGTAGTAGTTACACCAAGAGCAAAAAGAATGTTCGGCTGTTGCGCGATGTCTGCTACAGCACCATATGACAGTGCAGTGATGTTAGAGATGGATTCACGCAGAGTTGCCAATGACAGTTCACCAACGAGCGGGGATAGCCCGTAAACCCCCAAAACAACACCGCCAGACGTAACTCCGACAACAAGCATAGAGACTAGCGCAATCTCTTTTATGCGCGACGGTCTCGCCGATGCGTTGTTTCGGCGTTGAACGGTGGCATCAACAACGTGTTGGCTCGCAGCCTTGGAATCGCGCCTCATGATACGTTCTCCCGCAACGGCTTGAGCTCTACACGCAGTTTACTAAGTGCTTTACTACGAATCTGCGATACTCGCGATTCCGTTAGATCAAGAACTTTGGCTATCTCATGTAGTTTGAGTTCTTCAAAGTAGTACAACGAAAGTACCACACGCTCTTGTTCTTTAAGCTGCATTATAGCGTCGCGGAGATGCGAAACCTCTTGCTCATGCGTGAGCTGATCTTCGACCTCGAGTTCGTCACTAGCAGCAAGAAACTCGGATGGTGAAGGAATGGCAGCGTCGCGTTCCCCTGGAGCGCGATCAAGAGGCACATGATGTGCACCTTCAACATCGGCTTGCCATCGCCAAAGCGTGTCAATGTCGATGCCTAGCTGTTCTGCAATAGTGGCATCATCGGGCGCAATGCCAGTTGCACGTATTAGCGATTCGCGTGCAGCTGATATATCGCGCGTCTTTCTGCGAACAGACCGAGGTACATGATCTTGCTTTCTAAGTTCGTCCAGTATTGCGCCGCGAATACGAGGAGCAGCAAAGGTGCTAAACGCTAGTCCGCGAGAAGCATCAAACCCTTCGAGTGCGCTCATCAGTCCGATTGTTCCGGCGCTAACCAGTTCATCAAAATCGGCGCGCACGGCAAGCGTACGTGCGACCTGACGAGCGACATGATGCACAAGACCTAGATGCTCTTCAAGCAGTCTGGTACGTGCGCTGTCACTTCCGGCGCGATAGGAGTGCCAGAGCGAAGCGTTCATGAGCGAAGATCCTTGCGAGGAGAGAAGTGTCACGTTCAAGACCCTGCACGGGGGAGGGAGAGAGAAGAAGCCGCACGCGTTGCGATCTGCGTTACGGCGTAGTGAGCGGCGAGAGCCGCTGGCGAACCTGTTGCTGCGTCCCAGAACGGCATTCCTGCGCGCAATGCCGCGTCTAGTGTTCTGTCGTCAGGAACTACTCCAGCAAACGACAGTGGCGTACCTAAGAACTGGCGAGCACCAGCATCAAGTACATCGAAAATGCCACGAGCGTCACTTTCCCCCTGTCGATTGACGAGTATTTCAGACGGGAGTGACGGATGTCTTTGACGAGCCAACTTTGTCAGTGCGTATGTGGCAGCGAGTGTTACTGCGTCGGCGCTTCCTGTCACTGCAATTAGTCGTTCGTTCAAGTGCGGTACTATCATTGACGCAACTGAGTCTGCCTTAGACCCACAGTCTGCAACGATGATATCGTAGCTTTCGAAGAGCGACTCAAGGCGGCGCATAGCTGCTCGCCTTTCTGCAGCACCTAATGGTTGTAGCTCAAAGCCTGAGGGAACTCCTCCGGCAATAAGCGATAGTGTTTCACTTATTGGAGTGACAACGCTCTTTGCATTGACTGTAGCAGAGCGAAGCAGTGGCCAAGTGGCTAACGGTGTAACGCCTAGGAGTAGTGAAATCGGGCCTACAATATCATCTGTGTCTATAAGCAGAACGCGCTTTCCGTCGCCAGCCGCGGCAGCTGCGCACAGCGTGGCAAGTAAGGTCGTTCCGCTGCCGCCTCGACCACTTGCAAATAGTAGCGTCGAGGTGCCAATGCTTGTCACATCTCCGATGGCGCTTCGCACACCTGCAGATATGCTTTGGCTCTGAGTTAGTGCGCGACCAGGAGTGGTTACAGCCGTTGCTAGCATCAGGCAGGTATCCAATCAGGTTCTAGGTCCGTGCTTAGACCTAGTGCGCGAACAATGCGCGGGACGCCTGTGGTAATGTCCGCTGGTACATTCTGTCCGTCGGCTACCCAGCGTGTCGGCATATCAAGCGCAAGCACCATATCTGATACTCCAGACTGCCGAGGAACCTCATCGAGTTTGGAAAGCAACACGTGAGTCGCACCTTTATGGTTACGTGTGGTGCGATATCCACGTGCGATATCAATTGCGAGATCATGCCTTAGTGTTGCTGGAATAACCAAGTGTATCTCGTCCGGCGAGAATGCATCCAGCAGTGTACGCCAGCGTTCAGTAAGCTCAACTGATGCGGGACTTCTTCCTGGAGTGTCAACAATTACGACATCACATGAGGAGAGTCTCTTTAACGCCGCGGGAACCTCGTTGGGTTCGTACACAACCTCAAACGGTACTGATGCGAGCTCCGCATACGTTGCAAGTTGCTCCATCCCGCCAACTCTGTAGGTATCGATAGTTAGCAAGCCGCAACGAGCCGCACCAAAGGTTCCGGCTCTTATCGCTAGTTTCGCTGCCGTCGTTGTTTTGCCTGCACCAGTTGGCCCAACGAGAGCGATGATGTATGGAGTACCGTTTGCCTTACGAAGCGAAGATGGAAGAGGCGCTGGTTCAAGCTTTGCGCGTACTTGTTCGACGGTGGATGCTGGTACTGCAAGCACCTCGACCATTGGAACGCCGCCTTCGCGAACCGTACGAGTGTGAAGAATCATTACATCATCGCCGAGCAGGCGTCGCGCGCGATCAGAAACGCGCGAAATATCAGCACCGCGAAAACGTTCAGGACGCATGAGGCATCTCCCATGTTGCAACACTGCTTAGTGTGATTGAAGAGGGCAGCTCAGCGAGCGAAACCACAGGCAGTGAGGGTAGTACAGGCTCGATTAAACGACGCACGCCAACGCGCAACGATGGCGGCGTGATAAGTGGCAACGGTCTACCGTCGGCCGCGTAGGTCGTTGATAAGTGATTGAGTTCGCGTAGCAGTGACGCGAGTGTTTCAGGTGTTAACATCGGTGCGGCTGTTTGAGCCGATCGTGGCGAGAACAGCGCAACCAGAGCACTTTCTAGGCGCGAGCCAATGGTTATTCCTCGCACCGTTCCGCTTTGATCGGCGTAAAGTCTAGCGATTACGTTAGTAAGCGATTTGCGTACTACTTCGGTGAGTGCTTCAGGGTCACGTGTCCCTTCTGCACCGTCGCCTAATGCTTCTAGAATTGTTACCAGATCGCGAATAGGAACGCGTTCCTTAAGCAAGCGCTGCAACACACGATGTAGCACGCTAAGTGACACCTTGCCGGGAATGATCTCTTCAATGAGTGCAGGGTGCGACTTCTTAAGTGTCTCGACCATTTCTTGAACTTCTTGTCTACCAAGAAGCTCAGCTGCGCTGGATTTGAGCGTTTCTAATAGGTGAGTTGCAACAACTGTCGTTGGCTCAACTACGACATAGCCGAGTGCTTCCGCTTCAGTGCGACGAGCGTTTGCAATCCAACGAGCTGGCATTCCAAATGACGGATCGACTGTTTCCATTCCATCTATCTCAGCTACGACGCTTCCGGTGTTCAACGCCATGAGGAAACGCGGTAGTACTTCAGCGCGCGCGACTTCTGATCCGCGCAGCTTGATAATGTATTCGTTGGCAGGAAGCCTAATATCGTCTCTAATGCGAATAGGTGGTACGAGTATACCTAGCTCTAGCGCAGCCTGCTTGCGTAGCAGTGAAATGCGTTCAAGTAAATCGCCACCTTCACCTTCATCCACGAGTGGAATTAGTGCATAGCCAACTTCGAGTTCGATTGGATCGATTTGCAGCAGGTCATGCATTGGATCAGCAGCAGGCGGCGCTTCTTCCACAGGAATATCAGCGATCTGAGCCAACTGCATTCGCATAGCTTCGTTGCGAGTCGCTGTTTTCGCGAGCCAAGCAGCACCTCCGCCAAGTATAAGAAATGGCAGCATGGGAAGACCAGGAATGAGACCAAAGGATCCTAGTACAGCTGCTGCAATCCACATTGCTCGCGGGTGTGCGCCTAGCTGCTTGCTTACGACAACGCCCATGCGATCGGTGCCGGTGGCGCTGGTAACCATAAGACCAGCAGCTGTGCTAATAATTAGCGCGGGGATCTGCGATACTAGGCCGTCGCCAACGGTGAGCAGAGTGAACGTGCTCGCAGCTTTTGCCAACGGCATATCGCGCTGTACAACGCCAATGAATATTCCGCCAATAATGTTAACGAAAACCACCAAAATGCCGAGTATAGCATCACCTTTTACGTACTTGGAAGCGCCGTCCATAGCGCCGTAGAAGTCGGCGGTGCGTGAGATTTCGTCTCTACGTGTACGAGCTTCCTTCTCGTCGATCAATCCAGCAGAAAGATCGGCGTCGATGGCCATTTGCTTGCCAGGCATAGCATCGAGTGTAAAGCGCGCGGACACTTCCGCAATTCTGCCGGCACCTTTTGTGATAACTATAAAGTTAATGCCAACGAGCATAAGAAAGATCACTATACCAACAGCATAGTTGCCGCCAACTACAAAGTGACCGAACGCTTCAATTACTTTTCCGGCATGACCATCGGCCAAAATTAGACGCGTTGACGATACGTTAAGACCAATTCTGAAAAGCGTCAGCAGCAGTAGCAGTGCAGGGAAGCTGCTAAAATCGAGTGGGTTGTTTGTGTAGAGTGCGACGAGAAGTACTACAATGGACACTCCTATGCTTGCGGCAAGACAAAGATCCAACAGCGCAGGCGGGAGCGGTACAACGATAAGCGCAATAACGAGCACGACGACAATTGCGAGCGCAATGTCGGCTCTGCGACCAGCATTGGTCGCCGCTGGAATGGGAAGCGCTGCGCTGGTCATGCTGCTGCTGTCCCGCGCCATGAGTTACCATACCGCTCGCGCTGCTTCATAACGAAAGCGAGCACTTCTGCAACAGCTAGATACATTTCCACGGGTATCATCGATCCGAGTTTTGCGGACGCAAAGAGTGCGCGCGCAAGTGGTTTGTTTTCTATAACTGGCACGCCGGAAGTGAACGCAAGCTCCTTAATACGCTGAGCAATCTTACGTTGTCCGATTGCGACAATGTACGGAGCCGGAGCGACCTGAGGGTCGTACTTAATTGCGACGGCAATGTGTACTGGGTTAACGAGCACAACGTCTGCAGTTCTAACAGCAGCAAACATCTGCCTACGGATACGTTCACGCGCAATTGCTCTGCGGCGGCCTTTCACAGCTTGGTCGCCTTCTTGAGATTTGTGCTCTTCCTTAACCTGCTGCTTAGTCATTTTTAGCTGTTCATAAGTGCGCCAACGTTGCCATGCGTAGTCTGCGGCAGCGAGTGCAAGAAACATGAGACCTGCATTTCGCAGCAGGCTCATGGAGTACTTGCGAACAACTTCGAGAATGGAGTGTGGAGATTCGAGAGTTAGAATCTGAATGTCAGGCCAGGCATTCTTGAGCGTTGAGTACACCGCCCAGCTCATTATTACGAGCTTAAGCAACGACTTGACGAGCTCAATGATCGCCTGTTTTCCGTACATGTTAGACGCATTTTTGATAGGATTCATTCTGCTAAACTTCGGACGGAGCGGCTTACCTGTTAGTAGTCCGCCCGTTTGTGACAGTTGCACACTCATTGCTATCGCTGCCATAGCGACTGCGATTCCGGAAATTGCAACGATGGTTCTGAATCCCATCATCTGCAACAAGGAGATAGCGCCGAGTCCTGCGCTGCTTTCATTGGCAGCAGTGGCAAGGGTCGAGCCCATGGTGTCGAGCATGAATCGCCACAACGGTGGTCCTGCCATTGTGAGCGTCAACGTCGATCCGAGCAAGAACGCAGCTGTAGTGAGTTCAGGGCTTTTCGCTATCTGCCCTTCTTCACGCGCGTCCTCAAGTCGTTTACCAGTAGGTGCTTCTGTCTTTTCGCCGGAATCGCTATCAGACATTAGCGACCTCCTGTTACAGAGGCTTTGGAAAACTCTTCTAGTGTGCCGTTAAACATTGGCAACCAGTTTCCGATAGCGTGTCCCATTAGCGAAAGCGAACCAGCGAGAGTAAGCAATCCTATGCAAATTTGCATAGGGAATGCTACGGCCATGATTTGAATTTTAGGTGCTACTCTTCCTAGAATCGCGAGTGCTACGTTCGTGAGTAACACAGCAGCGATAACGGGAGCAGCGAACTGGAGACCAGCCGAAAATATTGATCGCGCTGCAGGAACTAGTGCTCCCATACCTGCGGCAATATCAACAGGTGCACCGATCGGCATTGCTTCGAAACTTTGAGCAAGTGCGCGGATCATAATGAGATGTCCACCACTTGCGAGTAGTATCACTAATGCAAGTAGTTGAAAGAAGTTTCCAAGCAGCGCGCCTTGAGTGTTGTTCACGGGGTCAAAAATCGCAGCGCCGGAGAGTCCGATTGACATAGTCATTAGATCACCTGCCATCTCTGCTGCAGCGATTACTATTGCCGCAGATAAGCCTATTGCAAACCCAATAATGGTTTCCGTAAGGAAAGTGGCTGGGGTGATGCGTAGTGTTTCTAAGTCGCTCGACGATGACACAGCCGTTGATGACAGTATTACCGCAAATACAACGATCATCGCAGTCCTCAATCGCATGGGGACTGTGCGTGCAGACCAAACCGGGGCAACGAGCAATAGCCCGCCAACGCGTAGTGCTGTTAGCACGAACGCGGTTGCGACTCCAGGTGCGAAGAGATCTGGCATTGCCGGCATGATCGTATTCACTGCCGAGTTAGCCAACCATTGTCGGAATGCCACGGAACAGCTGCGTGGTATACCTGATTAGAATTTGCAGAAGCCAAGGGAGGCCAACGATAAAAGCGCCACCAACCAAAACCAGCTTTGGTACAAAGGTTAGGGTTTGTTCTTGGATCTGAGTTACAGATTGAATAATAGAAACGACGAGCCCCACTCCGAGTGCGATAAGTAGCATCGGCGCCGAGATCATGAGTGCGGTCACGATCGCGTTGCGTGAAAGTTCGATGATAAGCTGGTGGGACATGACGAAAGAGTTTTGAGGTAGCTAAGCCCTGGGTCCTAGCGGTTCCGACGTAGCTCTGAAATGCACGGTCGGTGCCAAAGAATGAATGTTTGGCAAGTGCTTTAAACACATACAGTTACGCCGTTGGCGGCAGTTGTTCGAGGACTACCCACTAGCCCCGTGCGGCACATATTTCCTGTCAATTTTCTGGCATAAATTGCCGGTTTACTGGCTTAGGGATAGGCAAGCACCGGAACCTCTGACATTCTTTTGTATATCATTCGCCAAAGGCCTTAGCCTCATGAGCTGTGCGTCTACTCGTCCTACAGCTACGTCGGTTCATAGCGTTACATCTCACACGGGAGAAAGGTGGTAATAGACGTTTTTCGAGGCCTCTTTCGCCGCATAGATGAGGCACGGGAGCCAGGCGTGACTAGGCACGAACTACATGGTATTCCGGTGGTCGTTGAGAACAATCACGAAGGGATTACAACTGAGGATGTCGTCGATCGATTAAACGAAGCTCTTTCACTAATAAATGAGTTTCAGCCTTGGCGATTGCGCCATATACAACGCGACGTAGCTCGTATCAAAGTGGAGCGCTATCCGTGCCGCGGTGCGTTTATCCCAGAGCAGCGCGTTGTTATAACTGAGCTTACCTTCCTTGCTCGTCGAGACATTTCAGCAGCACCAGTTGCGTCGAGCATTCTGCACGAAGGCGTTCATGCGCGCGTCCATGCGATGGGTGTCTCACCTTACAATCGCGACAGAGCTGAAGAGGAGCGGCTTTGCAGACGTGCGGAGCTCTCGTTTGGACTATCACTTCCTGCACAGCTAGGTGCTCCAGTTATTGAACGCGCACTGGCCTCACTCCAGCTCGAAGATGCCGATGTCGCGCCAGAGATTAATTGGAATGAAGCGATGCGTCGGCTTTAGTCCATTACGAACGAAGCCGTCTTAGCGGAAGCTTTGTACTAAACTGGTTATCAGCAGATTCCACCCGTCTACTAGAACAAATAGCAGCAGCTTAAACGGTAGGGAGATCATTGCTGGCGGTAACATGAACATACCCATACTCATGAGTACTGATGCGACTACGGCGTCGATAACAATGAAGGGAAGGTAGATAGCAAATCCAATTTGGAATGCTGTGCGAAGTTCGCTTACTACGAACGCGGACATAAGAACATGAAGCGGCACATCGTCTGGAGTGTTGGGTTGCTCCATGCGGCTCATTTCAACGAAGGTCTTAAGGTCCGACGGACGCGTTTGCTTGAGCATGAAATCGCGCATCGGCTTGACGCCCTCCTTCATCATCTCTACCTGCGTCATCTTTCCGTCAAGCCAAGGTGTTACGGCCTCACGATTCATTTGAGTAAACGTTGGTGCCATAACAAAACCTGTTAACAGTAGTGCAAGACCTGCGAGCAGATGCGCAGGAGGAGCACCCTGTGTCCCCATCGCTTGCTTAAGAAAGTGCAAGACAATAAGGATTCGGGTAAACCCAGTCATCATTAGTAACAGTGTTGGCAAAAGCGTCAGCAGTCCCATCATAACTACGATGCCAACGGTTCCATTTAAGCGAAGTCCACCTTCGCCTTCGTTGCCAAGCCTTATGTCCATTTGAGGAACTATCTGTGCGAGCGCCTCTGCGCCACCAGCTACTTGGGCCGCAGCGGCCCCGCTTGCAGTCCCACCATTCTGCGCTAACGACGCATCTGGAGCGCGAACATCAGATACTGGACGTGAGCCGTTCGGAGTACGCGGTGTTGCAGTAGATCCGTTGCCTACAGCTGTGGCAGGGGTAGCAAGGCGCACATTCTGTTGTCCTCCAACGGGACGAGCAGGCGGTGTACCTGGTTGCAACATGGTAGCGGCAGTTTGCTGAACTGATTCAACCAAAGCGCGCTGCATACTGTCAACCATTTGTGTGGTTGCTGCAGTAATCGCTGCGGCACTATCTGGAATAACTGGAGGAGCTACTTGAGCGTTTGACTCTGATGAAAGGAACGATAGAGATACAGCAATCGCGACTCCTGCAAGCTTAGTTGTTGATCTAAGCGACATGCGAAGCATCGAACGAAAATCATCGCTGCGTTCACCTTGGCTTGTATAAGCTTGTAACGGAGTTGCTGCGTTGCCTTCTGCGACAGCTCTTTGTTTTGTTTTTGCCGTTCTGATTAGATCGAGGAACGAAGGCTTCTTTGACATACTAAAGGCAGCGGTAGCAGCCGCGCTTGATGTCATTGGTAACGCTATTCGACTTCCGTCAAGAACCGTTTGCTTGTCTGCGCCATCAAGTTCAAATAGCTGACGGATACCACCGTCACCTACCGAAACGGCAACAACTTTTTCTCCTACACGAACTACTGCAAGTCCTGCTTTAGGGCCAAGTGATACTCGCTGAACGACTTCGACAGGAATACGCGAACGCTGCACCAAACCGAAGGTGCTAAACCGTTTTAGAAACCAAACGGCAAGGGCACCAAGTCCCAGTACAAACGCGAGTGCTGCTAGAATGCCGAGGCTAGCGAGGAACACGTGACGTTCTCAGGTAATAGGAGGAACGACGTCGGATACTGCAGGAACAAAAATCATTATGCAGCACTCGCTATAGGAGCTTTAACGTTGTGTATGCGCGTTATGCGTACGCCAAAGTGTTCGCCGAGCACAACAACCTCGCCTTCAGCAAACCGTCTATCGCCGACATAAATATCAATCGGTTCACCGGCAAGTCTATCGAGCTGAACAACTGAACCGCGTCCAAGTCTTAGTATTTCTTGAACAGTCATGTTTGTTCGGCCGAGTTCGATTGCGACTGGCAGTGTTAAATCAAGCAGCATGTTGATTGGAACTTCGGTTGTCCCAAGCGACGGCTGAATGAAGTCAGTGAGTTGAGGCGCTTGCGCTTCGGCGTTGTAGTTCTGTTCGCTAGCGATTTCAGCAGATTCAAGTGGATCGCCGGCAGGCTTTGCAGCCTGCACGCTTGCAACCAGTGCGTCGATCTCTGCGGGATTCATGGTCACGAATTGTCTGGGGAAGCAGGTGCGCCATGCACACCTTCGGTGATACGAACCGCCATATGTCCACCTACACGACCTGGCGTTCCAAGAAAACGTTCTTGTGTACCTGCACGCACGATAATGCGCGCATCTTTCGGGATACCTGTTGGTACGACAGATCCTACTTGCAGTTGCGCAATGTCACGCATTGAAAGTGTGAATTCCGGGAGACGCACATAAAGCGGTACTCGTGTGTGACGCAACGAAGACTCGCTTCTCTGTCTTGCCGCCTCACGCTCTTTGTCATTTCCGTTCATGACGGTGTGGCGTTGTTGGCCGCTTGAAGCGAAGAACTTGTCGAGAACAGAGAATGGCAGACAAATGAGGAGCAAACTAGTTGAACCTCCAGCTGTAATCTCAATGTTTGCTACAAGAACTGGGTCGTCGCGATTAGCTACCTGAAGTATGTCAGGTGATGATTCGAACCCAGATATTTGCAGCTCCATAGGAACATGATCTTGCCATATTTCTTGTAGCAAGAGTGTAACTCGGTCCCCAATTGAACGGACTGCCATTCTTTCGAGCGGTGTAAGCGAGCGGAATGGAGCTGAACCGTTCCCTTCTCCTCCAAACAATCTGTCGATAATGAAGAAAGCGAAGTCTTGGCCGACGTCTACTACGCCTTGCTGTCCAGTCCCTTCTATGTCAAAGACAAATGAGGAACAGGGTGTTGGAAGCGATAGGGTAAACTCACCGTACGAGAACTGTTCAACGCTCTGCAGTCGGATTTCCATGTGTCCGCGCACGCGAGCAATGAGCCATGCTTCTAAGCTTTTGACTAAGCGCTCGTACATTGCTTCGAGCGTCCGCAAACGTTCTTTCGATACACGCGCCGGACGACGGAAGTCGTACAGTTGCGCATCGCTTTGCAACATTGCTGCGCGCGGCGTTGGCTGCTTTCGTCCGCCAGCAGTACTCATATTTTTAGTGGCGGTGGGCGCGGTTGTTGACATTGTTTACTGTACCACGAACTGTGGGAAGTAAATCCTGCTAACGGCCTTCTTTCCGAAACGTTCGCCGATTGCAGTTTGAATTTCCGCTTTGATAGCGTCGCGCGAGCCAATATCAATGAGCTCGTCGACCGTCTTACTACCGAGTGAAGTGAGGATTATGTCTCGGAGTTCAGCGTCTCTAGCTTGCATGCTAGATAGGACCTTGCTGTCTGAGCATTCGATCGCAATTGAAAGGAGGAGAAAGCGACCACCACCACTACCCGCGGGATTGAGAACGAGATTTTCTAGGAGTTGAACGGAGGGTGTGGCGCTAGCAGTGCCTTCTGAGACAGCGGAATCGGAGTCAGAGAACTCAGGAGCGGTGATAGCAGGAGCCGGCGCCAATTTCTTCGCCAGCATAGGTCCTACAAGGAGCGCGCCAGTTCCTGCACCAACAGCCAGCCCTACCGCAGCGAGTGCGATGAGTGGTAAACGTCCGCGCCCTGGTGGAGCCTGGGCTCCGGCGTCGGTGGATGGTGCGGTTGTTTGAGGGTCTGCCATGGTATGGAAAAGGGTGAAGCTGTTATGCCGGCCTCATAAAGCATGCGTGATGCCAAAGAACTCACAGTCAGAATTAGCGAATTGCCTCTGCCCTAAGTCTTTTGTTCACATTGGTTTAGGTAATAGTGTCGCATTTTGCTAAATCTCAGAACTGACTGCTCGAACTAGGCATTTTGTTCCGCATGGAAAAAAGAGCCGATCATATGACTAAGAGACGAGGGGCGGAATCGTTCCGAATTTGCCCGAACGATCCCGACCCCTCCCCCCCTCTCCCTTCCTATAAGTTTTCCGCAGCTAGCCTTAGGCCGCTAGGCTTAGCGCTTAACGCTCATGAGTTCCTGTAGCATCTCATCGCTGGTTGAGACAACCTTGCCGTTGGCTTGGAAGGCGCGCTGAGAAACGATCATGTTCGTAAACTCTTGAGCAAGGTCTACGTTCGACATCTCAAGTGCGCCGCTCATAAGCTGCGACTGTGAACCTTCAAGCGCGAAACCTAGAACAGCGTTTCCTGAGTTCGCGGATTCTTGGTACATGTTGTCGCCGATTCGCATCAAACCGCTCGGGTTATTGAAGTCGGCTAGCACGATGCGCGCGAGAGGTGTTGTTGTACCGTTTGTGAAGAAACCGGTAATAAGGCCGAAACGATCGATGGTAAAGCTTTGCAGTGTACCTGATCCGAAGCCGTCTTGATCGCGAAGCACAGCAGTCGATGCTGTCGCAGCAAACTGCGTGAGTCCATTCACACCGCCGCCGAGTTTGATCGCTACCTGAACGGGGTTCGCACCCGGAACACCAAAGTCGATCATCGCTTCAACATCAGTGGTCATCACGCCAGTGCTGTCAAAGGTGAAGGTCCCGCCGTTAACATTTGGGTCAGCGGAGGTCGGACTCATAAAGTATGAGACTCGAATCTCTGCGTTAGACGGCATGTCAGCGGTAAACTGCACCGTTGGTGGCGGACCACCAGAGAAACTGTAATGAAGCGGCGTAGTGTACTCTGTTCCTGTTGGGCTCGTAATACGAACGTTCTCGGGAAGAATTTCGTAGCCGGTTGCCGGTGTAGGAAGCTCGATATCGGAAGGTGGTGACGAGCTGTCTGTGTTGAACGCGGTTACTTGTGCGCTTGAGATAGGATCAATGCGCCAATCCCAAGTGTTTTCACCGGTCTTCCACATTTGGATCTTGACGTCATGCTTTCCACCTTGTGAGTCATGAACCGCAATCTGAGACTCGGTCCATGATTTCTCGTTGATTGGCAAAGCGCGATCTATCGGGTCGTTAAAGTCACCCTGAAAGGCAGGTGCAGATGCATTGAGGTTGCCGGCTAAAGTTACCTCTGACGTAGGTTTCGCTGACACCTTCTGTCCGAACGGCAAACGAATGTCCTGAATACCGTCGAGCGGCTGTCCGTTGCTGTACAAACGTCCCTGTACAATGAAACCGTTTGCAGGCGAAACCAGCTGTCCTAGTGCGTCTACTTGAAAGTTACCCGCGCGCGTGTAAAAGCTTTGCGCACCTTTACGAACGACGAACAGTGAATCTCCCTGAATAGCAACGTCGGTATTGAGTCCCGTCGTTTCGATATTGCCTTGGTTGAAAATCTGATCGATAGATCCGATTTGCATTCCAAGACCGATCTGAACAGGGTTAATACCGCCCTGATCTCCAGGTGGACGGCTTGCACCCTGAAGTAGTTGCGCAAAACCTTCTTTGAACGTGACTCGACTGCCTTTGTAAGCGACAGTGTTAACGTTCGCGATGTTGTTGCCGATGACGTCCATGCGGGTCTGGTTATTACGCAGACCGGAAACGCCGGCATAGAGTGAACGTAGCATTAAGGATGGTCCTCGTTATAGCGGTTTAACCGCGGATCTGGGTCAACTGTGACATCGGTATGTTGAGCGAGTCACCGATGATTAGAATGGGATTGCCCTGCTCATACCTCAAACCGGTAATCCGTCCGGTTGTGTATGTTTTGACCTGCGCGAAAGAGGTGCCATCCTTTGCGACCTCGAATTTGTAAGTGTATTTACCAGTCCCAAGTGGTGGATCGAAGTTGAAATCGCGTAAGTCAATTCCCTGTATTCCAGTTGCAGTTATCTCAATGCCACCTGTAGCAACTTCTTCACCTTTATCATTGAGCACAGTAATCTTGCCAGGTCCTTTTACGTTACCTGGGTCAATAACAATACTGCCGCGTCCTTCATGATCGACAAATAGCGAGTTGCCATTTGTAACGCCAGTTTTGCCAACGGTTGATACTGCCATCTGACCTTCAATCAGACTTGCTAACTCGTCGGAACGTTCGTTCTGTGTTATCTGCAGCTGTTCAAGCATATCGGCCATTTCGGCTTGAGCTGCTTGCTGACTTTCTGCGCTCTTGTTTAGTGCGATTAGCTGTTCAACCGACGAGAACTGTGCCAGCTGCGCCACCATGTCTTTGCCATCCATCGGATTAAGAGGATCCTGATGTTTCATCTGAGCAACAAGCAGTTTTAGGAACTCATCGCGTCCCATGCCGTTGCTGTTCATAGGCAACGTACGTGGCTGTGATGGTTCAGCCGGTCCAGATGGTGGAGCAGCGTATGTTTCGTCTGCTACGTTCATGATTGCTGAAATCATCTTTGTTCTCTGGTAAAGGGATTGCGTTGCTGACGTTCTTGCTCAGACTGACGCTGTTCATCGCGGGTACGACGTTCGTCTTGGCGTTCCTGCCAATCACGTGCACTAGCGTTACGGTCGCGCGAGTGTTGACCATTAGTTCCGTCGCCCTGTTGCGACTGTTGCGCAACTCCTACTTTTGCTGCCTCTCTATCTGCTGCAGTTAATAGCGACTTACTCGATTCAGTACTATCCTGACGTGCGCTGCCGGAAATCCGAACTGTGTCAGCTTCTAGGCCATGCTTACCGAGTGCATCCTGAAGTTCGCCAGTGCGCATGCGCATGCGTTCCGCGCTACGAGCGTCCGTAACGATCTGCGTACTTACACTGTTGCCGCGCATTCCAATAGTTATTTCATCCTTGCCGCCGTCAGGTGTATCGACTTCTAGTTTTAGCTGCGACACTGGACGTGCAGCGGCGTTCTCGCGAACACGTTGCGCCTCCATAACTCTGTCAAATGTGTCCGGACCTACGGTCGTAGTACGTAGCTCACTAGATGGTTGACCAGCGGAAGAGGCTGTTGATGAGCGCAGATTGTATATGGCAGCGGCACTCTCGTCGGATGTTCTATCGTTTCCCTTATCCTTAGAGTCGCTGTTTCCCGCGTTAGAGCCTGTAGTATCTGTGCTTCCCGTAGATACTGAGCTGTTGCTTAACGAGGAAGCCGCTGCGCTGTTGGTCTGATAAGTGCTAACGCCTTGTTGTGAAGCTACCTGAGCTACTTGTGCAACTCCGGCAACTGAAGCAACAGACGCAATACCTTTGGCTCCGCCCAATGAAGCGTCGCTGCTGTGTGTACTACCATTTAACGAAGCGAGTGTCTTCTCTTGTGAGGCGCGCGCGTCACGTGGAAGCTCCAAATGTCCTGGGTCACGCATGCCCAATGTACGCAATCCTTCTTCGCGAGCGATACGCTGTAGGTTTTCATAGCCGGCCATATTGTTCCACTTGCCGTCTACTAGTAGGTCTGCTGCGTTACCACTGATATGCGCTGAATCGCGGGTCCATGTAACCACGGGGCCACCACGAGTGCGTCCTTGCTCGAATAGATGATCTTGCCTTTCCTGCGAGCGTGCAGTTTCAACTATCTGAACGTCGTGTCCAAACTCACTTTTCATGCGATCAATTACGCGCTCTAGGCGAGAACGAAACTCTGGCGTAAGTGCATCTGCATCTTTTACAGGAGTAGTCACATCAGCGGCAGACCTAACGTGCGCTGCTGCAAGCGAGCTTGCATGTGCAGCGTATGCGTTAGCCTCATGCTCACTTGCAACTGCGTGACCAGCAGCTGTGCCAGCCTGCGCAAGAAGCACATCTAAAGCACGTTGTATCTCCGCAGCGTTACTGTCTCCACGTGCTAGGAGTTCCTCAACCTTTAACCCACGACGTTGAGTAAGCTTTGCGATAATCTGAGAGTCGGCTAACGATGTGCTTCGCTCTCCATCTCTCTCCCCGAGCAGTGAGCCACCAGTGAGTCTCTCATTAGCAGCTCCGGATAGCATACCGTATCGAAGCGCAGATGCCGCGCTGCTTGCGTCGGTGGTTTCGTTTGCTAAACCTTGATCAGCCTGCGCTAATAAACGATCTAGTAAGGAGGCGTTGCCTGCAGGCATCTGCTGCAAAAGCTGGCTGCGTGTTGACTCGCCAGCTCCTGCAAGAAGTGCAAGTACTTTGGCAAAACGCGCGCGTTCAGCACGTTTCTCAGCGATGTCATCTGTACGAGAGTCATCTACTGGCCTACGTTCCTTCTCTCTTATCGGAGCCTTTCTCGTCGCAGAAGAAGCGCTAAGTACGTCTAAAGTGTTCATTGTCCCACACCTGAGTTAAGAAGGGCGCCCCTGGTTATCGCGGCAGCACGTTCAGGAGGTAAAGCGGTAAGTATCGCGGCGGCTTGTCTGTCACCCATAAGTGAAAGCACAACACGTATGTCTCTGTCTTCCATTTGACTAAGCACTTTGGCTGCGTCCTTTGCCTGCATGGCCGAGAATATCTTCGCAAGACGCTGCTCAGGGAGCGGAGTATTGAGAGCATCATTACGTGCAGAACGAACAGCAGCTGCAGCGCTAACAACAGATTGATTTGGTGCACTGCTCTGCGCGTTACTCTTGCTGGTATCAGAGCTTGAGTCGTTACGACTTGTCGTGTTCACCTTCGATTCGACGCTATCTTTCCTCGCAGGTACAGTAGAAGTCTTAACGCCGCCGCCAGAAGTGCGCTTGCTGTTTCTTGGTTTACCATCGGCAACCGCTCGCAAACTTTCGGCAGGAGTGAGAACGCTGCTATTAGCCTGAGCAATGCTGTCCGCTCTTATAGAGTCGGCAATTGCATTCAAACTGTCTATGCGATGTTTGTCCGCGACGGCTTTAATGCTGTCGGCTTCAGCGCTAGCGCGTATTGCCTCAGCTTTAGCTACGCGCGTTGCCTTTACAACGCTAAAGCCTGTTCCTGAGCCAACTCCACCCACCAACGCGATAGTTAGTAGAACTATAAGTTTCTTCATGCTCGTGCACCTTCGGCTGAATCATTCGACGCAGCTGGCGTCTTGTTAGACGTCGATGCCGATCTAGATGACTCATCTGCGTTGCGTGCGAATCTTGTAAGCGCTATTTCATCCATATCTTTGCGATCGCGGTGTTGCTCCTGAGCCCGAAACTCCTGCGCATGTTTCTCCTTAAGTCTGTCTAACATCTGACGGTCGCGTGCAGCTACCTCCAATGCTCCACGTGCGGCATAGACACCACTCTCTGCATCAATAACAGCTTGGTCGGCTTGTTCTAGGCGCTCTTCTAAGGAGTTCAGAACCATGCCTAACTGCTGTAGGTGTCCTACACGAGTTGTCGCATCGTTCGCTGCATTCACCTCAGCTTTAGAGAACTGTTGCAAACGAACTATTTCGTCGCGAGTGGTGCGTGCGCGCTCCGCGACCTCTTCAGCAGCAACTAACTCTATTGCCTTATTCTTCTCATTACGCTCACGAAGATCGAGAACCTTTTGTAGGCTGAAGTTAAACATTAGTTGACCTGCCTTGAAACGGAGTTGCTGATAGCATCACCAAGGCTAGACAATGCTTGAACAGTATCGCCATACAATGATGTTTCTTCAGGCAACTGTTGCAGAAACGCAAGCGCTCGTTCACGATAGGCAATGGCTGCGTCAACGTAGTTGTCGCTACCACGCTGATACGCACCCACCATAATTAGATCTTCCTTCTCACGGTATGCGGCTTCTAACCGAAGAAGTGCACTCCCAGATCTGCGCTGGGAAGCACTAACAATGCTATCGCGAACTCGGCTTTTGCTTTCAAGAACGTCAATCGACGGAAAGTGATTTTGTGCTGCCAGCTTTCTCGTTAAAACAATATGACCGTCAAGAATAGATCGTGCGGCATCGGCGACAGGCTCGTTAAAGTCGTCTCCATCAACAAGGACAGTATAGATGCCCGTAATGCCGCCGCGCGCACCGTTACCTGCACGCTCGAGCAATCGAGGCAGCGATGCAAATACTGAGGGCGGATACCCCTTTGTTGTTGGAGGCTCGCCAGTGGCAAGTCCAATTTCACGCCACGCCATTGCAACGCGAGTGACTGAATCAACCATAAGAAGAACCTGCTTTCCCTGGTCGCGGAAGTACTCAGCTATGGCGGTCGCAACTAGCGCGCCTCTCGCTCGTACAAGCGCGGCTTGGTCACCCGTTGCAACAATAACAACGGAGCGCGCTAAACCTTCTGCGCCGAGTGCGTTGTCAAGAAAATCACGTACCTCTCTGCCGCGCTCGCCGAGAAGCGCTATGACGTTAACGTCTGCTTGTGCATGTCGTGCGATCATTCCAAGTAGGGTGCTTTTGCCAACACCAGAGCCAGCAAAAATTCCGATACGTTGTCCGCGACCTATCGTAAGCAATCCATCGATCGCTCTAACACCAGTTTCAAGCGGGCGATCAATTGTTTGACGTTCTAGAGGATTAGGTGGTTCAGCTGCAAGAGGAACGCGATCGACAACATCGACTTTACCCTTACCGTCAATTGGATGACCTAGTCCATTGAGAACTCTCCCTAACAGTCCAGGTCCTACATCAACACCAAACGAACGGCCTAATGGTTGAACTATTGATCCCTGATGAAGGCCGTCGAGCTCACCAAGCGGCATAAGCAGTACGCCGCGTTCATGAAAGCCAACTACCTCCGCGAGTACTGAACTATCCCCGGAGTGACTTGTGATGCGACATAGCGACCCCAAGCCGACGTCGACACCTGTTGCTTCAAGAACAAGCCCAACAACACGCGTGACTCGACCGTAAGATGCAAACCTATCACCACCGTCTACGCTTGCAAGCGCCGCGCTAACTACGTCTTCACGGACTGTGTCTGCTGCTATCATGATTGCAACTGTCCGATTGTTCTGTACAAACGCTCAAGCGCCGTGTCCACTCGTCCGTCGATGATTCGCTCACGTCCCTCTACCAAGCATCCACCACGTTGAATGTGAGTATCTGCGGAGAATAGGACGTCATGCTTTCGGTCCTTTCCAACGCTGGCACAAATGGCGTGATCGTCCGGGTGAAGGCGTACCATTAGCGGTTGATCGAGCGGGAATAGATTCACAGCTCGTTGTACCAACTGCTGTACCGTAGCGTCGTCTGCTAAAACCTCATGCTGCACAATATGTCTTGCTACTCCAACTGAGAGTGCAGCAACATTCTCTTCAGCGTTCGCAATCCATCGCGCCTCATGAATGCGAATGGAGTTAAGTGCATCTTCGAGTGCTAGCAGGGCAGACTCTACTCGACGTTCAGCAGCTTCCACCGCAGCACGCTCTGCGTCGGCGACACCGCGAGCATAAGCGGCCGCTTCCGCTGCGGCACGTTCTTCAGCAAGGCGCGATACTAACGCGGACTCATCGACGACGTGCGCTTGCTCCTCAACGTACTGCTCTACTCCAACAGGGAATATGTCGTTTGCAGCAAACTCATCTAATGACCAAGGAGTAGCGTTCACGCTACGCGGTTCAAATGATGACATCATCTGTCCCGCCGCTTAGTACGATCTCGCCAGTTTCCTCGAGAGCTCGAACTTTAGAAACGATCTCTGTCTGAGCTGCATCAACATCGCGCATCTTGACTGGGCCAAGGAACTCCATCTCCTCTTTAAGCCCAATAACAGCACGCTGCGACATGGTCCCCATGATCTTATCTTTGAGCTCTACGCTTGCCGCTTTTAGTGCAAGAGCAAGCTGCTTAACATCAACCTCACGAAGCAGACGTTGCAACGACTTGTCGTCGAGCGATACAAGATCTTCAAACACAAACATGAGGTTCTTAATGGTGTCGCTAAGATGTTGGTCCTTCTCTGCGACAAGATCAAGAACTTCTTTCTCGAGCGATGAGCTAACGAGGTTCAGCACAGCAGCTACGGCTGCAGGGCCGCCAACGCTGCTCATTCCTTGTGAGAACGCAAGATCGGCCTCGTTTCCAATTGCACGCTCTACCAAGGATATCATTTCCGGTGAAACCTTTTCCATACGTGCAATTCGATACATGACTTCTCCCCCTACAACAGGGTCAAGTTCGCGAACAATGTTAGCAACGTGACCAGGCTCTAGGTGAGCGAGTATAAGCGCAATCGTTTGCGGGTGCTCCCCGCGCAGTGTAGTACTTAGTTGTGTGGGATCGGCACGACGTAGCTTGCCGAATCTATCAGTGTCTGCGAGCTGTCCCTGTATGCGCTTAAGGATCTGTTGAGCCTTAACAGGTCCGAAAGCTTTTTCTAGTACTTCCTTGGCAAACTCAACACCGCCAGTAGACAATGAGTCCATGCCGATAGTGAGTTCAAGCCACTCGGCGAGAACTGCGTCAATAGTTTCTGGTGGCACACGGTCAAGAGACGCCATCTCAAGCGCGATGACTTCGGCGTCGTCTGTGTTTAGAGCTGATGTTATCTTGGCTGCATGTTCTGCTCCAATTACAGAGCATACAATTGCAAGCTTCTGTCGCCCGGTTATCCGGTCTACAGCGTACTTATCTGAATAGCGTGCTATCGCGACCATGTTCTCTTGCTATCTCAGGATCTCAACCAGCTACGTGCAACACGGATCGCTGCGTCTGGACGCTGCTGCACCGTTGCGATGGCCTGTTCACGTTCAGGAGAAGTCATCGGAGGCGGCAGCATTACGGGCTTGCGCTCTTCGATAACGGGTTCCACGTATTGTTCCTGCTGAACAGGGGCTGGAGCAGGGAGTTCTGGCAGCGCTGGCGCTGCCGAAAGTTGTTGTGGTTCAGCAGGAACTGCTTTCGGCCGCAATGCACGAAGCACCATGAGTCCGAAAATCAGTAGAGCAACAATCGCAACTATTGAAACGACAGGCTTCGGATTAGACATCACCCGCGTCATTGTCGTTGGTGTCGGTACTGAATCAACGCGTGCTGCGATAGGCGCAGGCATGTCAAATGGTGCGCTTACAACGCTTACCATGTCTCCGCGTGTAGAGTCAATTCCCAGTGCGTTGCGAACGAGTACTTCTATTCGCGATAACTCTTCGGTTGTACGTGCGATAAATGCAGGCGGAATCGATGTTGCGCTATCTGCACCAACACGTTCAATCTTGTCAGCCACGAGAACTGCGACGGTGACGCGACGTAGGTTGCCTATCGCACCTTTAAACGTTTCAACCGATCTAGTGTTCTCAAATGAAGTAGCTGTAGTTGCGTAGCCTGCACCCTGTTGGGGTGAACTCGGCGTTACTTCAGCACGCTGCTCAGTAGCAAGAGCCTGGCGCTCAGGATCAATTGCTTGAGTCGTCCTAGCGACTTCATCGAAATTGATTGACGCTGACACTTGAACACGTGCGTTACCACTACCAACTAGGCTAGAAAGAAGTGCTGATGCTTTCTGTTCCAAGTGGGATTCGACTTCTCGTTGCACGGCGAGCTGACGGCTTGTAAGGCCAGTCAGCGTGCCGTCCCCTTCCATCGTTAGCGCCTGCCCGCGCTCATCAACGATGGTTACATGCTGCGGATTTAACCCCCCAACACTTCCTGCAACGAGACTTGCTATTCCGCGGACCGTTTCAGGGCGAGGAGTTTCTCCACCCTTCATGGTGAGTGTTACAGATGCCTTTGAGGGACGCGCGTCTTGCTTGAATACTTGTTCCTCTTCAATGGCAAGATGCACCTTAACTTTCTCAACATCACGCATGTTGCCAATCGTGCGCTCTAACTCACCTTCAAGTGCGCGACGAAAGTAAACTTTTTGTGTGAAGTCGGTCATTCCCCAAGTAGGCTTATCAAATAGCTCAAGCCCTGGACGACCTCCACCAGATACTTGGTCGCGCGCGAGTGTTACTCGCGCACGCGGAAGGTCTGCGCTGGCAACACGTATCGTATTACCTGCACGATCAAGCTCGTACTGAATGCCAGCCTCTGTAAGCTTGTCAGTCATTTGACCGACTGCTTCAATTGGTAGATCAGCGTAAAGGGGCACCATTTCAGGTTTAGTCGCCCATCGCGAAACGCCGAAAACAAGCGCTGTTACTATAACGCCAACACCAATGATAAGCGCTTGTCTAGAGCCGCCAACGCGACCTAACAAACCTTCAAACGACGATGATGATTCTGCCGACGCCATATATTATGACTGCATCGCGATAACGGAACGATATGCCTCAACCGCCTTGTTGCGGAGTTCGATAAGCATATCAAGAGCAATCCCTGCTTCTTCGCTTGCTGCCATTACTTCGTGAAGCTCCACGTTCTCGCCAGCTGCGAAACGCTTTGTAAGATCACCGCTGCGATCGCGTGCTTCTGATACCTCGTTAAGAACGCGTGTGAGGGTGTCACCAAAATCGTTTGACTCGTCGCCACCTATTGGAAGCTTGATCGCACCAGTATCCTGCCCACTAAACTGTGGGAGCGATCTGGTAAGAAGGTCGAGGCGTGTTTGCATGTTCGTTTACCGATTAGGCGCGAACGTCAAGACGGACACCGCGGGGTGCGGGAGCTACAGGTTGCGCTGAAGCTTTGATACGTCCGTATGTAAGTGGACCAAGTGACGCAGTCTTTGCAAAGAAGGCCCTTTCTTCCGATGTAAGTACGCTCCACAACGCTTGATCAGTGCCCGGTGGCGCTTCTGCTGGAACCGCAGACTGTGTAGTCGACGCTCCTGCAATTGGTTGCTGTGGACGAAGTGTAGGACGAGCGTTAGCTGCAACAGAAGATTGTTGCGCTCCTGCTCCGACTCTATCGGTAGCTGGTCGAACGTTCTCGCCAACTCGGTTTAGAGAGGAGAGCGATGAAAGCAACGGGTTGTCGATTGCGTTGATGCTCATGATCGTTAGATATCGAGGGCTGCGCGTAACATGGACTTAGCCATCTGAAAAACAGACGCATTCGCTTCGTAAATCCGCTTGGCATCAAGAAGGTTTACAAGCTCTTGTGTTGTATCAATGTCGGGGTAACGAACGTACCCGTTCTCATCAGCATCAGGATGTCCAGGTTCATACATTAGCTTTCCTTCGCCCTGGTCTTCTGCAATACCTGAAACACGTACTCCATGGTTTCCACTGTCAGGTAGTGGAGGAAGTAATGGCACATCAACGCTCTGACGTTTGTCTTGCAGCGCTGGAACATCGAATGGAGCCGAACCAAATGGTGCTGCACCAGACGCAGTACTTACACCAATGCTTTGTAGCGTTGACTCAGCAGCTGAGTAAACTGCGTTGCTAGCATTAGCAGCTTCCATTAATACAACGCGACGTTTGTACGGCTCTCCGTCAACTCCGCGAGTCACATCTGCGTTCGCGATATTCTGAGCGATTGTTTCCATGCGCTGGCGTTGCGCTGCGATACCGCTTGCAGCGATTCCCATTGAACGGAACATCGGTCGAACAGTTTGTTGTCCCGGAACAGGGAGCAAAGCAGGAGGACGAGAACCTTCAATTCGTGTCATCCGCCGGCTCCGTTACCGCGAATTGCTGTTCGAAGACTCGAGTATGTTTTTTCTAGAAGCCTAGACGTTGCAAGGAATCGCAGCTGTTCATCTGCAAGCGCGATCATTTCGTCTTCAACGTTTACTGGGTTCTGGTTTGGGTTAGACGCAGTACCAGCTTTTGCCTCAAGAGAAAAGCCATCGCCGTTGTTCAACGACGCCTGCGCAACACGGTCGGCTATGCCGCGTGTTCGCTCAACGCTTCGATCCAACGACGCTTTAAGCGGCGAGGCCGAGGTTACGCGATCGATCAGTCCGAATAGCATGTGTATGTGTTGGGTTGGCGCGGTTAAAAGGGACAGGAACTCGACATGCTGGAAAGCAACGGCTGGGCCATTCTCAATTAGGCGTTACAAGCGCACTCGTAAGTGCCTGCCAATAAACGTTTTAGCATACTAGCGCTGGGTGTAGGGGTTCGTGAAAGCGCACAAAGGGTACTCGGCCAGAATGTCCAGAATTGTCAGAATGGGGAAAAAGTTGCCGATGCACCGTGGTTCGAGACGCGGTCATTATGGCCACCGCACTGGGAAGCGTCGTAACTGTTGCTTCACACGCGATGAGGTTGGAACGGCAAGGTGTTGTGTGCTAGCTGCTGGAGCTAATGGCGATGGTTATACTACGTTCGACAATGGTAATAGACGAAGGGAAGAGGGCAGAGATAAGCGATGGGCGTCGCCGAACGCGTGAGATTATTCATGTGTTCGGCTGGAATGCAACTGCGTATCAAATATTGAATCCGGGAATGACGCATTGGTTTTCAGAAGGTGGTGATGCGGTAGCGGGATATGTACGAGTTGGGCGAACGCTTGTCGTTGCTGGAGCCCCGGTTTGTGATGAGGCGAGATTGGAGGATGTTGCAAACGAGTTTGAGGTGTGGGCTGGTCGTCAGGGAATGCGTGTTATGTACTTCGGTGCTGGTTCGCGTCTCGAAGTAATTTGCTCAAAGTCGTCTCGTCACTCTTCGCTGCAGATCGGTGCTCAACCTGTATGGAATCCAATGAGGTGGCGCGAGACTGTTGCAGGTAAGAGCTCGCTGCGTGCGCAGTTCAATAGAGCACGGAACAAGGGGGTTAGTGTAGAAATACGCACACATAGCGATGACGTACTTGAGGAGTTAGGGCTGATACTTACGGAGTGGCTTTCACAGCACGGTCTTCCTCCAATGCAGTTTATGGTAGAACCGAATATTCTAAATGAGCTCGAAGATAGGCAGCTTTATGTGGCACGGCGCGATGGAGAAATAGATGCGTTTTTGATTGCTACACCTGTGCCGGCAAGAAATGGGTGGCTGATTGAAGAATGGCCGCGGCGTAAACGAGCGGTTAATGGTACTACTCATTTGTTGGTAGACGCGGCGATGAACAGTTTTGCGAGTGCTGGATCGGAGTATGCGACTTTGGGGCTAGTTCCACTTTCTGATGCAGCTGGAGATGTTGCTATTGGACAGCCGGTGTGGTTGCGCATGTTGCTTCGGTGGCTTCGTGCTCACGGTACACGGTTCTACAATTTTCGTGGACTGGAGGCGTTTAAGGCGTCGATGGTGCCGGACGATTGGGAGCCGATTCATATAATTACGCAAGGGGAGAGGTTTTCGCCTTGGTCGTTGAGGACGGCTGGGGGCGCGTTTAGTGGTGGATCGCCGGAGTTGTTGGTGTTGCGGGGGTTGGGGGTCGCGGTGCGGAGAGAGTGTGAGCGGGTATTTGTGGTTGGTCGAGGTTGATTAGGTGGATTGGATGGAGGCAGATGGTAGGTTGGGGTGATTGGTTGGCCGCAGATTACGCAGATTACGCAGATGGTAGGTTGGGGTGATTGGTTGGCCGCAGATTACGCAGATTACGCAGAT
>CAYYSP010000004.1:160177-488982 GCA_964474535.1 uncultured Gemmatimonadaceae bacterium
GCAGATGGTAGGTTGGGGTGATTGGTTGGCCGCAGATTACGCAGATTACGCAGATTACGCAGATTACGCAGATTGCGCAGATTGCGCGGATTATGCGGATGGTGGGTTGATTGGGGGGAGGTTGTGTGGGGTGGTGGGGATTTGGTGAAGGGGCGAGTTAGGAGTTAGTTGAATAGATTGGTGGTTCGGGGTTGCATAACGTTTTGCCGGAGACGAGATGAGAGTAGTGAGGCTGTTGTCATTCTTGCTAGGGCTGTCTGTCGCTGCTAGCGGTTGCGATAGGAATCCGTTTGATGAGTCGCAACGACCGCGTGTTACTGTTACTCGCAGTGGTAGTGTTGCGGTTTTTAGTTGGCAACCTACGGGAGCGCAGTTGGTAAGGGTGTATCGCGGCGCAACGGCAGGTGATGGCTATGGGGATAGGCTGGTATGGTCAGTTGGTGCGACATCAAAGAATAGTATTGCAAGCGGAGTGACTTATGGTGTCGTACCTGTTGGCGGTGCGAACGATGTGGCTCCTCAAGCGTTACTTGCGGGAGATACTTATACAGTTGAGGTCACTAGAGCAGACCCTAAGGGTAAGGGGGAAGGTTTCACAGGTAATTCAAACAGGTATGTAGGAACTGCAACATTCGTTGCAAGCTCTCCGTGATATGGTTGTTGCTTAAGTATTTCTTTCTATACTTATACCTAATTGGTCGACTTATGATGTGATTTTACGCAACGCGGTTGCTAATTGATCTACGTCGTCGGCGCTGTTGTATAAAGCTGGTGTCACACGTATGCAATCACCTAATGCTAGCCCTGAACGCGTTGTTGTGAATATGCGAAATTCCTTGAGTAAACGGTCGGCGATGGCTTGGTTACTTGCACGATCTCCGCGCTTGTTTATGCGAAAGCTGGTAATCGCTCCCGTCAAACTGTCATCATTGCCGGTGAGAATGTCAATTTCGGGGATGTCGCGTACTGCTTGAACCCACCTGTTTCTCAAGTAATGAATGCGCGCGGCTTTCTGCGTGATACCGATACTCGCCTGGAACTCAAGCGCATCTGGTACAGTCATTATCGTGGCGAAATTAGACGTACCTGTATGGACTCTGCTGTCGATGCTCGTTGCCGCTGCGCTTTCGTCAGCATGCGCGCGATCAATACGATCGAGGCTGTTCTCTTTAATGTACATAACACCGGCGCCTACAGGTGCACCTATCCACTTGTGAAGGTTCATCCCAACAAATGAGGCGTCGAGGTCGGACACGCTAAGCGAAACCTGACCAAACGAATGAGCAGCGTCTACAATCACATCGACGCCACGATCACGTGCCAGTGCAACGATCTCGCGTACTGGTAACAGAAGCCCCGATTTGTTGTTGCAATGAGTTAACAACAAAAGCTTTGTTCTGGGGTTAGCAGCTAGTGCTTTCTCGTACGTTTGAACTATTACATCGCGTGAAACTTGCTCTGGAATATCAATGACTACGCGGGTCGCGCCTGTTTTATGCGCAAGTGAGTTCATGGCCCACTGCATAGCGTTGTAATCAATATCTGCATACATAATTGTATCCCCACTCGAAATGCCCTTGTATTGCGATATGAGCGCCTGTAGTGCTTCGGTCGCGTTACGAGTAAAGGCAATTTCCGATGGTTTAGCGCCGATAAACTGCGCAACCTCCTTTCTAGCTCTTTGGTTATACGCAGAGTAATCGCGTCTGGCGAAGTAGGAGCTACTTCTATTCACATGCTCCGTATGCTTAGCGAACGCTTCCATTACAGGCAGTGCCATCATTCCAAAAAAGCCGGCCTCGAGATTGATGACCTCATCAGTAATGCGATACTGCGACGCTACTTGCTTCCAGTATTGTTCATCTTGGGCGAGCAGACGCGGGTCATTCACAAGTGAGTAATGGTGCAAAGTACTGAGGCTGTTAGTTGCCGCATTCTCACTAGAGTTAGCAAGCGCGGTACCCGCATCATGAACTTCAGAACTACTACTGCTATTAACGTTTGCGCATGCAACTCGCGGCACAGCTAGTGACGCTACGCCAAGCGCCGCCGCAGATACGAAACTCCGTCTTGTTTCCATAGCTCACTCGTCTCCGTCGTCGTCGCGCTCGGTACTAGGTCCATTAAGTTTGTTTCGTAGCGTGCGTACGCTAATACCAAGTAGCTCTGCAGCTTTAGTTCGATTATTACCCGATGCGGTAAGAGCGTGCTGAATTAATACACGTTCTGCATCGTTAACATTTAACGAGGAAAGCGTGATCCCTCCGTTTGAACTACCGCTACCTTGTGCACTACTACTAGCAGGCGTATGAATTGCACGAGGCCTTACCACTGTTGAGCCGAGCGAGTGAGCAAGTCCAAATCTTGTTCCCTCTAAGCAGTGTGGGCGTATCAATGGGTCGGGTGTAAGAATTACGGCGCGTTCAATTACATGTTGCAGTTCGCGCACATTGCCAGGCCAAGGATACTGCTGAAGGGCGTCCAGAGAGTCTTGCGAAAGTCCGTCAATCTTCTTCCCTATTTCTGCCGCAACGCGCATTGCAAATCTCAGCGCTAGCACTGGGATGTCGTCGGTACGTTCGCGAAGTGGAGGTATCATTACTGGAATTGTAGACAAACGGTAGTACAAGTCTTGGCGAAATGTTCCACGGTCTGCTTCAGCGGCTAGATCACGGTTGGTAGTTGCAATAATGCGTACGTCGACTTTAATGGGTGACGTACCTCCTACCCTTTCAAACTCTTGCTCTTGCAAAACGCGCAAAAGTTTCGCTTGTAGGTCAAGTCGCATCTCTGAGATTTCATCTAACAGCAATGTCCCGCGATTCGCGCGTTCAAAGGCACCTTCGACTCTCTTAATAGCACCTGTAAACGCTCCTTTCTCATGTCCAAAAAGGGCGCTTTCAACTAGCCCTTCGGGAAGAGCTGCGCAGTTAAGCTTGATGAATGGCCTATCGCGACGATCACTTTGATCATGGATCGCACGTGCAAAAAGTTCTTTACCAGTCCCAGACTCGCCCTGCAAAAGGACTGTTGCTCGCGTTGGTGCGGCCATCGATACTGTTTGAAGTATTCGACGGATCGGAGGAGAGTCTCCAATAATTTGTTTCTCATTACGAAACTGCATCACTTCTTTGCGAAGTGTCTCGTTCTCGCGCCGAAGCCTTACGAACTCTAGAGCTTGATCTACTGCCAGTTCAAGCTGCTGCGGTCGCACTGGCTTGGTGATGTAATCAATAGCACCCGACTTAATAGATGCGACTGCGTGCTCGATGCTGGCGTAGCCGGTGAGCATGATGAGCGGGATGTCGTATCCTTCGCGAGCTAGCAGCTGCAGGAACTCTAATCCGGTAAGCCCCGGCATTCTGTAGTCGCTAATGATCAAATCGACTTCAGTCCGCTCCAAAACCTGAAGTGCTTCAGGAACCCCGCGTGCGCCTATCGCCGAGTGCCCCGCCCTCTGCAGGGTGTCCTCAACGATCATCCCCACCGATTGTTCGTCGTCAACGTACAGTATGGTTGCCATGAGACTTAGGGGGACCTTTTGCTTAGGGAGCGGAGCGACTGGTGCCGGGACTAGTGAGCTGAATGCTCTTCTCGCTAGCCATAGCATCCATCGGAGCGACGGTGGCTGGGACTAGTGCCTTGGGCGGTCAAAGTGACCCAGCTAGGTGATGTGCGTCTTGTTAAGAGATCGAAAACCGGCAAAACCCGCCGCTTAAGGAGTGGCGCGCTCGTTCCGATACTTTAAAGAACACTACACAAATAAGAGTTCACCGGGGCGGATAGGCAACCCTTTCCGGGTATATCCGACGTAACACAACGGGCTCCCTATGCGCGTAACCAACCAAATAATGATGAGGTCGTCGATCCATCGGCTGCAGTCGAACCTGCAAGCCATGGATCGCGCGCGCGAGGAGGTGTCTACTGGCAGGCGGATAACGCTTATGTCGGACGACCCTTCCGCTGCCAGCGAAGTCGTTCGTGTCGGCTCATCTATGCGCGCAATCGAGCAGTTTCGCAGAAATATTCGTATTGCCGACGGACGTGCCTACGCTGAAGAGAATGTCCTAAATTCGTTGGGCAACCTGCTAGGGCGTGGAATTGAGCTTGCAGTTCAAGGTGCATCGTCTACGGGAAGTGAGCAAACAAGGGAAATAGCTAAGGCCGAAGTAGATCAGCTTATTTCTGCCGCTGTTGATTTGGGAAACACGCGCTTTGCAGGTGAGTATTTGTTTGGTGGTACACGAGCAAACGAAAAGCCGTTTGGTGTACCAGCAAGCTCATCTGATCCGTTCTCTGTTCTTTTGGATGGTAGTGGCGATCCGGTTAATCCAAGCGGTTCATTGCAGGTTGAGATCGCTGACGGACGCTACATTACGCCAAATCACAATGGTACGGAAGTATTTCTTGACACCAACGCGCTTGAGGCACTACGCGAGCTTTCCACTGCTCTCGGTAACAACGACGTCGCTGCCATCAATAGCGCTCTAGGAACATTACAAAGTGCATTCGACAGCGTTCAGTCTCTAATTGGTACTCAAGGCGCACGCTCCTCCGAATTAATGGAGGCAGGTGACAGTCTAGACTCACTACAGCATTCTCTCAATGCATTCCGCAGTGACCTTCGCGATGTGGAAGTTGAGCGTGCGATGGTAGAACTAGTAGGACGTCAAACACTTTATCAGGCTGCAATGGCGGCCACAACACGAGTACTCGGCTTGAGTCTCGCAGACTACCTGTGAACAACATCCATAACATGACCGCAAACGCTGTAGCCGAAACAGAATTAAGTACAGTCGCTGTAAGCTCGATTGTATTTGGCGAGCTTGATCTTCCTGAAACGTCAATCATTGCTTTTCGCGAAGGTTTGCACGGGTTTGAAGCGCATAAGCGATTCGCGCTAGTTCCCGCTGCGCGCGAAGGCTTGTACTGGTTACAGTCGCTCGCACATCGGGATATTGCTTTCCTCCTTGTCGATCCGTTTGTCGCATCAGATGGATATGAAATAGACCTCGGCGTCACCGAGCGAGAGGCATTAGATCTCAATTCACCAGACGATGTACTGGTGCTTGCGATCGTAACGATGTCTCCAACTTCGGGAGATCTTCCGACTGCGAACTTAAGGGGGCCAATTGTGTTCAACGTTTCTGCGAGGGTCGGTAAGCAGATTGTAACGTCTAATGACGCTCATGATATAAAGGTTGCTGTAGACGTGCTTGCACTGCCTGAACGCAATTAGAAGGCGAGTGGTAAGCTAGCGAAAAGCGAGTAGTGTGTGGCATGCAGCGAGATGATTCTCCTGACTTACGCATCGCGTCCTGCGATCGCGTGGCTGCGAAAGCCGTAAGCATATAGAAGTCGAAAGCAGTGGTCGGCAATCTTTGCCGCGCATGGGAAAAGCCGCCACATTTTTGGATTCGTCTCGTAGTGCTAAGTGTATAAATAACAATGGCTTAGCTGTGGCACGGGCAATGCTTAAATAGACAATATCAGTTAGCAACTGTTGGCTTCACTTAAACAGCACCATTCATGGCCGGAAGGACACGCGAAGTAATCATCGCAGCCGTCGATGACGGAGTTATCGATGCTGCGCTCCGATACAGGCAGCAATGCGAGAACGCGGGAGAAAAGTATCGCGTGCGTATTGTTGATGCGTCGCGTGCTATAGCACCAGGGCAGCCTCAAGCAGATGCGCGTGGAGTTGAGCGTGTTGTGCTAGATCCAAATGTTCCGATAATTGCGGACGCCCCTCTTAAATCGAGCGCACTCCTTGCTGAATGGCTTGCTGCCAATGTCGCAGACAGCGAGAGCGCGTTGGTTCTGCTTCCCGCTGATGGAGGAGTCGCTTACTTCTCAGTAGCACAGCACGCTCAACGAATAGCAACATCGAATGCTGTTATAGCAGTATACATGACAGACGCGCCGCCGATAGCAAGTATCGGTAATGAGCACATGCTAAGCGATATTCGTGTTCTCGAGTTAACTGAAACTGCACGTCGCTCGGTCGAAAACGCCGATATCTTGCTTACAACATCACAGGTTGACGCTAAAGACTTTGCAAAGCTGCAATGGAGTTTGCCTATCGTACTAACATGTGAAACAATCGATGAGGCCACCATATCTTTGAGCGTGGAGAAGCTGCAGGGCATTGCGACGGTAAAGCATGATTCTGGAGCTTCAGATCACAAGCGCTATGGGTATAGTGGTGACCTATACACAAGTACGTCACAGATAGAGCGGAGCCCGCGAGTAACTGTATGCGTCACTCACTACAATCGACCGCAGCTGCTATTGCAAACGTTAGCTTCGATCGAGCGTCAAGACTATTCCAACTTCGACGTTGTGTTAGTTGACGATGGAAGCACTAGCAGTGAGGCAAATGCCCTTCTAGATACCTTGCACCCGGTATTTAACGCTAAAGGATGGCAGATAGTACGCCAAACAAATAGCTACCTCGGCGCTGCGCGCAACAATGCAGTTAGACACGCTACGGGGGAATGGATTCTGTTTATCGATGACGATGACTGCATGCGCGATGGGTACATCTCAACGTTTGTTAAAGCCGTAACGTCGACTGGAGCAGATATAGCTACCTGTTTCTTAGAGTACTTTGAAGGTACAGACGAGCCGACACCCAATACTCGAGTTCATCATCGGTGGGTAATGCCAGGGCCGATTGGAGCCGGCACTATTATTCAGAACACCTTTGGTGGCGCTAACGCTATTGTCCGCAAGGAGCTCTATGAAAAACTGGGAGGTTATACTGAAGATCATGGAGTAGGATTTGAAGATTGGGAGTTTTACAATCGGGCGTTCGTTAACGGCGCACGATTTGAAGTAATACCACGTCCGCTGCTGTGGTGCAGGTGGGGAATAGGCGGTATGCAAGCATCTGCGAATAGGCATGCGCAACAGCAAGCACGTGCTTCTCGTCCCGCTGTCGAAGCAATGCCTACTGTATGGAGAGAGCTGCCTCAGTTAGCTCAGGGGTTCGCCATGCGAAATAGAGATCTAGTTGCACACATAGAGCACATAGAAAAGGAGAACGCGAGACTCCGTTCTCAGATTGAGAAAAAGAATCACACGGTCGGTAACGCCGTAACACCACAAGAGCTTCCGCCTCGTATTGGTGCCGCACTTACGCAACGGACAACTGTTCACGTCTGGCATACCGAAGGGATGGGATTGTCCGGCATCCTATCTTGGATGTGGAGACTTCGTGAACACTTTGCGCCCGATGCGAACATAAACATCCGTCTCATTGATTTAGCCGTGCTTCCATACGGCTTTCAGCAGGCAGGCGCCGATCCTTCAGCGTTCTACAATGAAAGAATTGCTACTTCTCAGCAGTTCCTGGAGTTCTTGCAACGAACGGCAAACGATGTGCATGTAGTAAATCACGCGTTCAGCTATCTAACATCGATGGTTGAGCAGCTGGGTGAGGACGTGCTTCGAGGCTTGCGCCTTATAGGCGTATGTCACACCGATCAGGAATACTATTATGCCAACTTAGAACGACTCGCCCCAGTTCTTAGACGTATAATAGCTGTAAGCCCGACGTGTGCTGCAACACTTGCGCTACGTATACCAGATCATGCTAACAAGATTGTCACTCTCCCCGCTTGGGCGGTGAAACTGCAATCGGCAACGGCGGAAGGTCGCAAACAAAGTGAACCTCTGCGAATTCTGTATACTGGTCGTATACTGAACTTTCAAAAGAGAGTGTTTGATCTTGCGGAGCTTGTAGTACGGCTTAAAGCGGCCCGTGTTAATGCGACACTAACAATTGTGGGTGACGGCCCAGATCTGGATGAGCTCAAGAAACGAGTTGAAGATGTTTCAAATCGCTCTATTCCTGTAACGTTTGAGCCAGTGCGTCCGCCTTGGGAGATGGAAGAGTTGCTTATGTCGCACCACATGTTTGTGCAGGTGTCTGAGTTTGAGGGAGCGAGCGTAAGTCTAATGGAGGCCTTAGCTTTCGGGCTTGTTCCTGCGGTTACGGTAACTCGAAGCGGTCATGACCTAATTAGCGCAAACGTTAACGCCATTACCGCCAAAGTCGGTGACATGAAACAGTTGGCATCACAAATTGCTGCTCTTTCCTCAAACCCTGCTAAACACAATCGTATGGCAAAGGCTGCTAGAAATACTGCAGAGCGTTACCTCGAAGAGTTGGCATATCCGGAACGCCTAGCATCGCTGGTGCAATCCGTTGCGGCGTCCTAATTATGAGAGTGCTTATAGCCGCCTTTGTTAATTCTGATCATCCCGGCGTTCTTCGTAAAGTTCATGAGCAAACGGTAGCGCTGCGCAAATCCATTCCTGAAACTGCGGGAATTGCAATCGGCGACAACAGCCAACAGGTAAAAGTCGACGATCTCGCTTGTACTTACATTCATGTGCCAGGTGGCGCTTACAGTGCGGTGTCCAGAGCAGCATGTTTTCACGTTCTATGGGAAGCGGCAAATAAACTAAATGCAGATATCATATATCTGCGCTATCCAATGTATGACTCTCATACATTGCGGTTTGTAAGAGATGTCAAGAATGTTGTTATCGAGGTTCAAACAAAGGCGGAATCGGAGTTTCCAGTAGAAGTAGCAGCAATCGACAATAGGTATGCGCGAGAGGTGCTTCCGCTTACCAAAGCGATTGTGGCCGTCACGCCTGAGATTGTCAAATACGAAACCACGCGTGCCGGCACTTCGTTGCCTTCTTATGTTATGTCGAACGGTATCAATGCAGAGTCAGTTGAGTTCACACCGTTTACTGGTATGTCTGACGCCGGTTTAGAAATGGTGTGCGCTGCGCAGTACGCACCGTGGCATGGAATTGACAGACTGCTCGCCGGGATTGCTATTGCCAGCGAATCTGATCGAGATGGAGTACTACTACATTTGGCAGGAGAAGGCGATGTTCTTAACTCGTATAGAACCTTCGTTTCAGAGTTTGGTATATCAAACAATGTGCGCTTCTATGGTCGACTGGGGGCAGCCGAGCTAGCTCCGTTGTTCGCGCGCAGTCACATAGCAGTTGGTTCGCTGGCGTTACATCGTATTGGCTTAACTCAGCTAGCCGTGCTAAAGAACCGAGAGTATTGCTTGCGAGGAATACCGTTTGTATTTGCTGGTAACGATGTAGACTTCTCTGACACATTGCCATTTGTCCACACGGTTCCCGCGAATGATAGTCCAGTATCGCTTAATGAACTCAGAAGGTTTGCTGCCAGAACTCAAGGGCAAAGCGGAATTCGTAAGGATGCTCGCAGCTACGGAGAGCTTAATCTTTCCTGGAACAGGAAAATGGCGCAACTAGCGGAGTTTCTGCGTACTCTTACTTGAACTGTTAAGCAAAAGTGCGGTCGCGGTTGCGCTACACGGCGGTTGCGCTACACGGCGGTTGCGTTACGCAACTTTCTACTAGCCGAAGCGATGTTCGATCTGCTTAACGACACGCTCAGCCGCTCCCGGAGCACCGTAGAGTTGTTCATGTCTATCAGGAGTATTAACAGAGGCGGCAGCTGCAGCGATCCTATCTGCATCAGCACCAACTAGCCGGTTCCACCCAGAGCTTACTGTTTCAGACCACTCTGTGCTTTCTCTTAGCGTAATGCACGGTACCTTTAGCCAGTACGCCTCTTTCTGCAAACCGCCTGAATCTGTTAGTACAAACTTCGCTTTTGCCAAAATGTTTGCCAAAGCAACATACGACAATGGCTCAACAACTTTAACATTGCTTGGTATAGAGATCTCTTCACGATCAATGACCGCTCGAGTTCGCGGATGGAGTGGTAGTATAACGGTATAGCCAATGCCGCCAAAAGATTTGAGGATACTTCCAAGTCTAGCTGCATCGTCGGTGTTCTCTGCACGATGTACGGTTGCAAGCACGTACGGCTCCTTAATGTGCAGTTGCTTGCTGCCATGATGATGTCCGACGTCAGATTTGCTCAACTCCATCGCGTGAAGTAAAGCGTCGAACATTACGTCGCCGACAATATGAACTCCGTTAGTGATACCTTCGCTTCTAAGGTGGTTTACCGCAATACTACTAGGGCATAGTAGCAAGCTACTTACACGATCAGTTAGTACACGATTTATCTCTTCTGGCATTCTCATATCAAAGCTGCGCAATCCTGCTTCTACGTGAACTACTGGAATGCCAATCTTCGTAGCAGCAAGCGCTCCTGCTAAAGTGGAATTAGTGTCGCCGTACACCATAACGGCGTCAGGTCGCTCCTTTAAAAGTACATTCTCAATCTGTTCCAGCATGCGTCCGGTTTGTGCGCCGTGATTACCTGAACCTACTCCCAACAGGTAATCTGGTTTTGGAATGCCTAGCTCATCAAAGAACGCACCTGACATGTCATGATCGTAGTGTTGACCAGTGTGTACAAGAACTTCAGTGTGCGATTTGCGTAATGCACGTGATACAGGCGCCGCTTTAACAAACTGAGGGCGGGCACCAATGATGGTAATAATACGCAACCTTAGAACTCCAACCCTAATCGCGTGCCAGCTTGAACGCCCTGCCTATACCATGCCGTACCTGCGACAAGTTTTGTGGTAGCGTTGTAAACTGGCGTCAATTCAGGCTCTGGAACGAAGTGATCGCGAAAGAACTTTGGTTCGTAGTCTGGCTTCACATACTCGTTTAGGCAGTTCAGAAGCTTCTCGCAAACATTCTTGGGATCATGATAGCTCGAAACGAAGGCGCGTCCCATAGCGGCTATCTTTCTCCGTTTTGCAATATCCGGCAGGATGCTTCGGAGCGTCTCCTTTAGCTCGGTAGGAGTATGGCCTGGAATAGCTGGGAAACTCTCAGGAAGGCGTTGTGGGTAACGATCAGCGGTTATACCTCCGACAACTACTCTACCCTGTGCTAATAGTTCTCGGTCCTGCCTTCCCAACGTTACCCCGTAGAGTTGTCCAACTAGCACGTCCGCGTTCTTGTATCGTTGTAACGCTTCGCTATGAGGGACACCTTCGAGAATGTCTACATCGAAATCAATGCCTTCTGCTTGAAGCTCGCTGAACACAGTAAGAATCTCTGTTGTTCCTTTCTTGTCTCTAGATGATGGTGCATGAACGACCAGAGGGCGTTCACGCTGTTCTCCGCCCTCCGTTAGTCTTGTCACATCAAGCGGGAATGGAAGTGCGTCGTAGTATGGGCGCAACGCAAGTCCCGCCTGACTTGGCGTATTGAAAACAGCGTCGCACATCGCCTCGGCCCATCTCAAACGAAGCAAGCGGCTCGTTAAGGCCTCGGCGGTTAGTGGATACGCGTAGCGTAACGGTGCAAGATTGTACTCTTGCATTTGCTGATCAAATGCGCCGCGCCAGCGACAGTCTTCACCAAGAAACCACCATACAATACGCTTTCCCAACTTCCTAAGCTCCAATAGATCCCTAAAGTCAGCTGTGAAACTGTCCCACATGAACACAAATGTATCGCACTCTTTAATAGCGCGGTTCCAGCAGTACTGTTTAAGCTCTTGGCGAGTATACGCTCTAACCTGCTCCCCTTGTTTGCTGTCGCTAAACCATTCTTGCTGTGGAAGCGACGCTTCGATACTTATGTCAACTTTGCTGCCTTGTATTACCGACTGTTGGTGTACCACTGAAAAGGTTTCTATGCCGAGTGCTGTAAAGCCAGTGCGAAACTCTTGTATAAGAGAAGCAATGTCTGTGCACCCTATGAAGACCTTCTGTACTGGTTTCATACTAGCAGTTAGCAATTACTACGTCGTCCCAGTATCGTACAAGTCGAATACTGGCAGGTGTGTTTATCACGCAGCTAGTATCCCGCCCCAGTATCATATCTAGCGCAAGCGCAGGCAAATTGACCCCAGCTTTTGTTGCAGCAATAATGGTACCCGGTACTCTAGGATTAATCTCGAGCAAACGAAGTCTTCCCTCAGAATCTTCGCGGAAGGCTATGTTGTGTATGTACGTTAGCTTCAATGACTCAACTATCCTGGTAGCATAGTCTATCGCGCTAGCGTTCGGCGCTACCTCGGAATCGGTTGCCATCCCGCCAAACATTGAATGACTTTTTCGGGAAACGGCAGCAATTACTTTCCCTCTATCTGCTAGTACGTCGACATCCCATTCTGCGCCCGGCAGGTACTCGGTAACCAGCATTCGCGGGAAGTCTCCGTCCGCAAAAACCGCGCGAATGTCCTCCCATTTAGTACGTTGTTGCAGTGACAACCTACGAAAGTAATCTTTCTTGCGGTCAAGATTCGCGTCTAGTATCCGAAAACCTTGAGAGCCAGCGCCACGAGCTGGTTTAATCACTACTTGGTTTGCAGGGTAGCCAATCGCTTTAATAGCGCCTTCCATTTCTTCAATCGTTGTTGCAACGCGGAATGGAGCTACTACAGCTATACCGCTTCGTTCAAGGTGTTCGTACAAGTTGATCTTATCATTCGCGATTCCGAGTGAGCCTTCCTCACCAATCATAACACGCGCGTTAGAGTCACGCTCGATGTGTAAGCGCTCACGAGCGAAAAGCTCGAGCTCATCTGTTGGTATAGGCCAGCATACGTCACAGTTAAACTTGGACAGTTGGCGAATAACAAACGGTATGTAATCAGGCGATGTTCGCAGAGGGGGGACCACAAACGCGTCTACAAATGCTTTATGCGCACTGTTAGCATTGGTATCTAAGCCGACTATATGAATGTTAGGAACGGATTCACGAAGGCTGCGTATTACTCCATAGGCACCTTCTGAACCTACGCCAGTAATTAGAACTGATGTCACGCCTTGCGCCTAGCAAGAAATGATATCTGCCTCGGCACACCATCAATCGCGTCGAAGTTTATGGAATCAAGTAGCTGTGCTGATTCTTTAGCGCTTAGCTTCTGATCTTGAACGAATCCTCCAGCTATCAGGCTAGGGAACACGTTAACGTTCCTTTCAGCGATAACCTGTAGTCCGGAGTTACCGTAAAGCCATTTGCGGATGTCAGCCGCCGTGTATACCGTATAACGATTCTCTCGTTCATCCCACATGGCTGCACGGGTTTTCGTACTTGCTGTTCTAAGAAACTCGCCTATGTCGCCCCGTACGAGTGTATAGAGTAAAACACTCTCAAGGGTAGGATCAGCAGCGATTAGCGCTCCTCCGGGAACGATCCACTTGCGAACTGTTTCAATTGCGTCTGAAAAGCTCGGAAGACATGTGAACAGCCCCCAAGCTACGACAAGATCAAATACCTTCTCTGGAAACGTGTCGGTTTCTACCGCGCTAGCGCAAACACCTTCACATTCAAACCGTTCTGATAGCCTCGCCACGTTATCATGGTCAATATCTAATGCGATGATGTTCATGTAACCCATCTCACGCAAGAGGGCAGTTATCCTACCATCGCCTGCCCCTATATCTGCGATCAAAGCATCCTTGGGTAAAGGATGAGTCGCAAGATACTCCTTTAGGATTCTGCGAGCGTCCTTTAGCTCGTACCAGCTTGTTGATCGCGGAGCTGCTGCACGAGACACGTAGTCAATAGAATGGAAGACACGATCTTGTGCCGTTGTATCGTTTGACCAAACTCGACCATGCATAGCGAAACGATCCGCAAGGTGTTTGCGAAGTAACGCAACGCGGGCCTGTATAGACCCCTGCAATTCCTGCTCTAAGTTATGCGACATGTTCAAGCGGATGAATCGCACTGTGTCGAGCCAAAATCGAGTTCGGAAACTCTTGGCATAGTGGGTTGTATAGAGCGATTTCACGAGCGCGCATTGCGTCACCACCCGCAACTCGCCATGCTCGCGCGCACACTTCACCTACTTTAAGGCCAGCACCATGTAGTTCCAGTACCGGACGAGCACCGAGTAGCGCAGTAGTAACGCTCATGGTACGAGCAGAGTCGGTTACGTACTCAGGGAACAGCTGCAATCCGGCAGTTCGGCAGGCATTCGCATCAATGAGTCCGCTAATGTGTACAATAGACAGCGAAGGGTTGAGCTCCGCCAATTGATTTGCCTGCAAGCCAACAGAGCCACCTATGTGCCGTGTTTCCGTGGTGTAGTCTGCAAATACTAGCAAATCTGCATAGCTCAAAAGATCGATAGCTTGCGGAGTGTTAAGCGACGACGAGAGCCATGAATCAGCGAACTCATGTCGCTCGCTAGTAGGGCACACAACTCGAACATCACTGCCGTTTGCTCTGAGCGCCCGCGTCACAGCCAAACCGAAGTCGCCACCTCCAACTACAACCACGCGCGAATGATACAACTCAACACCTGCATCTAATCCAAGTTTCACTGCAAGTAGCCCGACGTACTTCATAAAGTCGAGTGCTGGATGGTGTTCGTTGGTACCTAGTACTACGATATCGCGAGCAAATGCAGCCGTCAGATCCAAATCGCTTGAGCGATACTCCCACGATTCACACATGAGTGGAAGCGCTGCTCCAGCAGGTAGCATACTCAATCTGCGCTCATCAAAAGGTCGCAAAGCGCGCAAGTTTGTCACTATGTCTGCGGTACGCAATGCATCAAGCGTACTGGTTGTTTCAAGAACTCCATCGTACTTGACTCGAGAAGCTAGTCTTTCAACTGAGTCACAGGCTTTCCTCGCCGATCCGAACCTAGAATCATGAGCAACCGCGGTCACGCGCTCAGCACCAGCCATAAGCGCCAATACGGGTGTCCATCGAAAATGTCCGGTTGCTGCTTCAGTAACCACGTTCATCCCACGCAGATCAATTGAGAATCTGGTGATGACATCACGGGCAATTCTAACTTCTCTTGCGAACTGTACGTCGGAATCCATGGTCATAGCCGCCGAGTTGTTATGCTGCAGTACGTAGTGATGAATGCGCCAGAATGTGAACTATGGCGTCTCTAACACGGTGTACATCTGATTGCGTCATTCCCGCGCCCATGGGCAGAGCGATTGAGCATCGCTCGGCAATCCATGCATTCGGATAGTCTTCAGGAGATATGCCATACTTGTTGGCGTAGTACTCGAGGTGAGCTGGTGCATGAGTACCAGGACGACTTCCAATGCCGTGCCTTAACAACCCGTCTATTACTGAGTTTCGTAGTCGTGCCGCTAGTGCGATGTCGCCTCGACGATTTGAATCGGGTTGCAACAGGCATACATAGGCTTGCCAACCATGTCTTTCATTTGCATGTCTTGGTGGCAGGCGCAGCCCATCAATGCCTGATAATGCATCGTCATACCACGAAGCGATCGCCCTGCGATGAGACATAATCTCGTCGGCCTTTTCTAGCTGAGTGCAGCCGAGTGCTGCACTCAGCTCAGTCATGCGATAGTTGAATCCACAGTGAGGGATACGTCCCATCCCAGATGATGACGGGGAAGTGTCTTCAACAATGCCATGGGAACGCAGCGCAACTGCTAGCTCCGCAGTATCAGATCTCGATGTAACAAGCATGCCACCTTCGCCAGTTGTTATTGCTTTGCGAGGGTGGAATGAGAAACAACCAGCATCGCTATGCATGCCAGCAGGTATGCCATTCCATGTCGCGTCAAATGCACACGCGGCGTCTTCTATAGTCCATAAACTATTGCGCTGCGCTATTGCATTAATGACAGACATGTTTGCGGTGTGACCAAATAGGTGTACCGGAATGACCCCAACAGTGCGAGCAGTTATCGCGTCTTCTATTTGAGTGGTGTCAATGTTGAATGTCTCCAAATCGATATCAACGAAGACAGGGTGCGCGTTCTCGTACTCGACACAGTTGGCGGTTGCGACCCATGTGAAGGCGGGGACGATTACCTCGTCTCCGCTTCTTGTACCTAGGGCACGGACTGCAGTATGCAAAGCTGTTGTGCATGAGGAGAACGCCGAGGCGAAAGGCGAGCTAATGCGTGATGCGAACGCCTTTTCAAACTCGGAAACAACAGGACCCTGAACCACCCATCCGTTTAGTACTGGTTCTGCTAGTCTGGCAACGTCCCGCTCATCGAGATACGGCTTGCCTATTGGCAGAAATGGCAGTTCGGTAGACATGATTAGGCCACCTTAGCGATTCGTGAAGCATCAAGCGCCCGATAGGCATTCGCTGTTCTTTGAATTCCTTCTTCAAGGTCGACCTTCGCTTCGAATCCAATCAACTCTCTGGCTTTTTTCACTTCAGGTACACGTAGCTCTACATCTACGTAGTCTTTGCGAGTGAAGTGAATCGGTGATGACGAGTCGAGTACAGATACAACGGTGGCAGCTAAGCCATAAATGGTGGTAACCGCGCGTTGATTTCCAATGTTAAACGATTCTCCAACCGCACGAGGATGAACAAGCGAACGCATGACTCCTTCCACCATGTCGTCGACGTAGCACCAAGCTCGAATCTGCGTACCGTCTCCGTGAATACTTATTGGTTCGTTGCGGATAGCATTGACTATGAAATGTCGAAGCGCTCCTTCGCCAACTTGTCCAGGCCCGTACACATTAAATGGACGAACCACAGTCGCAGGCAACCAACGTTCGCGGAAGTAAGCAATGGCGAGGTGCTCTTCTGCAACTTTGCTAACAGCGTAAGTCCATCGTGCTTCGCCTACCTCTCCCATTACAGTGGCATCATTCTCAGTGGATCTAAACGCTTTCGTGCCAAAAACCTCACTAGTTGAGAAGCAAACTATGCGTTCGAGGCGTTTAAGTCTGGATGCCGCTTCTAAGACATTGGCCGAACCGATCATGTTTACACGCATCGTAGCTATCGGGCTTTTTACGACTGTATCAATGCCTGCAATTGCAGCGCAGTGAACGATGTAGTCGGCACCCTGCATAGACTCTTCGAGATGTTCGGCGTCGAGTATATCGCCGGTTATCATCGTAAGATTGGAATGCTTTTCCACGGCTCTCCCCGCAATCGAGTTGCGGAAGAGGTTGTCGTAGATCACCACTTCGTTGTTCTCAATGAGACGTTCGGCTAAGGTCGATCCTATAAACCCTGCGCCGCCGGTTATGAAAATCTTTCGGTCGCGAATCACGTTGCCTCGATGCGTTATGTCGTCCGGCGGGATACCGGAATCAGATAGTCTCAAAGCAGTGCTCGTGCCAAATCGTAAGTTATTTCATATCAACACGTTAACTAAAATGCCGTTGTTGCTCTTGAAGGAATCTCGTGCCGTACACGTAACGGTGGCGGCAAATTGTGCCGCATGCCAACTACTGCGTGCCACTCGATTTACTGCCTAAACGAGCCTATTTCACCACTGTTTACCGCGCGTATAACGTCGTCAACCGTGTGTTCCCACGCGCCTGCCATTGGCTGCCTTACCAAACGCATACTTCTATACAAGGCTGTATCGCGTCGAGCTAATTGCCAACGCCAGTCGGGGACGAATGGTAGCATTGAGAGCGTAGGTACGCCCAACGCGCCCCCTAGGTGAGCAACCGATGTATCGACCGTTATAACAGCATGACAGCCGCTTAAAACATGAGCGGTGTCGTTAAAGTCCTTGATATGTTCAGATGCGTCTACAATACGGTCACGAGTCAAACTGGACAGCATCCTAAGCTCCGCCGACCTACTCCCCAATTGTACCGATATCCACGTTGCGTCAATAATGCTGAGCAAAGCGGCAAGATGATCAAAAGGCATCGAACGGTTGTGATCGTTCCCATGACCCGGTGAGCCAGCCCATGCAACTGCAATAGTAGGGCGTTGTTCATTTGAACGAATTGCCGCATTCGCAAATAGTGCTTGTATGTGCGGCGGTGTCGAACCAATTGCTCTCAAATACTGTTGTGGAGGCGGTTGTAGATACTGCTTGTCCACCTCCAATTCGTTAGAGCAGTTCCACAACAGGTAAGGCACACTTAGCATTGGAATATGGTAGTCGCATTCTGTGTTCTCAGAAGTCGAAGTAACTATTCTGGTTACACCATCCGCGTACTTAAAAAGCGGTTCCAACGGCTTGGCGCACCGCACCGTTACTTCGGCACCGAGCTGGGCGAGCGATTCCGCATAACGCACACCCATTATCTGATCACCAAGCCCTTGTTCTCCCCACAGTAAAACCTTCTTGCCGACTAGTTGCGAAACATGCTCTCGTCGCAAAGCCGGCAGCTGTGTAGGAGTAACGCTACGCATAAACGGGAGTTCGCGGCGGTGTTCATGATTCTCCCACCCAGCTTCAAAGTCACCAGTAAGTAACTGCAGTAGCCCAAGATGCCAGCGCGCACCGGAATGAGATGGGTTTAGCCGCACAGCCTCGCTGTACAGCGCCAATGCTTCGGCGTGCTCTCCAGTTTCTGCAAGTAAACGCGCCCGATTCATTAGCGTTGGCAGATGAGATGGCCAGCGTACAAAGGCCCGATGAAGCACGGTGGTCGCGTCTGCAACGTTGCCACAACGATGATAAAGCGCACCCAAGGCTGCATGCAGATCAGCGTCGTTGTCGGATGTCGACAACAGCCGTAGCACAGTGCTTTGTGCTACCTCGTTAGCGTTGAGTTCAATGGCGGCGTCGGCCAGCTCACGCAACTGCGCTCTCTCAACTACGCACTCTTCTAAAGCAACTCTCAAAGTGATCTCAGCACCTGTAACGTCACCTATAGCGCCATGTGCATAGGCCAACATTATTCTAAGATCAACACGCTTCGGCGCGTACTTCACGGCATTAGTGAAATGAATTAGCGCTTGTTGCGAATTGCCGGTTTGTTGCGCGTTCATAGCAGCTATGCACTCGCGCACAGCCGCAGCTTCCTGAAGATGGTTCGGTATCGCTACGCTCACGCAGCAGCTCGAGTATGCTCGGCGCTATCAGTTGCTAATATCCCCAACTCAGAAGCAACGTTATCGATTACCGCGCTCCAATCGTTCCTTTCACTTTGACGAAATAGTCTGACAGTTTCATACCACGGACTGTCCTCTCTATACAATTGCCATCGCCAGTCTGGGTTGAAAGGAAGAAGAACCCAACATGGAACGCCCATAGCGCCAGCTAAATGCGCAACCGATGTATCTACAGTTATAACAAGGTCCAGTCTTTCGATAGCGTGAGCGGTGTCAGTAAAGCTAGTGAACTGAGCACCCAAGCCGCGCACGCTCTCAATGCCTTCTGCCTCACGTTTCATATTAAGAGCTGCAAGACGCGCTTCCGCCAACTCCCCCTTTTGCAGAGAAACCCACTCTATTCGTGTATCTCCAAAAAGAGACTCAAAAAGGTCTAGGTCAATAGAGCGATTGCGATCGTTTCTATGCTTTGGCTGTCCTGCCCACACAACACCCACGCGCAAACGTCGCTGCGGCTCGGTTGGAAGTGCAGCATGTATTGAAGCGGGCACTGCATTCGTAGTGTGAATATACGGTATGCGTTCTGAGTCTAGCTGCGCGCTTAACTTTAGTACATACGGAAGACTCATTAACGGTACCTGCAAATCGCATTGCTCGTAAGGTGTATCGATAACTACGATTTCATCTGCTTCAGGAATCGAGTGCCGAAAAAGCTCACGCAAAGGCTCAGCACACGCTAATACAACTGTTCCTCCTAGTTGCTTTACTCGTGGGATGAATCGCGCAAACTGTAGCTGGTCACCCAGTCCTTGTTCCGGCCATATGAGCAAGCGCTTGCCATCGAAACGTTCCCCGTTCCAGCGCTTCTCGGGGAATGAACGAAGTGGTCCCAGTTTCTCAAGTTGAACAAAGCGCTGCTCGTGTCCTTCCCAGCCGCGAGCGTAATCTCCATGTAGCAGATCGAGAATCGTAGCATTCCATTTCGCATCCTCGTAATCTGGCTTTGCTTTAACGGCTAGCTTGAGGCACTCGTGAGCAAGAGTAAAGTCTCCAATCTCACAGAAGGCAAGTCCGCTGTTGTTCAACGCAATTGCGTGATTGGGATCAATAGCAAGCGCGTTACGTAGCGCGCCGAGTGCTTCCTCGGGATTTCCTAGCTGTTGATGAATAGCACCAGCATTCGCCCATGCTGTAGCGTTCGTTGGGTCGAGTTCGGCAGCACGGATGTACTCAGAAAGTGCAAGTTCACGCGCATCTGAGAGAAAGAAGGCATCAGCAAGGGCAATTCGATAGCGTGCGTTCTGAGGTTCAATAACACACGCCTGTCTTATGGCAGCCACCGCACCTTCTAAGCGCTTAAGTTTTGCGCACGTATCACCAAGAGCGAACCAAAGTTGCGCAGAGGTTGGCAATGCGCGAACTGCACTCATTAGGGTTTCAATCGCGATGTCGTTGTCGCCGCGCTTGAGAGCACTACGTGCTTTATCGATAGCCGCAGAAATGCGCCTATGCTGCGTGGATGAGTTTTGATTCAAGTGGCTGGGCATAACTGTAGGTATCGGATCGATAGCTATCCTTCTGGCAATGTGACGCGCTGCCGGCCATTATCGTCACGGAACAGGTTGTCACTTGAAAGTCCTCTATGTCACGCCAGCACCATTGGAGGTTACGCGGCGGGAAAAAGATTCTGAATTGTTAAAGTTCTCTTGCGGCGCGTCGATAACAGAACACGACGGGAGGAACTAGCCTCTCTGCAGGAGAACGGATGCTCCTGAAAACGTCTAGGGAGATAGACAAAAATGCGCGTAAACACAAACGTTGGTGCACTAAACGCTTCACGCAACCTTTTCCTCGTCCAGCGTGACGTAGACAGCTCGATGGGCAAGCTTTCATCGGGTCTCCGCATCAATAAGGCATCTGATGACGCAGCTGGTCTTGCAATTGCGAACCGTCTTCGTACTTCGACCCGTGCTCTGACACAGGCCGCGAACAATGCAGAGCAGGCAAATGCCATGCTTTCCATTGCTGAAGGTTCCGCAACCACTATTCAGCGTATTCTTGAGCGTCAGAAAGAACTCTTCATCCAGGCTCAGTCTTCACAGAACAGCGGCCAGACAGCCAAGCTGAACGACGAGTTCGCAAAGCTTTCGCAGGAAGCAAACCGTATTCTGGAGTCGACGAACTTCCAGGGAACGGCGATCTTCGGCACAAGCCTGTCGTTCAAAGTCTCGGATGCAGCAGCTGGTTCAACGATCGACATCTCGATCGCCCTTACCGCATCGAACGTGTCAGTCGGTACAACAACCGCCGATGTAGATACGCAGCTTGATGCAGTTAACGATGCACTGGCATCAATTGGTGCAGCGCAGTCACGCCTTCAGTACACAGTTGCAAACATCAAGACGGCAATCGTGAACCAGTCAGCAGCTGAGTCGACAATTCGTGACGTCGACATGGCTGCAGAGATGGCAACGTTCTCGAAGAACAGCATCCTAGCACAAGCAGGTACTGCGATGCTCGCTCAGGCCAACCAGAGCGGACAGACAGTGTTGTCGCTACTGCGATAATACTGGCAAACAATCAGCTCTAAACTCGCTACCCCGGGGCCGGAATATCGGCTCCGGGGTAGCGGATTAGTCGGAGGAGTCTAGCATGTCTAACCCGATCGCCAGCTTCAGCGGACTGGCCAGCGGCATACAGTGGCGAGATATCGTCGACCAACTCGTGTTGGCGGAACGCTCGCGCATGGTGCAGCCCATCGAACGACAGATAGAGCTACGCCAGTCGCAGCGCACGGCGTGGTCTACTTTCAAATCACTGTCGGAGAAGCTGAACGACGCAGCTCGTGCTCTTAGAGCTGGATCAATTGGCGGCTACACCGCTGCTGCTCCTGCAAGCGCGATGACATCGCGTACACTGGTAAACGCAACCGCATCGGGTAGTGCAGTTGCTGGAAGCCATAAAGTCGAAGTACTGCAGCTAGCGCAGTCAGCAAAGGTTAGCGGTAATACTGTCGCCAGCATTAAAAGTGCACTCGGCTTCAATGGAGACTTCCAGGTTGGCGGTACAACTATCTCTGTATCATCAAGCGATAGTCTCGAAACTGTTCGCAACAAGATTAACAGTGCGAACACTGGTGACACGCCAACGGGAATTTCAGCTACTATAATTTCTGACGGCGGTGCTGGAGGGCGTTTGGTGCTAACGCGCAACACGCCTGGCGCACAATCAATTGCAATTTTAGATGGCGCTGGCGGTATCGCGCGTGAATTGGGCTTTCTTGATACACAATCGCGGCAAGTATCGTCTACCGTAACTGCAATCGCAGCGTCACTAGGCATTCAAACGTCACCGGCGCCCGCAGCAGTGAGGGTGGATGGTAAGCTCATTACCTTCGACCTCGAGAACGATTCCATTCTTAGCATTGTATCAAAGATCAATGCTGCGGGCGGACAAGCCACAGCAATTGAGGAGGCTTATGGTGATGAAACTAGATATCGTTTGCAGATTCAAGGGAATGTTCAAGCCGTAGATGGTGATGCGGATAGCGCTGCAATTGTTGACATATTGGGCCTAGGTGCAGGTTCATTCGGAAAGGTTAAGCAAACAGTCACGTCTGGATTATTTACTAGCGGCACCGACTCTGTTGCAACTGAGTCCACTGAGCTTGAAGGGCTTAAGGTAAACGGAATAACTGCCAACCTAAACGCCGGTGATGCGATCAACATTCGCGGCGTTCGCGGCGATGGGACTGCAGTTTCGTTCGGATTGGTAGTCCAATCTGGCGATACGATGCAAACGTTGCTTGATAGAATTAATGATTCGACAAGTGGCTTTGGTGCTGGTGCAAGAGCTGCCACAGCAACGCTTGGTTCGGACGGGGCAATTCGCCTTACAGATGGAAAGGGTGGTGAGTCGCACTTGTCGTTGTCTCTTGAAATCGCTCGTAGCGACGGAACAAGTGGGACGCTATCGGTAGCATCAACAACAACGACAGGGCGCCTTCGTGAATTGTCCGCAGGACAAGACGCACAGGTCAAAGTTGACGGCGTGTTAGTGTCACGTTCATCGAATACAATTGCAGAAGTTATCCCAGGTGTAACCCTGTCGTTACTCAATGCAGAACCGGGTACGGAGATAGATCTATCTATCTCGCGCAATGTTGATAGCGGCTTTAACGCTGTGAAGGCTTTCGCGGACGCTTACAATGGCATAATTAAGTTCTTTGACGAACAGCGTACGGAGAATCAGCCTCTTGCGGGCAACTCTACGTTGCGCGGTATTGTTAGCACATTTACCTCCAGTCTGCGCACGGAAGTCTCCTCAAACTCGACTTACAGCAGACTGTCGACAATGGGATTGGCATTAGACAGATCGGGACAGCTTACTGTTGACGAGGCAAAGGTAAGGTCAGCGCTTGCAGAGAAGCCTGACGAAGTAGAAGCATTGTTCGGTTTCGCTGGCGCTGGTAACGCGTTCGTTGATGCTACTGACAACGCAACACGCTACGGTACTGGGACGATATCGTCGCAAATAAAGAACATCGATGATGGCGACTTCCGGTTGCAGTTAAGAAAGGCGGATGCGGAACGTAGGCTTGAGGAACGACGTGCATCAATGATCGATCAGTACGTCAAGATGGAGCGTGCTTTAAGCGCTATTAACTCGCAAGGCGGATTTCTTTCGCAGCAGATAGCTGCACTTCAAGCAAATCGCTAGAGGCGCCGATACTAGGTAATGACGTGACTTCGGTCACGTCATTACCAACAACATACACGACTCCTTTCGTCACTCAACGCCTTCTATGACATACGCCGCACGATCTGCAAGCTATCGGGAAATGGAAGTGCTATCGGCCTCGCCAGAGCGACTGGTGGTGATGCTGTTTGAGCACCTTGCAGTGCAGTTGCAACGCGCGAAGATCGCCATTGAGCGTGAAGATACTGCGCTAAGAACGCAGTCACTTGGAAAGGCTCGTGCAATTGTATGCGAGCTACTCGGTACGCTGGACTTCGAGAAGGGTGGATCAATCGCGAAAGAGTTATCAGCGCTGTATAGCTATATGCTTAACGAGATGGTTGATATAGGAATTCGGCGTGATTCTGCTGGACTTGGGAAGCTTGTTCACATTGCAACGGAGCTGCGAGATGGCTTTAACGGCGCAGCTGAACAGCAGGCAGAACTTCGAAAGAGCGCCTGAAAGTCATGATGGAACTATCAATCGTTTCGCCAGAAGTCGTTTCGCGCCGCCGCGATGCAGCTCGACAGGCGCTGGCGATCTGTGATGCTGCTGATACACTTGCTCGCGAAGCTATGGAGTGCGTCGGTGAGCGCGAAGAGCAGTTGTTTGAACTAATAGAACGGCGCGATGAGATTTTGCAGAATCTCTCAGAGCATATCGTTTCGCTAAAGTTGGAGCGTCACTCTGACGACAGTCCGATGTTTGCTTCTGGCGAGAGAGCGGCAGACGAGGGCGACCGCTTAGTTGAGGTAGTATGGAGCGCGCTTGACAAGTCTCAGCGCGCAACTGCTGCATTGGCGGCACGTGTGGCAGCTCGCGTCTCCGAACTTCGTAAAGAGCTAGCAGAAGTTCAACGTGCAGGTGCTGCTCATACAGCGTATGCGCCGACTCGAGCTTCTCTGCAGCTTGACAGCCTACGTTAAGTGAAAGAGGAAATGGTGGCCATTTTCGAACCTTTCGACCAACTCCTGAAGGAAAAGGTCGAAGAATTAAATGACTACGAGGCGCGAGAAGAACAGCTTCAGAGTGATCCTGTAGAGCTGCTTAAAGTCGCTGCTCTTAGATCGTTGCTTAATGGGAATGTCAGAGCAGTTCCTTGGCGAGGTGCAGGGAGCTATAACGCGGGAGATTCGGACAAGATGACCGATAGCTCTCACAAACTTGATGTCCTCTTTTAGTGGTACGCGCAGTTAAGTCACCGACTACTGCTGCCGAAGCTTTATGAAGAGGAGATAAACCATGAAGATTTACGGAAACCTGTTCGACCCAATACGGCCAGATCGTGCCGGAGGCGCTAACCCAGCCTCTCCGCACTCTGTTGACGCACCCGCACAACCGGTTGCGCCGGCCGCTCCCGTGGCCCCGCGAACCGATTCAGTTGAGATCTCGTCGCAGGGGCGCTCGCTTTCCGAAGCAACGTCGGTAGACCCAGAGCGTGTCGCAGAAATGAGGCGCAAAGTATACGAAGGTGCGTACAATTCGCTTGATCTAGTAGATCAAGTGGCGCGGCGCATTCTTCATCGTGGCGACCTCTGAGTAGAGCCAACAATGAGTTCACTCCGCGCCCAACAGATTCTTTATGAATCGGAAGCCGCACTTCGTCTGGTTGACAATGAGCTGCACAGACTGCGAGACGATGATAGCGACGATGAGTTCGATGTAGGTATGGTTGGGTATCCTCAGTTACTTGAGGATGCCAGTATTCAGCTCATGGCTGTTATAGAACAGATCCGTGAGCAGCGCAGTCTGCCAGCGCATAATGCTTCTAACGGTGACGCACTGTCGGAGATAGAAGCCAAACTTGTGGAAGTCGCCGAGCTTTTCGCAAATGGCATTAACACTGATCGAAGCAAAGAAACATCCGATCATATCCTCTGAGTTTTCTAGGCGATCATGACCGGTGCGAACGTACCTCCAACGCACCGGCATGTGTCGTCGACAATGTTGGCCGATTGCGAACTAACTGAGAGTCAATTCAGAGAAATAGCCGGCATGCTCTATAGTCATGCTGGGATACGCATGCGTGACGGCAAAGAAGGATTCGTGCGCGCACGCTTAGTTAAGCGTTTACGTAGATACGGTTTCGCCGATTTTTCGTCGTACTTGAACTACCTACACGCAGATCAGTCAGGCCAAGAGTTCATTGAAATGATTGATGCCTTAACAACCAACAAAACCAGCTTTCTGCGAGAGCCAGCACACTTCGAGTATCTTGAACAAACTATACTGCCTAAGGTGCAGGGAGATTTTCGTGTATGGTGTGCGGGCTGCTCGACGGGAGAGGAAGCATATACGCTTGCAATGGTTATTGATAACGGTGGTAAAAGACGGTTCGCCAATACAACATCGATACTTGCAACAGATGTAAGCAGGCGAGTCGTAGAAGCGGCACAAAAGGGTCAGTACAGCGAAGACGCAATAGCTGGAGTACCGCCTGAATGGCTTAAAAAGTATTGGGTTCGTCGCGTTGATGCCGAAGGAAGGATCTCCTATGATGCATCTACTCAAATACGCGATATGGTGCAATTTGGTACACTGAACCTTATGGAACCTTGGCCCATGCAAGGGATGTTCGATGTGATAATGTGCAGGAACGTAATGATTTACTTTGATAAGGAAACGCAGCAGCGATTAATAGACCGCTTTTGGGCAATGATTCGGCCCGGTGGACAGCTATTGGTAGGGCATAGCGAAAGTCTGACAGGGCTTTCCCACCGCTTTCGGTATGTTCAGCCAGCGGTATACGCAAAATAGCTAGCGTAAAGCAGTATAAAGCTGCATAGGGTACTAATGGCACACGGTTCGATGGCGCATATCGAGCGCGTGCACTGGTGTAAAGTTAGATGGCACTATTGTTTTTCTCATCCGTAGTTGTTCAAAGTCGCATGTGTCGTGCTCCCCCACTCCTCCTCCTCGCCTCCCGGTTTAGGTAACACCTTTGTCCCCGCGTACCTTACCAGCCACTAACGCGAACAGCGTAAGCAAACCCCTTACCCGCCGCTCCCTGTCTGTTGCGATCGCAGAGTTGTCAGCTAACGACCCTAAACTCGCACGAGTGATAGATAGCGTAGGGAAGTGCACACTGTTGCCGTCAAATGAAGGAACACACTTTGATTCGTTAGCTCGGAGCGTGGTTTATCAGCAGCTTGCGGGGAAGGCTGCTGCGGCCATTCATTCGAGATTTGTAGAACGAATTGGGAGCGGTGGTGCCATGCCTTCTGCAGCAGATGTGCTCCGGGCAGGTGAGAATGATCTGCGCATGTGTGGCCTTTCGGGATCAAAAGCTGCGGCACTTATTGATCTAGCCAGTAGAGTCGAAGACAAACGCTTAGCGCTTGATACGGTAGATAGTCTTACGGACGAGGCCGTAATCGAACAGCTAACGCAGGTTCGAGGCATAGGACCTTGGACGGCACAAATGTTTCTAATGTTTAGACTCGGCAGGCCCGACGTGCTGCCGGTTCTAGACTTGGGCGTTCGTAAAGGTGCGCAGAAAATCTACCGTATGCGATCCTTACCAGACGCAGTTCGTTTAGAGAGGATAGCTCGAGCTTGGCGGCCTTGGCGTTCCGTTGCCAGTTGGTACTGTTGGCGCGCCCTTGAACAACAGCAATAGGACAGAACATGAAAGAAATATTCTCACGGTCAGTAACTGTTCCCGTAAGCGTTGAAGAACTCTTCGCATGGCATGAACGACCTGGCGCATTTAGGCGATTGTCTCCGCCATGGGATACTACCACGATCATTTCACAAGATGTTGGCATAACACACGGATCGCGTGTGACTATGCAAGTCAACGTTGGTCTAGTACCGACAACGTGGGAGGTCGAGCATCGGGATTACATAAAGAATGTCCAGTTCAAAGATGTCGCGCTTTCCTCTCCGTTTGCTTCGTACATTCATACACACACCTTTGAAGCAGTTACTGCTAACTCGAGCACTTTAACTGATTCAGTAGAGTACGAGTTGCCGTTGGGAGTTGCTGGAAATGTCGCAGGTGGTTGGTTTGCACGTGATACATTTGAGCGAGTGTTTGCTTACAGGCATGAGCTAATGATGGGCGATCTTTTGCGGCATGCTACTTATAGGAATATGCCGCGCATGCGTATCGCTATTACGGGTGCCAGCGGACTAATTGGTTCGCAACTGTCTGCGTTTCTTACTACTGGTGGTCATTCTGTTGTCCGTATCGGTAGAAAGGCAACGGGTAGTAGCGTTTCCGACATTATTTGGGAGCCCAGAATTGGCAAGCTTGATGCTGCAAGTCTGGAAGGCGTCGACGCAGTAATTCACCTAGCTGGTGCGCCAATAGCAGAGAGGTGGACAGAATCGCATAAACGAGAGATTCACGATAGCCGCGTTGAAGGGACATCGCTATTGTCACATGTACTGTCGCAGCTTTCGCGCAAGCCTAAAGTTTTACTTAGCGGCTCGGCGATAGGGTACTACGGTTCGCGCGGTGATGAGATTCTCGAAGAGCGTAGTAAGCCGGGTGATGATTGGCTATCTCGCACAGCTGTGGCTTGGGAAGGTGCAACCGCACCAGCTGAACGCGCAGGCGTTCGTGTTGTGCACTTACGCACAGGTATTGTTCAAGGCGCTGCAGGCGGTATGCTTGCTAAAGTCGCTCCAATATTTCGGCTAGGCGGAGGTGGCAAGATTGGCGACGGCTCGCAGTGGATTAGTCCTATCGCGCTTGATGATGAGATCGGGGCGATATATCACTGCCTAATGAACAGTGGGATTTCAGGTGCCGTTAACCTTGTAGCTCCAAACCCTGTTACAAACAGCGAATACACGGCCGTCCTTGCTTCAGTTCTGAACAGGCCAGCATTTGCACGAGTACCTGCATTCGCTTTGCAAATAGCAATGGGTGAAATGGCAACCAACACAGTGTTGGCAAGCCAGCGTGTCTTGCCATCAGTTCTTCAGCGCACAGGCTTTTCGTTCCGCTATCCCCTTCTTAATGAGATGCTGCGCTTTGAGTTAGGGCAATAGAAAGGGTGATTATTCCGATAGCAATAGTAGCATACCTTGCTGCGCAGATCGCGATTGGCATATGGGTATCGCGACGTATACACACAGAATCAGATTATCTCATCGCCGGTCGGCAGCTAGGGTATTCGCTTACAACGTTCTCGTTGTTCGCAACGTGGTTTGGTGCGGAAACGATAATCAGTGGTGCAGGTAGTGCCTACGAATCAGGATTCTCCTTTTCCTCTCCTGAACCTTTTGGTTACGGTTTATGTCTTGTTGGCATGGGGCTTATATTCGCCGCACCGTTATGGAAAAGAGAGCTTACAACACTGGCAGATCTGTTCCGAAAGCGCTATTCCGTACGAACAGAACGAATAGCGGCGATAATTCTCATACCTAGCTCAGTGTTATGGGCAGCAGCGCAAATTAGAGCCTTCGGCCATATCGTTTCGACAGTAACACCTAGTCTTTCGGCAGATGGTGCAATGTTCGCTGCAGCGTGCTTTACCGTAGTGTATACCGCGTTCGGAGGTCTGTTAACAGATGCAATAACAGATGTTATTCAAGGAATTGTCGTAATACTTGGTTTAGTCGCGATGGCTATTGCAGTGTTCTTTGCAATAGATGGCATGACCGGCGTGCAAGTTGCGATAAGTGAGATTAGTCTCGAGAGCGCCTTCTCGGGCTCGGGTTCTTGGCTTTCGTCGGCAGAGGCGTGGGCAATTCCAATATGCGGGTCAATAGTGGCCACGGAGCTTGTGGGTCGCGTGGTGGGTGCGAAGAGTGCGTTGGTGGCGAAACGATCATCGTTGATTGCAGGTGGTATATACATATCCGTTGGACTATTGCCATTGTTTATTGGCTTGACAGCAGGCGGCCTTGTTAGCGGACTCGCAGATTCTGAGCAGGTGATTCCTGAAGTTGCCAAACAAGTTCTTCCTGGCGCGCTTTATGTACTGTTCGCAGGTGCACTCATATCAGCGATACTGTCTACCGTGGATAGCACATTACTAGTTGCTTCAGGATTGCTCTCTCACAATCTCATTATACCGGTGTTTAAGGTGTCGAGTGAGACGATGCGATTACGGTTAGCGCGTTGTGGAGTACTGGCGTTCGGAATTATCGCTTGGCTCCTTGCCATAAGTGCAGAGAACGTCTTTTCGCTTGTAGAGCAGGCGTCTGCATTTGGGAGCGCAGGTGTACTTATCACCGTAAGTTTTGGTCTATTCACAAATAGAGGGGGATCACTCGCAGCTCAAGCAACGCTAATTACAGGCATATCCACTTATGTAGCGGGCACCGTCGCTGCTGTTCAAACCCCATTCCTAATGGCGCTGCTGGCGTCACTACTTATGTACCTGACTGTGGCTGCGCTAGAGACCAAACTCATTAAGGCGTAGTGAACTGAGTCGGCTAAATGCTGCGAACAGAGTGGTGATACTAACGCATCCAATCGTCAATGTGTTCAGCAACAAATTCGTTGTCCGTAAGCCAAGGGTGCTGTTCGCAAATGCGAGTGATCGCATCACTTTGACCTTCCGATAGCACTTCGTTTTCGTCGAACGTTATAGTTTCCTTTACTAACCCCTGCCTGCGTAATACCTCTAGTATTCCCGGCAGGCATCCTTTGAACATGTTAGCTGAATCAAATATCGCTTGGTTAGCCGCTGTTAGCGCAGCACCTTGTGCTAACCATTCAGAAGGAACAGATGACGTGTCAGTGTGACGCCATTCACGGATATCATTCATAGTGGCTACTGCGTTCTTGGTCCACACCGCCCACTGTCCAAGTAAGCCACCTACAATTCGACGTGTTGTCGCATGTTCGTTTACGAAAGCAGGAAATGGAGTAACTAGGTCTGCAATAATCGAGTCATCATTGCCCGTATACAATGCAATATCATCTCTTCCGGAGTCGGCGATGCCTCGTACGGCGTCTAGTGTTTCGTATCTGCTAAAAGGCGCAATCTTTACTGCCACAACGTTATCAATCTCTGCGAACTCGCGCCAGAAACGGTAGTCGAGCGTCATACCTCCAACGGCGGGTTGTAGATAGAAGCCAAACAGCGGTATAGCTTCTGACACGTGCTTGCAGTGCGTGAGAATATCCGAGGCCGTGCTGTTACGCCAAGCACTTAACGAAAGTAATCCACAGTTATAACCTAGATCGTTTGCTATGATTGCTTCGTCTATCGCCTGCTTTGTATCGCCGACCAATCCTGCCACGTACACCATATCTTGGACGTTTCTGCGTTGTAACGATTCCTTTGCAGTCGAGATGGCCAATTCGAGTACCGGCCTGTAGAGGGCAACAGACGGTTGGTGAATTGCAAATCCCGTTGTATGAACTCCAACTGCTAAACCTCCAACGCCAGAATCGATATAATAGCGAGTAAGTGCTCTTTGGTGACGCTCATCAATACTTCGTTGTTGCGTAAGCGCTAATGGATGTGCAGGGATTACCAAGCCGCAAAGTAGCTGCCGACGCAAGTCTTGCATGGAATTAGTAACTTCCATCTCGTACCTCGTAGTGCGTTGGCTTGTTAAGTAGTGGTAGTTGGTCGTTTACCCAAGACGCCGTCCACTTAAGCAGGGTTTCCATCTGTAGTGGAACGTATGGTAGCGTCTCTTCCAATAGTGCGACATTAGCAATAAGTGAATCGGATCTCGAATCGCCAGAAAAAAGTGGCTCTATCCCCATGTTCTCTGCAATAGAAAGTGCGATATCACGCACGCTTACTATTGGACCGGTTATGTTCATCACAACAGGAGGGTTCGCAGCCGCATTTAACGCCCTAAGTGCCAAACGGTTTGCGTCTCCTTGCCAAATTACATTCACCAAAGGTGTCTCTAACGATATTGGTTGTCTATGTAGAATGCTCAAAGCAATATCTGTGAGTACACCGTAGCGGAGATCACAAGCATAAAACAAACGATAAATTAAAAGCGGAGATTGTGTGACTTGAGTAATAGCCTCAAATACGCGTTCACGTCCCACGCATGAAGCCGCGTATTCACCATCGGGAACAAGAGGTGACGATTCAATTGATCCACCACCTGTAACTGCGATACGACCGTAAACGTTACCGGTAGAAAAACATACTATCCTTGAACCTGCAAACTTTGATGCTGCGAACACTGGAGCAATGACGTTGTTACTCCATGTTGTAGCAGGCTCAGATGAAGTTCCAAACTTTTGTCCAGCGAGCCACAAAACGTTCTTTGCGTAAGGGAGTTTCTTTACCTCTAGCTGCTGTGTCAGGTTAGCTCGAATGGTGCGCACGCCATGTGATTCAAGTGAATCGGCTGCTCCGGGGGTACGAAACCCAGACACTGCATAAACGGTCCGGTTGCTCATACCACATGCATCAAGCGCTCTGCGAGCCATGCGTGCTAGTGTGGGCCCCATTTTCCCGCCAGCACCTAGAACCATCACGTCACCTGACAGCTCTGATAGCGCTTGAATGGTCGCGTCGTCAGGGCGCGACAGTAGCTCTTCAAGCGCGTTAACGTCGGAAGGCGACGCAGGCACTATCTGTTACCGCCCAATTCTTTTTGTAAAGCACGACGCCCAGCGTCAATTCGAGCACGCGCTAACTCCTTTAGATGAGGTATATCTGATAGAGTCATCGATTCGGTAGGTATCGGCTCCAATACAACAGCAAGTGCACGTGCCGGCTGGAACTGAAAGCTGCCTTTTGCCATAGCATTACGGGTGCCAGCGACGGCGATAGGCAACAAAGGAATCTGAGCATCAATAGCTAGTCTAAATGCTCCGTCTTTAAACGGCAGCATCTCATTGGTGTTTGATCTTGTTCCTTCCGGAAAAATCATAATGCTTACTCGCTTGCCGAGTCTGTCTCTGCATTGGCGTATAGCATCAACGACAGACTCTCGACTGCCACGAAGGAGTTTGATATCGCCCGCCATATGCATCATCCACCCCATGAGCGGGATGCGAAACATTGTGTCTTTACTTAGCCACTTCATTTCCCAAGGGAAACAGCTAATAAGAAAGACGTCGGCGTAAGATTCATGATTAGCTATTACCACGTAAGGACGACGCGGATCGGAGATTCTGCCTCGGGTTTTGAATCGCCACAACGGATTAAGCGATAACGCGGTTACAGCAACAAGCCTGAACGCTCTCCCAGCCGCATATCTTCCAGGGTCGAACGGAGCCGTGAATAACCATACGAGCGCTACTATGGGCGTTCCAATAATGACGCACGTTACGGTTGATACCCATGCCCATGCGTTTAGCAGTGATCTCATGTTTTCCTAGGGGGGAGCTTGATGGCGGCCTTAATTTCGCCGAATGCGCGTAGACGGTGAAGATAATTGCTCCGATGGCTCTGTCGACTGTAACTATTATATTCCGTAGGGTTAGGAGCTAGCACGTGTAGCGATAGCTACGCCAACCTGCCACTCGCCTCATTGGGCTCAGCAAGCAGTCTGCCCCCCCCCCGCGCCCCGTAGCCCATCGTAGTGACGCTCGCCGTTCGACGCCCGCCCTAGCGACTCTCACTGACCGCGCTGTTAACACCCTTAGCCTTCAACTTGGTTTAACCCAACTAAAGCGACAGGTTCAACATGCTGATTCGCCGCCCCGACGATATCTGTTCGTCAGAGATAACACCGGAAACCGTCTATTTAAACAGACGCGCTTTTATGAGCGTTGCTGGTGCGGCCGCTCTCGGTGCCATCGCGGCACCGGCGAATCTTTCTGCAATGGCGCTAGACACTTTGCAGGACAAAGGCGACAAGCTCACCGACTACGAAGCGATTACTACATATAATAATTACTATGAGTTTGGAACTGACAAAAGCGATCCATCTGCTAATGCGCAGAACTTTCGAACAAAGCCATGGACTGTACGTGTCGATGGATTAGTTAAGAGTCCTGCAACGTGGGCACTAGATGATCTACTGAAAGGCATCGCTATTCACGAACGCATTTATCGCATGCGGTGCGTTGAAGCTTGGTCCATGGTTATCCCGTGGCAAGGAGTTCAATTGCGCGATATCATCTCGCGTTGCGATCCATTACCTAGTGCTCGCTTTGTAGAGATGACAACGCTTCTCGACCCCACACGTATGCCGGGGCAACGACGGGGTATACTTGATTGGCCGTATCGTGAAGGGTTGCGCATGGACGAAGCGATGCATCCGCTCACATTGTTGGCCACCGGAATTTATGGAAAACCAATTCCTAACCAGAATGGAGCGCCGCTAAGGCTGGTAGTACCGTGGAAGTACGGTTTTAAGGGAGTAAAAGCGATAGTGCGGTTAAACTTCACTGACAAAATGCCCATTACCACTTGGGCCGCATGGGCGCCTGATGAGTATGGGTTCTACGCAAACGTGAATCCCACTGTGAATCATCCGCGCTGGAGTCAGGCGAAAGAGAGGCGCGTGGGTGAGTTTTTACGCAGAAATACTCTAATGTTTAACGGATACGCAGATCAGGTCGCGTCGATGTATGCGGGGATGGACCTGCGGGTGAACTACTAGCGATAAGATGAGTCGCCCTAGTTCTGCACCTAAAAGTTCTGTGGGGGAAAGAACTCTGCGCAACGCCTTTCGCCCACTGCTATGGCTCCTTATAACCGTACCAGCCGCGTGGGCTATCTTCGCACTGTTCACCGGGAGACTCGGCGCTGAACCCGTAGAAGCCTTAGAACACTTTACCGGTGAGTGGACACTAAGAATACTTGCCTGTTGTTTAGCAATTACGCCGCTGTTTCGACTCACAGGTTGGGGATGGTTAGTTAAACATCGCAGACTGCTCGGTGTTGCTGCTTTTTGCTGGGCGTCTATGCACCTCCTTGTTTACGTTGGCATTGATAAGTTCTTTGACATGAGTGACATAATTGAAGATGTATCCAAGCATCTTTATGTAACCGTCGGTATGCTGGCGTTTGTTCTAATGATACCTCTTGCTGCCACCTCCACTGACGCTGCGATTAAGCGATTGGGAGGAAAAAAGTGGAAGCAGTTACACAGACTTGTGTACATTGCCGCTATTGCCGGCTGCATTCACTTTCTTTGGGCAGTTAAGAGTGACCGAAGTGAACCTCTGGTGTACTTAGCGATTATCCTCGCGCTATTAATGGCGCGGCTCATTCCCCGTCGTAATCCCAAGCCAAAGCTGTAATAGTTGGAGCCATTCCTGTAACAGATTGCCGCATTGGTGACGGAGCCGTCACGTTGTACGTCTTTCTACCGACAGAGGTCTGGAATTCATATCATCTCCCGGTTTCACCCGGTTTCTAGCTGTAACAATACTCCCTCCGCCGAATGGCTACAGCCGTCGACACAAACCGCCGACGCGTCGATCAGTTCGCACGACGTGACAGGCTAACTTCTTCGCAGAGTGTTCCGCGGATCGCCGATCCAGCAGAAACTTGGCGCGAAGGCGTTGTTTTCTGGTCGTTGGCGCTCACAACGGCACTAGCAGCATCTGTGATAATTGCGCTTGGTGTAGGTGGCGAGCCAGACCAGTACTTAATGCGCATCGCAACATATCTTGCTGTTGGAATAGCAATCTTCTATTCAGTGAGGGCAAGCAACCATGAGAACGTTGACCCTGAGTCACGAAGTTGCTGGCGTTTTGTTAGCCTGTCAATGGCGATTTCTTTAGGGTTGGGCTTCCTTTTCTACGTTGCAGAACAGATTGGTTGGAGTGAGCTCGGTAAATACAGGGCTGCAATACCAATACTTCCGCAGTTTCTTATGCTAATTGGTTTGCTAATGCTGCCCGTGGCACCCCGAACAGCGATTGATCGGTTTAAGCTGCTTCTCGACGTTGCAACAGTTGTGGTAGGTGCCGGTGTTGTAGCGTGGTACGATATTGCAACATCAAGCTTTACCGCACATTCTGCCGCGCGATACACGATTGTATCAATGCACGTATCGCTATCGTTGGATCTCGTGCTAATACTAGTTGCTTCGGATTTCTGGCGGCATACAGTTTCGCGTAGCAGATCAAATGTTCTGGGTTTCTTGGCTGCAGCATTCTTCATTCATCTAGCTACCCTTACCCTTTTGCTGTTTGAGCAACGGCTTAATGGTACAATGTCGGGGCACTCCCAGTACAGCGGGCCCTTCGCAGTTCTATTTGTTGCGGTTGCTGCTTGGGCGCAACGACATTCACTGCCGGTGGCAGGAAAGGTAACGCAAGCTGCGTTTCGCTCTGCTTCTACGGGCTCTAGTCTTATTCCGTATCTTGCCGTACTCCCAAGCCTTGCCTTGTTGCTACGAATATCTCACGAACAAGGAGTCCAACCACTGGGAGGTCTTGCTGTTGGAGGAGTAATTATTGCTGGACTAGCATTCGCTCGACAGGTGGTTTCTGCGCGTGAGGCTGTTCGTCTTAGTACTGAATCAACTGCGCGCGATGGAGAGGCACGTTTTCGCTCGCTAATCCAGCACTCAAGTGACGTCATTTCGATAGTTGATACGGACCTGCTTATTCGGTTTGTAAGTCCATCGGTTCAGGGAGTACTGGGATACCAGCCAAACCAAATAGAAGGCACTAAGTTAACAGACATTGTTCATCCTGACGATGTTGATGTTGCGGCAGAATTTGTACAAGAGCTTGCGGCAAGAACTGGATTGGCGGAGCGAAGAACGGCAGGTGGTGCGGCATTAAAGCGAGAGTGGCGCATTCGGCATTCAGACGGGTCTTGGCATACTGTAGATAACGTTGGTACGAATCTACTTGACGAGCCAGTAATTGGCGGAATAGTACTAAATACGCGTGACGTAACTGAGCAAAGCGTTATTCGTGAACAGTACATGCATCAGGCATTCCATGACCCGCTCACTGATCTTGCTAATCGTTCGCTATTTCTCTATCAGGTAGGGCATGCACTTGCTCGTACGCAAAGGCAAGGATACTCGGTTAGCGTACTGTTTCTTGATCTTGATAACTTCAAGAACGTAAACGACTCCTTGGGCCATGCAGCAGGAGATCGCTTGCTTGTTGAGGCAGCACGCAGACTCGCGTCTTGCGTACGCGACACTGATGTCATTGCCAGACTGGGCGGTGATGAGTTCGCAGTATTACTCGAGGATTCGGCGGACGAGTCGGACGACATTGGAAGAGTGGCTGAACGAATCGGAAGCGCACTATCCTCGCCATTTAATCTTGGCGGTAAAGAGGTTTTTGTAAGTGCCAGCATTGGAATTGCAAGGACAACTTCTGGAGAAACATCTGACGAGCTGGTAAGAAACGCAGACGTTGCCATGTACGTCGCGAAAACGAATGGCAAAGGGAAGCATGTGGTATTCCAGCCAGAGATGCATACGGCTGCGCTCGAGCGACTTGTGGTAGAGGCTGATTTACGTCGGGCGATTGAGCGTGAGGAGTTCATTCTTGAGTATCAACCTATTGTGATTCTTCAAACAGGCGAGATATGTGGCGCTGAAGCACTTGTTCGCTGGCAGTGTAGAGACCGTGGGACTGTACCACCCGCTGTTTTCATCCCAATTGCCGAAGAAACGGGGCTTGTGGTACCGCTGGGGAGGATGGTGTTACGCAATGCCTGCCACGCTGCGCGCCGGTGGGAGCGAGAGCACGGACGTCCACTCAGGGTAACAGTTAACCTGAGCGGACGCCAACTACAGGAAGCATCGATTGTAGACCATGTAAGAGAAGCTCTGGAGGAATCTCAACTTCAGCCGCAGCGGCTAGTTTTGGAGATAACAGAGAGCATGCTCATGCAACACACTGAAGTGTCAATGGCAAGGCTGACCGATCTTAAAGCGTTAGGTGTGTCGCTCGCAATTGATGATTTTGGAACTGGATATAGCTCCTTGAGCTATCTTCAGCGCTATCCAATCGACATATTGAAGATTGATAAGGGTTTTGTTGATGACGTCGATAAGGGAGGCGATGGGCCGGTTCTAGCAAGTGCGATCGTTGCACTAGGCGAAACACTTCGTATGAGTACCGTTGCGGAAGGTATCGAAACAGAAGCGCAAAGAGGACAGCTCCTGCAGCTTGGCTGCGAGCTTGGACAAGGCTTCTTGTTTGCACCACCGCTGGGTGTCGAAGCGTTTACTAGCATTATCCTCGCCAAAGGTGTTAAGTCGCCCAAGAGCCTGCAACGTCGTCTCGGCATGAATGAGCGAGCAGCATAAGACACAATACGCACCTGCCGATTTATTTGCCGGCGAGCAGTTAGAAGCTTTTGCAATCGCAGCTCCGGGTCTTGAGCAGCTAGTTGCCAACGAGCTACATGCAATTGGTGTTGCTTCCACTGAAGCGGAAGCCGCAGGCGTTTCGTTTCGTGCTACGACCTCCGAGTTGTACTCCGCGAATCTTCGTTCGCGCATCGCCAGTAGAATACTTGTAAGAGTTGGCGAGTTCATTGCTCGCGATTTTGCAACACTCGAGCGACGCGCGGCCAAAGTCCCGTGGTCTGCTTTCGTGACCAGTAAGACCGCCGTGAGAGTGCGTGTCACCTGTAGGAAGTCACGTCTGTATCACTCAGATGCAGTTGGCGAGCGAATCGCGAACTCAATACGCGCTGCGATTAAGGGAGCTACGGTACATTCAAAAGATGTAGACGAGGAATTGGCGGATAACATCCAGTTAGTCGTTGTTCGCTTCGATCGTGATGTTTGTACCATAAGCGCAGACAGTTCTGGCGCGCTTCTGCACCGTAGGGGGTGGAGGCAGGCGGTCGCAAAGGCTCCTTTGCGTGAAACGCTTGCGGCCGCGATGATTACTGCTAGCGACTGGAAATCAAGTGAAGCCTTGGTTGATCCGTTTTGCGGCTCGGGTACCATTGGTATTGAGGCAGCTCTGCTTGCGTGTAACATGGTTCCTGGCCGCGACAGGCAGTTCGCGATGGAAGGTTGGCGAAATGCGCCAACAAAGTTGTTCGATGACATAAGAAACGATGCTCGTTCAAAAGAGCATAGAAATGCCGAAGTAACCATTGTTATGTCAGACCGCGACGCTGGAGCGTGCGAAGCTGCTATAGCAAATGCGCAGCGCGCTGGCGTAGCGGACGTCGTGAACATTATGCGCCGTCCTTTGTCGGAAGTCGATTTGGCCGACGTGGCTGAAAGCGGACTACTTTTAACAAACCCACCTTACGGTTCGCGTATCAGCGGAGGTTCAGATCTGCGTGCGCTGTATTCAAGGCTGGGAGATGTGCTTAGAGTAGGCGGTGTTAACTGGCGCATGGCATTTCTTGCACCAGACGAACGCCAAGCAGTTCCTTTGTCTATGTCGATTAAGTCGGTGTTGAAAACCAGCAATGGCGGGATAGATGTTGCGCTACAAGTCACACAACTACCGTCTGGCTCGCGTCGACGCAGGTAATCTCGTTACATAGCTTTTGATTTCAATAGAGATGTTATTGCGTCGATTGCCAATGTGCGCCGAGCTTCAAAAGTACCGCTTATTATTTCGTAGTTCATATCAAGCGAAGTAAGCCGCTCGCGAAAAAGCTCATGCATTTCTTCGCGTCTACTTCCTCTGTCGCGAATGCCGTCAGCAACCCACGGAACGTCCGGAGAAAGTAGCAAGTAAAGATGCGCCTTGCGCTGCACTGCTAAATCGACAATGAACTGCGGGCACCGCTCAAAATAATGCTCACAATAAACCACAGTGCTAACAAGGTCGGTGTCTTGAATGAGTAGCTTATTGGCGACCGCAGCTGCGCTGTCTTCAAGGGCCATTTGACCGCGAGCGATAACGCCATGATCGCCGAAATCGATGGCCCCATCTTTACTAGCCGCGTACTCCCTTACGAATTCAGCTACGTAAGTGGTGCTGAAATGCGAAGCTAGTTCTTGCGCGAGTGTTGTTTTACCAACCGATTCTGAGCCGGTTACAACTACGCGCGTGAGTTCTTTGCTAAAGAACGCGTCCAATCGAAGTGTCCCTTTATTGCGAGGAGTGTGAAGATGGCGTACAAGAGCGACGTAAGATAAAGCCCTTTCCAAGCGAACATAACGACGTACGCTATGTCAGTCACTATCCATACCGTCCAGCATTCGCGATACTTGCGCGTCATCATATACTGTGCCGCGAGGCTAGCTGCAACAAGCGCTGCATCAAATGGAGCTAGAGCTACGCCTGGAATTGTTGATGTAACTTTCCATAGAACAAGCCAAACAGCTAGAGATACAATTGTCAGTAGTGACGCTACCTTCAAAGGGGTTTCAGAAACTTTAAGTACGGTTTTAGCCGGTCCACCATGAAGCCACGAATACCAACCGTAAGCTGATATCAATAGGTACACTACCTGTAATCCGGTGTCAGAGTACAATCCTTCGCGTGCAAATACGAAAGTGTACATGGTCGCATTGATGATCCCTGTTGGCCAGCTCCAAGGACTTTGGCGAGTTGCTAGCCAAACGTTCACTACTCCAAAAAGAAAGCCAGCGACCTCAAGACAGCTACTGCCTTGTAACTCAACCCATGAGCAAAAGTCGAGAATCATGTGGTAGTTAAGCCTATCGTTTAGATAAAGATCGTCAACTGCACAGGTTGCTTCCTGGAGAAATTACAGGCACGAAGCTCGTCTGTAATGCTCAATATTTGCGGGAAGCTTGAGAAGCTATGAGTATGTATGCTATAGTTCACGGACAACCGACCGGGGTGTCGTACAACACTAACGTTGTGCGGCTGAGAGAGTCCCGAAGAACCTGATCCGGATAATACCGGCGTAGGGAGTCCATATGTATACCGTAACGTACACAGCGCGTGTACTGCGTTCAGCAGTCCGCGCGGCCTTAGGCCACACTTTTGTTAAACTTGCGGCCGTAGCTGTTTTAAGCGCCGCTTATTCTCCACTTGCTGCCCAATCGCGCGATAGCACGGTGCAAGACAGCAGCGCAAATGCCAGAAAAGCGCATCCTATTGAGGGCGTTATGGTGCGCGCTATAAGATCGACAGATCAGCCACCAATTGCACAAACCACCGTTGATAGAGAAACGATTCTAAAGAGGAATTTCGGACAGGATGTTCCGTTGCTATTGCAGGGAGCATCACCATCACTAACTGCGCACACTGAAACCGGAACGAATTGGGGGTATAGCTACCTTCGTCTGCGAGGATTGGATCAAACTCGAATCAACATTACGGTTGATGGTGTTCCGCTAAACGATATGGAGGATCAAGTCCTATATTTTGCTAACTTCGCGGATCTGCTAGCGGGCGTAAGGTCGGTGCAGGTGCAACGCGGAGTTGGTACAAGCAGCAATGGGACTGCTTCATTTGCAGGGTCCGTGAATCTTGAGACTATGCCTGTTGCGCGACGCAAACAAGAAGGGAGGGTTACGGTGCAAGCCGGCTCGTTCGGTGCGCAACGTGTAAGTGGTGAGTATAGCAGCGGATTACACAACAGGTTTGCCATGTATGCTAGGGCGGGCGCACTGCGCACAAATGGCTACCGTGATCATAGCGGTGTTGAAGGGCGCTCGCTGTTAGCGGGTGGTGGCTACTTCGGGGATAAGCATCTAGTCAAGTTCACACTGTTGGCAGGTATGATGGCAGATACGCTTTCGTACGTCGGTGCAACCTTAGATGAACTCGCCGTTAATAGGCGACACAACCCGCTACATAGCGAAGAGCGTGACCGATTTGCTCAGCAAATGGTGGCCCTAACTTGGACGAATTTGAGAAGCGCCACATCGTCGTTCACCACAACTGTATATCGCAACTCGGCTAAAGGCAGATACGACTACTTTTACGATACCGACAGATACCAGTACGGTTTAGCGCACACATGGTACGGCGCAACAGCTGCTGTTAATCGTGAGGTGTTCGCAGGCCGAGGGCGGCTCAACAGTGGTGTCAACGTTAACAGCTATGAACGAGAGCACAGTGCGTTCTTCCGCCCCGATCCAGTTTCATTGTATGCCAATGTAGGCCACAAACAGGATGCGAGCGCGTTTGCAAAGCTGTCGTACGATGCCACGGATCGCACGCGAGTGTATGGCGATTTGCAACTACGTCATGCACGTTTTCGCTATGAGCCTGATAGTCGCGCCGGCATAACTGAGCGTGAAGTTTCGTGGACATTCGTTAATCCGCGTGCCGGCATGACGTTTCAAGCAAACAGGCATTGGTCTGCGTTCGCTTCCTTCGGTACTACAGGACGTGAGCCTGCTCGTAGCGATATGTTCGCTGGCGAAGACGATATGAACGAATTCAACGTCGGCGATATCGGAGATTTAACTCGTGTAAAGGCAGAACGCGTTTACGACACGGAAGCAGGGCTAACATTTCGCGGCGGTCGTGTAGAGGCCACCGGAAATGTTTACCATATGGCTTTCCGAAACGACATTGCCCCAATTGGTACTCCCACAGCTTCCGGTTCAATACCTCGTAGAAACGTAGGTTCAAGTATAAGACGAGGTATCGAATTAGATGCTCGGTTCATCCCGGTCCCATCGTTGTCGCTGTCTATGAATTTCACCGTCAGCGACAATGTAATTGCGAAGTTTACCGACTCGACCGCTTCTGCACCGCGAGTGTTTGAGAATGTACGACCGATGTTGGCGCCATCACTGCTTTCTGCGCAACGTGTCGGCTGGCAGGTCACGCCACTGTTGTCGTTCGCGGCAGAAGGTCGCTATCAGTCTAAAGCTCAGCTAGACAATACTGGTAGTGATGCTCACGTGCTGCCTGACTTCTACGTACTCGACGCATCGGCTCGGGTAGAATTGAATAAAGGCGCGTATGCATTAACTGTCCGTGGAACCAACCTAGGCGATACGCGAAAGTATGGCAGCGGCAATGTTTCGTCCGATGGCGTTTCCCGGTACTTCGTTCTCCCACCGCGCACTTTGTTTATCTCGCTAGAGGCGGGATTCTAGCAAACGGAGGGAGGCAACGGTACAGGCGCGTTGTATTCTTGACGTAGTCGTCAGGCTTTAGAAATCTTGGGGACAATCCGGGCCCCTGTTGGCCCGGATTGTGCAATGTGAACTTATTGCCATACAAACTGAGTGCCTCCAAACGAACGCCCCACAGGGCTTCTGGCGCCACCGCGAAGCCAACAGATAGCCAAAGTCTGCTTTGCCCACTACCAGACCTCTCTTAACACCATCGCATCCGACAAGATCGGAGTTGGAGGCAATTCTTGAGCGCATTACAGATGCTTTTATTGCGCTTGATAGGGAGTGGCGCTTCAGATATCTGAACTCCGAAGCAGAGCGGCTAATAATGCGGACACGCGACGAATTACTTAACCAAGTGATTTGGGACGAGTTCCCTGAGGCCGTTCAATCATCGTTTTATAAGCGGTTTCATGATGCGATGGAAATTGGAGAAGCGATTGAGTTTCAGGATCAGTATCTGCCACTTGGGAGGTGGTTCGAGGTTAAGGCATACCCTTCAGCCGAAGGTCTATCTGTATTCTTCCGCGACGTAAGTCGGATTCACGAGGGCGAAAGTCAGCTTCAGCGTAGCGAATCGAGACTTCATCTCGCAATGGAAGCAGCTAGCATGGGAAGCTTCGAATGGGATCTAAGTAACAACGTTGTGCAATGGTCTCCTGCTATAGAAGAGATGCACGGTATTCCGGTTGGCAGTTTCGATGGGACACTGGAAATGTTTATGCGTGATGTTCATCCAGACGATATAAGCTATGTACAATCAGAGCTTAAGCGAAGTCGGGAGTCTGCCTTGCATCACAACTTGGCGTATCGGATAGTAAGGGCAGATGGTGAAGTCCGTTGGCTACATGCCCATGGTCAGTACGAGGTCGACGCAAGCGGTGTTCCGTTACGACTCGTTGGTGTTTGCCGCGACATTACAGAGGAACGGGCGTCTCATGACCGAGTGCGCATGCTGTCGGAAGCAATCCCCAATCAGGTTTGGACTGCCAGACCAGATGGCACTCTCGATCATGTTAACCAGCAAGTAGTTGAGTACTTTGGCGCCGACATTAGTCTGATACTTGGCCACGGGTGGACGCGCTTTGTTCATCCAGATGATGCAGTATCCTCAGGTTCTCGCTGGAGAGAGTGCTTAAGAACAGGCGAGGACTACGATATGGAGTTTAGATTGTTGCGCGCCGATGGTGCGTGGAGGTGGCATCTTGCGCGCGCAGTTGCGGTTCGCGATTCGCGAGGTGTGATTGAACGGTGGTTTGGTGCGAACACAGACGTAGATGATCGTAAGAGTGCGGAAGAAGCGCGTGATGAGGCGTTAGCTGACGTGCGAGCGGCACAGAGGAGTCTACTTGCGGCGTTTGAGCAAGCACCAGCAGCAATTGCTCTGTCTGACGGCGCCGACCACGTAACTGTTGTTCACAATCGCCTGTCCAGAGAGATGGCAGGCGGCGTTGATTTAACGGGGCTACCGCTGCGAGATGCACTGCCTGAGCTGCGAGACTCTCGATACGCGCATTTGTTGGACGCTGTGTATGCAACTGGCGATGCTTTCATTGGAAGCGAGATGCCTGTTGAATTTGTAGACGACGATACCGGGAGGCCTGTACTGACATACTTAAACGTCGTGTACCAGCCTCTAAAAGACGCAAGCAACAGTGTCACTGGGATACTCACGCACTCAGTCGACGTGACAGCGCAGGTCCGTGCAGTTCAAGAGCTGGAGGCAAAGGCTATAGAACTTGAACGTCTCGCAAATGCATTAGAAAGAAGCAATGAAGAGCTTGACCAATTTGCTTATGTTGCATCACACGATTTAAAGGCTCCATTGCGTGGTATAGCCAACCTTGCGCAATGGATAGAAGAAGACGCTGGCGCGCTTCTGCCTAATGAACCGCGAGAACACATACGTATGCTTCAAGGACGTGTAAGAAGAATGGAGGCTTTGATTAACGGTATTCTCTCATACTCACGTGCCGGACGAGTTAGGAGCACTCCCGAAGAGGTGGATACAGGTGAGCTAGTAAAAGAAGTTATCGATATGCTCTCTTCGGATGTATCTATTCATGTAGAAATGCAAGGAAGTTTTCCGGTTGTAATAACTGAGAGAATTCCATTGCAACAGGTGTTTCTTAATCTAGTTAGTAACGCTGTGAAGTTTACCGCTGCCTATCGCGGCGATGGCAGAGTGCTTGTAGAGTGCACCAGCGTTGGAAATGGCCAAGTTTCTTTCAGAGTAAGTGACAACGGCCCAGGTATCGCGACAGAGTACCACGAGCGTATTTGGGCAATTTTCCAAACGCTTGAAGCCAGAGATAAAGTTGAAGGTACCGGCATAGGATTGTCCGTAGTGAAGAAAGTAGTTGAGTCACGGAGCGGAACAGTTCAGCTAGTATCTGAAGCCGGTGAAGGCACAACGTTTAGCTTTACGTGGCCCGATCATCGCGAGGTTGAGAACTAACAATGGAAGATCGTTTAACTAATATCTTGCTGGTAGAAGACGATGCAGTCGACATAATGAACGTGCGTCGAGCGTTCGAAAAGTATCAGATCACAAACCCTTTGTTTGTGGCAGGAAATGGAATAGAGGCGCTCAACATGTTGCGCGATGGCACAGTGCCGTCCGGTCGTCGTCTAGTGCTACTAGATTTGAATATGCCGCGGATGAACGGGCTGGAGTTCCTGCGTGCCATAAGAAGCGATTCGGAGCTGTCATCAATTCCTGTTGTTGTGCTAACAACTTCCAGCGATGATGGAGATAGATCAGAAACATTTAGTCTTAACGTCGCCGGTTATATGCTAAAACCTGTTGGATCGTCCGACTTTCACGATACTATTGACGCCCTGAATAAGTATTGGACGATGGTTGAAATGCCATGACGCCACGGGCTGCGAATGCGGTTTCATATGTGGTAGAAGGAGGTGCGCAGGCAAGGAACACTGAGCGTATTCGCATACTTGTCGTGGAAGATGACGACGTCGATCGTATGTCTGTGCGGCGTACGCTCTCTCGTGCGGGAGTAAACGCCGAAGTGAGAGAGGCGTCGACAGCAGCTCAGGCTAAAGCGCTGGTCAAGGAATTTTCTTTCGACTGCATTCTTCTAGACTACGACATACCAGGCTCCGATGGTCTTTCAATGATAGGATATATCAGGGAAATGGGTGTGACAGCTCCAGTAGTAATGCTAACCGGTGCAGGTGATGAAGAGGTCGCTGTTGGACTCATGAAGGCGGGAGCGGTCGACTACCTGTCTAAGTCTGCACTTACATCTGAACGTTTAGCTTCAAGCCTTAGATACTCGCAGGAGCTAACTAGAGCAGTGCAGGCAGCTGCACACGCAGAGCAGGAGCTCAGAGATAGCGTGGAGAGAGCACGACATCTTGCCGATGAAGCTTTGCGAGCGCGCAATGAAACGGAACGCATGCAACGTCTGGTTGAAAGTCTAGCCTCAGTAATGTCCACTGATGAGGTTGCTGATACGTTCGTACAACAGGTCCACGAAGCAATGGATGTTTCTACTACGTGGGTCGGAGTTGTTGATTGCGATAGAACGTATTTTCGCACAGTAGCACACACAGGTTACCCGAAAGATCGTATTAGCAAATGGCTGAGATTCCCTGTTTCAATGCGTACTCCTGCCTCTATCTGTTTTTATGATGCAACGCCACGTTGGTACAGTTCCCAAAGCGATCTAGTAGCTGATTTTCCGGATGCTGCGGACAACACTCCACTGTACCAATCACTTGCGGTGTTGCCGCTGAAGTTGGGAGAGGAGGCATTTGGCGTAGTGACTCTAGGTTTCTCCGATGCAAAGATGTTCACGCCCGAAGACAGAGCTCTAGCACTCGCGCTGTCGAGACAGTGCGCTTTGGCGCTAGAACGCTCGCGTTTATACGACGCAGAACGACACGCGCGTCGCGAAGCTGTTGAAGCCAACAGAGCAAAAAGTGAGTTCCTCGCACGAATGTCGCACGATCTTCGCACGCCGTTAAATGCCATAGGAGGTTTTACTCAACTACTGGAGCTAGGCGTACAAGGCGCCGTTAGCGAATCACAGCTTGATTCGCTAGCGCGAATTAGAAGAGCGCAAGAACATTTGCTAACACTCATTAACGACATACTCGGCTTTGCCAGAATCGAAGCCGGTCAAGTTAGGCTCGAGCTAACTGCGGTACCAATAGATAAAACGTTGCGAAGCGTAACTGAGCTAATTGAGCCGCAGGCGCGCGCTCGCGGGCTAGAGTTTACTTACAACTCCCCCAGTGACGAGATGTACGTTATTGCAGATAGAGAGCGACTTGTGCAGGTAATGCTAAATTTGCTAACAAACGCTCTTAAGTTTACTGAAAGTCCAGGTTCAGTAACTCTCTCTTGGAGCCGCAACCTATCGAAAGCTATTATTACGGTTGCTGATACAGGCAGAGGGATATCGGCGGGTCGACTTGATTCAATATTCGATCCGTTTGTTCAAGAGACTAGGTTGCCCAACGACAATATTGCTGGAGTTGGATTAGGGCTTGCGATTAGCAGAGATCTTGCGCGGATGATGAACGCTGACTTAACCGTAGAAAGTTCATTGGGTAGCGGTTCCATTTTTACATTAGTAATGCAAGAGTCTACTTAAAATATCAGCGACGTTGTAATTGTAATAATGCACGCACTGGGCGATGGTCAGACGCCATCTGCTCATTTACTACTTCCACGTTTACTGCATTCCAGCGCTCCGCAGGCGCCGTAAATATGTAGTCGATTTCGGTGCGTGGATTAGTCGATGGGAACGTGTAAGTTGCACCTTCTGGCTTTGACGCCTCTGTTGCGCGTGATCGAAAGAGAGCCAATGTGCGAGACGCTGGTACATCATTGAAATCACCCAACAGCACGTATGGTGTTTTCATGGTGTCCAACGTTTCCGCTAAAACAGATGCTTGACGGAAACGGAATGAGTCGTTGGTAACCCAGTCGAAGTGCACAACGACAACTGCAATAGTATCCTGCGCGTTCGTCGTTGTATACGCAAACAGCGCAATTCGCGGCTCATTACCCTCCGGAAGCTTTAGAGGGCTAACGTTAAAGATTGGGTTGCGCGATAACATCCCCATTCCATATCGACCTCCTTGGTAGTCAAAAAACGCACCGAAGGCGGAATGCATGCTTAGTAGAGTGCCGAGTGAGTCGGCTTCGGAGATACTACTACTGCGACGTACAGATGAGTCGACTTCTTGAAGACCAATGATATCCGCATTCAGTGAGCGTAGAACATTGGCGGTACGTTCCAGATCTAAGCGCTCGTCGTTGCCGCGCCCGTGTCTAATGTTATAGGTTACCGCTGTTACGGAGGTAAGAGCTGAGCCACCCGATGCATCGCGCACCACCACGTTGCCGCGCGAGCAACCGAAGAACGCTGATAACACTACGGTAAAAACGGATAACAGCGTAACAGTGCGAGCTTTTGTGAGTCGAGACATAATGGTAAGATAGCGGATATGTTCTGTTCCCCCACAACTTTTGCACAAACCATGCGACACTCCGCCTTCACTCGATACACGTTGCTAACACTAGTCCCCTTTCTGGCGGCGTGTGGTGGGATAATGCGCGGTCCAGTTGCGCCCGGCGCTGGTGCTCCTCCGATAATGCGCGTTTACGACACAAAGTCCCAGAAGACCGTGTCGTTTGACGCCATGATAACAGCTGCGTCACAAGCGGACGTAGTGTTTTTTGGCGAGCAGCATGATGACCCTGTTAGTCATACAGCCGAGATGGCCGTATTTGCTGCCTTAGGGAACGGCCGTAGCAAAGTCCTTTTGTCGCTGGAGATGTTCGAGCGGGACGTTCAGAAAACGCTGGATAGTTATCTCACGGGTCGCATAACTGAGAAGGAGTTTCTAGAGAGCTCAAGGCCGTGGGATAGGTATGCAACTGACTATCGCCCCATGCTTGAGCACGCGCGTTTAAATCGCTGGCCCGTAATTGCGTCTAATATTCCGCGCCCTCTTGCCAGCGCGGTGAGTCGGCGCGGGCTGTCGCATTTCGACACCCTTGCACAAGGGGACAAGCAGTTCACCGCCTCTGAAAACCAGTGCGCTTTCACTGGCGACTACTACACGAAGTTTGTAGCTGTTATGGGGGGGGCGGCGCAGCACTCAGCAACGCCTGGCGATTCGGCCGCAGCTCGCGCCTCGCTAAATCGGTACTACGAGGCGCAGTGCGTTAAGGACGAGGCTATGGCTGAGTCTATTGTCAGGGCTTGGGAAAAGAGTGGTTCTGGTACCATTCTCGTTCATATAAATGGAGCTTTCCACAGTGACTACCGGCTGGGCACGGTCGAGAGAGTCGTTCGGCGTAAGCCTGAAGCAAAGATTGTCGTGATCACAGCGGTTCCGGTAGCCGAACCTGCGCGTGGTGACCCTGCCGCCCACGCCGCGAAGGGCGATTATCTTATTTTCACCATGGTGCGGAAATAAAATGCCAACGATCGCCCTGTCCGAAAGGCGCGGCGTAGAGCTGACAGCGCTTCGCGAGATCGCGCGAAGCTTAGCAAGCGGCACCAATTCGCGCGACGTACTTCAAACACTTTGCGCCATAACAGAGTCTCAAGGTAGCTCAAGTGGCGCCAGTGTGGCGCAGGTATCAGCCGATGGTGGCGTATTTATCGCCACTTCTGGTATTGCCGAACCGTTGCTGGGTATTGACTTCGCTTTAACTGGAACAGCCACCGCGCGGGCAGTCGCCGAAAGGCGGCCAATCGCTTTAGCTGGACCAGAAGAAAGCTCGCATTTCTTTGGCGAGCTACTGCCTACTATTGGTACCGGACCAGTTCTCGCATTGCCGCTTATGGCTCAAAACGAGCTAATGGGAGTGCTAGCGGTGTTCCGAAGGCTTGGAGAACCGCTCTTTGACAACAATGATGTCGAGCGGTTGGCGACTGTAGCTGATTTGGCGGCACTGGCCCTTTGGAAAGCGCGTCTACTGGAGGACGCTCAAGCTGCGGATGCTGCGAAAACAGGATTACTCGCAACCCTTTCGCATGAGCTCCGTACCCCCCTCACTGCGCTCGAAGGATACGGAGAGCTTCTAGAAGACGAGATCCTCGGCCCTCTTTCTGCAGAGCAGCGTGACGTCATTATCCGACTCCGCACGGTGAGTCGCCATTTAGGCTCTTTAATTGAGGACATACTAACATTCGCTTCTTTGGAGGCTGATAGGATAACTATTCGAAGCAGCCCGCTTAGCTGTGATGAACTGGTCGATTCCCTACACCCGTTTATTGAGCCGCTAGCTAGAGAGAAGGGGATTGATTTCGGCATCACTGTTCAAGCTTCTCTTCCAGAGGTCCTCACTGATGACTCTAGGGTTAGGCAAATACTGCTAAACCTTTGTCATAACGCGGTGAAGTTTACCGAGAAGGGCGAGGTTCACCTAAGTGTCCATGTTCGGCCAGCGGCCGACGAAGTGGCCGCTCATAAAGAAGAAATCCACTTCGAGATATCGGATACCGGGGTTGGTATTGCAGCTGACGACCTAACACGATTGTTTCGCCCCTTTTCGCAGATCGCGGACAGTACGCGTAGGCACCCCGGAACTGGACTAGGGCTATACATATCTAGGCGGCTCGCGACTTTGCTGGGGGGGCGAATTGAAGTTCAGTCTATTGTCGGCAAGGGTTCCAGTTTCGTACTTGTGCTTCCAGTTACTTGATGACTGCGAACCGGTGGCGACAGTCGCTAGATTGAATGCACTATGCGTGCGTCTGCCATCACCGGCGTGTTCAACGACGGCGTCTTCGCCGAACAGTTAGAACGCTACCGACAGGATCCTGCCAGCGTCGACGAAAGCTGGCGTCAGTATTTCCGTATCGCCGAATCATTGTTGGGTGGCGCCTCTGGTGGCGCTCCGCAATCGGCTTCATCGCAGTTCGCTCAAAGTGCGGACTCACTTCGAAAGGTTGCTGCTGCTACCTCTCTTATTCAGGCGATCCGCAATTACGGTCATCGTGCTGTTAGTCTTGACCCACTCGGCGACGCGGCTGTTGGAGCTGACGAACTTACGCTTGAGTTCCATGGCCTAACAGAGAGCGATTTACTTGCAATTCCTGCGTCTGCGCTGGGCTACGACAGTTTCAGTAGTGCGGCGGACGTAGTTAAGCACGAGCGAGACATTTATTGTGCGGATATCGGCATTGAAGTTGGCCATATAAGCAGCACTGAAGAACGCGAGTGGTTTCAGCGCGCATTTAACGATGGAGTTCTTCTCCGTAGCCTCACACCGGATGAGAAGAAGAGTGCGCTACATCGGTTAATGCAGGTCGATGGCCTCGAGCGTTTTCTGCATCGCACTTATACCGCGGCGAAGCGGTTTTCGGTGGAAGGCACTGATTCATTAGTGCCCATGATCGACGAAGTTATTGTTCAGTCAGGGAGATCAGGTGCGCGCGAAGTTGTAGTAGGTATGGCGCACCGTGGCAGGTTAAATGTTCTCACCAACGTAATGGGCAAACCCTTCGCTACTCTCTTTTCAGAATTCGAAGGTCGTCACGATCACGCCGACGAGAACGCCACTGGTGACGTGAAGTATCATATGGGCTTTAACGGTTCTCGCATTGTTGACCAAAAGGAAGTACGACTAAGGCTGGTTCCTAATCCTTCTCATTTGGAAGTAGTTAATCCAGTGGTGGAAGGAGTAGTTCGTGCTTTACAGCGCGTGCCAGGTAAACCGAATGAGCGTGACGTCTACTCGGTTGTTCCTGTGGCAATTCACGGTGATGCTGCTTTCCCAGGCGAAGGAATCGTAACTGAGACGTTAAACATCTCGCAGTTACGTGCCTATAAGACTGGCGGGACCGTTCATATTATTGTGAACAATCAAGTTGGTTTCACGACCAATCCTGACGAAGGAAGATCCACTCACTACGCTTCAGATGTTGCGAAGGGTTTTGAGATGCCGGTATTTCACGTCAATGCCGACAACGCAGAAGCTTGCTTGAAGTCTGTGAGACTTGCATGCGCGTACAGGACCGCGTTTGGCAAAGATGTGGTGATCGATTTGGTCGGTTACCGACGCCATGGTCATAACGAAGGCGACGAACCAAACTTTACTCAGCCGTCTAGGTATTCCCGTATTCGCGTGCACCCAACGGTGCCGCGCGTTTGGGCGAACCGCATCGTTGCAGAAGGCGTTATTAGCGAAGATGATGTTGCTGCGATGGAGCGCGAAGTAATGGAGAACTACGCGAACATCCATGCATCTAACAAGGAAGCGCAATCAACACATGTCGAGCATGCTCCTTGGCCTACGCCCGCGACTGGTGTGCATGCGGTTGTTGCTACCGCGGTAGACGCTACACGATTGGTTGGAATAAACGACGAATTGCTTTCATGGCCTGAAAGTTTCACACCAAACCAACGTCTTGCTAAAGTTCTTGAACGAAGGCGTGAAGCAATGGGTGAAGCAGGCGGGATTGATTGGGGGCATGCAGAGGCGCTTGCATTTGGCTCGTTGCTCCAAGAAGGCGTATCCGTTCGAATGAGCGGACAGGACGCGGAGCGTGGAACGTTCTCGCATCGGCATGCCGTGCTTAATGACGCCGAAACGGGGAGTAAGTATTCTCCACTAGGAAAGCTGAGTACTTCGAGAGCTGCGTTTGAAGTTTATAACTCTGCTCTGTCGGAGACAGCGATACTCGGCTTCGAATACGGTTTTAGCACAGTAGCAGAAGATGCGCTTACACTGTGGGAGGCACAGTTCGGCGATTTTGTGAACGTTGCTCAACCAATAATCGATCAGTTTATCGCAGCTGACCGCGCTAAGTGGAGTCAGGACTCTGGAATCGTCATGCTGTTACCGCATGGCTACGAAGGACAAGGGCCAGAGCATTCAAGCGCGCGACTTGAACGTTTTCTGCAGCTGTGCGCAGAGGGCAACATGACAGTCGCTTACTGCAGTACGCCAGCACAGTACTTTCATTTGCTTAGGCGTCAGGCGCTGCGAGTAAGCCGTCGTCCTCTTATCTGCATGCAGCCAAAGTCACTCCTGCGTCTTTCGCAGGCAGCGTCAAGACTAGAAGACCTTTCGTATGGTTCATTCCAGTCGGTAATCGACGATCCTGTCGCGTCGCAGAGGCGCGACGATGTTCGTCGCCTTGTGTTTTGCTCTGGCAAGATTTACTACGACCTATCTATGTCACAGCAGCGAAACCATAACGTTGCGTTAGTGCGCGTCGAAGAGCTTTATCCTTGGCCGCACGAAGAGATACTTCGCATTATGGATTTGTACCCTGCAATCGAGCAGGTTGTATGGGCACAAGAGGAACCGCGCAATCAAGGAGCTTGGACGTACGTACAGCCGAGGCTGCGTGCTTCGGCGGGAGCAGCAGTCGGGGTGCGTTATATAGGACGTCCAGAACGCGCGAGTCCGGCCGAAGGGTATCTTGACGCGCACCAGCGTGAACAAGCACGAATTGTTTCCGCTGTCATGGATTTAGGAGACGCTCCTGAAGAGCGAAGTCCGTCGAAACCAGCACATCAGGGATCGCAATCGTGACCGTGAAGTTTACAAAGCTCTTGAACGCCGCGGTGATAACCGCGGCGTTCGTCTTAAGTGCCACGCCGCTCGTTTCTCAAACTTTGCCGCACGTAGAAACGGGTGCGTCCGCACTGGGCTCAGCTATCGCATCACTGGGAACTAATACGCGAGTGTTAGTAATTGCGGCCCATCCAGATGATGAGGATACCGGACTTATTTCTTGGTTGTCACGAGGGCGACATGTCGAGACAGCGTATTTATCGTTAACGCGCGGCGACGGTGGCCAGAATCTTATCGGTAACGAGCTGGGTGAGGCACTTGGAATTATTCGTACTCAAGAGATGCTAGAAGCAAGGCATATTGATGGCGGTAAGCAGTTCTTTACTAGAGCCTACGACTTTGGCTTTAGCAAGAATGCAGATGAGACTCTTACACATTGGCCAAGGGACACAATACTTGGTGATGTGGTACGTACAGTTAGATCGTTCAGGCCGCATGTAATCATAGCATTTTTCTCCGGAACGCCACGGGATGGTCATGGTCACCATCAAGTGTCAGGGATATTTGCTAGGGAGGCGTACGATTTAAGCGGTGACACAATTCAGTTTCCGACAGCAACGCACGGCGCACCTTGGGTTGCTTCAAAGTTTTATAGAAGTGCTAGGCAGGTGCCTGATTCAGCGACTTTGAGACTAAACACTGGAGAGTTCAACCCGCTGTTGGGAAAGAGCTATGCAGAGATTGCGGGTGCTAGCCGTTCACAGCATAAGTCGCAGGGCTTTGGTGCTCCGCAACCGAAAGGAATTGTTTGGAGTTATATAATGCGTGAGCACAGCCGCGTGAACGCTGCTGTTAACGCCAGCGACGAAGGTTCAGTTTTTGATGGAATTGACACTTCATGGACGAGATTAGGTGCGATTACGAAGTCGCCTGTTGCAATCGCTGCGTTAGACTCTGCTGCACTCATGTTTGGCGAAGCAAGGAAGTTGTTTCGTGGTGAGGCACCGGCGGCGACGGTAAAGCCACTTGCGCGCGCGGTGGCTTTACTTCGCATCGCACGCGATTCTGGTGCAGCCGAACCTGCTGGATGGGGCAACTATCAAAGTGTGCGGCGTGGTACAACAGACTCTGGCAATCGTAGCTCCTCACCGTACTCCCAGGACGAAGGTGATTTGTGGAGTGCGTTAACAGTTTCTATTAAGCGTGCTGAAAAGGCGCTTCTCCTCGCGAGTGGCGTTGCTGTTGAAGCGCTTTCAACAAGAGAAGAACTGCCTGTTAGGCTTCTTGAGAAAAACACAGTGAACGATTCGTTACCGGTATTGGTGACGCTATTCAACCGCGGTAGCTCAGCAGTTAGCGTCACTGATGTTACTGTACCTGTTAGAAGGTATCCGGTTTATCGGGATTCTGAGATTAGGCGGTTCCCTGTGGGAGTGGTTCTAGCTCCTGATAGTCAGTATACGGTGCATCGTAGCGCGGCATCGTCTATGGCATCTCAAAGTTGGTGGCGCAATCGCGGGCGTAACGGCGCGTGGTTCGTTCAGCAGATAGGTGCAGAAGATGAGTTGTCGCGTCAAGAAACAAATAGTATCGTAGCACAGGCAACGATAGAAATTGAAGGTGTGCGAGTTCTCTACAGCACTCCAGTTGTTAGACGTATTGTAGATCCAGTGCGTGGGCAAGTAGAAACTCCAGTCGTTGCCGTTAACGGCATTACAGTTGGCTTTAACAACGTGGTGGAATACATTCGCGCGGATGTTCCTATTGAGCGTGATGTACGCGTGAACATAAGGTCTGCTTACGACACGGCAGCAAACGTGTTGGTTGCTCTTTCATTACCTGCCGGCTTAGTGGCAGACTCGGCAGAAAAGCCACGAACCGTTCCTCCTGGTTCTGGGATGACAGTGGTTTTCAAGGTAAAGGGGAAGATTATTCCCGGTCGGCATCAGCTTGGAGCAACCGCGTATCATGAGGGTACAGCAGAGAGATCAGGTTTCTACACCATTTCTTACGATCACATCCCTCGCCAAAACATGTATGCCCCATCGGGGATGTGGCTATCGTCAGTTAGTGCTGCTGCACCTTCTAACATAAGAGTTGGTTATATAGCCGGTGTTGGAGATCATGGCGCAGAAGCACTTAGTCAGTTAGGTGTAACCGTAGACAAGTTGGAGCCATCTATGCTCGACAACACAGACCTGTCGCGCTACGCATCAATTGTTGTCGGTCCACGTGCATACGATGTGCATAAAGAGCTTCCGGCAAAGAACAGTACGTTGCTTAGATACGCACAGAATGGCGGAAATCTCGTGGTGCAGTATGGTCAGTACGAGATGTTGCAGCCAGGAATAATGCCGTATCCGATCCAACTCACACGTCCTGCTAGCCGTGTTACAGTAGAGAACTCTACAGTAAGAGTTCTCGATGTAGCAGCAGCACTTCTTACGCGGCCGAACCGCATAAATGACGATGATTTTGCGGGCTGGGTTCAGGAGCGTGCCACATACATGCCAACATCTGCTGACATGCGATACACACCACTGTTGGCAATGAACGATCCGGAGGAGCCGGAGAATAGAGGCGGGTTACTTACGGCCTCTGTTGGAAAAGGGCGGTATGTGTACGTAACACTATCGCTTTTTAGGCAGTTGCCAGCGGGCGTTCCTGGTGCTGCTAGACTACTGCTTAATTTGATAACGCCACCTGTTCGCACATCACCGGCTGGAGCAGTTCAACGCTGACACTAGGACTAGGCGAATATGAAACCGCATGTTGTAATAATAGGCGGAGGTTTTGGCGGCCTTGCGGCCGCCAGAGTTCTGGCTAAAGGGCCAGTTCGAGTAACAGTCGTCGACAAGTCAAATCATCACACCTTTCAACCTCTGTTGTATCAGGTTGCAACCGCGGGCCTAGCACCTAGCGACATAACAGTCCCAATTAGATGGAGACTGCGTAGGAGCAAGAACACAACTGTATTGCTTGCAGCGGTAACGTCGATTGATGTTGCATCGCGTAAGGTTATCTTGGACGATGGTGCGCGCGAGCTTAGCTACGACTTTCTTATCGTTGCTAGTGGCGCGCGTCACTCTTATTTCGGCAATGACGAATGGGAGACCGTAGCGCCCGGACTAAAGGGAATTGATGACGCATTTAGTATGAGGCAGAAGTTCTTGCTAGCTTTCGAACGCGCCGAGTTTACTGATGACACGTCATTACAAAAGGCTCTTCAAACGTTCGTTGTAGTAGGTGGTGGTCCCACTGGAGTAGAGCTGGCAGGCGCTGTAGCAGAGATTGCTAAAGGAGCGCTGTTTAGAGATTTTCGTAACATTGATACTCGTACAACACGTGTCATCCTTGTTGAAGCGGGGCCGCGGCTATTGGCTGCATTCCCAGAATCACTTTCTAGTAGCGCTCAAGAGTATCTGAAAAGACTTGGGGTAGAAGTAAGGCTTGGATCGCCAGTTACACAAATCACTGATAGTGAAGTAGTAATCGGTGAAGAGCACATAGCTACACACACGGTTTTCTGGGCAGCGGGGAATGCGGCATCGCCGCTGGGCAGGCAGTTGAACACAGAAACAGATCGGGCTGGACGTGTTAAAGTAAATGTTGATTTGTCGCTCGCTAACTATCCAGAAGTTTTTGTCGTAGGCGATCTCTGCTATTTAGAGCGTGCAGATGGCAGACCACTGCCCGCCGTTGCACCTACTGCCAACCAAACAGGTGCACATGCTGCTAGCATGGTTCTAAAGAGTGTACAAAACGAGCCTCGTTTACCATTCAAGTACTTCCACAAAGGGGATCTAGCAACAGTAGGGCGCCACAAGGCCGTTGCTTCCTTTGGCAAGCTTAAGATTAGCGGCTACATAGCTTGGTGGATTTGGTTATTTGTGCACCTTATGTACTTGGTAGGGTTTCGTAACCGCACAACGGTATTCGTGCAATGGGCTTACGCGTACCTTACATATAGCCGCGGAGTACGATTGATAACAGAATCGTACAGTCATATGCGCAAAAAGAGTTCTTAGCGCCCGCAACATAACGCACTACTCCGCTGTAAACGGTCGAGCCAATCATGTATGATCGCGACTTACACGAACTACTGGATATTCTGCCAGTATCCATTCGTGTTTTTGACAGTAGTGGTGCGTTGACCCGTAGGAATAAGCTGGCAGAAGCAGCAGATGGTGCCGCGAACTTACGCAGTATCGAAGATTTTTGGCGTAGGGACAAAGCTGTTTTTGCAGAGACGGGATTGGCTGTAACGTTGCAAGAGTGGGCTGGTACGTTGGCACTCAAGGGTGAAGTGGTTCGTTTGCAAAAGGTGATACTTACGGGTAGGGACAACAGCGAAGTGTTGTTAAGCGCCATCCCGTACCGTGATAGTAGTGGAAACATTATTACGGTTGTCATTGTAGAGGCGGCTTCGTCTGCTCCGTTGTTTAACAGCGCAACCAATACAGCTCACGCGATTAACAACGCTCTCAATCCAATAGTGCAAGGAGCTTGGCTGCTTGAAAGGAACGCAAACAATCCTGCGGCTGTTAGAGAGTACGCAGTACGAATGAAGGAGGCGGCTGAAGCGGCTGCCGCTTTAGTTGCAGGGGCTGTACGGATTCCCCAGCAAGGTTTATCCCAACACGAGAAGGTAGAATCAAATAGATTAGATCCGCCACAATCTCAACTGAGTTCCAACGATGACGACGCCTCACGCGTTGTCGGTGTGGAGAGCGATGTAACGTCTGCGATATCAGCTGGCAATGATGTGCAGTCGGAGGTGTCCTCTTCTCTTCGTGTTCTTGTCGTTGAAGATCATGATGAAGGCAGACGGTTCATATACCGACTACTTACCGCCGAGGGATATTCTGTTGATACGGTGGCTGGCTTTGAAGAGGCGTGTGCAGCCATGCGTGGTGCACATGTTTACGACGTCATGGTGACTGATGTAGAGCTCCCCGATGGAGACGGATGGTCATTGGTGGCGTTCGCCAAAGAGAGTTTCCCGAATCTAAGGGTAGGTGTTATAACAGGTTTTTACGACGCGTCTCGTAATCCTCGTAGATACACTCCGGATTTCTTGCTACTGAAGCCATTGCAAGCATCGGAGCTGCTTTCACAAATGGTAACCGACGGCGATAACGGACGTGGGGTGAAGTAGGCATGTCCGATCATTCCCAAACTGTACGAGTTCTCGTTGCCGAGGACGATGCTGTTGAACGCTCCCTATTGGTAGAAGTTCTTAACTCACTCGGCTACATGGTGGTTGCAGAAGTCGACAGCGGTAATGAGGCAATCGAAAAGGCGCGTCAGTTTACTCCTGACGCTGTTCTGCTTGATATTCACATGCCAGGTGCGAGTGGTATCGAAGCCGCTGAGCAGATTGCAAATGCGGTGCCCGGCACTGCTGTTCTGTTCATGACTGGCGATCTCCTCCTTCGTCTTTCTGCGACGGATCTCACTCGCACTGGTGCCATTGCACTACTTGCCAAGCCAACCCCGCCCGCAACTTTAGACGCAACGATTAAGCTCGCAGTTTCTCGCGCGCAGGAATTGCTTTCTGCTAGGAACGAAGCAGCCGATGCGAAACGTCAACTCGAAGCACGAAAGCTTATTGAGAGAGCAAAAGGGATGCTAATGCGACGTACGGGTAGTAGCGAGCAAGAGGCGTACAGAATAATGCAGCGCTCAAGCCAAGACAGATCTGTCCCAATGGTTGAGATAGCTCGTGCGGTAATTAATTCCGAGCCAGGTGCACGTTCGTAGCTGTCACCTGGCTCAACGAACAAGAGAGCTTGTTAGCTAAGATTAAGTAGCGCGCGCGTAGTGACAGCCATTTTCTTGTGCGAGCTGAACTGCTACTATGCCAGATGGTAGCATTATTACTCCGGGGACAAGCCCCGCGAGAGCTTGCTGTCTTGCTTCGTTGCCACGGATTTTGTGTTTCGTTGCTACTAACGACACCATAGAGTTAAAGGCTAGGTTGCACGCCAAAACTATAGTTCCCTTTTCGATTTGCTTGTCAAGCGAGTAACGAGCAAACGACGCCGGCAATCCATCAGTGTCGGAATCCATCAGCACAGGATTCCTTTTCGTTTTCTTGCCAGTCATTGGGTGCTTGGCTTTAGCGCTTTTCCCGAGCTCGTACTCCTCCCAAAAGTCGTGAGTCATAATGAGAGGAACAGCGGAGTGTCTCATTACCAACACAGTAGATATGTCTTCGTCAGAAATGTCTAGCATTTGTTTGTAGTGACCTCCCCACACCGCAGCTCGATACACTCCGCTACCGTCATCGTAGTCCGGCATATCGAAAACTATTCTGTGTTTGCCGGTGATTTTCTTTGCCCACGACACATCCCATGTAATGGACTGTTGTTGCTGTTCAGCCTCAGTTGCAATGAGGTCGCTAAGAACGCCGTTGGGGGTATGATTTACTAGAGCGGGCGCCGCTGACAGGAGGGAAGGAGTTGTGCTTATGGCTGCCGCGCCGAGCGCGAAGCGATGCAGGAAATCGCGACGATCTGAGGACATCTTGGTCTGCCGAATTAAGGAAGGGGAATGGAATTCTTAGACAAGTACTCTTTAAATGCAACTCCTTACCTTCAGAAAGCACTGAGACTCAGGCTGCGCCGTTGGTAGCCTGAGTCTCAGTTAGACGTTGCGTTCGTCTAATTCTTTGTAAGCCGCAGCTCTTGCCGCACGCTAGAGAAGTATGGTGTGGCGAAGTTTACAGTTTTGGGTTCCCAGTCACTGTCGGTTGGCGGTGTTACCTCGACTCTGAAAGGTCCCATCGGGATGTTGGTGATTTTCACAAAACCTTCGGCGTTGGTTTGCGCCGTTTGGAATAGAGTGGGCTCGTTAACCGGTGTAACTGCGACGGGTATGGTATCACCTGGTTGAGGCGGCAGGCGATAAAGCTTAACTGTTGCGTTAGCAACCGGTTCGCGTACCCACTGCGCTAAAAGGGTCGAGTCAAAAGCGGTGCTAACGTAAATGCCGAGTTCGAACTCAGTGGCCGTTGGAACAGGCGCGCCGCCGCCGTGTCCCGTTGAGTCGATACGAGGTGGTGCAACGGTGACAAACGCTGTATCAGCGGCGACACCTCTAGATGCAATAATCATTGCAGTCCCCTCCGCGATTGCTCTAATCGAAGCCTTACGCCCTTCACTGTTGGAGCCAGTGTCGGGTAGCGCGGTAACGGCGACAATGGAAGCGTTGGTAGAACGCCACGAGGGACGCGCTCCTTCTATTGGCTGGCCGCTAACGTTAGTGATAGTGGCCGTCACGAGCATCCCATAGCCAACATGCAGCGTAGCGGTTCTAGGGTCGAGCACCAGGGTGCCGTCTTCTGTGTCGCCTGTTACAGAAAGCCTAACTTGGTCGCCGTTATTCTCCGACGGGTTTGATGGCTCATCACTGCACGCAGCTAGTGTGAATGCTAGTGCGAATGGTATGAGTGATCGATAACTTTTCATGGCTGGTATCTCTCGTCCGTGGTTTGAGGTGCGCTATTACGTCGGTTCTGCTACATCGCGCATATGTTTCTGCGTGCGCTTAGGGGTGCGCGCTGGATGCCATCCTGCTACTGTATACCTCACCAACGAACTCCACGTCACAGCGACTTTATATCGGGTGTTTAAGTGTCACTAACGCGCGACATATCTACTCTCTCGTACGCCATTCGTATTGGTGTAGCGGTGATTATTGCTGTAGCATCATTAACAGTTGCTCAGAAGGCCAACGCGCAATCAAGCGGTCGTATCAGTGGCGTTGTGCGCGATGGACAACTTAGAAGTATGGCGAACGTCGAAGTTGTACTTTCAACACGCAAGTATTCGCGGACTACACATACGAATGAAAGTGGCGAGTACGCATTTGAGAACATTGCTAACGGTCGTGCGGTTATCGTTGCTCGCCATCCTGGCTATGGTGCGACTAGGCGATTTGAGGCTTTCATTAAGGACGGCAGCGCGCATACTATAGAGGTAATTCTTTACGAACGACGCGGCATGCCAGCAAGCGAGTTCGATCCGTACTACAACAAGCCCGTAGATTTTTCGGCCCCTCGCGGCCTTAGTTTAGGGTTGGTGGCAAGTCACTCAACTCCGACTCTTGCAATTGGTACTGCGAACTCGTCGGGAAGTGCGAATTCTATGCGTGCAGAAGTTGGACTGGAGTTTGACAAGCATTGGATGTTTGCAATACGCGGTGGTGTGGCACTAGGTGGTACTTCGGGAAACGTTGATTATCGCTTTAATAGTCAGAATACGCTCACATTTCGTGACTATCGCACCTCGCATTTAGATGCAGGTGTTCGATACCTGTTGCTAAAGAGCGATCGACGCATCCGACCATACATTAACGGGGCATTTGGCCTAAGTTGGTTTAACGGCGACGTAGACGTTTCTACGGTAGCAAACCCAGTAAGGACTCGCGGGAGTGGGCTAGTGTTGAGCTGGTCTGGCGGCGTTCAAGTGGAATTGAAGCGGAACTTAGCATTAGATGTATCTGCGGAATGGTTTGGAGCCAGCTACGAATCATGGCGATTCGACAATGCCGTGCTCGGCCTGCCGAATCTTAGACTTTTGGGTACTGATATCACGGTAGCGGCACGCTGGTGGCCGTCGGCTCGGTAAGGCTTGTATCAAAAGGGTTTTGAATCAGAAATTCTGTGCGATTTAAGCTTGACTAACTGTGGGTTCCGCCCGAGCATATAGTGTTTCCGCCGCAACGGCCGTTTCTGTCCCATGATTCGGCCGAAAACCCGCCCCGCCCCTTCCTCCCCAATTATCGTGATCTTTCCTAAATCCTCGATGAGCCGTCACTCTGTGCTGCGAAGCCTCGCTAGCGCCGCAATTCTCCTAACTGCTGTCGCTTGTGGCGGCGGTGGCGGCGGTGATCCAGTTGCTCCGCCTGCCGTCGAAACGGTAACCGTATCTGCGTCCTCCAGCTCTGTCATTGCCGGACAAACTTTGCAGTTGCAGTTCGTAGTGAAGGACGCGGCAGGTAACACGCTTACTGATCGGCCCGTTACGTGGGCATCGTCAAACACGAATATCGCTACCGTGTCAGCAGGGCTAGTGACAGCTGTTTCTGTAGGACGGGTTACAATAACAGCGACATCGGAAGGAAAGACTGGTTCAGTATCTATTAATGTCGCGCCGAGGCCTGTCGCATCAGTTCAAGTAACTGCGCCGTCGGCGACTATGATTGTCGACGAGCAGCAAACGCTAACTGCTACGGTTCGCGACAATGCTGGTGGTACGATATCCGGGCGTACACTCACTTGGAGCTCCGATAATTCGGTAGTTGCAAATGTAAGTGCCGCTGGTGTCGTAAACGCGATTGCGGTTGGTACTGCCAACATTACTGCGGAGGTAGATGGCATTTCTGGCTCCGTGTCAGTTACTGTTGAGCCCAAGCCAGTCGCCACCGTTCAGGTAGTCGCGCCAACAACAACCATGATTGTTAATGGAGAACAGACATTAACTGCAAAGTTGTTAGACGCTCAGGGCGGTGAGCTCACAGGGCGTGCTGTTTCTTGGGGGTCTGGCAATCCGTCGCTAGCTACTGTAAATGCTGGCGGCATAGTCACGGCTGTAGCAGCTGGCAACGTTACTATCACCGCAACGAGCGAAGGGAAATCTGGTACAGTCGATATCAACATTCTCGCCTTTGCTCCACCTGCTATTCAGTCGGTGACACCAATGCAGGTGCTGACCACCGCCACAATTACAGGTACAGGTTTCGATCCAATACCTGCGAATAACGTTGTCACTCTAGCAGGTGTACAAGCCCCAGTAACGGCAGGATCAATTACTCAGCTAACGATCTCGGTTCCGTGTATCCCCAACGGCGCTACGCCAGTTCAGGTTTCTCGGGAAGGTTCGCAAAGCAATGTTTTTAGCGGAACGGTAACGGCACCCAAAATCGAGATTGCTGCCGGCCAGGCAGCGATTGTTCCAGCCAGTGCTACAGAGTGCGTGGAAGTTCCTGGTGGAGCCGCCGACTCGCGCCTGCTCGTGACACTTACAAACACTTCGCTATTGCTGAACTCCACATCAGGTGTACGCCTAACTGGTATGGGTGCAGCGGCAGCGCCAATGCAGAACGTTAAAGCGACTAGTGCAATGGCAGCGGCCAGCTTTGATGCTTCTCCAGAAAGCTCTGTGCGCGCTCGTCAAGAGCGTGTGCACTTTGAACACCTTGAGCGTGATCGTAAAGAGTTTGCGCGCCTCATGGCAGAGAGCGCAGCGCAGCGTGCGCGAGGTATCATTCATCCAGAAGTTCGTGTCGAACCGCCCGTGATTGGTGAAGCGCGCAGTTTCTTATTCCAGTTCAACAGCGGTTGCGTGACCCTTGGCCCTACTATTAACGCGAAGGCAATTTACGTTGGCAGTAAGTCAGTGATCTGGGAAGATCAAAGCAATACCCTTCTGTCGACGAGCAACACCGATTTGGCGGGATACTATCAGCGACTTGGAGTCATTTTTGACACAGATCAGTACGACGCCGTAAAGAATAGCTTTGGCGACCCACTCCTTCGCGATGCTGTCACCGATGGAGACGGACTACTGCACATGGTATTCTCACAGCGCCTCAATGGCTCTGGTGCCGCGGCCTACGTAATTTCGTGCGACCAATTTCCAAAGTCGCAGTATCCTGGTAGCAATTACAACCAGCTGTTTTACGGCTCGGTTCCTATCACTGCGGGTTCGAATATAAATAGCACGAACTACCCCGATGGATGGTTCTATTTCATGGCCAGAACCGTGGTTCATGAAGTGAAACACATTGCTTCGCACTCTGCTCGCGTTGCTAACGGAGCTCCAAATTACGAGGAGTCGTGGCTTGAAGAAGGAACGGCGCGTCACGCGGAAGAGGTTTGGATACGTCAGTCACTGCACAACGTAGGGTGGAAGCAGAACACAGGTTGGGGTACAGCATCTACAAATGGAGTGTACTGCGACTTCCACCCCCTTGAAGCAGCCTGTCTCGCCGGCGACGCGGTTCGCCGCCCCAGTTACGGCATGCGCCGCCACTTCAACGAGATACGGTCCAAGCTTTTCCAGCCGTGGGACTATTCGCCTTGGGGACAGGCGACTGGGCAATCTGGGTCAGTGTTTTACCAAACCGTGTGGTCGATGATTCGATATACCATCGATAGGTACTCATCGTCTGAATCGGAGTTCCTAACAGCGCTAAATAACGCGACAACGACTGGTGTCAACAACATCGTTGCTCGCGCAGGAGTTGGGATCGATCAAATCCTCGTTAACTGGGGCTTGGCGCTTTACGCCGACGACTATCCTGGGATGCCCGCTAACCCCGACTACCAGTTCCCCACATGGAACCTGCGTAGTATTTACGCAGGGCTAAACGAATCGCCCTCTTGGCGCGGAACCTTCCCAAATCCGTTCCCAATAATTCCCACGGCGGCTGCGTTTGGTAATTTCCAAACAGATCCGGTGAATATCCGTGGCGGTGCGCACGCATACTACGAGATAAGTGGAAACGGCGCGCAGTCTCAGATGCTTAAGCTTCGCTCGTCTGCAGGTGGTGTTCCGCCTTCGACAGTGATTTTCGCGGTCCTAAGACTCAAATAACGAGAGGCCATACATGAAAAAGGGGATCGGTACATATCTCTGCGCTACCACGCTACTCCTGCTCGGCGGTATAAGCGCTTGCAAACGCGGCACCTCCGATAGCGCAGACAGTATGTCTCGGTCCCCCGATTCAGTATCTTCAGCTACAACCAACCAAGAATCGCAGGCCGATTCAACCGGTGCTTATGCCGGCGAACAAACTAATTCCGCAGGAGCTCAAAACACGGGCGCTACCGCATCTGCATCGCGGGATAGCGCACGCGGTATTGTTCGGGAGGTCGGCAATGAACCGATGACCGCGCTTGTACTTGATTATGGAAGCGGCGTTTTTTCGCTCTCAAGTTCGAAGCAAAACATACTTCGCAATGTTATCGGTGCGGAGATATCTGTTTATGGGACATTAACTCAGGAACGTGACTTAAACGCGTCTCCGGGAGGAGCTGTGCGGTTTAATGTTGCTGAGTTCGTTGTTCGTTCTGCCGACGGCGTAGCCGCGACTGATGGCGTTTTGGAGTTAAGTGGTAACAAGTATTCGCTCGTAACCGCCAATGGCACGCGCATTCCAATAGTAGAACTTCCGGCCGCTCTTAAAGAACAGGTCGGGGTTCGCGTGTACATAGTTGGACCAGTAGATCGACCGTCTACGTGGGGAGTTATAGGCGCTAAAAACTAGCGCGCGCTGCGAATCTCGCTAAGTGTTGCAAGTGGTACGAACTCAATGCCTCGCTCTGCGAGAGCTTGAGCACCACCTTCTTCACGGTCGACTACCCCAACTACGAGCGTAACCTTTGCACCGGCTGCTTCTGCTCGCTCAACAGCCTTAATAGCCGAAGCGGCCGACGTAATTACGTCGTCTACTATTACTGTTTTATGCCCGTCAGGGCTTACACCTTCAATAAACTTTTGAAGTCCATGTTGCTTTGATTCCTTTCGAACAATAAAACCTACTATTGGAGAGTTTTGTAAAGCTGAAGCAACCACGGTGCTCGCCACTATTGCGTCGGCACCCATGGTAAGCCCTCCGACTGCTGTAATACCACGCGCTGCACATAATGCCTGCACAGCTTCTCCCACAAGACGCGCACCCTCTGCATCGTACGTGACTTGCTTTGCGTCCAGATAAAAGGAGCTGCGTGCACCAGAAGAGAGAATAAAATCTCCTTCACGGTAAGCCTTAGCAGCAAGTAGTGATATCAGCCTGTCACGCGAACTCATATGCTCGTTATCCTGTTTAGTATCTGAACGAATTGCAGCACCAATATCCCGAAGGTGACGGTGATATGCAACGGCCTACCCGCTGCCAACGCACGCTAGCGAGTTGTGTACTTCTCCATGTCTCTTCCCAATAACAACGTGCTCATTACTAGTACCGCACTAATTATAAATGGGCTGGGTGCGCTTATACGGTCGAATGCAACACCAAAGAGAATAGGAAAAATCACTCGTGACACACCGCCATACGTTTGCTGAACGCCCATATAAAGCCCTCTCTCAGCGCTAGAAATTACTCTTGATAGTAAAGAGGTAACGCAGGGGAAGGTAAACGCTGTCCCTAAGGGTAGAAGCCCAACTGCAAGCGCAAGTGTCACGTAGTCGCGCGAAAGTGCCAGCCCCAATAAACCGGCGGACATAAGAACGAGACCGTAGCGAGACAACTTTGCCTCGCCATAGCGATCTACCAATTTGCCCAGAATTACAGCTCGCGTGAGTACAGACAAAATACCTATGTACATAAAAAAGTAACCTATGGTTTGTGCTGTTACGCCAAACCGCCACGCAAGCAACAGTGCTAGAACGGCTGTCGTTCCTTGAAAAGCACCAATTGATATGGCGTATATAAGTATAAGCCTTGATGAAGCTTCATTGGGACGTGTTACTACATGCAGTACAGCCTGCCGCGATGAACGCTGAACAGTATTGCTATCATTTGTTTTACCGGGAGCTCTTACTTCCGTTAGATAACGCCATGCAAACAACATGTTTAGTAGGCAGAAGCAAGCAGCAACGAGTCCCGGTGTGTGTGTGCTAACTATACTTGCCCAGCTGCCAATTACCGGTCCGATCGCAACACCGGCGTTCGTCGCGGCACTTAACCATCCTAAAGATTTGGCTCTATCTTGTGGACGTGTGGCGTCTGCAACATACGCTTGGATTACGCTTACTGTGCCGCCTCCAGCGCCTTGAACAATTCGGGAAAGAAAGAGCAGCCAGAGTGAGTCGGCAAAAGCAAATACTACATACGCAACGGCGCTAGCTCCTAGTCCAATCATTAATGCTGGACGCCTTCCGTATCGGTCGCTAAATCGTCCCCATATAGGCGCGCTAAGAAGCTGCGCCACGCTAAAGCTTGCTACTAGTACACCGACAGCTGTTCCCCCTGCACCCATCTCAGTTGCGTAGAATGGTAACAATGGCAAAACCATCAACATGCCGAGCATGTCGATGAAAGCCGTTACCATGAGGACTACAAGCTTACCGAATGCACTACGACCGTCGCTTGGGTATTCGCCGGTCTCTTTTTCTTCCTTCAAGTGTTGTCCTGGTTTACCGTTTCTGCAGCGTTGTTGCTGAGTAGTGTTTACTCACTTTTGCCCAACGCTGCAGGTGGTGTACTACGTCCAACTAGTCCTGCCAAAGCAACGATGGTGAGCACGTACGGTATCATCTCGACGAACTGGCTAGGAATACTCTGCGCGCCCTGAAGCTGTATCTGCAAAGTTTCAGCCGCTGCGAACAGCAAACAGGCGATCGCAACTTTAACCGGTTCCCATCGCCCAAAAATAACAGCTGCCAGCGCAATGAATCCGCGTCCTGCACTCATTCCGTCCGTGAACTGATGCTGATCAAGCGCTAGGTAAGCGCCGCCAAGTGACGCAAGAGCGCCAGCTATTAGCAATCCTTGTACACGCAGTGCAGTCACCTTCACACCAAGAGTTGCAGCGGCTTCAGGGTTCTCACCTACAGCTCTGACACGAAGCCCAAATGGAGTCCGATATAGCACCCAGCCAAGTAATGGCATAGACAAAAGTCCTATCCAAACCAACGGATTCTCAAAGCTGGAAAACAAACCAGCTGACGAGTTTTCTCCGCCAAATCCAGCTACCCTTGGTGAATTGGATGCGCTATCAAATGAAAGACGCAAAAAGAATCGTGTCGCACCAACGATTAGCAGGTTAATCGCAACACCTACTACGACCTGATTCGCGCGGAACCGAAGTGTCGCAACCGCGAGTATTGAGGTGACTAACATGCCCATAGCAATGGCACCTGCCAGCCCAACCCATGCGCTACCCGAATAGTGGGCTGCCATTGCTGCACCGAAAGCGCCGGAAAGCAGTAGCCCTTCGAGATACAGCGCTATCACACCGACCCGTTCGCTCATAACACCTCCTGCTGCAGCAAGCAGGTAGGGTATTGATATACGAATGGTTTGGAGGAAAAATGCGAGTGCGGCCATGTTCAGGATTGCCCCGACGCTGTTGGTGTTTCTCCTGAACGTTTATGCAACCTGCCAGCGGCGTTACGAATTTGGCGCTGTACCTCAGGCACTGCAGTTGCGACGCTGAGTATTACCACAGCTTGTAGAATGTCTACTAACTGTTTTGGAACAATTGCGTTTACAGCTAGACCACCCTGTGATAGTGTCGCAAATAGTAGTGCTGACAGCAGAATCCCAACAGGATGGTTTCTTCCTACGAGTGCAACTGCAATTCCTAAAAAGCCCGAGCCAGCAGCAAAGCCTTCTTCGTAGTAGCCTTTATAACCAAGTACAAAGTTAATTCCGCCGAGCCCCGCAAGAGCTCCTGATATCATCATCGAGATCACGACTACGCGTGCGACACGTATGCCACCGTTCTCTGCGGCATCTGGTTGTAATCCCACTGCACGCAACTCGTAACCGGCTTTAGTGCGAAACAGGTACCACCAGGAAACAAACAGAGCTAGCATAGCTGCCACAATTGTCCAGTTGGCTGCCGATCCTTTGAATACGCTCATAGAATCGGAAAGGCGCGGAACGCCTCCGACATTAATGGCCGCCGTGTGCAGAGTTTCCGAAACTGCAAGGTGTTGAGCAATTAGATAGTTAAGGAGTGCAAGTATTACGAAGTTAAGCATGATGGTCACGATTACTTCGCTTGCACCGAAACGCGCCCGCAACCATCCCGGTATTCCTCCAGCTACTGCACCGGCGAGCATAGCCGAAAGTATGCACACAGATACTGCAACAACGGCCGGCACGCCAGTTGGTAGTAAGAGCCCCGCCATTGCGGCTGCAAAACCACCTGCAGCTAGTTGGCTTTCGGCTCCTACGTTAAACAGGCCCGCTCGCGCAGCAAGCGCAAAAGCAAGACCAGTGCAAGTAAGCGTAGTGGTCTTGAACAAAACCTGTCCGAAGCCGTACCAATTGCCCCACGTCCCCTCAAGAAGTAAACGGTATACAGTTGCCGGTGATTCCCCATAGATAAGAATGAGAATGTCACCAACCACCATAGCGACCAATAGCGCGACTACAGGAGGTAGTATCGAACCCAACAGACCGCCATCAAACCGGACATAAACACGCGAAGTAGGTGTTTCAGCTGGTGACGTTGCAGATGGTACAACGCGACTCATTCGGCCGCTCCGGTCATGTAAGGTCCCAGTAACTCAGCGTCACATTCAGCGGCGTTTCGTACGGTGGCAAAGCGACCTCTATACATCACCGCTATTCTATCTGAAAGCGCAAGAACTTCTGGCAAATCTGCACTCACCAATAAAACAGCTTTCCCCTCATCGCGCGCGCGTCTTAATTGCGCATGAATAAACTCTATTGCGCCGACATCGACACCGCGTGTTGGCTGTGCCGCCAAAAGTACCCTAAACTCACGCCCCATCTCTCTAGCGATAACAATCTTCTGTTGATTGCCGCCTGATAGCGCGCGCGCTGGTAACGAAGGCGCTGCAGGTCTAATGTCGAATGTGCGAATTAACTGCTGCGCGTTACGCAAAACATGATCCTGGTCTAAGCCTAATGTTGTCGTGTATTTGTGCTGTTGACCGAGTATAAGGTTGTCGGCTATGGAGTACTCAAGTATCAAACCTCTCCGGTGCCGATCCTCAGGAATATGGGAAAGCCCAGCGTCGGCGCGTTGGCGAACACTCATTGTATGTAACGCGTGCTCGCGCAAAACAATTTTCCCGTCGCCTATATGCCTAATTCCAGCGATAGCTTCAAGAAGCTCCGTTTGTCCATTCCCCTCTACACCAGCTATTCCAAGAATCTCGCCGGGAGCGATATCAAAGCTAAGGCGGTCGACTGCAACGGTGCCTCGGTCGCCAACTACCACTAAATCTTCAACGCGCAAAGACATTGGAACTGAGCGGTCAATTCCGGGTCCTGAAGCGCGAGAAGAATCCTGAAGTGCACCGGGGACAGCATCAAGTGCCAACGAAACATCGCGGCCAACCATTGCTTTAGCAATTTCGCGAGGTGTCGTTCCCGCAGTTGCAAAGCTCGACACCGTAGTGCCTGCGCGCATTACCGTTACGGTATCAGAAACAGCCACAACTTCATCGAGCTTGTGAGTGATAAGGATGACCGTGTCTCCATCATCACGAAGCGTGCGAAGTACTCGCCAGAGCTCTTGAATTTCAGGGGGCGACAAAACTGCGGTTGGTTCATCAAGTATCAAAACACGAGCGCCCCGGTAAAGAACTTTAAGTATCTCAACACGTTGCGCCTCACCAACGCTCAACTCCCCGACTCTCACATCAGGGGCCACACCTAACCCTGTACGCTCACTAAGATCTGTTACCGCAGTGAGCGCTTTGTTTCGGTCGAAAACAATTCCTTTAGATGGCTCTTCACCTAATACAATGTTCTCTGAAACTGTAAGTGTAGGAATTAGCATGAAGTGCTGATGCACCATACCAACCCCTGCCTTTATCGCCGCTTCAGTGCTCCATCCTGCAACGTTCTTTCCAAACACTTCCACAGTTCCCGCATCGGGGGCGTGGAGTCCACTGAGTATATGCATTAACGTGCTTTTGCCTGCGCCATTTTCGCCTACGAGCGCATGTATCTCACCACGCGCTACCTCTAGTGATACATCCCGGTTGGCAATCACTGCACCAAACGACTTAAAGATGCCAGTCATTTTAACTGCGAGCGACTGCTCCCTCTTCTGAGTTTGCGTCATCTTGTAGAAGGCACCCTTATACGACCAGCAATGATCTCTTGGGTAAGGGCATCAAGGCGGCTTCGCACGCTATCAGCTATCAACGCCCTATTTCTCGCGTCGTAGACAAAGCCAACTCCACGTTCGGCCAAGCCTAGCTCCTGAATGCCTCCCGAGAAACTGTTCTCTTTGACAGCCTTAATCGCTTGGAAAACGGCCTCGTCGATTCCTTTAACCATTGATGAGAGTATGTAACCGGGTGCTTCATCGTACTGGTCCGAATCGACGCCTATTGCCAGTCTATTTGCGGCTCGCGCAGCTTCGAAAACACCAAGTCCAGTTGAACCGGCCGCATGGAAAATCACACGTACCCCTTGCTGATACTGACTCAGTGCCAACTCCTTACCTCTACCAGGGTTTCGAAACGCTTCAGGAGTGACGCCAGCGTACTGTGAAATAACCTCACAGTCGCTACAGACGTACCTTACGCCAGCTCGGTAGCCTGCCTCGAATTTGTGAATAAGAGCGATATCCATTCCGCCAATAAACCCAACTTTCTTGGAACCACCCGCGAGTGCGGCAAGGGCACCCATTAAAAATGATCCCTCTTCTTCCCGAAACTTGAGAGCAAGAAGATTTGCGGGCATGGGAAGGGGGTTGCCAAGAGAGTCGACCGCTACTGCGTAATCAACGTCGGCGAAATTTATGTTCGGGTATTCACGAGCAAGTCCGGTAATGTCGTCGCTGAAGATGAAACCTACCCCAATAACTAAATCCAACCCTTCTGCTGCTAGCAGTCGTAACCCTGCTTCGCGATCACTTCCTTCGCCCGGCTCAATGTATCGAACGCGTGCGCCGAGTTCTCGTGATGCTCGCTCGCCGCCAAGGAAGGCGCCGTCGTTAAACGACTTATCTCCGCGACCACCGACGTCAAATACAATGCCGATATCCAGCCCGTCGCCCGTGTCCACCATCGAGGAGCCCGACGGGCGCACGAACAGCAGGCCGACATGAACGGCCAACAAAACGCCGATTAGGATAAGAGTGCGACGCATGAGCGTGTATTCTCGTCTGCGGGATCGCTGTTGGACACCCCCAAAGCAGAATGTTTGACATCTCCGCTTTTAGGCTGCATCCTATGAAAATGAATCAGGCAGATGGTAGCTGGCTCGAAACCAGAGATGCTGACAGAACCACCACTGCCCTCAGTCAGTTTATGAGGGTAGCTGCAAAGATAAATACTCGCATCGAAGACGAGTTGAAATCTGTTGGACTGTCCAGCCCAAGATTCGCGATTTTAAGGCAGCTTTTGAGAGCCAGCGAAGCTGTCCCACTTAGAGTGCTGGCAGAGGCACAGAAATGTGTTCCGTCAAATATGACCACTCTTATAGACCGACTAGAGGCTGACGGTTTGGTAAGACGCATTGATGATCCTTCCGATAGGAGGTCCAAACGCGCTCAGCTTACATCACTCGGCGAGATCAGAGCCCGCGAAGGGATTAAGCTTATGTCGTTGCTAAGCAGTGAGTTCGAAAGCGCATTTGGCCAAGAAGGTGTGCACGCCATTAAGCGCGCACATGCGAGATACATTGAGGGCTAACCGAGATACAAATACATACGGGATTGCACGCGAATGCGGCTGTGCGCCGATGCTATGGTTGCTGCCGAGAGTGCGGGGCAAATTTGTGAAGACCATTGAGCATGTCTGATGCGTACACCGCGTTTCCAGTGTACTGAACGCCCCACACGTAAACCGGAGTGTTGCTCTTCTGAGCTGCCAACTCGCGTCCTTCGATTAAGTGGAGCTGGCATCTGCCGTCGGAGCTTTTGAACTCAGCAGCACACTGGCCAAGATCTCCTCGCACATCCAAGGCTCGAACGCCTCCATTGTAAAACGCAGCATATAGAATTCCGTTTGCCTCATCCATGGAAAAGTTGTGCGCTCCCGCGTTGGCTACTCTAAAGAACGCGACCTCGCGAGGTTGATTGATATCAGAAAGGTCTACGACGTGCACATCTCCAACTGACGTTGCTCCTATTAGCCCCGGCCCCTCTTCACCGACAAATGCGTATCGGTTTTCTCCAGAGGACGGATCGTGGAACCACCAAACATTATGAACTTGACCACCGGATGTAAAAACTCGGGAAATGAAGCGTGGATTCTCGGGAGATCCGCTGTTAGCGCCTATGTCGTAAATGGCTAATCCTTGGTGCCATTCGGCGGAGAACAGTAGGCCGCCGCGCACAAACACATCGTGAACAAAAGGCAAGCCGACCTCCATGACCGAAACTTCTATTGGATTTTGCGGATCAGTGATGTCGACAGTTACCAGCTTCGCGTCTACTCCTGGAGCGGGATCTATAGAACAAAATGCATAAAGCTTTCCGTTAACATGCGCGACTTCGGCTGTGTGAACTCCGTACGAAAGATTCTGAGAGGTGAACTGTGTAACTAGCTGTGGCTTGCGAGGGTCGGCTAGCGAATAAATGGCCAGCCCTCCAAATGGTCTGTGCTCAATAGCAACTACTAACAACGACCCGTCATTAGAAACTTGGACATCGCCCAAAGTGGTGGCGTTAGCAACTAGCACTGAATCCACCAGAACGGGGGTGTCTGTAGAAACGTCCCATATTTTTACGGCGTTCCCAACAACCCCGCCCCGATTCCCCCAAGTGGTGGTATAGCCGGTGTTGCCCCTTACCCAAACTTCTGCGGTGTATCGGTCTTCCACTTGACCTAACCCTAAATGGACCAGCGCTCCATCAGGATCTGGGCGAGGATCTGGCTCGTTCGGTGACGAACTTTCATGGCAGGCTGTAAAACCTAATAAAAGGAGAAAACAGACGGCAGTTAAGGGATGGGATTTAGTAGTCTTATTCATAACGCGAGAGAGGTTAGTGATGAGCGTGGGTGCTGCTAATGGGGCTGCGTGCCGCCCCGTACCGCCCCATGCGTTCGCGCATTAATCCTAGATGAAGGCGAAGTCCCGCGGATAGGCTCCACAGCGTTTTGGCTCCGTAGAAAGGCTCCGGTTCGAAAACGGTTGGTCTAATTACAGCCGAAGGCGTGGAAAGTGTCACCTCTAAAAGTGGACTTACGACCAGTGCACCGGGGAGCCGTTGGAGGGCACGAGGTGATGAGGAGAGTTGAGCACTTATGTTGCTCCATCGGGTGATACCCAATAGCTGAACGTCAATGTGTCCTACCGGCGAGCGAAATGGGTTTAGAAGCCGCTCGCCTTCCGGCCTGTCTGTTCGTTCAAATCTGATCGCGGCCGTAACTGCAGGCCAAGTGAGGCTGGACTCAATGAGCACGGAGCTAAAGTCAAAGCGCGAAACGTCATCAATGAGAAAATCAGTGTGAGCGACCTCTGCCAACAGATAACTGTGAGCGTGTAGTACTCTAAGAGGGCTGCTCCAACGCACCGATGCGCTGTGCTGCATGTGATCGTTTCCTCCTCCTTGAGTGAGATCGGGAGATTCGATTTTTGCAAGGCTGGCTTGAAACTCAAGTTGTTGAGTGGGGCGAACCGTAAGCCTAGTCGCCCACGAATCTGCAATCCTCCGCCACTGCGGAACGGAGAAGGGGCTAATTGGTTCGTCGCCGTTAAAAACTCCGGCTTCAATCGTGACGTTAGCGTTGTTCTGAGAGTAGCGCAGCGCGCCGACTACTTGAATGCGCTCGAGTATTTGCGAATGGTGATGATTTACTGGGTACTTAACAAACGGTCGTACCATTGGATCGTCGGTGCCAAAGGGGACAAACCCTTTTCCTGCCGAAATAGTCGCATATAGTCTTTGAGTGAGTAGCACCGGTAGCTCGGCAGAGAGCATTACTTCGTGCACGAGCGTGTGCGGATGACGGCGATCTACGTAACCTTCGCCATACACGCCGGCGTTAAGCTCACCGCGTTTGAGTGTATAGGCTTCGAGGTTAACAGTTCCGGAAATACTTAGGCGATTCCATTTGTAGTTGCCCATAACGTTGGGCTGGGTGAGATAGCCTTCGGTATAACTTTGGCCTGCGTATGCAGGTTTAGCGTGAGTAACTATGCCGATCGCCATCGCACCTAAGTTACCCCCGTTCAACTCTTGGGCTTGCGCTACCGCTACAAAAGGGTGCGCGGCAACGTGGCCCAGGGTAGCGATGACGGCAATAGTAAATGGAGCGAACGTTCTGTTAGGTCGCATAGCTAAAATATGCTCGTCTTTCGATGTTATGCATGGCCTAGGTTAAGGGCAAGGAATGTTCCTTGTTTAACGGAGCGGGCGGTTGCGATTCGCCGGAGATGGCCGTTGCGATTCACTGGGGCGGCGCATTTGCGATTCGAACGATATTTGGTGGCGAAAGCAGCGAACTCAACCTGTTTGCTGCGCATCATCATAGATTACCTAGTGCATGGCTGAACGAATTCACACTCGGTTCCTGGTCGTCGGCAGCGGTGTTGCCGGACTTCACACAGCGTGGCGTGCCGCTGAGCTTGGTGACGTAATTGTCGTTACCAAGCGATCACTGTTTGATTCCGCTACGGCGTATGCTCAGGGCGGTATCGCAGCTGCGTTGGGCGCTGGAGATTCTCCGGAGTTGCACCGCAAGGATACGCTTGCGGCTGGTGCTGCGCTTTGTGACGCAGAGGCAGTGGAAGTTTTGGTTGAAGAGGGGCCTGCACGTGTGCGCGAGCTACAGGCCGCTGGAGCGATGTTTGATTTAGACCCCGATGGTGATTTCAAACTTGGGAAAGAGGCAGCGCACTCTCGTAATCGAATTGTTCATGCACGCGGCGATCAAACTGGAGCAGAGGTTGCTCGGACTCTAGTTGAGAAGGTTAGAGAGAACAGCCGAATTAAAGTTGTGGAAACGGCGCGCGTACTCGATTTGATTATTTCGGAAGATGAGAACGGGCTTCAGTGTTCTGGAGTTCGCTGCAGCATTGCTGGACGTGCGGTCGACATTATTGCTGATGCTACAGTTCTCGCTACTGGAGGATGTGGACAGATATATCGCTATACCACCAACCCTCAGGTGGCCACAGGTGATGGTTTTGCGATTGCGCACCGTGCAGGAGTACGGCTTGCGGATATGGAGTTTGTGCAGTTTCACCCCACCGCACTTGATACGCCGGAAAACCCGCTTGCTTTGATATCTGAGGCGGTACGCGGAGAAGGTGCAATACTTTTGAATTCGCGTGGAGAGCGCTTTATGTCGGCGCGTCACGCTAATGCAGAGCTTGCACCCCGCGATGTTGTTGCACGTGAGATCTTTCGTGAACAGCAAGAGTTTGGTACGGTGTACTTAGATGCGCGTAAGCTAGGAGACAACTTTTCTGTGCGTTTCCCAGGCATAGATGCGCTGTGCAAGGCGCGTGGAATTAACCCTGCAGATGATTTAATTCCTGTAACGCCAGCCACACATTATATGATGGGCGGGATAGTCACAGATCTTGTGGGGCGTTCTAGTGTTACACGTTTATATGCAGTGGGAGAGGTGGCGCGCACGGGAGTGCATGGAGCCAACAGATTGGCCTCCAACTCGCTTCTAGAAGGGCTCGTTTTTGCTGAAAGGGTTGCGCGCGACCTAGCCGATACTCCTACGGATTTTCCCGAGCCTCCAGAAGTTTCTTGGAAAGTGCCGCCATTTACCGATCGTGGCGCCGCCCAAGTTGCAGCAGACGCGATTCGCCAAGAGATGTGGGAAAACGCAGGCATAGCGCGCACGGCGCCGGGACTAAGGCGTTGTTTAGACAGGCTCAAGCAAATTGGTGAACGTTTAAGTGAAGGTGCCACCGAAGAACGGAACCTTCTTACGACGGCGCAGTTGGTAGCAGAGGCCGCACTTATGCGTAAGGAGTCGCGGGGAGGACATTTCCGCAGCGACTTCCCTAAAACGCGCAGAAAGTGGCAAGGACGTCATATTACGTGGTAGAAATTCAGGAGAACCCGTGACCACTCTCGAAGCACATTACGACGCGGCTCTTGCAGAAGAGATCCGCAAACTGGCCGCCAGTCGCAACGCAGTTGTGCTGGCTCATAATTACGAGCGTCCGGAGGTTCAAGATGTCGCTGATTACGTTGGCGATTCCCTTGGCCTTTCGAGAGAAGCAGCCAAGACAGATGCTGACGTTATTGTTTTTTGCGGGGTTCATTTCATGGCCGAAACAGCCGCCATATTGTCTCCACAGAAAACTGTTCTTCTTCCAGACCTCGCTGCAGGATGTTCGTTAGCCAGCACTATAGACGCAGATCAACTGCGGCAATGGAAGTCAGAACATCCGGGTGCAATCGTCGTCGCGTATGTAAATACGACCGCCGAAGTCAAGGCAGAGTGTGATTACTGCTGTACATCAGGTAACGCTGTAGACGTCATCAATGCGATCCCGGAGGATAAGGAGATACTTTTTCTTCCTGACATGTTTCTGGGCGCACACGTTCGGCGAATTACAGGGCGTAAGAATATTCGCGTTTGGATGGGTGAGTGTCATGTGCACGCCGGTATTGATCCTGAGCACATTTCGCAAACACGTGCGCAGCACCCGGACGCAGAGTTTCTCATTCACCCAGAGTGTGGCTGTTCCACTCCAGTTGTCGAAGCAATTTCGGCTGGCGCCGTATCTAGCGACGGCGTGCACATTCTTTCAACTGAAGGGATGATTCGTAGGCCTGCTCAGTCGGAACAGGACACTTTCATAGTCGCGACGGAAATAGGGATTCTGCACAGACTTCGCAGGGAGAATCCTGGGAAAAAGTTTATTGCAGCAAACGATCGTGCGCAGTGTGCATATATGAAGGTTACGACTCTGCCCAAGGTTAGAGATTCGCTTCTTTATATGCAACACAGGATCACGGTTCCTGACGACATCGCTGCTAAGGCGCGCATTTCGATTGACCGAATGGTGGCAATTGGAGGTACACCGTCAACAAGTCCATTCGGTCCGGGAGATCCAGGAGAATGAGTCAGTACCATCCGCCACTGCGCCCCACGCCACCTGCAGGGATACCCATAACTCCGCGAGTCTTACCGCCTCTTGACCAAGATGCGCCCGTATGCGGCTCGGATGACTTCCCGTTGTCGGCTGATGAACTACATAAGCTCGTTAGAAGCGCGCTAGAAGAGGACCAAGCTTTTAACGACGTTTCAACAGTCGCGACCGTCGTTTCAACAAGACATGTTAGGGCTTCTGTTGTTGCACGCGAGGATGGAGTTGTGTGCGGTATTCCTTTCGCGTGTGAGGCTTTCAGACAACTCGACAATGCGATAACGATTCGAATCGAAGCAGAAGACGGATCGCGCGTCCGTAAGGGAGACGTGGTTCTTAGTTTAACTGGCCATGCGCGCGGCATACTTTCCGCCGAACGGGTCGCACTTAACTTTATGCAAAGGTTGTCGGGAATTGCTTCTCTTACAGCACGTTTTGCAGAAGCGGTAAAGGGTACGAGTGCGAAGGTTCTCGATACTCGCAAGACTACGCCCGGATGGAGAAAGCTGGAGAAGTATGCGGTTCGAATGGGCGGCGGTGTAAACCATCGTATGGATTTGCGTAGTGGCGTCCTTATAAAGGACAACCACATAGCTGCAATCGGTGGAGACATTGGGCTGGCAGTATCAAGAGCGAGAGCTTTGGCGAGCAAAGGCACGCCAATTCAGGTGGAGTGTGACACGCTTGAGCAGGTAGCGCGTGCACTAGATGCAGGTGCCGATTGGATTCTGCTAGACAATATGACAGACGAGATGTTACGCGAGGCAGTTTCTTTGTGCCGCGATAAGGCAGTCACAGAAGCGTCCGGCGGTGTTACGCTCGAATCTGTTGCGCGAATTGCGAGCACCGGAGTTGATCGCATTTCTGCAGGAGTGTTAACGCACTCTCCGCGCGCTCTAGATTTAGCGCTCGACTTTGATGGGCGTTAATCATATCGGCTCCTAATGCCCGTTCGCTCCCTCCCAATTACTGAAGCCGCGCCGCGCGTACTGCTTGAAGGAATAGTAGACTACGCAGGTGTTTTCCCTCCGGCCTCTCTGGAGTTACCGGCTGCTGTTCGCAACTTTGCGCACTATCGTGCAGGCGGCGACGGATGGATGCTGGGCAGGTTCGTATGTCCGGCGTCATCTCTTGATGCGTTCTCAACGCATGCAGAGATGTTCTTGCCGCGAGACGCAGGTGCCATTCCGTGGAGACTTTCCGTTACTGGGAGTGGTGACGCTAATGCCGATCATGAGGCAATAGCTGCGTTTAACCTTAGACACCGCGTTTGCTTCGACGAGTGCAGCGCAATTGTCGATACATACGAATGCCGCATTAATGCTCCAGAAGATGCTGCTACTATAAGTGATATCTTCGACGACGCTATGGCGGTGTACTTTGAAGTACCAGTAGCTGCCGACCCAGGGTCATTGCTTGATGCTGTTGCAGCAACCGGAAGACGCGCGAAGATAAGAACGGGTGGTGTGGTTGAGAGTGCTTTCCCCTCGGCGCAATCTGTCGCACTGTTCTTACGCAGATGCAAAGAACGGTCGGTTGTTAGCAAAGCGACTGCGGGACTGCATCACGTGCTTTGTGGGAAGCAGCCACTCACGTACGCTCCAAACAGCGAAGTTGCACCGATGTTTGGTTTTCTAAATGTCTTCCTAGCGGCGGGAATTGTGGCTTCGGGAGCTAATGATGAGCACGTTATCTCGATACTTAACGAAGGCGACTCTTCCAGTTTTAGTATTACCGACGACTCCATCAGTTGGCGACGCGACAACTATGAACATGTTTTCAATCGGTCAGCACTTGCCGACTTGCGTAACAAATCGTTGGTGAGTTTCGGCTCGTGTTCATTCGTCGAGCCTGTATCGGAGTCACGTAAACTGGGGTTGCTGTGAGAGAGCTGGTGGCTGTAGACCATACCCACGACCCATCACGTAAGAGCTGGGTCGCGTCGGCAAACTTGTCTGGTACCGACTTCCCGCTACAGAACCTCCCGATGGGAGTGTTTAGAAGAAAGGGCTCGCGTGATGCGCCGCGAGTAGGCGTGGCAATAGGCGAGTACATTCTTGATGTTTCAGCAGCTCTCGAAATAGGATGTTTTGATAGCTACTCGCAGAAAACAATAGCTGCGGCAAGCGACTGTGTGGCACCAACCCTTAATACACTTATGTCTCGCGGTGCCGCGGCCCGCACGAGCTTGCGTCACGCTCTATTTGAGTTGTTAGATAGCTCACTTAGCGATACGCGGCAAAAGGCTGTTGTTACTGCGCTAGTGCAAATGAAAGATGCGGAGCTGTTGTTGCCTGCATCTATTGGTGACTACACAGATTTTTACGCATCAGTACATCATGCTACAAATGTTGGTTCGATGTTTAGGCCAGACAACCCACTGCTACCCAATTACAAATGGGTGCCAATAGGTTATCACGGCAGGTCGTCTTCGATATTCCCATCGGGCACGGCAGTTAGCAGGCCGTCAGGGCAAGTGAAAACTCCAGACGCAGCCGAGCCTGTATTTATGCCATGCCGTAATCTCGATTTCGAGCTAGAGATTGGCGCGTTTGTAGGTCGACGCACCGAGGCAGGTAGTTCGGTGTTAATAGCGAACGCAGAAGCACATATCTTTGGGCTCTGTTTGCTAAATGACTGGTCGGCACGTGATATCCAAGCGTGGGAGTATCAACCGTTGGGTCCATTTTTGGCAAAGAACTTCGCAACTACAATTAGCCCTTGGGTTGTAACACTCGAAGCGTTGGCCCCATTTCGTGCTGCACTTGAGCCGCGCGCTGAGGGAGATCCTGTACCTCTGCCTTACTTAAGCGACGAGCGCGATAAGGCATCAGGTGGATTCGATATATCTCTTGAAGTGCATCTTCAAACCTCGAGTATGCGCGATAAAGGCGAAGCACCCGTTGTAGTTGCTCAGAGCAATGCGCTACAGCTGTATTGGTCAATTGCACAAATGTTTACTCATCATGCTAGCAACGGATGTGTAATGCGGCCGGGTGATTTGCTAGGAAGTGGTACTATTTCTGGCACCGAAGCACATTCGCGAGGGTCAATGCTAGAGCTAACTTGGCGCGGTAGTGAGCCTATGACTTTGCCAAGTGGTGAAAGCAGAAGGTTTTTGGAGAACGGCGATACTGTCATCTTGCGCGGTAAGTGTGAGCGCGAAGGTTTTATTGGTATCGGTTTCGGCGAGTGCAGCGGAACGGTTACGACATAATGCTTCAACCGATTTCGCTCGTAACCATGTACGCGACTTCAGTCATCGCTTACGCTTCCAGACAACGATAATGCGACCAGACGTTATTAGAGTAATCTTGGTGGACGACCATCAGATCGTACGTGCTGGACTCAAGGCAGTTCTGGCATCCGCAAAAGACATTATGGTGGTGGGCGAAGGGGCAAACGGTAAAGAAATGTTGGTGTTGGCAGACAGATACGATCCTCATGTTATCGTGATGGATTTGTCGATGCCAGAAATGGACGGAATTACTGCTCTTCGTGAGCTGCAACGAACAATTGCAGAGCGAGGATTGTCTGGTAGCTCAGAAACGGCTACGCGCAGAGTGCTCGTCCTTACGATGCATGCTGAGGAAGAACACCTTGTGTCGATGCTCGAAGCGGGTGCTGGCGGTTATCTGCTAAAATCCGTCGCTGAGCGCGAGCTTGTAGATGCGGTACGTACAGTCGCAGCTGGCGAAGTATATGTGCAACCATCAGCCGCACGTGCGCTTGCAAAAGGATTGCTTAAGAAAGAGGGTGCATCAGATGAAAAGGCTCGCTTTGACAAGCTTACTGACAGAGAACAAGCAGTTCTAAGAATGATTGCAGAAGGGTTTACAGCACCTGAAATAGGTCAGCGCCTTTTAATAAGCCCTAAAACTGTAGATACATACAAGCAAAGGATTGGAGACAAGTTAGGGCTAACTCACCGAACTGACTATGTTAAGTTCGCCCTTAAACTAGGGCTGCTAAAAGACAGTTAAGCGTCGGCCTTTAGCAGTACTGCTATTTGACCGCCGTGGTACGCGCCATGTTCAATTACGCCGCATACCATTGTTTCTACACTGTACTGTTCCTTTCCGACGCGGTTTCGCATTGCTAAATCGCTTGTTGCGCGGACTGTCACTGCTAATGCTTCGTAAGCATCGGATAGCCGTTGCAGCGCTTCATTCCATGCATCGTCGGAAATGTCCTGCGGCTGTGCAGGCCAATCTGTTTCAATGTCGGGGTAATCGAGCGACATTCCATCTATACGTTGTCGAGCAATGCGCGCCCAAGTCGTCATGTGCAACACGAGTTCCCAAATGGAGTGCGCAGACTTAACTGGATGACGTGATGCTTGTTGGGCATTCACACTTCGCAACAACTCCATAATAGCCGGCCCGTGCCACATAGGGCCAGTTAAAGTACGCCTGAGCCTATTGGCAAGCATACGCCCAGACTTGTGTTCACTGTGCAACGTTTCCTGTTCAGCCATGATAAGATCCTTTGAATGCGTTGCCGTTAGCAGCCAGTGATAATAATGCGGGTGACATAAACTGTTTCAGGGAGCGAGCGTAGCTCAGCCACAGTCCATTTGCCACCTGGAACCGACGAGGGTGGCTGTGAAAGCCTGAAGCTAATGCCACACTGTAAGCTCGATTCTGCATACAGGTATCCGTCTCCTGCAATGGGCACAAGGTCGCTGTACGCGTGAAGCGCGGTAATAGATGCTCCTACGCTCACATGATCGGACGTGTATAACCCCTGAGACCTTACGAGAATTCGTGATACACGATCGTTAGCGATTTCAGCAATTACGGTGTCTGCTATGAATGCCACAGAGATGACCCTGAATGCTACGCCAGGCGCTATCTCCACCGTCGTGTCTTGGACAACGTCACAGAGCAAAAGAACGCTATCGACAGGGAACCCAATGGTTAGAGCGCCTATCCCCTTTCCAGTAATTGGTGCGGGGCTGCATGTCACAGCACTTTGAGGTACTGCACGAGAAGAAGCTGGAGCCTCACCGCTGTCACTGCGTTCAGAGGTGCAGGCCACAGTAGCAGCTAAGAGCACTAAGCACATTGTGCAGTGCATCAGCGCGCGCGACATATCTTTTCGTAGAGTAGAGTAGAAGAGCATGTTATGAAGCTACAGTCCGCGCGTCACTTACGCTCATGGACCGCTTTGACTAAAGCTCTTTCTTGATCTTCTCTTCTTAGTCCCCACTCAGGGAGCGGCGGTACTGGCACGTCCATAAGTGCATCGTCTATTTGGTATCCACCAGCTTCGCGCACCGACTTAGCCACTGTCAGCGCCAGCTCGTCAATGGAAGCACCTACATCGCCATCGAGCTCCACACGCTTAGCGCGAAAACGACGCCCAGATTGCAAACAAAACAGTTCGGTTAGCGCTATTTCTCGCGAACATGCGTCGGCGCCCCGTTCGTCGATTAGCTGTTGTGTATGAGAGAGGGTAGCAGTACGAGCAAAAAGCTCGATTGACATGTCAGCTAGTCGCTCTACTACAAGTTGACGTTCGATAAGGCGCTGTTTGTGGCGCATAATCATGCGTTGCGCAGTTTGTGCTAGCTCTGCAACGTGCTTTTCAACGTGCTCAGCACACTTGCGCAAAGACGGATGTAACTGAACATCAAAACGATCGCGCCTCCCAAGAGCGCTTTTGACCTTATCAGCGGCAAACTCAGATACGACTACCCAATTGCGAAATGGGTTCCTAATTGCCGCAGATAGCTCTTTCAACTCCTCGGCTGGCGCCGCAATTCCGTTAAGTCCTATGAAGAGTCGAAGCACTTCGTTAGCACCTTCGAAAATGCGATTAATGCGAGCATCACGTAAATAGCGTTCGTAAGGCCACGGTTGAACGAATCCACGACCACCGGCGAGTTGCACCATATCATCCGCTACGCGCCAAATAAGCTCGCTCGCAAACACCTTTGCGCATGCGGCCTCGAGTGCAATATCTGAACTCCCAGAATCTACAGCACCGGCGATCATACCTGTCATGGCGTCAGCAGCGTAGGTGTCTGCCGCTATCGCAGAAATCTTTCGTTGTGTTATCTCGAAAGTGGCGAGAGGAGCACCAAACTGTGTTCGCTCTTCCGCATATCTTGTGAACTCGCCAAGTAACCGCTTGCTCGCAGCAGTACAGCCGGCGGCTAAACTCAGTCTACCTGCATTGAGTGCGTTAACTGCCACGCGGAATCCCTTTCCTACTTCTCCCAACACATGGTCATCTGGTACGAACATATTACTGAAGTTGAGCTCTCCTTGCGTAGAGCCTCGAATTCCAAGCTTTTTCACCGTGCCTAACACGGAAAAACCTTCAAAATCAGGGCGAATTATAAAGGCGGTTGGCCGCAACACCGCTTTCTCTTCCCCCTCGCGTTTAACCTCTGTTTGAGCGAAGGTCACGATAACACCAGCGCGTTGACCGTTGCCAATCCAGTGTTTTCTTCCATTAAGAATCCAGCCGTCATTATTCGGCGCTCGGTGAGCACGCGAAACAATATTCTGAGCGTCCGATCCTGTTTCCGGTTCGGTGAGCGCATAAGCTGAAAGCGTTTCTCCTTTAGCGAGCGCCGGTAAGTACAGCGCCTTTTGTTGATCATTGCCAGCGTTAACGATGGCTTTGGAGCCAAGGCCGCAATGGACACCTATTAGAACGCCAAGAGAAGCATCCAGTGCCGCAACTGCGCCGAAGACACGAGCATAAGCGGTGGCAGACAACCCCTGTCCGCCATACTCTTTTGGTATTGTAAGTGACAATAGGCCACAGTCCGCGAAAGCGCGTATTACCTTTTCAGGGATGGCGCTCTCGTCATCGAACTTTGCGCTGTTAATTAGCCCGCTTGCGACCATTGCATTAAGCGACTCGATAATGCGAAAAACTTTGGCAGCTTCGCTTGGATCGCGTTGCTCAAGAGGCTCGGGGAATGGGAACACTAAATCATCGGCAAGTTCGCCCGAGAATATTCCACGCATGAAGGACGGCTTGGAGTGCGAACTCATTTACTATGCTCCCTTGGTTGTAAACGCTGTGAGTCGACGGGCATAACAGATAGTGAAAGCTACAAAAGCATACAGGGGCAGAACCAGACTGGTTCCACCCCTGTGCTTCGTATGCCTAGTTAATAGTCGACAAATCGATGCTAAGACAATCTAGGTATCTGAGCGATCGTAGAGACGACTAAGGTTTAGCTGTAACGGTTATGGTTACCCTCGTAATCTTACCTTCAGGCTGGCCAAGTGAGTTGAGCGCTCGGAGCGTGAATACAGCTGTTCCAGGATTCTGTGCATCAACGTTTACGATACCGTTGGTGACAGTGGACGCCCCGCCCACAACGCGGGCGATACTCGGGTGACTGCTTGATACGCTTACAGTACGGCCTAGCAGTTCGTTGCCCAACGCGTCGCGTACAGAGTACGAGAAGGAGTTACCAGATAGGTCTTCCTCAAACGTTATCGTTGAATCGACAACGAAAACAGAGTCTGCTGGGACCTGCTGAATAATTACTTGACTCGAACCGCTCTTCCCTTCGCTGGAAGCGGTGATGGTAACTGTGCCGTTACCATGCGTAGTAACTTGAGCTGTGTTGGCTCCAGTGCTGGCGACTGTTGCGCGAACTGGATCGGAGCTGTTCCACTCGATAGCACGATCCGAAACAGTGTTGCCCACAGAGTCTTCTACGGCGGCGGTTATGTTGGCAGTTGCGCCCTGTACCACAGACTGCTGAGATGGCGATAGTGTGATCTTAGCAACAGGGATTTTGGTCACCGTGATGTTCACGGTGTCCACAACGCCTTCTGCACTAACCGCGATCTTTCCGCTGCCGAGTGATATGCCAGTTACAACACCAGCGGATGTTACCGATGCGATCTCGGGGTTAACGGATGTCCAGTTAACGATACGTCCGGCCGGAATAACATTGTTCACAGAATCGAGGAGCTGTACTGTGAACTGCCGAGGTACGGTTAGTCGAAGAGTTTGATTCCGCTGCTGTATGGTGGCTGTCACGATACGTGGCTCAACTGCTTCGATATCCATTGCGCAGTTGATTGATGTGTTGTCAGGCCAAGCAGCTGTAATCTTTGCGAGGCCAGCTTTACGTGCAGTAACAACACCCGTTTGGGAAACGGTTGCATTGACTTCGTTATCACTCGACCAAGTCATTGTTCGGCCAGTGTTGGCAATAACGTTTGTTGCGGTGTCGCGAAGTACCAGCGTGGGCTGGAACTGACCGTTAACTGTTACCTTCTGATTGGTCGGTGTTAGCGAGCAGCTACCGATGGGTACAAGCGTAACCTGTACACTCGCCGAACCTGATCTGCTGTCAGTTGTTGCAACTATGGTGACGTTGCCCGGCTGATGCGCTGAGACGTTGCCGCTGCCGTCTACAGAGGCGATTGCAGTGTTGCTCGACGACCACTCGAAAACACGGCCTTGAATGACTTCGTTGCGTGAATTTTTAGCGACCGCTGTAAACTGACGAAGGTTGTTTACACGGAGCACGACGGGGCTTGGCGTTACGGTAACCGTAGCTGCTTCTTCAGGTACAACGGTAACTTGTGCACTCGCGGACTTTCCGTTGGATGTAGCGGATATCTGCGTCTGGCCGACTGCAACGCCAATGACTTGTCCTTCTGGAGTCACAGTAGCAACGAGCGAGTTGTTCGATGAGAAGCTAACTCGCGTGTTTCTGAGTGTCGCGCCATCACAATCGAATGCTGTCCCTACCACCTGGGAGGCGCTATTAACGCCCACGGTAATCGATTGAGGTGCTATTGAAACAGAGCAGGCCTCGGGTGGTTTGAAGGCGTCACAGCCAGCGAACACTAAGGCTGCAAGAGCTGAACATACCGCTATGGAGCGATGTGATGGACGGACCAAGAACTTGTTTACCCGCATGCAGGTTTTACCTGTCGGCAATGGTGAAGAGGAGCGCCGGATAGCGCTCATGGATGACGCATGGTTGGTGCCAGCCGTAACCGTTACAATAGCGGCACGCGAGTGTTCCCGCAGAGATGCAATTGGTAAGGTAGCATAAAGCTGATGTGTTGCTTCAGAGGGTGAAAGTATGGCGTCAGATCGTACGTGGTGATCTATGGGGCAAAATAGCGCGATAGTGCAACAGTATTAAATCAGTAACGATGCAGTTTAGTGACATTTGCCGGAAATTGTAAGGTCTTGAACGGTTCACTGTTACCCAAACATTACTGATCTACCTCAGCTGTGAGTATTAATCCCAGTACTGTCCGCTGCTGCCAACCAATATCATTCATGAACATGAAAGACAACGTTCTTTCCGACAACAGATCGCAATGGAAGTTGGTGGCAGGGTGGCTCCTGCTAACGTTGGCAATTCGCATAATGCTTGCGACGCTAACTCCGCTTTTCCCAGACGAGAGCTATTACTGGGAATGGTCACGCCACTTGGCCGCGGGGTATTTCGACCACCCACCTGGCATTGCTTGGGCGATCGCGGCTGGTACTTCGCTGCTGGGTGATAACGTGGCAGGGGTACGAATGCTGCCAATACTTTTTGGGTCGATTACGCAAGCAGCGGCAGTCGCTGTCGCGGCTAGTGTGGGCGGTTCTGGCCTACATCCGAACGGAGCTAATGCATTCGGAGCGACGGCGAGCGTCGCGAACACGAGTCTCTCAGGCGCGAGTTCCTCAAACACTGCAGGAGCAAACGCTGGGGCCGCCGCCGCGGTGCGAGCTGCTGTTGCGTCGGCACTTCTGCCAATTGCCACACTCGGCTTGGTACTCGCCACCCCGGATGCGCCACTGTTCGCGTTTACTACGATCGCGGTATTGTGTGTCGATCGGGCGCTTGCCAGTAGTTCAAGAAGTGCCCGCTCCACGCTCTGGTGGCTTGGAGCGGGAATAGCCATAGGCTTCGCATTGCTGTCTAAGTATTCAGCGATACTAGTACCTGCCGCGCTTGCGGTAGCTTTTGTTATACACCCACTGCTGCGTAAGAGACTTGGTGAGCCTGGACCGTGGTTGGCAGCGGTGGTCGCGTTTGCTGTGTTCTCACCCGTTATATGGTGGAACCTTCAGAACGAGTTCATCTCCTTTCGCTTCCAACTAGGGCACGGCTTTGGGGGTGGAGCAAAAGGAAGCATTATTTCTCGCGAGCTAGCGCTATTTGGAGGACAGCTTGCTTTGGCAACGCCTATTCTAGCAGTGCTTATGGGTGTTGCGTTGTGGCGCTCGTTGGCCTCACTTCGTAGTTACGACCACCATCGTGAGCACCATAGTCAGCACCTTTTAAACGCACGCCTGTTCGCGATTGCAGCTGTTGCAGCTATGCCCCTTGTATTCTTTGCCATTAGCGCAACACGCAAGAATGTTGAAGCCAATTGGCCTGCGCTTGCGTACCCTGCGGCAATTATTGTGTTGGCGGTGTCCGCAAACAGAGGCGTGCTTAAGCGCTGGTGGAATAGAGCGATGTGGTGCGCTGCTGTAATACTAACAGTTGCTGTTGCACAGGTCGTTCACCCCGTTTTACCACTAGCTCCTCGCAAGGACCCAATTGCACGAGCATACGGCTGGGATAGACTTGCACAGGTTGTCGACAGTGTCGCAGCTACAGTAGAGGTCGAGGGGGACAGCCGACTGCACTTGGCCTCGGAACGGTATCAAGATGCATCGGAGCTCGCATTTCATATTCGCGGTCAACCTGAGGTAATGGCTATTAGTATCGCTAGTCGTAAGAGTCAGTATGACTTATGGTACGATCCCACTCAGATAATCGGCAAAGGCGATCACTTGGTGGCCTCGTTTGACGCGAACCCCGACGGTGACACGCGAGCAAAAGTGGTGGGAGTGTGGTTCGAAAAAACAGTAGAAGGGCCAACAGTCGCGCTGCAACGCAACGGTAAAGACGTGGCGCACAGGAAAGTTTGGGTTTTTATTCGTGCCAACAACGTGTCTGTAAGTCAGCACGTTAGTCAGCATGCTAATACACTATTATCAGACAGTGCTTCTATCAGGCCATCGTACACTGTGCGATAGCCAAACTATCATCCTCTTAAGTAGAGACAACAGCGGTGACAACGATACCTGACGATCTTGCAGCTTGGTGCGATGACAACGACGACTCTGCCCAAGCTCAGCTTTTTGAGTTTTTGCGTATTCCAAGCGTTAGTGCACGTTCCGAGCATCGCACCGATTGCCAGAATGCCGCTCGTTTCGTAGCAAATCATTTATCTAAGATTGGGTTTTCGGTAGATACAGTATCTACGAAAGGGCACCCAATTGTGGTTGGTGAATGGAGAAATGCGGGAGGTAGTGCGCCAACGCTTCTTATATACGGTCACTACGATGTGCAGCCCGCAGAACCGCTAGAACTGTGGGAGTCACCTCCGTTTGAGCCAACAGTTCGAGATGGTAAGATATTCGCACGCGGATCGGTTGATGACAAAGGGCAACTATTTCTGCACATCAAGGCGCTTGAAGCGCATTTGGCAAAGCGCGGGACGCTCCCCATTAACGTTGTTGTGCTCGCTGAAGGCGAGGAGGAAGTAGGAAGCGAGAATCTTGAAGCATTCCTATTAGAGTCGCGCGATCGGCTCGCGTGTGACGCCGTAGTTATTTCGGACTCAACAATGTTTGCCCCCGGTATACCTAGCATACTGTCATCACTTCGTGGGATGGCGTACTGCGAGATAAACGTTCGCGGCGCATCAGGTGATTTGCATTCGGGGATGTACGGTGGAGCCGTTGTAAATCCTGCTATGGCACTTGCACGCATTCTTGCAACAATGCACGACGAGAACGGGCGCATAGCAATCCCCGGCTTCTACGACAAGGTTCAACTGTGGCCTGAGTCTGTGCGCGAGCAAATGCGCACGCTTCCTTTCAGCGAGTCAGATATGATCGCCGAAACGGGTGTACCTGCACTGGGCGGAGAGAAGGGATATTCTACGTTGGAGAAGCTGTGGACACGACCAACGTGCGAAGTAAATGGTATGCTCAGTGGATACACTGGTGAGGGCGCAAAAACTGTACTTCCTGCTGTATCAATGGCCAAGGTTAGCTGCCGTCTTGTGCCAGATCAGGATCCAGCGGAGATAGCGGCTCTATTACGGGCACATGTCGAACGTGTCGCGCCTGCGGGTGTCACAGTTACAGTTGATTACCTGCACGGTGGACGCCCTTGGCGTGCTGATTTGAAAGGTCCGATTATAGACGCTGGTCGTGATGCACTTAAAGCGGCGTACGGTCGCGAGCCAGTAGTTACTGGCGAAGGTGGATCAATACCCGTGGTTGGCGATTTTGAACGAATACTAAACGCGCCGGTACTGCTTATGGGCTTCGGACTTCCTGGAGAGAACGCTCATGCACCTAACGAATGGATGAGCGTAGAAAACTTTCGCTTAGGAATGCGCGCTGCAGCTGTGCTGTACGATGCGTTTAGTAAGCACGCCGCCAACTAAAATCTGCAACTACAGGTCGGTGATCGGAGCCCCATGATTCTCCGATCACCACCTTAGTTGGTCGTACGTGCCTGCTGTCTGATAGAATGTGATCAATGCGTATACGTAATAACTTTCCTTCGGACTTAGTCCACCCTAGTCCGTTACCTGCGTCCTCGAAGGCGTTACTTAAATGCGACCAATGATCCCTATAAATGGTGCTTTCTACAGGAAGGTTAAAATCGCCAACTGCAATTAGCGCGACGGTCGCACTTCCCGACGTCGTATTAATACTTGCACGCCGTGAGGCGAGTTCACGCGCGAGTTTACTTGAGCGTAGCTTGTCATCTATTTCTGACCCTATAATTCCTGTAGCTGTGCGCGCAGCTGTACCAATAGCATCGACCGCGTCCGATGGTACGAAGCCATCTCCAGTCATGAGTGATTCTAGTCCGTATCTTGCAGTTGGCAAATGCAAGTTCACGAACACTAAAGTGCCATTCGGTGTCGTAACTTTGTAGCGCGCAAGGTTACCGTATCCCCCCAGAAGTCCGCGTTCGGCACCAGTGTCGTTGGGGTTGCGCATAACTTCAATTTCTTCCATTGGCCAGCGACTAAGTGTGCAAAGTCCTCCAGCTTGAAAAGAATGCCACTCCTTTAAGTTTTGAATCTCGCTCCACAAACTTTCACCACACTCTTGGAATCCAATTATGTGAGGGTTGTAACTGTCGATGAAATCGGAAAGACGTGGAGCCAACAAGCTTCCTGTTAGAACGTTGAACGAAACAATTCGTACTGAACCGCTGTCGGCTGTAATTGGGAGAGAACGTATCGCAGCTGATGGTGAGAACCGAGCACCCATAATGGGGAATAGCGCAACCCATAGTGCAATTGAAAGCGGTACTAAAGCGCGTCGCGCAGATAACAACGCCCACAGAATTAGCGGTGCGAGCGGAATAAGTACTACCATTCGCGGACCGTATGCTAACAGTGTGGCAGGGAGAAACTTTTCCGACGTGTTCACAAGCAGCGCCCAAGTAACAATCATTAACGCGAGCGCGCCCCAAGCGGCACGCGATGCGTAGCGCCGACTCTTACTTGGATGAACTAGGTCGTGAACCGCAAAGGTTAGCCAGTTAGCTGTTTTCGCAGCACTATTCTTGGCTGTGTTCTCAACTTTCGAGACAACCTTTTCATACCGTTGTTTAAAACTCTTACGACTCCGAACTTTCCGCTTCTTGGGTTCGTTGGTCGCAACAGGTTCACGTTCAATCGTAACAGTTCGACCGCAGCTACAACGTATACGTTTGCCAACGTGGTCGTCGGTACTATGAAATGTATTACCACACGCGCATCGAACTGTGAAGCCAGCCCGATGCGCGCGAGAACTTCCGCTCATGTTAAGAAGTGTCCGCTCAGAGTCCGTCGAGCAGCGAATCGTTATTGGATGTAGACGCGATGCGTTTGATTAGCCACTCCATTGCTGCTTGTGGCGGCATCTGGTGAAGCCCACGTCTTAACAGATACACCTTTTCAAGCTGATCTGGACGATAGAGTTTTTCTTCGCGGCGGGTACCGCTGGTAGCTATATCGAACGCAGGGAATATGCGTCGGTCGGCGAGCGATCTATCTAGCTTAATTTCGCTGTTACCGGTTCCCTTAAACTCTTCGAAGATTACGTCGTCCATGCGTGAGCCTGTTTCCACTAGCGCGGTTGCGATAATGGTAAGCGACCCGCCGCCATGTTGTGGCGCAATCATGCGTGCGGAGCCAAAGAACGCTTTTGGTTTTTGCATTGCGGTTGCGTCGAGTCCACCAGACATGGTGCGTCCAGTTCCGCGATCGACAGTGTTGTGAGCTCGTGCCAAGCGGGTAATTGAGTCCAGCACTATCACGACATCTTTACCCATTTCAACAAGCCTACGTGCACGTTCGAGCGTCATCTCAGCGACTTCAACGTGGCGTTTGGGTGGCATATCAAAGCTTGATGCCACTACTTCGCCATATCCCCAGTCGATCATTTCACTTACTTCTTCAGGCCGTTCGTCTACCAAAAGAATAAGTAGTACAGCTTCTGGGTGATTAACTGCGACGCCTTCGACAATTGCCTGCAGAAGAGTGGTTTTACCTGCGCGCGCGGGGGCGACAATAAGAGCGCGTTGGCCGTAACCAATGGGTGCAATTAGATCGATAGCGCGGCGTGTGAGCTCAGGGCCACCTTTGGCAGGTTTCCCAGTTTCGAGCGTGAGCTTTCGGTCGGGGTAGCTGGCAGTGAGGGAGTTGAAATCGGGGCGTTTATCGAGGACTACGGGAGATCCGCCATTAAGCGTTAGCACTTCCATTGCGACGTGTCTTCCTCGGTGGTCGCGTCCGTATGAGACGTCGATATGGTCGCCTCTACGAAGCTGGTGCAGTCGAACGAGGGAGATGGGTACAAATGTGTCGGACGGGTCAGGGAGGTAGCTAAGCTCGGGACGTCTTATGAAGCCGCCGTCGCGTGCCGGATCAAACCACCCCGACGTTTGACCTTCGACTGCTGTTGGCGTGCCCGCGGCGCCCATGTAGTGTCTTTCTACCGGGTCGTGGCCGAGTCCGGGCCCAGGTCCTGGAGTACGTCTAACACGCCCGCGCCCGCGACGGTTGTTGGTTTTTCGGTAATCGCCGCCACGTGCTCCGCGATCGAAGCCATCTTCGTCATCGTTCATTCCGTCATCAATGTCGTCATCGTAATCGTCAACTGGGTCTGGCATTTCAACTTTCGGGGGTCCAGCGAAAGCTCGTTCGAAGTCCATTTCCATTGGCGCGGGTCTATCGCTTCGAGGGCGGATAGGAGCGGGTGAGGAAGAGTGAGGCGAGGCTCTTTCAATAGATCTAGCAGATGGACGGGGCGCCCGTGGCTGCCGCGCGTCAAAGCCCGGATCAGGAGCCTTTCGTGTAGGACGTTCGCTCAATCGATCGAGTACAGCTCCGAAATCCGCGACAGGGCGCAGCGAAGATTCAACCGGTGCCGGCGGTGGCGGCGGGGGCGCATGCGCCGGAGATGCCGGATCGGGCACATCTGCGTACGGGTTGAGATCGCGGTCTCCAAGTCCTGGGCGGCCAGTACGGCCACGACGAGCTGGACGTTTACGTTCGTTCATTGGTTACTGCCTGTGGATTGTTGTGCGCACACTCGGCGGAGTAGTGCGCGATGCAACGGCGATGCGGTTCACCGGTGCAAAGCTGAGTTCGTTCATGACAGATGGCGGGCCGACTCTGCTGACGTTAGATGACGTTACAGGAGTCGATGCGCATACGGCGCGGGAATGTGAATAGCTGGGTTGCGATGCTGAGGCTCACTTAACACTCAGCCGGATCGCTTGGTGCAACTGAAAGATTACGGACGTAGCTGTCCGGACAACGTGGTAAAGCGGGAATTCCCGAAGGACCGGGGCGTGTTATTCGCTCTCAGGCTGCAGCGGGACTACTGCGCAGATGCTGGCAAAATCGGGGCCTATGGCACCCTCGGTGCATCTCAGTTCCCCTGAAGATTATGCCGTCTCAGGAAACGCGCAAGGCGTAGGCCAATTTTTGCACTTCGTACTTTTGCCCATCTTCCATATTCTAAAGACGCATTACCCCTATGGTCACGTCACTATCTTGTAAGAATGATCGCTCCTCCAACCGACCTACGCACGGCTCTAGCTGACGCCGTTGCAGCATACGAAGCTTCCGCCAACCTCGGCGCTTTAATCGCGCGCTTGCACGATATCCGTTCCATGGGAATGGCCGACGCACTAATCGCCGCCGTAGAACCTTGGGTGCAAATGCCAGAGGTAGCAGGGCCGCTTTATGAACGAATTGTCGAAGAACAGCCAAAGAATGCGCGCGCACTCGTAATACTTGCAAATGCGTACTGGCTTTCAGGGCGAGGGCCGGAAGTCGTTGGTGATTTGGCGTCACGTGCTATCGCTGTTGACCCAAACAACCGCGGCGCTTGGCATATGTGGGCACTTACCGAAGGGAACCAGCGCGACAGGACGATTCGATGGATGCAAGTTTCGCAACGATTCCCCGAAGACCAACTGGCAAGAGCTGCACTTGCCGACAACGCCGCATCGCTCGCTTCGTCTGAGCATGATAAAGAAGCACTAGAGCTAGCCATCACTACCTACGAAGGGTTGCTCGCTGAAGCAATGAACGAACAGCAGCGCCTAGCAGTACATAGCGCAATCGAAACGCTGCGCAAGATGAAGTTCTAATCGTTCGATCGGGCGAAGTTTCGCAGTGGTGCGCGCGAGCAACTGCAAGACAAGTGTTGTATGATCGGTGCAACATGTTGCGCCTTCGCGCTGTTATTTGTTACGCGCGTCACCAAAACAGAAGTCGATTGAAGCTTAGCTGCGTTGCGTGATCTCCGCGTGATCTTTAACGATTCACGCGGGATTCATCGCTGCTGAAAATAATTGTATCGAATGTGATAAAAGTTCTAGAATGATGTGACGAATTGTGTGCTTACGTTGTTGTCATAAGTAGCCAGCGATCGCAGTAGCACAATTGGCGATAGTGGTTTGCGCATAAAAGGCAGCGCACAAGCTTTTGCACTATCGTGACAAGCAAAAACGGCGCGTGTGCATGCGGATCACTCAGTATGGCACTGGGGTTGCACGGATAAGGTTGCGAGGTGGCGCTGTAACTAGTCATTGCTGTGAGACGGCGCACAGACGGCTAGTCCCCCTCGCTCACATTCAACATCAGGAGGTTTCATGGACGTCCTCGTACGAATTGAGGCCCGTCCGACCGATTCGCCGGTTCTCGCGCACGTGAACTCGATTCCCGTGCTTCCCTTCGGTACACGCTCCCGCCGCGAAGTAGTAACGTTGTATGGCGAAGCCGACGCGCAGTCATTAGCGCTGGCGCTGGCGGCAACTGTGGAGAGTGAACGTTTGGAAGCGGCGCCTGCGGGTGTCATAAGACACCTCGGCGTTTGGTCCGACCGCGGAGCGATCGGTGACGCGGCATGGCGCGATGACAGTACAGGTCGACTGGTTACTCGCGATCTAGATATTCCCTTTACGGTGCTTGAAGCACGCGCTGGTGAGCTGCTTGATGAATGCGGCCCAACTTTGCGTCGTGTAGCTGCTGGCTTGGCCATGGTAGACTGGCCAGAAGGTACAGATCGAGCACTCAGTTTTTCGCTTTCAGCGCGAACACCAGTGTTCGCAGGTGGAGGCGGCGTCAGCGAAGGTGATGATGCCGGTGTCGAACACTGGCTGGACACAATTAGGCAGGCTGACGCATACACTTTCGATACGGAGGCTGACTGAAACGCAGCTTTTGTCTGAACGCAGTAACAACGGGTCGACTAGGATAACTCTGGTCGACCCGTTTGTATTTCAGTGCAACAATAAGCTTAGCGCCACATGCAGTTGAGAAACTGCATATAGCATTGGCGTAGTCGAATCAAATTTTGTGGTAGGAGATACGCGCTGCTTCGCGGCGGTCGGATGCTTGGTAAATATCGAAGTCGCTAAAGAACGCGGGCGCTTCGGTAGACAGTACGCGCAACACTGTAACCGCCAAACGGCGAATCTCTAGCTCCGCAGCTTCGCTGGAGCGGAGTTCAAGCATGGTGCGCCACGCGCGCGCATTACCAGTTACCACAATCTTTGTTTCCGTGCTGTTCGGTAGCACTCCGCGCGCTGCTTCGCGGGCCATTTTGCGACGGTGAACTTTGTCGTCTACCCATGAGTAGCGCGTCATTAGTTGCTCTACCAATGAGATGTAGCTGTCGAGCGCCGAACCAATTTGCGCCGTCCAAACTTCTTCAAGCGCACTGTCACCTATGATTGCAGGGGGCATGACGAACTGGGCGTCACTCTCGTCGACGTATCGTTGTGATAGTTGCGAATAGGCGAATCCAGCACGGTGTCGCACAAGTTCGTGTGTAAGCGAACGACTTACCCCTTCAAGCAACAAAGAGTAGTTCGCATGTTCGAGAACCGAACCATGACCCTGCTTCTTGATGTTCTCTAAGTACTCATGAGTTGAACGATTTGCCGGATTGCGTTGGCTCATGTAGCACAGACGCCCAGCAAACTCCGCAAGACGCTCACCATCGGTAGACTCGCCTTTCCATTGGACAGGAAGATGGGCTGGTTCGGCAAATACTGGGCGAGCAAGAACCGTAACTAACGGTTCGCGTAGTATGGCAGAAGCTTGGAGAGGCATTTACGGCCGCGGTTGAGACTCGTTCGGTCTGAAAAAACTAAAAACAGGGACGCTGCAACTTAACCAACTCGCCGACTAAGTGCGCTTGAGTGGCAGTTATTCCAGTCCGGCCAAGCGGAACTGATGCCAACCGCGCGTCCGCTCAATTTTCTCCAAGCGCTGTGTCGCGACCGCATGCAGCAACGGAAGTTTGGGATCGTAGCGTATTTCAGCGAACTCATTGACAGTTGTGTCGGCCAGCTTGCAGCCTGGGTTAAAGATGCCAGATGGGTCGCCGGCCTGCTTAACTGCATGGAATGCACTGTAGGAGCGCTCCCCCCAGCTTTGCAAAAGCACTCCGGAGCGCAGGCGACCGTCGCCATGCTCTCCGGCCAGCGTGCCGCCCAATCGGAAGGTTAGCATACACACTTCGTCGAAAAGCGAGCGAACAACAGTTCTCCAATTAGAGCGGGTCATGTCAATTAACGGGTTTACATGCGCATGTGCATCGCCTGCGTGACCAAAGATGACAGCTGTTGTGTCGTGCTTGCGGAGCGATTCGCGTACCCCTAACACGTAGTCGGCGAAGTGCTCCGGTGGCACACAGCCGTCTTCGATAAACTGCATCGAGCGCGTGGAAGAGGGCAACGCGGCCAACGTAGGGCTCGCTGAATGGCGCAAGCTCCAAACTCGCGCTTGTTCTGCCTGGTGAGTAGCTGTAGTAACCGCAAACGCGCCGCGAGACTTTGCAATAGTCGGGAGCTCTGCAGTAGCGCTCGCTAGCTGCTCTGCGTCATCACTTTCAAACTCTATAAGGAGCACTGCCTGCGCTCCTTTATCGATTCCCGTGGGAGCGCTTGTTTCCGCAACATCGAGATATGTGCGGTCGAGCATTTCACACGCACTTGCACCCAAGTCACGTACAAACGACGCGCATTCAGCCGCCTCGTTTAACGAAGAGAACGAAGCTAGGAATAGCGCGGACTCTGCCGGTAATGGCGCAAGGGCAAGCTCCACGTCGGTGAAAATTGCTAGAGTCCCTTCGCTGCCAACCAGTAGGTTCAGCAACCACGAAGCATCGTCCAACGAGTTTGACACTCCCGCGCTCTTAGAGTCACCAGTAAGAAGAGGAACATTAATGGCGTAGCCAGAGGAGTCTTTCCTAACGCCCTGATGACCGTTTTCATACGAACGACTTTCATTTAACGCCGCCAATAATCGCTGGATTGCCGGAACTCCCTGCGGAATTGGGTTGCCACGACGTATCCATGCGCTTTCTCCGCAATCGAAAACGCAGCGAATACCGCGCACCCAATTGCGCATTGAGCCGTATCGAAGCGTACGCGAACCTGCAGCGTTGGTAGCAACCATTCCACCAATAGTGCAGAAAGCGCCACTAGAAGGATCTACTGGGAAGCAAAGTCCATTCTTCCTTGCTGCGGCATCTACTTCGTTGCGAATTGTGCCCGCCCCAACTGTAATTTTGCGTTCACTAACGTCTACAACGCCTGTAGTTCGTAGGCGGCTTAGGTCGAACATTACATGATTCCCAACTGCTCCTCCAGCCATACCGCTCCCAGAACCGCGCGGGATTAGCGCGTTTCCAGTAGCCTTGGCCCATCTCACAAGTAGTGATACATCTTCAGTGTCTTCGGGGACAGCCACAGCCGCTGGGATCGCGCGTGCAATACCAGCACCATACGCGTATAAGCAACACGCCATTTCGTCAGTACGAAAAATGCCGCGAAAGCCTTCAGGAGGCGGGGTTGTGGTTAGTGGCATGATGATATTGAGATGCGGCCCGAACCCAAACGGAAATGCGCGAGCTGTACGCCAGCAATGTTCAAAATAACGTGCGTATTACGACAGCACTCCGTTACCGGAGCGGCTTCTAGTCCGTATCTTTAACAAATGTCCTTGAAAGACCCGGCTAAAAATCCGGCTGTGGTTACCGCCGTTAACGAGCAGAACGCTGATGCGTTTTGCGTCGCCATTCTTCCGTATGTTTCGCGCACGTTTGCACTCGGCATAAAAGTGCTACCCGGCGCACTGGGGCAGGCCGTTCTTGACGCCTACCTCCTGTGCCGCATTGTAGACACGATTGAGGACGCCCCTGACTCAAATGTCGAACGAAAGTCGATGCTTTTTGACCTATTTATGGCAGCTTTCGATGATAAGTTTGCGCGCGAACAGCTCGCCGTTCAGGCGAAGTCGCTTTCGGGTGAGCCTGCGCATCTGCTGTTAACGCATCAATGCGGTATGGTTTTCAGCCACTACGATGAGCTTCCTACGGCCAGCCGCGAAGTCGTGAAGAAATGGGTGTTAGAGATGGCCGAAGGGATGAAGAAATTTGTTCTGCTTTATCCAAACGGAATTCGTATTCAAACACTCGAGGAGTATCGTGAGTACTGCTACTACGTAGCCGGTACGGTGGGCTACATGCTTACAGATCTTTGGCATGCTCACTCGCCATCGATTGGACGAGAGTTGCACGCATCATTGCGCGAGCGTTGCCGCGAGTTTGCTGAGGCGCTCCAAACCGTAAATATTCTGAAGGACGTTGCAGCAGACGCTGAGCACGAAAATTCGATCTATGTTCCAGAAGAGTTATTGCGTGCGCACGGAAGTTCGCAAAGTGATTTGCTGTCGCCTGAGCATTTGCCGCGAAATCGTGAGGCTTTATCTCAGTTAGTACAGCTTGCTTGGAACGATCTCGAGATAGCCCGCGACTATTTGTTGTTGATTCCCCGCCGCGCGATAGCTATTCGAATGTTTTGCATGTTGCCGCTACTGTTGGCCTACGCGACTTTGCGTAATTTGGTGCACAGTGCAGAGATGCTGCGTCCCGGTGGCTCCACCAAAATATCGCGTCGTGAGGTGCGGTCGCTGTTGGTAGCTACGTGGATGCTGGTAGCGTCCAACCGAGCGGTTAGATGGTTGGTGGATAGGGTGCGTCGAAAGGCGTTCGTTCCGGGTTTTGCTTCTATCGGCGGCTAGCGAAAGCGAGCTTCGGCCGCTTTTGAACGCCGCTCAACAAATCAGTAGCCTGGCTTGCCGAGTAGTGCGTCACGCACTTGGTGTAAAAGTCCGGGTGCAGTTTGCATTCCACCCGACTCCAGTTCGTCTAACAGCTGTTCAAGCCGCAGATGAGCACGATCTACAAGCTTTCGGTAGCTGCGTTTCATTGCCTGCCATACACCGTAACCGGTTCCAGCTACGACGGCACCAACCGCAGTAACGCCAACAATCGAAAGCGACGTTGAGGGTATGAGCACGAGAAGTGGGATTGCGACTACAAGGAAGGCCAGCGAAAGCGCTGTTGCGAGTGTTACGTATACGGTTCGCTGAGTCCGTCTAACGCCGTACATGTCGCTTTGAAATCGCACAACGCTGCGTTTGTCGTCAATTGGCATTACAACCGCAGATACCTGATTTGCACGTACAAGATCAGGTTGCCGTCCAGCCATGCTAAGGCCGCGAAACATATTGGAGAGAGTGTCACGCTTGGGTTCCCAACTCAATCGCTCGCCGACTCTGCGCCGCTTTTCTAGCATTTCCATGCGGGGCATCCAAGCTTCGAGTTTCGCAATTATCTCTGCGGGCGAGCCCGGTACTGTTCGCTGGGCAGCAGTAAACGCGGGGCCTAGAGCGTCCAAAAGAAAGCCATCGTCGTTTTCTTCAAGCGGAAGTCGGGCGCGCTCTTCGGCCATGGCCTGCCTTAGATTGGCGGTATCAATCCCCACCTCGCGAGCGATCTCGATCATGCGCGATTCTGAGATGCCCTCGGGCATATGCTGATGGATTGTTTGCAGCTCGACGGCGCGCGCTAGTACCCGCTCAAGTGCCTCGCGAGGCACCATGCTGTTGTTATTGTGCGAATCGCTCGCGGCAGACTTGTCGATTTGTAGATCGCGGCTCACGCCGCGCTGTGAAGTCTTTTCGGGATCACTCGGTGCCATGATACAAACTACGCAATTCCACCGCTCAGGGATTCCCTACAAAGTCGCGCTACTTGGGTGACGGTCCCATCCGCAAGTACGCTGCTCAGGTATTTCCTACAAAGTCGCGCTCCGTGAGCGACGGCCTAATCAGCAATTCCACTGCTCGGTATTACCTTCTCAACGAAGCTGTTTTTGCCTTGACGAGGGCATTTAGACCTGAACACGGGCCATGATTACCGCTTTGATCAATTCACGACAATTGCCTAAGGCACTTTTACTGCCTGACGTTTACTTGCGGTATTTGCACGCTGTAGTTCGTCGCCGAACTAGCTAATTTGTTGCTTTAAAAGCGGCTCTGGCGCGAGTTCATCGTGCCCTCGTCCACAGGTCACACAGAAACGCCACCCCATTTCAAGCTCTGTGCTGCAGGCAGGACATTGGCGTTTAGTTAGATCCATTCCGCAATGCGGGCAGAAAGTGACGGTACGCGATTCAGGCAGTTTACAGCCGCAGTATCTGCAACCTCTCCGCAACAACAGCCTTTCGCGGGGAGCATTACTTACCGAGCCTCCGGCTTGCTCCACCGGTGACTGCCCGACTTTCGGTGTCCCTGTCATCGTACCGGCACTGGTTGCCGTAGCGCTATTGGCGCCAACAGCCGACGCTGCTTGCGCCGCGGCGCTACTCCCCGCGGTCGAAGAGTTAGCCAAAGTGATATCGCGCCCACCCATTTGAAGGGCGCGTTGGCCGAGCATGAGAGTGCTGGTCGCCCACCCTCTGATTAGCGAAATAGATGGGGACGGGTGTTGCAGCGCCTGCTTACAAGCTGCCTGCAGTCCTGGTTCCGCAGATAAGTATTCGCGTTCACCACTTAGCAAACGAAGAACAGCTATTTCCCATGCGTCTGCGCCATTGTCTGCCATTTCACGTCGGGTCTCACGATATGGGAGCAATCGCTCCTCAACGTCGTTTAGCGAAAAACCGTGCGAAAGAAGCTGAGGATGCTTTTCGCGCGCAGTTCGAACAAGTCGGAAGGCTAAACGGTCAATATCGTCCATTCTGCTATTAACGCTTTTCGGCGTCCTTCATTTTCTTGTCGATGTCTGCAGACACCAACTCCCGACTTTCACCGCCGATACGATCTAAAACTCGTTCAGCGACGTGACGTGTGTTGATTTGCGCGTCCTTCCAACCGTAGCCATAACCTATGGCTACACCGACGGCGAGAATGAGTAGGTACTTGAGCATGAGACCGGTCGTGACAGGATGTTGCGCCAACGTGGCGCAGATCACTCTTCATCACGACGCACTGTTACGGCGGCGGGTAACGCTGGCGAAGGCGAGAATTGTGACAGTTCAGGAAACGGATCAAACGGTGCTCGTTCGGCTCCAACTTTTACTTTTTGGCTGCTCCACCAACTTTCAAAATCGGAAGATGCTAGGCCGTTGCTCGAACTTTGCTCAGCGGCAGCACGAGTCGCGAGATGATTCGCGTACTCATTTTGAGGATGCCCGTTGTGCCCTCGTACCCAACGCCACTCTACTTCGTGCTGTGAGATAACCTGAACCGCCTCTTTCCAAAGCTCCACATTCTCGACAGCACCATCTTTTCTGCGCCAACCGCGTGCCATCCATCCACGAACCCAAGATGTCATTCCGTCTACTATGTAGCGAGAATCTGTGGTAAAACGAACTGACAGTTTGTTCCCTTTGCGTGACAGCGCGTCGAATGTGTCGATGACCGATCGCAGAGCCATGCGATTGTTGGTCGTATCACCCTCAGATTCCCACAAATCAAATCGCTGAATAGTACCGTCTTTTCGACGGAACTCGACTAAGGCGCCAAGTCCGCCCGGCGTTGCAGCTGTTTTACCATTTCCAAGGCAAGATTCATCGGCGTAAACCGCAACGAGAGGGAAGCGTGCGCTCATGATACTGATGTTGTTAATGCTGTTGATATTGCGAAACTTACGAGCCGCGTATCAGGATACGATCTCGAATCCATCGAGTTCGTCAAGGAACAGTTCAAGCCGATGACCAGTCGATGGATGTCGTGCATCAATTACTTCGCGGCCGTTGCTTATGCGAAGACGCTCAGCGACAACTAAGTATTCCGAGCCACGTCTGCGCACTGCTATGCGAGAGCCGCTAATGATAGCGCGTTCAAGTGCGTCGTATTGTTTAACCGAAAAGATCATAGCGTCAAATATGTCATGGTTTTCTCCCCCACGATGAACATGCTGATTCTAAGATTGCACATGCAAGTTCGATTTCTTGCAACTCTACCCACTCGGTAGCCGCGTGGGCACGGGCTATGTCACCGGGGCCAAAACAAACTGCTGGTATCCCCGCCTCGGCAAGTAGCGCGGCATCGGTCCAGCACGAAAGTCCCTCTATCGTTGCACTTATGTTGTGCATAGCTACGGACTGCTTAACCGCTGCTACTATTTCGCTAGTGTCTGATACGTTTAACGGTGGCTGTGCAGCGACCAAAGAAACGCGTGCTTGAAAACCATGTATGGTCTCTTCAAGTTCGCTGCAAATGCGCACTACGTCTGCGAGCGTATCGTTTGCAGACTCGCCGGGAATAGTGCGGCGTTCTAAGTGGATGACGCAGCTGTCGCTAAAGGTAGACCAACCACTGCCACCATTTATTTGAGCGATATGTAGCGACGAACGTCCCACTAACTCATGATGTCTTAGCGAGAGAACACTCTTGTCGTATGCATCGAGTGCTGCAACGAGCAACGCCGCATTCCTGTTAGCGTCAATTCCGATGTCGTACCTGCTTCCATGTGCTGCGCGGCCGGCAACTTCGATCTTGATCCAAGAAAAACCTTTATGTGCGGGGCAAATGGCCAATCGCGTTGGCTCGGTAACGATCGCTGCGGTTGCGTTGAGCCCTCTTTCAATAAGTGCGCGCGTGCCTAAGCTCTCGAACTCTTCATCGCAAACGGCCGCGATTATTATTTCACTTGCAAGTGCGCCGCGTGCGGCAGCTCGTGCGGCTGCAACGCACATTGCAGCTACTCCGGCTTTCATGTCGGTAGCGCCGCGCGCGTAGAGCTTCCCGTCTATGCATGTAGCTGCAAATGGCTCGTGAGTCATTCCATCTGTTCCAGTAACATCCAAATGGCCATTAAGTAGCAGTGGAGTGCGTCCTGCTGGCCCAATGCGAGCAATAACGTTGAATCGAGTGGGCGCTATTTCGTCTAAGCTTACTGCGAATCCCCAACTGCGAAGTACGCTTGCCAAGAAGCTGGCGCACGCTTCTTCGCCGGCTGCGCCAGCAACGAGAGAAGGATTACGCGAGTCTAGCTGAACCAGCTCTTTAGTAAGAGCGACTGCGTCAAGTGGGAAAGCGGAGGACACGAACGGAGTGTAGTATGCGAACGCGCATATGGGCAGCTACAGGCGCTTCATTACGCCCGTTTCGTCACGCACAGTTACGCCGCTTGTAGCTATACGCCATGGCAAAAGCTCAGCGAACTGCGCCACAGCAGCGCGCACCTTTGCTTCTGAGCCGCGCCTTGCTATTGCAAGCACACATCCTCCGCCGGAAGCACCTAGCGCTTTCACTCCAATCGCTCCTGCCTTCATAGCCGCATCTGAAAGAGATTCAATGCGTTCTGTTGTGATCGCTGGATGCAATGATCGTTGGTGGGTCCAATGCTCTTTCACCAGCTCTCCTAACGTGTCGATATCGCCACGCGACAGTGCATCGAACATACTGAGTGCACATGTCTTCATTGAGTGCAGTGAGTTAACGACATTAGGGCTATTCTGAACGTATGCGTCTATAACGGCGCTTATGGTTGTCGACGAGATGCGAGACTCACCGGTATATCCCACTATGCACCGATCTTCGAGCTCTGTAGCAGTTGACGCTCTAAGCGCGACCGGCGTTACGGTAACTGCTTCATCAAAGGAGATGCCGAGTGCGCCACCGTGCGCAGCGGCGTAATGATCTTGCCGCCCTCCAGCGATTCCCATTTCATCTACTTCGATAGCTCTACTTTCTTCTGCAATGAGATTTTTAGCGTGTAGTGAGTCGGGGTACTGGTGGTTTAGCGCTTTAAGCGCTGCGACAAGAGCGACGCCTGCTGCTGAGGAGCCACCAAGCCCTGCGCCTACTGGGAAATCGTTAGCAATGGATACCGAAACTTGCTGAGCATTGAATCTGCGAAGTGCTGCGTCGACGAGTGGAATCGAGTGTGACGCTGTTACTGTAGCCGGGAAGGATGTCCCTGTTTCGGGTTGATGAGAAGACGATACGAGTCGGACAGTTGCGAATCTTGAAATAGCGATATTGCAAACGAAGCCGCCTCGATCTTCGGGGTAGGGCGGGACGTCAGTCCAGCCACCACCGAAGTCGAGGCGTACGGGCGCGGAGGCAATAAGCGTGCGCCTTACCGCGCTCACTGTCAGCTCAGCGCTTTTTTGTTGCCGCTTTCTTCGCTGCCGGCTGCTTGGCTGCCGATTTACCTGCTGCGGGCTTGGCTGCTGTTTTTGGAGCCGCTTTAGCTGGACTTTTAGCGGGTGGTGCTTTGGCAGCTACGGCTGATTTAGCGCTTTTAGCAGGAGCGGCCTTTGTTGCTGCTTTCGTGCTGCTCTTGGGAGCAGGCGCAGCTTTTGTTTTAGCTGGAGCAGCTGGTTTGGCTGTTGCCTGCGAGGTTTTGCCTTTATCGGCAGCTGTTGAGGCGCTTTTGGGGGCAGACTTGGCGGCCGTTTTGGCCGCAGCTGCTGGCTGTTTGGCGTTAGCCGCGGGCTTAGCGGTTCTAGAAGGTTCGGCGGGGTCGACGCGCACGTCACGCACCGGCGTAGCTTTGCCGAGTGGTTTTGGAGCGACTTCAACTAGCGGCGGACCAGCGGGTCGAGGGTCTTGTGCCCTGAGCGCGGCGCGGGCCTCTAGGGCGGCTTCCGCGGCGGCGGCAGGTGCTGCGACGGCCTTGGGCAGCTGGCCTAGCGGAATAGGCTTTGGCGGCGGCGCCTTGGGCTCTGGTTTGGGTAGAGCGCCGTGCTTAGCGATGTAGGCCTGCTCGGCGTCATAGACTAGAGAGTCGCCTTCGTCCTGAGTCATCTGACCGCGTCTAACCATGTAGTGAATTAGATCGCGTGCGCTTTCAATGGCGAACTCACTGAGTCCGGCCGCGGCGCCAATGACTTCTCTCATTGCACCCGACATGCGGCTACCGGCTTCGAGGCTGATTTCGTGAGCTCTTGCAGCCATTTCGGCGGCAGTATCACGAGCGTCAGCAGCCCGATGTCCGGGACCCCTTTTTTGGGCAGGCGCAGCTGCGGCCGGGGTTTCGTCCGAGTCGGTGGAAATATCGATGTCGCCGTCCTGAGGCATTTCGGCCATAGTATGGTCGCGCTCCTTGCGCGTCGGGGTAACGCAAGACGGGTAGTGGGTGGTGGCATGTGGTTAACAGAAGCCACTAACAGAAACCACACCCGTCGGAACGCGCTAACTATATGATTCTGTGGCAGCTATGCAAGGCATATAGGCATATTAGTTGAGTCGTTTTGCATAATATGGTAGGGCGTTATTTTTGGGAGAGGCGTTTGCGGCCTATTCGGGGCGATCGTTTTTCGCGTAAAAGTTTAACACGTTTCATTTTTACGATACACTCTAAAAACACTAACAGAACACTATAAAACCACTAGCGTATGCTCAACGGAATTCGCGTGCTCGACCTAACTCGGGTGCTCGCCGGACCGCTTGCCACCATGATGCTAGGCGACCTCGGCGCTCAAGTCATCAAAGTCGAACGCCCAGGGCTAGGCGATGACACAAGAGGATGGGGGCCACCCTTCGATGAGAACGGGTTGAGCGCCTATTACCTGTCCATTAATAGGAACAAGCTCTCGGTAGCCGCCGACTTCTCGGATGTGCAGGACAGAGAGCTCATCGTTGAATTGGCAAAGGGCGCTGATGTCGTCGTTGAAAACTTCCTGCCAGGCACCTTGGCTCGATACGGGATCGATGCTGAACGGCTGCTTGCTGAGAACAACAGATTGATATGGTGCACCATATCCGGCTTTGGTCCCGAATCAAGCAGGGCTGGCTACGACTTCGTGGTGCAAGCCGAATCCGGGTGGATGGACGTAACAGGCGAACCCGACGGAGCACCTATGAAAACCGCTGTGGCGCTAGCAGACGTGATAACAGGCAAGGACGCGGCTATTGCTATTCTTGCGGCGCTAAACGCGCGCGAGAGGGGCACTACGTTCAACCGCAGGCTCCATATCAACCTTTCGCACTCAGCTACCGCATCGCTCGTTAACGTGGCGCAAAACACCCTCGTTTCGGGACAGCCGGCCATGCGCTGGGGAAACGCGCACGCCAACCTTGTGCCCTATCAACTCTTTCGAGCGCGCGACCGAGACCTCGTCGTTGCCGTTGGGAGTGACAGCCAATGGCTTGCCCTTACGCAGCTATTAGGGCTGTATAAAGAGCACGATGACTTGTCACTTCGCACTAATCGGGGCAGACTTGAGCAGCGAGATCGCGTGGTCAGTGCGATCTCTGAACGTTTAAAAACAGAGGAGGCAGGTCATTGGATCGACCTTTTTACGAAATCAGGGGTGCCGGCAGGGGTGGTACGCACTGTTCAGGAGGCGGTTCAGGCGATACAATCGGATTCGTCCACAGGTATACCACCGGCACTTCCTGGCTCAATTCGCCTTTTGCCGCCGTTACTCAACGAGCACGGTGTTGCAATTCGCAAGAATTACTGGAGTGTCTTCACCATGCTGCCGATACTGAGATCGTGAATTGCGCTGTGACTCTCCATAGGGCCGATCGTCCATACCGTGACGATCGGTTGACTGACGTTTTTCAAACGACACGTCGGCAGGGGTGTCACTTCAATCGTTTCGGCGTTATTCTGGCGCCGTGGAAATGACGGAAACGGCAACCCAGCTGGTCGAGGTCGATTCGGACCAGGACGTTATCAGCCGCGTTATGGCGGGCGATCGCAACTCGTTTGCGATTCTCATCAAGCGCTATAGCGATCCTTTGTATCGTCATGCTCTAGGTATGACGGGCAGTCCTGACGTCGCCGAAGACATACTCCAGACGTCGTTCATCAAGGCGTTTAACCACCTTGGTGAAGTTCGTGGGCGATTCGACGCCTGGCTTTTTCGTATCGTGGCAAACGGATGCAAGGATTGGCTTAAGAACATCCGGCGCACCCATGTCAGCTACGAAGAAGACGATCAGCCCTCCAGTTACGCGACCCCCGACGAGGATCTCGACCGCACTGAGCTGCGGACCGATCTTGACGAGGCGCTCGCCCAACTGGCGCCGTCTTTAAGAGAGGCCTTCATCATGAAGCATGTTGAAGGACGATCGTATGAGGAGATGGCGGATTTGCTGGGTACAACCGTCGGCGCTCTGAAGATGCGCGTGCACCGGGCACGCGAATCACTGCAGGCGCTACTCCAGGAGAAATACGCCTGATGCTTAACAACACGGACATGCATGGTGATCGCGACGAAGCGCGGGATCGCGAAATAAGGCAGCCAGATCGCGCTGCTGCCCCTGCTTTCGACAGGCCAATCACCGATCGCGAAGTCCCACTCGGCGCACACGCTGGGGCCGACGCAAGCACCACCATTAATCAGTGGCTCGATGGCGAGCTCCCTGAATCCGCGGCACGAAGCGCTGACGCGCAACAGGTCGCTTTCTGGAACTCAGTCAACACGCAGGCAGACCAGAGAAGGCGCATGACGACGCCCGCACATGTCGCTGACGCCATTATGGCCGCTCTCCCCGAAAAGTATGCTGACAAAGCGTCTCTTTCGGCCCATGGACTCGTGTCCCAAGAAAACGCGCGGCTCTCGCTCACTCCCATATCTGCCGCCGCAGCTGCCGCTGGCTTCACTGCGCTCGGTGTCCTTATCGGACGTGTCATGGGGCGCTGAAGTTAGTCTGTCCCAAGCTAGACAAAAGGAAGCCGGACACACTCTGTGTCCGGCTTCCTGCTTTCCCAATGTTCCCGTTTGTATTTGTTGAGCCCTTGCACTTAACCCCTACGCGTAGCAGTTGAGAGCGACCTTCGCACCGCTGCGACGGCACTCGGCACATGTGGAGAACATCATGATAAGCAACAGAGAAAGGAACGGCATGACGCAAAGATGGCGTTTAGTTGGCGCGTTGATGTCTTTAGCTGCTTTCGCATCAGGGTGTGGAGACTCGCCCACCTCTGGTGGCGGCGATAACCCCTCGATCAAGGTCGGAGTTGCATCAAATAGTGTTAACATTTCGGCGGGTGGGACCGCATCGTCCACCGTGTCGGTTCAGCGATTGGGAGGTTTCGATGGCCCAATATCGCTATCTGTATCAGGAAACCCAGCCACCGTTTCTGCTGCGATCTCACCTTCCACGGTGCCGGCAGGATCGTCTTCTGCTTCTATAACGTGGACGGCAGTTGCGAGCGCGGCTTCCGGTTCTCACACCGTTACAGTTAGTGCATCTGGGAGCGGTGTTACAGCCGCTACAACGACATTAGAACTTGTGGTGGTCCAATCCAATGCTGTCGCAACGGTAATTGAGCGTGTTGAAGGCGATAACCAAACAGTGGCTTCAGGTGAGGCTGTTCCCATCAAGCCGCGAGTCCGCGTTCGCGACCAACGCGGAGATCCCGTTTCGGGTGTGACAGTCACCTTTGCTGTAGACACTGGGTCGGGCGTACTAGTTGACTCGGTTGTCACTTCGGGGGTAGATGGTACTGCTACTCCAGGGTCATGGAGTCCGGGGCCAGGGCGCAATATTCTGCGCGTTACAGCAGGTACGCTCGCCCCCGTTCGCTTTGCCACCACTGGGGTAGGCGAAATGACGCTGGTTACCATGCCCATACCAACCGGCGGTGGGACACTCGTTGTAACACGTCCAGGAAGTCCATTAAATGGTTTCACCATAACTGTTCCCAACGGCTCGTTCGCGACTCCTAACAACGTTTCGGTGTCTCATGGCACTGACAACACAGGAGCTCCATCGAAGCCCGGCTTGAGAATAGTAAGTCCGGTTATCTCCGTGACATCCTCTGTTGGCGGATTCACTACGAGTCAGCCACTTGAGTTGCGAATTCCAGCCACATTCAAGAAAAGTGAGTGGCCTGTTGTGCTCATGTTCGACAGGAACACAGGCAAGTACGAAGTTCTAATGAGTAGCCCCGTCGATACAACAGCCGTAGTGGCTGTTACCCGACATCTAGACGCTTCCTTCATCGATCCCGATCCAACCGCCTCTGCAGTGGCGTTCAAAAAGGGTGGTAGTGCTCTCGCTCAAGATTTTAGAGGGCTCCCGTCTTTCTCGATGTCAAGCAATCAGATGATCGATCCGTCGGTACAGCTTGTTATCGGTGCTGTTGACTACGCCGATTTGGTTGGAACTTTGGATACCGATTACAGGAGTGAAGCTGACGATTGGGAGTTTGATCCCGCCATCATTTACGATGATGATGATCGCTTCTTCAACGCGCTTCCGCTTGCTTCGGCTTGGTATTTCCAGCATTACAAAGGGCAGAGAGGCGCTCTAGCAAACCGTTTCCGCGAAGCTGAGGGTGTAGTGCTGAGCAACGCGCAGGGTTTGCGATTGGGACCAGCTCTTACATCGCAAGTAAATCTTGATGCAGTGCTGAGCATGTATTCAGCGCTCATAAAGCTGCCGGCACAAACGGGCATTACGCCAGACTCACTTTCGCTTCTAAACATTAAGGCGAACATTTTTACAACGGGGCGGCCGCAGGTAATCTTGGGCACTGGCGATACAGATGCTTCTCGCCCGACCATGTTGTTGGTGTATCGTACTCGCGGCAGTGTAATGGACGTAACGCTCGGCACTAGTGCACCTGGAATTAGCGCGCCGCGATCGATCTCGCTTATTGGTGGTTCAGGATTTGGCGCTACAACATGGGGAGCAAAAGATGTCGGGACCGATCAGTACATATCCTATGTGGCAACAGGATACGTGCCGACGGGACAGACAGCTGGCATGAATGCAAAATCTCTTAACGCGGCGTGGCAAACCGTTTTCGCCGGAACTGCCGGCGACAACACACTTCCTCAGTATCACATTGCGTCGACAGACATTCGAAAACATGAGGACACGATTTGGATTCCGGGCGACTCGACTCGTATTTGGTTCGAGTGTCCTGAGTGCAGCATGGGTCTTCAGCCCGGCCCAGATGTAACTCCAACAGGTAAGATGGCTGGCGGCATTATGGTTACTCGCGAAGGAACTTTTTGGAACAGAGCTGGCGCAGAGCAGGTTGCAGAGAACGGTCTTTTGCTCGACACATTAGACGATGGTAAACACGTTGGCTTTGTCGTGTACAATCTCGTAGAAGGCACCGACTTGGTGTCTTATCTGGATTGGGGCGAGTATACCATTAAGAGGCGAACTGTTAAGGTAACTCCCGATACATCTACCGTTTACGTTGGCGAGAAGTTCACACTGAATGCCGAGCTTGAAGACAGGCCGCTACCTCCTGGCGCTTCGTGGACATGGGAGATGGGCGACGGAAGAACTCTAACTGGTCGTACCAGCGAAATTGAGGAGTCGTTCGAATCGTTGCTTAACGATCGCGATACGACGTTCAACGTAGTCGCTCGCCTCTATTCGAACGGAGAGCTTTACGCTTCTGGCCGCGCAAAGGTATCGGTTAAAGCAGCAGCGCCTCACTGGGCCATTACTACGTTCTTCGATGCGGAAGGTCTGTTTGACGATGAAGACGAAATATCTACATCGGGCGATCTAGCACTTTTGTTCAAGCGGCTTGTAGCGGCTCCTCGTTCTGGCTTGATAAGCATAGTGGAGCTTGAAGGTGGTGCTACTGAACTTCGGCTTCGCGTTAAGAAGGGTGGTCTATGGGAAGAGGAGATGTGTTGTCCGCCGCCGCCATTTAGTGGTGGAGCGGAGTATATGACATCACTTGGACGTGATCCTGCAGTGCCGTTCAACGTTGGGCCGTACTTCTCTGCTTTTAACGCAACCAAGTGGTCGCAAACGTCAACGAACCTGAACGAGGGTTCGGTTACGGGGATGTTTATACCTGGGCTAACTGTTTATCAGATAAAGGACTTAGGCTCGCAAACTGGTCCTGCAGGTGCCATTCGCATAACGGGTACGCGCGACGGTAAGAATTTCACGGGTGTTATCATCATTACCATCTGGTTTGAGGAAGCTGACTCTGGTGAGATTGAAGCCGGTGCTGACCACTACGAGTTTCCATTCACAGCGATACGAATGCGCTAGCTTCAAAGTGTGCTGGCTTATTAACAGAGAGTAAAACAAAACTGCACCGTGCATTTGCTCGGTGCAGTTTTGTTTTGCGTTCGTTTGCGTAGGATCGCTGCAACTGCTTTACATATGAATGGCTCTGCCTAACGCTGCAAGCGCCGCCTCTTTCGTTACTTCGTTGAGTGTCGGATGCGAATGAACAGTGATGCCAATATCGTCTGCTGTTCCTCTGTATTCCATGGCTAGTACTACTTCAGCCATTAGATCAGATACGTTGGGTCCGATCATGTGAGCACCCAGTATTTCATCTGTGTTCTTATCTACGACGAACTTAACGAATCCCTGAGTTTCACCCATTGTACGCGCCCTGCCATTTGCGCTGAATGGGAACTTGCCAACTTTGTACGCGCGTCCGCTGGCCTTTATCTCTTGTTCAGTTGCACCAACTGTAGCAATTTCTGGCCAGGTGTAAACAACACCAGGGATTGTGTGATGGTGCATATGAACGTTCATCCCCGCGATAACTTCTGTAGCTATAACTCCTTCTTCTTCAGCCTTGTGTGCAAGTAGCTTCCCGCCGGTAACGTCACCGATCGCGAACACGGCAGCCAAGTTTGTGCGTTGTTGGTTGTCGACAACAATTTCACCACGCGCACCTAACGTAAGGCCGAGCGCATTTGCGTCGATGCCGCTTAGCGACGGTTTACGTCCTACAGAAACAAGGACACAATCGGCGTCTATAGATGACGTTGCGCCGTCTTTCTCAACGTGAATGGTTACACCATCGCTGCGCACGTCCGCTCCAGTAACCTTTGTCCCGGTGTGAATGACGAGCCCTTGTTTGCGCAATATTTTGTCGGCTTCACGCACAACGTCGTCGTCTGTACCGGGAAGGATTGTCGGTGCATACTCAACAACGGTTACTTGCGCACCAAGACGACGCCATACCGAGCCGAGTTCAAGTCCTATAACGCCACCTCCAACTACGAGTAGGTGCTTAGGAACTTTGTTAAGGGAGAGGGCTCCAGCATTTGAGAGAACAACTTTCTCGTCGAACTTTAGGAACGGCAAGCTTACTGGTACGGAGCCGGTCGCGATGATCACCGACTTGCCATGCCATTTAGTTGTTGAGCCGTCGTCGCTTTTAACTTCGACTATGTTGCCTGCTTGCAGAGTGCCGAAGCCTTTGGCCCACGTGATTTTGTTTTTCTTGAAAAGAAACTCGACGCCTTTAGTGTTTTGTGCAACGACGTCGGTTTTGCGCGCCATCATAGCGGCGAGGTCTATGCGTGGATTGTCAATGATTACGCCATGCTCTGCGGCGTGAAGCCTACTCCATTCGAAATGCTCTGACGACTGCAGAAGAGCTTTTGACGGAATGCAACCGACGTTAACGCATGTGCCGCCCAGGGTGCGATCGGCTTCGACGCATGTAACGGAGAATCCCAGTTGAGCTGCGCGAATAGCTGCGACGTAGCCACCGGGGCCACCGCCAAGTATAAGTACGTCTACGGATTGAGCTGTAGTAGTCATCGCTTGTTTAGCAGGAATGAGAGCCAGCAAGATACCGATTTGCGCGCGCGATATAAATGTCGCATCTCAGAAGTGGCGTGCAGCGGTGTTTTGCAGCGGATGTTTGCAGAAGCTGTTGTTTCAGGTTGGTGTTGTTGCTGGTGCAGTATACATTCAGTTAACAGCGTGGACATGGGTGACGATAGTCTATTCCATGCGTCTCATTAGCAGTAACAGCTATAGGTGACGAGAGCAATCTCGTCAAACACCGTTGGCCGCGACTCCTGTCTTCGAACAGAAACGCGCGTCAGCGTCCCGACGTCCACGGGTTCACGCCCTGGGCGTCGTGGTTTTTAACCTGTTTTACTAGCCAGAAATTAAAAAAAGAGCCCCGGCACTGTAGTGTATGCCGGGGCTCTTTCGTTTTGGCGGTTAGACCACGAGCATTGCGGCGGGGTCTTCCATGAGTTCCTTAATTTTTACAAGGAATAACACGGCTTGCTGTCCGTCGATAATGCGGTGGTCGTAAGAAAGCGCGACGTACATCATGGGGCGAATCTCGACTTTACCATTAACGGCAACCGGTCGATCTTGGATTTTGTGGAGTCCAAGGATGCCAACCTGCGGGTAGTTAATGATTGGGGTTGAGACCAGTGATCCGAAGATACCGCCGTTTGTTACGGTAAATGTTCCGCCAGTTAGGTCTTCCATGGTGAGCTTTCCGTCGCGAGCACGCTTGGCTACGGAAACAATTTCTCTACCAATATCGAGGACGCTGCGACTGTCTGCGTCTTTGATGTTTGGAACTACTAGTCCTGCCTCGCTGGCAACTGCAATGCCGAGGTTAACGTAGTGGCGGTAAACGATAGAGTCGCCGTCGATTTGTGAATTAACGACGGGGAATGACTTAAGTGCGATACATGCTGCTTTCGCAAAGAACGGCATGAAAGAGAGCTTTACGCCATGTTCTTTCTCGGTGCGTTCCTTAAGTCTTTCGCGCAACTGTGAGATCGCTGTCATATCGATCTCGTTGAACGTTGTGAGGTGCGCGGTAGACTGCTGCGAGTGAAGCAAGTTTTCCGCAATGCGCTTACGTCTCGTGGTCATTTTTTCACGAGTTTCGCGCTGTCCCTGCGGAATTGTGGCTGTTGTGGACGTTGTTTGAGCCGCAGTTGTCGCGGGCGACGAAGATGTTGCCGACGTGCTTGCAGCGGCCGAGGCGATTGCTTGAATGACGTCGGGCTTGCTAACTGCGCCTCCCAAGCCGGTGCCTGTTACTGCAGCTATGTCTACGCCAGCTTGGTCTGCAAGTCTGCGAGCGGCTGGGGACGATTTCGTATCACTGACATTAGCGGCTGCCGCAGGCGTCGTGGCAGCCTGCTGAGCAGGAGGTGCTGAAGGCGCGGCGGCAGGGGCTGTGGAGCCCGTGGCAGAGCCTGTAGCAGCGGGGGTTGAGGCCGAAGTTGTGGCCGCACCACTGCCGGCTCCGATTTCGCCGATTGCTTCGCCCACTGAAACGGAGTCACCCTCTTGCTTCAAGCGCTGGGTTAGTACTCCTGCTTCGAGCGCAGGCACCTCTACGGTGATCTTGTCAGTTTCGAGTTCGACGAGTGTTTCGCCGGCGGCAACAGCGTCGCCTTCCTTTTTTAGCCAGCGGGAGACGACGGCTTCGACGATCGATTCGCCGAGTGGCGGGACCTTGATTGAGGCCATGATTGCTTCGATCAGCTTCAGTGTGTGGTTATGGCCGCATGGTGCCATTACCAGGCGATTGCGGACTCGCGACGCGCGAGCTTCGCAATATAGGCAATCGCCCGGTACATGGAGCCCCCAACGAGCAAAAGGTGCTGACAGAATGCATTAGGCGGCAACACACCTCTGCCTGCCGCGCATCGTTCTTGATGCGTCTCTCGTTTGCGCGATCACCGAAAATGCTTGCGGCAAAGGGGAGAAGGACTCGCGAAGCGTGGGAGAAGCGGCGACATTTAAGTGATAGGCGGCTGTTTGGTTGGACTGACAATCCCAACTTTTCAGCCTTCATCACATCCCACCCCTCGTTTGGCTTTCGTATGCGCACCTACGTTGCCCGCGCCTTTCTACCAGCTGCTGCCGCGTTAATCTCCGCACCTGCGCTTTTTGCTCAGGAGGTTCAGGAGAGCGGTCTTGCTGCGCCCAATGCGACCATAAAAGATTTGAAAGTCCCTCGTGTGGCTGTTCGAATGGCCGACGGTGCTTTGGTAGTGGCTGATGAAAAGCTCGAGCGGTTGGTGCGTGCCGACTTCGGGAGCGGATCGTTTCAAGAGCTTATTAAGCAGGGCGACGGCGACGGAGAGTTTGGAGGCGCGCGCCAAATATGGAGATGGACGGGCGATTCGGTAGCGCTGTTCGATAGCACACGCAATCGCGTTATTGTGGTTTCTGGGAGCGGCGGTACTCCTCGTGTTCTGACGTTAGGTGTTCCGCGCGGTGGCGGAATGCGTGGCGGTGGTGCTGCGGCAGCAGGTCGAGGAAACGCGGGTATGGCAGGTGGCGGACGTGGCGGTATGGGGGGCGGAGCTGGGCGCCCGGGTGGCTTAAACATCGGAGCCGTATTAGAAGGGAAGTACGCCTTTGTACTTGGGAATCCCGCTCCGGCAAACGTTAAGCCAGGGAGTGCTCCACCGCGCAATATGCTCCCGATTATAAGGATCCCTTTAACCCCTCAAGGGGGGGCGGTTGACACCGTGGCGCGCGTTATGCCAGCTCAGCCCAACAAGGGTTCGATTCGGTACCCAAACAACTCGTCAGGCTCCTCTGCGCACGTAAAGGCCACGCTCGATATTTCCGAGTTCATGTGGTCGGACAGTTGGTGGGTGTACGGCGATGGATCAGTAGGTGTAGCAAGGGGCGTGGACTATCACATTGAAGTTTTCGGTCCTGGCGATGCTCGCAGCAACTTCGATCCTATTCCGTTTCCCAAAGTTGCGATTAGCAACGCAGAGAAGAAGCGCACATCTGACGACTTCAAGCGTCTCACTCAAAGGACGCTAGATCGTGGCTGGGCGCTCGTGGTAAATGACGGCTGGCCTTGGCCCGAGCATCATCCTCCGTTCCGTCATCGCGAAAAGAGCTTTGTTGACGATACCGATAGGGTGTGGCTGCCCGTGCGGTGCGCCAGTTCTGCTGAAGTCGAGTGCTACGACATTATTAACCGCTTAGGTATGCGTGTTATGCGTGTCCGCCTCCCAGAAAAAACGACTCTATTGGCAGTTAGCGGTGAGTCGGTTTACACGGCGTTTTTCGAAAAGTCAGATCGAGCAGTTTTGCAGAGGCATCCTCTTAACTAGCGTGCAGCAGGTTAACGTCATGAGATGCGCGGACTAACACTCACTTCTCATGGTGGAATTGAAGAGCTCCGATACCGCACAGATTTGGCGGTACCGGAGCTTTCTTCTTCAACCGACGTTCGGATCCGGATTCACGCGGCGGCGTTGAACCGCCTAGATCTATGGGTTCTAGGTGGTATCCCCAACGTCCATCTCCACGACTCGTTTGTGGTAGGGTCGGATGGCTCTGGGGTGGTTGAAAGCGTTGGCGACGCGGTTTCCGACATTAAGGTTGGTGACCGAGTGATTATAAATCCCGGCATATCCGACTCGGCCTGTAGCTGCGAGTACTGCCGAGCTGGTGATCATCCTCTTTGCCTTAGATACCAGATTTTGGGAGAGCACCGAGCGGGTACGTTCGCCGAGTACGTCGTGGTTCCTTCTCGGAGCGTTCGGGCAATTCCCGACAGTGTTCCGTTTGCGGCGGCTGCGGCGTTTCCGCTGGCGACTTTAACTGCTTGGCGGATGCTTCATGGCAAGGCGCGTATTGCCGCTGGCGACGAGATACTTATTTGGGGGATAGGAGGCGGTGTAGCGCTTGCGGCGCTTCAGATCGCCTTAGCAGCTGGCGCGACAACCTGGGTCACATCTGGCAGTAGCGCAAAGCTTGCGAAGGCGCTGGAGATGGGCGCTCATCACGCTCTAAACCATCACGAGTTGGAAGTTGGCAAGGAGATACGCGCGCGCACCGGTAAGCGAGGCGTTGATGTTGTGATCGACAGCGTTGGAGAGGCAACGTGGGATCAATCGTTGATTGCCTTGGGTCGAAGAGGCCGGCTGGTGAGCTGTGGTGGTACGACTGGTCCGCGCGTGGGTATCGATTTGAGGCGCATGTTTTGGAACCAGTGGACCATTATGGGTTCGACGATGGGCAATGACGAAGAGTTCGACGCAATTTGTAAGGAGCTAGGTGCTGGTCGGCTGGTTCCTCCAGTTGACTCGGTTTGGCCTTTAGCTAATGGGCGGGGGGCATTTGAGCGCCTTGCCTCCGGCGAGCAATTTGGTAAGGTGGTCGTGGAGATTTAGGGGGTACAAATGGGGGGTGCGGATGGTGAAGTTCGTTGAGAAATTCGCTATCTTTAAAGACTGTCAGATGTACCCTCCCCGATTCCTACAGCAGTGCAAGATTCTTTGGCGTTAGATCACCTGGCGTTTGCCTCAGCGATGCAGAACACAGGTGCTGATCCTTCAGCGGCGTCCGATTTTACCGAGCGGCTAGAGCAGAGTTTTACACTGTTCAGTGAACTGGTTCCGGCATTTTTTGGTGCGCTTGTAATTCTGTTTGCAGGATACCTTGTTGCGAAGGTTGTGGAGAAGGGAACGCAAAGGTTGCTTCGCAAGCTGCGCTTTAATCAGTTGCTTGAGCGCGGCGGTGTTATGCAGGCTGTAGATCGTGGAGGCTCACATCTCAACCCTGTGCGAGTAATCGCTAATTTGCTTTTCTGGGTTGTGATGTTTGCTGTTTTGCTAATTGCGGCGAACGCGATCGGGTTAGAGTCACTTGCAAACGTTCTTTCGGAGCTTGTTAGCTACATACCGAGTGTAATAGCAGCAGTTGTGATCATCATAATTGGTATCGTCTTGGGCGGTTTCGTGGGCGGTCTTATTATGGCATCGGCAGGTGGCCTTCACGGAGGCCCTTGGCTGGCACGAATAGGCCGGGGCGGGGTGATAGTACTAGCGGTTTTCATGGCGTTGCAAGAGCTCGGCATTGCAACAGAGATAGTTACAACGGCGTTCGCGATTCTTTTTGGTGCTGTGGCACTAGCGCTTGCACTTTCGTTTGGGCTAGGCAACCGAGAACTTGCTGCTCAGATAACACGAGAGTGGTACGAGAACTATCGTGCCGAGCGTTTGGCAATAGAACGTGAAGCCGCTGCAGAAGAGGAAGAAGAGATGGAGGCAATTCGTGGCGATTCCTAAGATGCGCGTATGTCTGATAGCAGTATATGCTGCGACAGCGACGACGGTAGCTACTGCGACAGTGACAAGCCAACTCGGCGCTCAACAAGCAGCTTCACGTTCTTCATCTGCTGTGTCGGCCCAAGAGGCAGCACAGCTTCGTAGCGAGGACGATTTTTTTCATTCGCGCTTACTGGAGCTTCGTCGGCAGTATTTAAGCGGAGCATCGTGGGCAGATCTTGGTGACAGGTGCAATCCGGGCGCGCTCCGTGTGTTTTCGGGTGCGGTAACGCCACAGCAGCGCGACTCGCTGGAGCGTCTTACACTGCGCATTGAGCAAATAGTGATAGGTCGCGGTGCTGGCAACGCTGTTGACACTCCAGATGGGCGTGCACTGGCGCGTGTCATTGTCGGTTGGGAAGCCGGAATAGATCGCCCTTACTGGGATGCAGATGAGACGACAAAGCGATACGCGATATCGACTGGTTTAACTGGAGAGTATCCTGATCCTGCGGGAAGCGGTTGTTTAACAGCAATTGAAAGAGATACCGTCACATTTGTTTTGCCTGCAATAACCGACATGCAGTTTCCCGGTTCAAGCAAAGTTAGGGTTAAGGCGTACTTGGGTTCCAATGCTTTGAGTAATGCGCGCAACGAGTTTGCATCTGTCAACCTCAATAAGCCGGGCGCAGAGCTTGAGTACATCTTTGTTTCACCGATGGTGGTTTGGCGCGACTGGGCGGTTGTAACTGCAACACGTCCAATCGAGGAGCGTGGTGTTGTGGTAGGAAGCCGCAACAACGGGGGCGCTGTGTATTTGATGCGTAAAGTGGGTGGCGAGTGGCGCCTGCTTTCGATTATGCGCACCTGGGGATCGTGACTCTCAACCGCAGCAGTTTTGTACTTTACTTCAACGTTGTAACATGACAGCACCAAACGCACGCGAACGCATCCTTCCTCGCATGATCGACGAGGAGATCAAGGAATCGTTCATCAATTACTCCATGAGTGTCATCGTATCGCGCGCACTTCCAGATGTGCGCGATGGGCTCAAGCCGGTTCACAGGCGAGTGTTGTATGCGATGAACGAACTGGGCCTTTTGCCGGGGCGGCCGTACAAGAAATGTGCGACTGTAGTTGGCGACGTACTTGGTAAGTACCACCCACATGGCGACAGTAGTGTGTACGACGCGCTTGTGCGTATGGTGCAGGATTTCTCGTTGCGTTACCCAATGGTTGATGGGCAAGGCAACTTTGGTTCGATGGATGGCGATGGTGCGGCTGCGTATCGATACACTGAGTCGCGGTTAACGCGCATGGCAGTTGAGATGCTCGCAGATATTGATCGCGATACGGTCGATTTTGCACCTAACTTCGACGACAGGCTTGAAGAGCCAAAGGTTCTTCCTTCTGGCGTGCCGAGCTTGCTTGTGAATGGTTCATCTGGGATCGCGGTTGGAATGGCAACCAACATTCCGCCTCACAATTTGCGTGAGGTAGCTAGTGCGGTTGTTGCACTTATCGACGACCCGGATCTCGATAGCGATGCGTTGCGTCGGTTCATAAAAGGCCCTGATTTTCCGACGGGTGGTTACATATACGGCAAGTCGGGGATAGTCGATTACCAGAACACGGGACGCGGACGCATTGTAATGCGCGCACGCGCGGTAATTGAGGAAAAGGAGTCGAGTGGCCGCTCGCAAATTGTAGTTACAGAAATGCCATACCAAGCCAATCCTGCAAAGTTGGTAGAAACAATCGCGGAGCAGGTGCGAGATGGTAAGCTCACTGGTATTAGTGAGCTTCGTAACGAGTCTGATCGCGATGGTGTGCGCATTGTCATCGAGCTTAAGCGTGATGCTATCCCGCGCGTTGTGCTCAATCAGCTATACAAGCACACGTCAATGCAGTCTACTTTTGGCGTGATAATGCTGGCGCTCGTTCCCGACCCTACGACACGTCAGTTAGTACCTAAGGTACTAACACTAAAGCAATGCCTCGAGCACTACATCGCTCACCGTCACGAAGTTGTTGTGCGTCGCACGCAGTTCGAACTGGATAAAGCTCTTGAGCGCGAACATATACTCGAAGGCTTAAAGATTGCTGTCGACAACATCGACGAAGTAATCGCACTTATCCGTGCCGCGGAGGATACGCCGACTGCGAGTGCGCAGCTTCAGGCGCGTTTTGGATTGAGTGAACGCCAGGCAGAAGCCATCCTCAATATGCGTTTGGCCAAGCTTACTGGCCTTGAACGCGACAAGCTCGAAGAGGAACTCGCTGAGGTTCGCACGTACATCGTTGATTTGCGTGGTATCTTGGAGTCGCGCCCTCGTCGCTTAGAGATAATGAAAGGCGAGATGATGCAGATTGTTGAAAAGTACGGCGATGATCGTCGCACAGAGATTGTTGGTGACGATGCTGATTTCTCGGTTGAAGATCTGATCGCCGATGAAGAGATGGTTGTTACGATCACTCATGCTGGCTACATCAAGCGTACGCCGCAGTCGCTATACAAACGGCAGGGGCGTGGTGGTCGTGGCAAGGCGGGCGCTGATTTGCGCGATGGCGATTTTATCGAACGGTTCTACGTCGCGAGCACACACACGTTCCTGCTAATCTTTACCGACGACGGGCGTTGCTACTGGCTGAAGGTGCATGAATTGCCTCAGGCAGGTCGCGCCACACGTGGTAAACCTATAGTAAATCTTATTAACGTTACGCCTGATACTCGTATTCGAGCGATCGTACCAGTACGCGAGTTTAGCGACGAAGAGTCGCTGTTGTTCTGTACTCGTAACGGTACAGTTAAGAAAACTGCGCTGTCGCAGTACGGAAACCCGCGCGCAACTGGCATTAAGGCCATCAAGATTGAAGACGGCGATGAGCTTATCGATGTGCAGGTGACGTCTGGAAGTAACGATATCGTGCTAGCTACGCGCTTTGGTCAGTCGATTCGTTTCCAAGAAAGCGACGTCCGTGAAATGGGGCGTGATACAACAGGTGTTAAGGGCGTGGAGCTTCGTCCTGAAGACCAAGTTGTTGGGATGGTCGTTATTAAGCGCGAGTCGACTTTGTTAGTTGTTACGCAGAAAGGACTCGGCAAGTGCTCCGATATAGAGGAGTATCGCGTTCAGAAGCGAGGAGGCAAAGGCATTCTTACACTTAACCGTACCACTCGCACTGGTGATGTTGTTGCGATGATGGAAGTGGTATCAGACGACGAGCTCATGCTAATGACTCGTCAGGGTATCGCCATTCGCATCAAGGTGAGTGAGATACGAATTACTGGACGCGCCGCTCAGGGTGTGAAGTTAGTGTCGTTGGATGAGAACGACGTGTTGTCAGCTGTTGCGCGCGTTGTTCCTGACGACAAGGATGAGGGTGAAGACGTTGACGTTGATGCGCAGTCCGAAGGAGTCGATGGTGATGGAGGAGCCGATATTGAGTAACGAGAGTGGAGTTATCGGACTTGCTGAGCTGAACGCGGCAGCGCAAGGGCTTGCTGGCGTTGCTGTTCGCACACCGTTACTTCGTGTTGATTCGCTCGATGAACGTTTCCCTGACGGTGTTTTCGTAAAGCCGGAGATGTTGCAACGCACGGGTGCTTTCAAGTTCAGAGGCGCGTACACGTATGTGTCTCGCATGACTACAGAAGACCGAGCGCGTGGCGTTATTGCACCTAGTTCGGGGAACCATGCACAGGCGGTGGCGTATGCTGCGCGTTTATTTGGGGCGCCTTGTACGGTAGTAATGCCAACCACAGTTACTGTTGCCAAACGTTCTGGTGCTGAACGCTACGGTGCTGAAGTCGTTCTTGCAGGTACAACGACTACTGAACGAATAAGCAAAGCGGAAGAAATCGCTGCGAAAAGTGGCGCTGTGCTCGTACCTCCTTATGACGATGAGAACATCATTGCCGGTCAAGGAACATTAGGGCTAGAGATTGCCGATGATCTTCCGTCGGTTGGAACTGTGATTGTTCCGGTAGGTGGAGGCGGTCTTTCCTCGGGCGTCGCTACTGCTATCAAGCTGCGTTGCCCCAATGCGTATGTCGTTGGTGTGGAACCAATCGACGCACCCAAGTACTCCCAAGCACGTGCAGCTGGCGAGCCTGTTACACTTTCATCGGTGAAAGGACTCCCTGACGGATTGCTTGGCGTTCGTATTGGGACAAGAAACTTCCGTCATTTAGAGCGCTATTGCGACGAGATAGTGCAAGTGCGTGACGAGAGCGTGCTTGTAGCAATGCGTTTTATTCTCGACCGTATGAAGTTGATAGCCGAACCAAGTGGTGCGGCTGCGCTCGCAGTGTTGCTTGATGGGACAGTTACTCCGCGAGGTAAAGTTGCAGTTGTGCTTAGCGGCGGTAATGTCGAGTGGGATGGGTTGCAGCAGTTACCGCTTGGTGAAGGAGTCGCGCGATAATGGCGCCCGGAGGTGCACGTATCCTAGTGGCTGACGATGATGCGTCAGTACTCGAAAGCATAAGTTGGCTGCTACGAGAGAATGGATACGATGTTACCTCGGTGAACGGTGGCAACGCATGTCTCGATGAGTTGGGGCGCAGCACCCCCGACTTGCTTCTGTTAGACATCATGATGCCAGATGCCGACGGATGTCAGTTGTTGGAGCGCATAAAGGCTGAAGAAGACTGGCGTGATTTGCCGGTGTTAATGATTTCTGCACTTCCTCCAGAGGAAGCGTCGGTGCGCGCGCTAGGACTCGGCGCAGCAGACTTTATTCGTAAGCCTTTCAGACCGCGTGAGCTTCTTGCACGCGTTCAAGCGCAGCTTCGAATGGGAGCAATACTGCGTACTACGCGTGAAGCTTTAACGCGGGCAGAGTCGGAATTAGTTAAGGCGCAAGCAGATGCAGATAGTAGGCGAAAGCTGGTGGACATACTGCATGAAGTAGCCGGCGACGTCTCGGTGGGCGACTTATTTTCGATTTTGGTGCGCAGAGCTGCACGCGCGTTAGAGGTATCGCACTGCTCGGTGGTGTTGGCGCGACGTGGTGAGCGTTATGCGACGGTGGTAGCTGCGAACGAAAACCCAAGTTTGCATAACCTTACTATTCAGCTCGATAGATATCCCGAATTGCAGGCTGCAATTGATACCGAGGAGCCTGTACTTGTCGAAGATCTGAGTGCGCATCCGCTGTACGCCAATGTGCGTGCGGTGTGGGGCATTGAGGGGATAGAGATTCCTATCCGTTCAGTAATTGCGCTTCCTTTCAGAGCAGACGGCGGGAACCAATGCGGGGTTTTCTTAGTGCGCAGAACGCGAGACCAAGAGCCATTTACTCCAAAGGACATGGAGTTTGCGTCAGCGGTAGTTAGCGCAGCGGTAACTGTTATTCAACGTGCGCAGTCGGTTGAATCGACGATGGCAGATAATGCACGTCTTGAACAGTTAGCGCAAACTGATCCGCTTACACAGCTGTTGAATCGTCGCGCGCTTGCTGAAAGAATTACCGCAGAGATGGAACGAGCTTTGCGCTACGATTCTTCGTTGTCGCTTCTTATGGTCGATTTAGATCATTTCAAGCGAATTAACGATACATACGGCCATTTAACTGGCGACGACGTACTGCGGGATTTTGCGCTTCTGCTTTCGCGAACCATACGAACAACGGATGTCGTTGCGCGTTACGGTGGCGAGGAGTTTTTGGTGCTGCTCCCAGAAGCAGACGAAGCTGGTGCAGAGCATTTTGCGGAAAGAATTCGCATGGCGGTGGAGCAGCATGAGTTTGGCGCGCGCGTTGGCGAGCCTTCATTAAGACTTACTGCGTCAATTGGTGTTGCTACCTTCCCTGCGGCGCGAATAGAGACAGTAGAAGATCTCTTTGCTCGTGCAGACGCTGCGCTGTACAGGGCGAAGGCGGATGGGCGAAACAGAGTAAGACTATAGCTGGCTTCTGGTTTGATCACGTGCGTGTGCTCAACCAAGGAGTAGCGCATTAGGAGCTGGCTTTTTAATAACGATTCACCTGATTCATGGAGCTGCGTGATGCGGATGCTGGTGTTGGGAGCTGGGTTACAAGGTTCGGCGTGTGCGTTCGATCTTTTGTCGAATCCGGCTGTTAAAGAGGTGAAACTTGCTGACGTGGAAGTCGTTGAATTGCCGCCGTTTCTAAAGGGATTTCTTGGCGAACGGCTTAAGACGATAAAGTTGGATGTTAGGGATAGTGCGGCAGTTCGCGCAGCGTTTGCTGAATGTGACGCGGTTATGAGCGCAATTCCGTACTACTTTAATTTCCCGCTTGCGCAGTTAGCGGTTGAAGCGGGAGTGCATTTCACTGATTTAGGCGGCAACACCGCAATCGTGCAACAGCAGAAGACGCTCGATGCAGAGGCGCGTGCGAAAGGCGTAAGCGTTGTGCCAGACACAGGGCTTGCTCCCGGCATGGTGAATATCCTTGCGCAGTACGGTATTGAACAGTTCGACGAGGTTGAGAGTGTAAAGCTCTTTGTAGGAGGGTTACCGCAGCAACCTGAGCCGCCACTGGGCTATCAGATTGCGTACTCCATTGAGGGAATGGTGGATTACTATACGGCGGAGTCATTGGTGTTGCGCGATGGTAAGCCGCAAACGGTGACTGCACTTTCAGAGATAGAACATGTAGAGTTTCCCGCACCTGCAGGAACGCTTGAAGCGTTCCATACTGCTGGCGGCGTTTCAACGATGGTGTATCGCTATGCGGGGCGCATTCCCGTAATGGAATACAAAACGCTTCGCTTCCAAGGCCATGCTGACATCATGTATGCCATTCGCCAGCTGGGATTACTCTCAACCGATGTGGTGAGTGTAAAAGGGAAGGATGTTGTGCCACGTGATGTATTCGTTCGTGTTGCGGGCGAGAAGTTGCGTACTGGTAAGCCTGACTTGGTGGCCCTTCGCGTAGAGGTGACGGGGACGTTAGGAGGTAAGAAAAGTACAAAGGCGTGGGAGCTGTTAGACATGTACGACAGCGTGAATGGCATTAGCGCGATGATGCGTACTACTGGCTATACACTTTCCATTACTGGGCAGCTACAGGTGGCTGGTGATGTTGCTCCCGGTGTGCATACACCAGATGAGTGCATTGCGGGTGAGAAGTACATACAGCTTCTTGCTCAGCGTGGAATAGCCGTTAGGGAGTTTGTTAAGTAAGGCACAAAGAGAGAGAGCCGGCCACCGTTAATCGGTGGCTCGGCTCTCTCCAGTGAACTGCTTGAGTTGTAGTAAACTATGTAGTGCGGAACTCGCCGATCATACCGTGAACGCGCATAGATGCTGTTTTCAAGATTTCAGCGGTAGCTGAAACCTCTTCTGCGCTCGCTGAAGTTTCTTCGGTGGATGCTGCCACCTCTTCAGCTGCTGCTGCGTGTCCTTCTGCGGTTGAACGCGCTGTATTTAATGCAGCACGAACATCTTCGAGTGACATTTGATTGGCTTCTACTGCTTCTGACACACGTCCAGTTGCAACGTGAACACGCTCTACTGCCGATTCGATGCCTGCTAGTGCCTCGGATACTGCTGCCGCAATTTGTTCTGCGTCCTTGAGTCTAGTTGCACCAGACTCAACGGAATCCGACGCGCCCGCGATGCGCTGTCTAATTCGCGATACAGTATCGGTTACTTCACGTGCGGCAGACGCACTTTGTTCGGCGAGCGTGCGCACCTCTTGAGCAACAACAGCGAAGCCGCGCCCCGCACTACCTGCGCGCGCAGCCTCGATTGCTGCATTAAGTGCAAGCAAATTCGTTTGCGATGCAATATCGGTGATTACTTTGACAAAATCATCGATCAGCGCCGTGGTGTCGCGCAAGGACGCCATTTCTTGCTTAGAGTCCATTACAACCTCGCGAGCATTTAGAAGCGTATCAACTGCTACTTTAATTTGTGCACGTGTGCTTGCAGTGGTGCCTCTTATCTCTGCACCTGCATTGTTTGAGTCGAGCGCCGCTTCACCAATCGTAGCGCCTGTTTCTGCCAAACGAGTTACTGCGTCACCTGCAACCGTAATTGATTCCAGCTGCATTGATGCCCCGTGAGATATATCCATTACAGCTGAAGTCACATGCTGCGAGGAAGCAGCTGCAGAGGAGGCAGACGATGAGAGTTCGCCCGATGCTAGCGCCACTTGTTCTGCTTCTTCTCTAACGCGAGAAAGCAGAGTGCGCAGCCTTTCGCGAGCCGACTCCATAGACCCCACCAGATCTCCGTACTCGAGTGGTATAGATGTACGGGACATCGGTTTGTCGGGAATTCGCAGGTCACCGGCTCCAATAGCATGCATTTGCTCACGTAGTCCTGCTAGCGGCCCAGTAACAGCGCGCGCGGTAGTAGTACCAAAGAGTATAGCCACCAATAGTGCGAGCATTGTTACTGTGAGAAGTCCGATCTCACTACTGCGTAAATGACGGCGCATTTGCTCGGTAGCGTCACGGGCACCGGCGCGCGCTTCAGATCGTAGAGTTTGTAGTTCTCGTTCAATTGGGTCGATGTCGCGCGCAGCTAACTCGAGCATGCGTGCTGCGTCGTCTTCTCGTTCGACCACTTGGTATGCGTGAGTTGTTGCTACGCGCACTTCCAATGCAGCTTGAAGTAAGCCTACGCGATTAAGTACTTCGCGTTCCTCCAAGCTTAGGAACTCTTGTCTAACCGCTTCGCGTCTAAGTCGGTCGGCCTGTTCAACGAGGGCGTGATACTGCTGTGCATCTTTGTACGAACGGGTGTTCAGGTACCTGAGTCCAGCTACCAGCTCGCGCATAATGGTAGTAATTGCGCGTTCGGTGAACTCAGCGCGAGCAGTCATCGACTGCACGGTGTCGTCGAGTTGTGTATTGGTTCTCGACAGGCCGTACCAGCCTAGGAATCCGGCTGCGAAGAGGAGGCCGATAGAGGCGCCAAAACCGGCAATGAGTCGGGCGCGAATGGTGCGGAGTCTAAACATTTAGTGGGAGCTCCGTCGCGCATGGGCAATGACAACAGACCTGCTGGCAATATCTTGGCTGGCGTTAAAGGCGATCTGTCCGCCGGCTCCTTCTACTGCGGGTACGCCATCTTTTCCGAATTTGCCGAGTGCGTCGCGGACGGCCGATCTTGACCTGGCTCCGGTTTGTACTGCTTTTCCGATTACGAGTGCTGCGTCGTAGGAGAGGGCGGCGAACATGTCGGGTTCCATGCTATGGCGTTCTCTGTAGCGCTGTACGAATGAGAGCGCTTCTCCGTCATTGGCGTTACTGGTCTGGTAAAAGGAGACGAACCGAGCGCCTTGTGATCTTGCGTCGTCCCTCATACCTTCGGTGCCGTCGCCACCAAGGAAGGGGACCTCGACTTTAGCGTTCCGGAGTGCGTCTAGGAACTCGAGTGCATCGGGCGCATCGCCGGGGAAGAGGACGACATCCGGTTTGAGTTCAGCGACGTGTAGCGCGTAGGCTTCCCACTCGGTTATCTGGGTTAGGTACGGGTCACGAATCGCTATTATGCCGCCACGTTGTCGGAATTGTGACGCGAAGGTGGTAGACCAATCTCGTCCGTAGGAATCATTTCGGTAAATGATCGCAGCGCGCGAGGCGCCTAGCGAGTCTATGACCCAATTAGCGGCATGGCGGGCTGCGTCATCATCGCTGGGGGCGACTCTGTAGAACCAGGGGCTAATTCCCGAGAGTCGTGGAGAGGACGCAGTAGGGGAGACTGCTACGACAGCGTTTTCCCCTTGGTGTTCGGCGTCTTCGTAAATGGGGAGTACTTCGAGGGTATTTCCGCTTTCGGGGTGACCGACTACGGCGATAACCGATCGATCGTCACGTAGCTGCTGCGCAATCTGGACGGCGCTAGTGGAGCTACTGTCTGGGAATCGCAGTCTGAAGCTGACGCCAGTGCCTTCTGTTTCATTTAGCTTATCGACGGCCATTTGAATGCCGCGCGTGACGCTTTCGTAGCCGGGACTACCTGGAATGGCTCCAATGCCAATTGCCACGACACCTCTTTCAGGAAGTGCGGAGTCGGCATTTGAGCATGCGTTAACCGCAATAAGTGCGGTACCAGTGATTATGTTGAGAGCGGCGATGCGACCGCGATAAGGGAGGGCGGAGAAGCGCATGCCTAAAAGACGAGTGGCAAAGATGAAGGCAAACCGCGTTGGTTCCTTGCCACAACGTTGATCGTTCATTTAGCTTCGGCAGGCTACCCCTTTTATACCCCGCTTGCGGTCGCAGTGCGACGCGGGGTGACTTTCCACATCTCAAGGAACCGGCATGGTTGGCACGTTCCGCCCGCGACGGTTGGCTTCCGTTGCGCTGCTGGGCGCTCTGGCCTTCGGGCTCGTCGCTTGCAACACGGGCGAGTACCCGAACTCCACATTCAATCCGACGACCGATCACAACACGGACGTCCTATCACTCTGGAACCAGCTTCTGTTCTGGGGAACGGTCGTATTTGTAGGCACCGAAGCGGTGCTTATTTACACGATCTTCAAATTCAGAAAGCGTCCTGGTGTTAAAGGCGAGCCCAAGCAAGTGCACGGAAACACTGTGCTTGAGATTGCTTGGACCGCTATTCCTGCAGTGATTCTCATCCTCATTGCGATCCCTACCGTTCGCACGATTTTCAAAACTCAGGCGAAAGCAGCGCCTGAATCGTTGCAAGTGGAAGTGATCGGGCATCAGTGGTGGTGGGAGTTTCGCTATCCGCAGTACGGGATTGTAACGGCGAATGAGCTTTACATCCCGAACGGCCGGACGGTGAACTTTGCGCTTACAACCGTCGATGTGTTGCACTCATTTTGGGTGCCACAGTTAGGTGGCAAGCGCGACCTTATCACCAACCGTACTAACTACCTCTGGTACACACCAAAGGACTCGTTGCCGTCGTCAGTATGGAACGGGTTTTGTGCTGAGTACTGCGGTACTTCTCATGCGAACATGAGATTCCGCACGTACACTGTTACGCCTGAGGAGTTCGAGAAGTGGGTTGCTCACCAGCAGACTGCAGCCGCATTCCCCGCGGCACCGGCTGCTCCGGCAGTACCGGCTGTACCAGCCGGTGCAGGTGCTCCTCCTCAGCTTCAGCCTGATACAGCGGCTGTAGTTGCGGCAGCGCCTACTGTCCCGGTTTGGACGTTCCCGATTGAGAAGATCAAATCGGATTTCCCGCACACCATTCCTTCAACGCGTCTTCCTGACGGTCTGACCTACAACGAATCGCTTCTAGCGGCCGGTGATGCAGAGCGTGGGGTTCAGTCGTTCATGATGGGTGGATGTATCGGTTGCCACGTGATTGAAGGAAATCCGATGGCACGGGGAACGATTGGTCCCAATCTCACTCACATAGCAACACGTCATACGATCGGCTCAGGGCTTTATGAGAATACACCTCTCAATATGGCTTTGTGGATCAAGAGTTCACCGCATATGAAGCCGGGCAGCATCATGCCGACAGTTGGCAAAGGTGTTTACGACCCGAAGCTCAAAGCAGTTAAAGAGCTTGGTGCTCTTACCGACGAACAGATCGCTGACGTAGTCGCCTACCTGAACGCCCTCAAGTAAGCGTCCCTCCCTTGCAACCTCGAGAATAATCGCGATGGCTACCACTGTCGCAGCGCCCCAATACACCACGACCAAGAAGGAGGCCTCTCAAACGGGTCTCTGGAGTTGGCTCACCACGGTGGATCACAAGCGTATCGGGACGCTGTACCTCTTTTCTGCGCTAGCGTTTTTCGTAATCGGCGGCCTCGAAGCCGCTGTTATCCGCGCTCAGCTTGCAGCTCCTAACGGCAACATCGTTTCTGCTGATTTCTACAACCAGCTATTCACGATGCATGGCACGACGATGATCTTCCTCGCCGTAATGCCACTGTCTGCCGCGTTCTTCAACCTTCTTATTCCGCTTCAGATCGGAGCACGTGATGTCGCTTTCCCGCGACTCAATGCGTTCAGCTACTGGATCTACCTACTCGGCGGATTGTTCATCACCTTCCCGATCCTTTTCGCCGTGGCTCCTGACGGTGGATGGTTCGGATACGCTCCGCTTAGCACGAAGAACTTCTCTCCGCAGGTCAACATGGACTTTTGGGTCCTAGGTCTGCAGATACTTGGTATTTCGTCGCTAGCAGCTGCGTTCAACTTCATCACAACAGTCATCAACATGCGTGCACCGGGTATGTCGCTTATGCGCATGCCCATTTTCACATGGATGGCGTTTGTGGTGCAGTTCCTGATTGCGCTGGCGTTCCCAGTAATCACAATCGCGCTCGTGTTCTTGCAGTTCGACCGATTCTTCGGAACGAACTTCTACCAGATCAACGCTGGCGCCGATCCGCTGTTGTGGCAGCACCTGTTCTGGGTGTTCGGACATCCTGAGGTCTACATCCTCATCCTTCCGGCATTCGGCTTGGTGTCAGAAGTGTTGCCGACGTTCTCACGTAAGCCACTGTTTGGATATCCGGTCATGGTTTACTCGGGTATTCTTATCGGCTTTTTGGGCTTTGGCGTTTGGGCTCACCATATGTTCTCGGTCGGCATGGGTCCGATTGCAGACTCGGTGTTCTCACTTGCAACGATGCTCATCGCGATACCTACAGGCGTAAAAATCTTTAACTGGATTGCTACATTGTGGGGCGGTCAGATTCGTTTCACAGTAGCGGCAAAGTTTGCGATAGCGCTTGTAGCTATGTTCACGATTGGTGGTATCTCCGGTGTTATGCACGCATCACCACCGGCCGACCTACAACAAACGGATACCTACTTCATCGTCGCTCACTTCCACTACGTGCTATTCGGCGGATCGATCTTCGGATTGTTTGCTGGACTGTACTACTATTTCCCGAAGTTCTGCGGTCGGTTTATGAGCGAGAAGGTAGGCAACTGGCACTTCTGGTTGTCGCTTATCGGAATGAACCTCACCTTCTTCCCGATGCATTACAGCGGTTTGCTGGGAATGCCGCGTCGTATCTATCGTTACGATTCGGGACAGAGCTGGGATCTATTCAACGCGATGTCGTCTGCGGGAACGGTCATTCTTATGATCGGAACGGCGTTCGGTTTGTACAACCTTTTCGTGAGCTGGCGCAGAGGTAAAATCGCGTCGAGCAATCCGTGGGGTGCGCCGACAGTTGAGTGGACCATTCCGTCGCCACCGCCCGACTACAACTTCGCTGAGCTTCCAACCATTACTTCACGTTACCCGCTGTGGAACATGAAGCAGGGTGAAGCACTCGTTCACGAAACGACAACGGAAGAAGAAGCTGGTCGTACCATTCCAACTTCGCAGCAACTCGGCATCGTAATGCCGAACCCTTCCATCCTGCCTCTGCTGTGCGCATTCGGTATCATCGTCATGTTCGCCGGAACAATGTTCCTGCAGATGAGCACCGCGCTTGGCGTTGGCGTCATGATTTTTGGCACTGTCTTTTGGGTCGCAGTGCTTTACAAGTGGCTGCTGACACCGCTTGAGGACCATCACTAGTATGACCGCTACCACAGCACCAACAAACGCCGGTAACGGCAACGGCCACTCGCACGGCGGCGGCCACTACACAACACTCGGGCTCGACAATCGCAAGATCGCCATTTGGACCTTCATTGGTTCCGAATGCATGCTCTTCGCGTCGCTCATCTCCACCTACCTCATTTACAAGGGAAGAAGCCCCAAGGGGCCGTACCCACATGAGGCGTGGACTGACCCGATGACAGGGAAGGTGTTTCCGGCGATTCTCGACATTCCGGTTACATCTGCATCCACCTTTGTTCTGCTCATGTCGTCGTTCGCGATGGTACTCGCACTAGCGGCCGTGCAGAACAAGAACAAGCCTAAGAATACAGCGTGGGAGAGGATTCTCGGTTCATCCAAGATTTGGCTTTGGACAACATGCCTGCTTGGAACTGCGTTCCTCGGCTTCCAAGCGTACGAGTTCACCGCCTTCGTTCACGAAGGGTTAAGCATTCGTACAAACCTCTTCGGCTCGTCGTTCTTCACGCTTACCGGGTTTCACGGCGCGCACGTAACAGCTGGTGTGCTTTGGCTGTTTACGCTGCTTGCAATCGACTACAAGCGCGGGCTAGGGCCGGATGATGCTATCGCCGTTGACATCGCCGCGCTGTACTGGCACTTCGTCGACGTAGTTTGGATCGTGATTTTCCCACTCATTTACCTCATCAAGTAAGGAAGAGGTCATGGCTGAACACCATCACGAAGCAGCAGCCGGACACGCAGCCGCTGCGCACGAGCACCACGATGATCATCCGACGTGGACTATTTACTGGAAGGTGGCGCTGATCCTTACGATCATCACCATCGCAGAAGTATCGGCGTACTATATCCCTGCATGGGAAAATTCGGCGATATACGTGCCCAGTATGTTGATCATGTCGGCCGCGAAGTTTGCGATCGTTGTCATGTTCTACATGCATCTTAAATACGACCATAGGCTGTTCCGTTCGCTGTTTACGGGACCACTTATCGTCGCAGGACTCACGCTTATCGGATTGCTGTTCCTATTCGGACAGCTTACCGCTCGTTTAGGGTTGTTAAACTGATAGAGCGTTCGCTACTGGTGCAGAGGTATATCTCTGCACCAGTAGAGTTCTTTCACTAGCCCTACTGGTTAATAACGGCGATCCTTGAGGTGGTAACCACTGTCGTTTATCAACTTGTAACAGTCGCAATTGTCGTTGCCATTTGTGTCGCCTATTTGAGGGCTGCGTTCAAGGGTGATAGCAGTAGTGCGCAAACGCCTACGCAAACGCCTACGCCGTTGCAGCGCGTTTCGTTTATAGGTGGTTTTGCGCTGCTACTTTTTACTGTTGTTGGCCCACTGCACTCGATAAGCAGCAATTATTTGTTCGGGGCGCACACCATACAGGTTCTCATTATTACTTTAGTCGTGCCACCCCTCGTGCTTGCTGGAACACCGGGGTGGATGCTACGACCATTAGTTAGCAATGCCAAGTTCCACTTAATGTTGAGCAAAATAACGGGCGTACGAACATGTTTTGTTGTATTCAACGTAGCTTTTGCAGCCTGGCATCTTCCGCTGTTCTTTAACGCTGCTCTAACGTATACAGGCGTACACTTTTTGTTGTATGCAACAATGTTCGCTGCGTCGATAATTATGTGGTGGCCACTTATGTCTCCGCTTCCGGAGTTGCCGCGTGCACCGTATCCAATACAAATGCTCTATTGCTTCCTAATGGTAATTCCTATGTCACTCGTCTCCATTTACATAGCGATGGCAGATGGCGTCTTATATCCAAAATACGAGCTTGCAACTCGTATAATTGATATAACGCCTATCAGGGATCAACAGTACGGAGGCCTAATAATGTGGATCCCTGGGGGCGTATTCTTTTATGCGGTTATGACGGTGGTGTTTTTTAAGTGGTCGTCACGAGGTGGTGATGACCAGGCCACTGCTCAAGTTGGGTGGCAGCGCGAGCCCTGAGTTGCGCGGAGTCTACGCTTCGCCTGCCAGCGCCCGATCAACTTTTTGTTGCAGTCCAGGGTGTTGTCGCCACATGTAAATCCCCATAGCTGCGGCGCCAATGAGGTTGGCAACGAATACCTGAAGCCATGAAAGTTCGCCAAATCCGCGCGACAACATCTGTGTGAACCCGATCCACCCAATCTCGAATACTACGAACAACATCAGCGGGCCGATTAGGATCCAAGGAGCCTTCTCTGCGTTGTTTACAATCCACGAGAAGACAATCCCCGCGACAACAAATGCGGTGAAGTGAAAGATTGTGTAGCCGAATATCGCCCCAGCTCTGCTAGGAGTATCTACTAAAAACACTGACGCGACGGCGTTGCCGAGCATCTCGGGTGTTTGTAGAGGAACCCCACGACTAAAGTCGAGTATTGCAAACCAAACGGCGATTGCAACCGCACCGATGAGGCCTGCTGAAACACCTTCACTTGCGATTGAGCGTGATTCTGGCATCGTTAGTGAACCTCCCTCGTGTATTTTGTGGAGAGCGCAGTACGGATAACCAACCTTTAACCACCTTACCGACCGACGCATGATTCGTACATACCTTGCCATCGGACTGTCCCTCCCCGTTTTGCTAGCAGCTTGCGGAGGAGATGGTAGTAAGCCTGACGCTAAGAGTAGCAATATGCAGGCCGAAGCCTGTGTGACTGCGGACTCAACCGCTATGGCTTTAGCCGTGCTCGACTATATCACAACGGCGGTCCCGTTTCCTCAGCGCTTTCTTCATGCTGTAGGTACGGACTCAGCAGTATCGGAGTCGGGGCTTAAAGTCCTTCAGAAGAAGGGGCCAACTTTCTATTACGCGGGGAGCGACGACGCCAAGGCGAAGCTGCGCGAGAAGCTTGAGGTCGATGGTCCGTACACGACGATGCTTGTCGTAGTTAGGACCCACGATGTATCGCCAGATTCGACGAAAGAGGCGATGACATTGGCAGGTCACTACGTTGCAAACGCGTTTCATGGCCAAGAGGCTGAACCACGGACGTATCAGTTTCGCTGTGAGGCAGGGAAGTGGACTCGTACTGACAACAGTCCCGACCCGGTCGACTAACCCAAACAGGTAAGTTTGGTGAAACCGTTTCTGCTTTACGTAGCTTCGATTGCGGTGCTTCTGGTTCCGCTAGAGGCACCGTCGTCTACGTATGAGACCTCGGAATCGGTTTCGATTGAGCATCAGCAACAGCGAAGTAGTAACCGTTCAAATGCAGCGCGCAGGCCCGCTAGACGTGCACCTCGCCCGCCTGTTCGTCCACCCCTAGCGTTCACTGAACCGCGCGGTGAAAGTGCGTTACAAGCGGATTTGAACCACATGATCGCTACGCACACACGTAGCGGCGAGTGGGGAGTAATGGTGGTTAGCCTTACGAAAGGAGACACTTTGTTTTCACGCGCGGCTGACACGCCACTAATGCCGGCGTCAACAATGAAGCTGTTTACCGCAGCTGTCGCGTTAGAAAGACTTGGACCCGATCACACCTTTAGAACGGATGTACTGCGCGATGGAGTTGTAACGGACGAAGGCGTTTTAAAGGGGAACTTGGTTTTGCGCGGTGATGGTGACCCGGCGTTCTCTTCTAGGTTTCTTAGAGGTGGTCCCGACGCGCCAATGTCGCTATTAGCGCAGCTTATTGCAGGTGCTGGCATAAGGCGCATTGAGGGCGACCTGATTGCAGATGCATCTGTGTTTGAGTCTCGCAGAATCCCTGAAGGTTGGCTGTCGCGCTATCAAGGAGCAGCGTATGCGGCTCCTTTTTCAGCACTGTCGCTGAATGAGAACATAGTAGTGGTTGCAGTAACACCGAATAGAGTTGGGCAGGGCGCAACTGTTAAGCTGGAGCCGGAAACGCATGGCGTTTCTATAACCAACACTGTGCGCACTGTTGCCGGAAAAGCTTCACGCATTTCGTCTAGAAGTACAGGCGATGACAAGGTTTTGGTATCAGGAACGATTGGCGCGGCAGCAGGGACAATGCGTTATCAGCTTGTAGTTGGCGATCCTGTAACTTTTACTGCTGGCGCATTTCGCGCAGCTCTTGATGCTGCTGGTATAGAAGTGAACGGTGTAGTGCGTGCAGGACGTACACCGGAGAACGCAGCAGTTGTTGCTGGTGTACCGTCGCCGTCTCTCGCGCGCATTGTGTCAGTTATGAACCGCGAAAGTATCAATCATTATGCGGAGCTGGTTTGGAGAAACGCGGCTCGCGGTGCAGATAGATCTGGGTTTGGCTCTGCCGAAGCGGCGTGGGCGACGCTGGACGAATTTTTGTTGTCGTCAGTTGGCGTAACGCCGGGTGCTGTAGTAGCAACCGATGGCAGTGGGCTTTCTGTGCTAGATAGAGTTACACCGCGCGCGTTAGTGCAGCTTTTAGCGCATGCACATGTAGCACCGTGGTCGGCAGTGTTTCATGCGTCACTTCCTGTTGCAGGAGAGTCAGAGCTGTTGCGTACACGCATGCGTTCTACACCTGCAGCAGGTAACCTGCATGCAAAAACTGGTACGACTAACGACATAATTAGTCTTGCAGGGTATGTTACTGCAGAGAATGGCGAGATACTGGCTTTCTCGCTGATTTACAATGGCACCGACAGATGGAACGCACGTGAAGTTATTGACGCTGTTGGGCCAACTTTGGCTGCGTTTAGTCGCGACTAACGAGTTCTGGATTATTTCGTTAGTCGCGTTTGCAAGTATGTAACTACAACTGCATCAGCTACAACAGCATGTAACTATAACAGCATCAGTTATAACTGCGCCGCTATAATGTTTTAGCGAAGCGCAGCCCTGCTACCAGCCACTAACGATTTGCGCGCACGCGGCGATTTGCGCTGTTCACCGTCTGGTATAACTGAAGCTGTCGCTGGTTTTGACCGTGCTGAAGGGTTGTAGCGCCCAGTTTTAGCGATACCACCGCGCAGGTTTGTTAAACGCGACGTAGCAGATTCTGAATAGTGCGCGGATACTCCGTTAGAACCATGCACAACTGTTGCGTTGTATCCGACAGCGATAGCGCCATCGTTCCCAGACGGCGAGCCCGTTACTGCCCACAGATAGTCATTGGTGCCGCTAGACATTGGTTGCCAAGATGCACCGTTGAAACGGAGAATTGATCCGGCTCCGCCAGTAGCATAAAGATCTGTCGAACGTACGCCCCACACAGAGGTAAGTTCTGGTTGAGCCGCTGGTAGTACTGAAGGCGACCAGGTAGAACCGTTGTAGCGGTATGCGGCGCCCAATGTAGGATCTGCAGGTGAGAGTCCTACCGTTACAACGTTCCCAGGTTCGGAGGTCCAGAGTCCGACTAGCAATGCCGTTTGATTCAGATTGCGTGAACTCCACGTGGTACCATTGTAGTGAATAACGGTACCGCCATCTCCGATCGCAAAAATATTGTTGCTTGCTGATCCGTATATGCCGTAAAGTGAACTTCCCTGTGAATGCACAAGTGCCCAGTTTAGGCCGTCCCAGCGTGCGATCTCACCGCCAAATGTTACAGCGTAGACTGCGTTGGCTTCCTGCCCCCAAATTGCGAGTACATCGTTGTCAGACGGGAAGCCGAGCTCTACCCACGAAGTGCCATTCCAGCGCAGCATAAGGCCACCATCGCCTCCGGCAAATGCAAATGATGGAGATAGTCCCCAAACCGCATTTAGGCGTTCACGTGTGGGCGTTTCTTTCCGCGTCCAAGAGCTGCCGTCAAAATGATATATGAAGCCAAACTCGCCGACTGCCCACGCATTCGATGAAGACGTAGACCAGACGTCAATGAGGTCCGGTGCTAGGTTAACGACTTCCCAACTACTGGCTTTATACCTTTGAACTATGCCGCGTTGACCGGCCGTCCAGAGTTCGCCATTCGGACTAAGCGAGCTCGTAATGAAGCGTGTTCCGTAGGGAGTTGCTACGGGCGCAAGTGAGCTTTCTCCTACGCGCAGAACAGTTCCAAAGCTACCGGTTGTGTAGTACAAGTTTTGGTCTGGTACAGCGACCACTGACATTAAATCGGCAACGACATGTGTGTTCACCTTGTTCCATGACGTTCCGTTGAAACGAAGCATTGTCCCAAAGTCACCAACTGCCACGAGGTTAGACGATGAGAAGCCAGCCACGCCATGCAAATGCTCAATCGTGCCTGATTCTTGAAGTGACCATGAAGCGCCCCAGAACAGTGCAACCTTTCCGTTGTCGCCCACCGCTGCGGCAAAACCAGCCGAACCCCAAACTGATCTCCATGATTCATTTGTCCCCGTTGAGGACGTCGCCCACGTGGTTCCGTTATAACGCAACGCAATACCGTTGTCTCCAACTGCATACATGGCGTCTGTAGAGCTAACGTATACTGCGTTAAGAGAAGTAGCGGTTCCAGATGTCATCTGCGACCAAGACGTTCCTTGCCTACGGAATATCCTACCGTTGCTTCCAACGGCTACAACAACATCACTACCCAAGCCATGTATAGCTGAGAATGTGGTGCCGTGTGCATTTCCTGAAAGCGAAAGAGTCCATGTACTGCCGTCGAAACGGTAGATGTCACCGTGGATGTTCACTGCATACGCTTCGTTATCGTTAGCAGTGTAAAGTGAGATAACGTCTTCGTATAATGCTCCATTGATACGAGATGCATTCCAGTTGTTTGCCATGCTGCCTGACACTGTCGCAGTCACAGATGCCTTTTTCGAAGGATCCGCGACTGACGTGGCAGTGATTAACGAGGAACCATCTGCAACTGCTGTAACTAATCCAGACGCAGAAACGGTTGCAACTGACGGTGAGCTGCTGCTCCATGTCACGGCAGTCGACACACCTGGATCGGCCTCAACAGTTGCTACCAACGCAGCTGTCGCCCCTAGTACGAGAGAGAAGTTGCTTTGAGCAATCGTTACTGTAAGTGGCCGCGAAGAGATGTTGATAGACGCGGTAGCAGATTTGCTATTGTCGGCAACAGAACGAGCTGTAATAACCGCGTTACCTGTTGCGTGCGCAGTTACAACTCCCGCAGACGACACCGACGCGATTGTGCTGTTTGAGCTTAGCCACTGAACTGCATGAGACAGCCCCGCATCGCCTACAACTGTTGCCGTTAACGGTTGTGTCTGACCAATAAAAAGCTGAGCTGTTACAGGAGTTACCGATACGGACTGAATCGTGGGAGTAACCGAAAGCAGCGCTGTTGCTTTCAATGTTGTGTCAGCGACTGACGTGGCAATAATTGCAGTACTTCCAACGGAAACAGCCGTGACGGTTCCCTGCGCACTGACTGTCGCAACGGAGGGATCGTTACTAGACCATGCGACAGCGGTGTTCTGTCCGTCGGGGAGTGAAACAGTAGCACTAAACAGCTGTGTTTGTCCTACGGTGAGGTTGGCAGTAGATGGTGCAACAACCAACCCGCGAATAGGAGCTATAGCGATTTGAGCGGTACCTTTAAAGCGAGTATCAGCGTTTGCGGTTGCGGTTACAGTCGTTGCGCCGGGCGCTACAGCTGTGATCACTCCCTGTGGCGATATGGTTACAATGGTAGGATTCGCAGAGCTCCACGTGACTGCATGCGACACACCGGGATCTGTGTTGAGTTGTGCAGACATTGTCCGAGTGTCGTTAATTCGCATTGCAACGTTTGCAGGATCTACAATGACCGATTTTACTCCGGCAACCGTTACTATAACTGTTGCTTCAGCGCTACCTGATTTGGCACGAATGTTAGTTGCGCCAGGGCTCTTCGCAATTATCTGTACTGTGCGTCCGCCGCCAGATACTTCTGCAACTGAAGGATTCTCGCTGCTCCAAGATACAGTTGCATCGGGAATCGATTGGCCTTTGTTATCGCGAATCGTCGCCGTCACTGTCTCGGGCGTGTTCATAGCCGTGAAAGACAGTGACGACGAGCTAAACTCAACACTCCATGCAGCGCCCGGTGTTGTTAAACCATCGGAAGTGCTACATGCTGACGTCGCCCATAATGTTAGAACCGCTGTTGCAAGTCGAGCTAAAAAACGGTGACGATGTATTGAGTGCTGCATAGCGCATGGTGTTTTAGGTCATAGATCGCGGGGCAAGCATGTTTGAAGGATCAAGGATTTCATCGAGCTGCGCCCTTGTTAAGACGCCGCGATCGAGAACTACGTCAAACACGCTACGGCCGGATTCCAAGGCAGACTTGGCTACGTCCGTCGCGACCTCATATCCTATTATCGGCACCAAAGCCGTAACTATACCAATCGAGTTTTCAACAAAGTAGCGCATGCGGTCGGCATTAGCTGTTATACCGTCGACACAGCGCTCGCGCAGTACTATGCAGGCTCTACGCAACATGTCGAGTCCCCGCAGCAGTCGAAACGCAATAACAGGTTCGAAAGCGTTGAGCTGTAGCTGGCCTGCTTCTGCCGCCATAGTGACAGTTACATCTCCTCCTATAACATCGAAGCACACTTGGTTAACAACTTCCGGTATAACCGGATTCACTTTGCCAGGCATGATCGACGAACCCGGCTGCATTGGTGGAAGGTTAATCTCTCCGAATCCTGCTCGCGGACCTGATGACAGCAGGCGTAAGTCGTTGCAGATCTTAGAGAGCTTGGCTGCTGTGCGCTTCATCACACCTGAGAGCTGAACGAACGCACCTGTGTCGCTAGTTGCTTCTACCAAATCAGGTGCGGTAATCACTTCAATCCCTGTTGCTTCAGCTAGGCATACGCGCACTTTGTCTGCGTATCCTCCAGGGGCTGTGATCCCAGTACCAATTGCAGTAGCGCCGAGGTTTATCTCACGAATTAACGACTGAGCCTCTGTGAGTCTGTCAACATCTTCACGCAGCGTGTGTGAGAATGCCATAAACTCTTGTCCTAGCGTCATTGGTACTGCGTCTTGCATTTGTGTCCTTCCCATTTTCAAATGTGGTGCGAACTCACTGCCTTTGCTTTCAAAGGCGTCTGAAAGTTTGCTTAACTCGTTTCTAAAGTCTGCTAGACTTTTGTGCAGCGCTAAACGAACTGCGGTTGGGTAAACATCGTTTGTAGATTGGCTCAAGTTAACGTGACTATTGGGTGACACGGTTTCGTATTCGCCGCGCGGTCTATTTAGCAGCTCTAGTGCGCGATTGGCGATTACTTCATTGGCATTCATGTTGGTAGATGTACCTGCACCTCCTTGAATCATATCGACAAGAAAGTGCTCATGATGTCGTCCCGCACGTATTTCACGAGCGGCCCTTATTATCACTTCTGCGACTTTATCGTCGAGTAATCCGAGGTCGCGGTTAGCGATAGCGCATGCCTCCTTTACTGCTGCGAGGGCTTCAATGAATACAGGGAACTCACGTAGAGGGACGCCTGTGATGTCAAAGTTTTCGAGTGCGCGAAGTGTCTGCACTCCGTAGAGTGCCTCGAAGGGAACATCTCGATCGCCGAGTAGGTCGTGCTCGGGGCGTGTTCGTAGTCCACCGAATCCCAGAGTTCTCCCTCGTCCTACTAGAGTTGCGTCTGCGCTGCGAAGACGCTTCGAAATGGCTCTTGCTGCTCGCGCGACGAGTGCGGCGTACAGTTGAGGTGCTTCGCGTGTAATCTCTTCAAGCTGTTCGCGCCGCAACACCATTGCGGTTCCCGGCATAATCGTGCGGGCTGTTGTGCCGTGCGGTGTATCGTCTAAAAGCAGTCCTTCACCCACTGCCTCACCGGCGCCTAATGTTACGAGCCTAGTGCTTCGTCCTTCACTAGTTTTTTCAATAGCGACTGCGCCGTTGATAAGGATTAAAAACAGCTGTCTTGCCTCTCCTTCGCCAAAGAGTATCTCATCTGCAGTGAAGTTCAGGGGTGAAACATATCGCGCCAGTTTCCACAAATGAGCGTCGTTGAATCCTTCGAGAAACGAAGTGGTGCGAAGTGCTTCTGCGATCTTGGTCATGACCGTTGCTCAGCGAGAGTTTGAGGAGACATCGTGTTTGAGGAGACATCATGCATGTATCATGCATGTATTGATTAATGCGGTGGCGCGCCTCTAAACGCCACCTGCGCCTACGATTAAGGAGCGTAGGCGCAGCTAACCGCTCCTGCTCACTCGCGATCGGGGTGACAGGGTGCTAACGTCGATTCGTTAAGTTGTTAACCAGTTCTGCAAAGCTGGCAGCACCAACGACAAGCAACTACTTAGGAGCAATAGGTGTCCTTTTCACGTCGTGTATTCCTAGAACGGACAGCCGCCGCCGCGGCTGCCGGTTTTATCCCTCGCGTTCTGTCGGCCGAAGAGCTGAGTGCGTTAGTGACGAGTTCGCACCCCTCGGGAGCTTCCACATCGGAGGCTTTTCCCTCGCCAGCATTTCGCTCGCGCCCTGTGGTGGTGTCGTCAGGGAACGGCATACGAGGTGTGAAGGTGGCGTACGACCAGATAACGGGGGGTGGCGATCCGCTAGATGCGATTATCGCTGGCGTGAACATCCAGGAGCTTGATCCTGAGGATCAGTCGGTTGGTTATGGCGGTCTTCCAAATGAAGAGGGGGTGGTGCAGCTAGATGCATCGTGTATGCATGGCCCAACTAAGAGGGCGGGGTCGGTGTGCTGCATTGAAGGAATCGCTACGCCGTCGTTGGTAGCCAAGGCAGTTATGGACTATACAAACCACATCATGCTTGCTGGCGAAGGCGCCAAGAAGTTTGCGTTGGCCATGGGATTCAAGGAGCAGAACCTACTTACGGACAAGAGTCGCCAAGACTGGCTACGTTGGAAGGCGCGTCTTAACAAAAACGATCATTGGTTGGATAGAGATGGTGATGTGAAGATTAAGTTCACCACGGGCACCATTAACATGAACGCAGTTACAGCAGCTGGAGACTTGGCTTCGGTAACCACTACTAGTGGATACGCATGGAAGATTCCTGGGCGTATAGGTGATTCTCCAATAATTGGCGCAGGGCAGTACTGCGAAAACGATGTGGGCGCTGCGGGGAGCACAGGACGCGGCGAGTCGTGCTTGAAGACATGCGCGTCATTTTTGGCGGTGGAGTTCATGCGTAATGGCGACAGCCCTCAGGCAGCGCTTATGAAGGTTATGGAGCGTATAATCGCGACCACAGAGAGCAGATTATTGGATGAGCGTGGCCGTCCTAAGTTTGACCTTGAGTTTTACGCGATTTCCAAGGATGGCCGCTATGCAGGGGCCAGCTGCTACGAGGGAAGCCGCTTTGCTGTATGCGACGAAAAGGGGGCACGTTTGGAGAGTACCGCCTTCCTCTTTAAGGCGTCTGAGCGCCCCAAGCCGGAGTAAAAAATCAGTTAGATTTCGGATTCCATCTCACTGTCGCCCGTAACTAACAGATGACGTTTCCGAAAGCTGCTTCCGAAGACACCCCAGTTCAGTACGACCCGTCCACCGTTGAGCCCAAGTGGCAGACACGGTGGACGGAAAACGGCACGAATAACACAGACATTGCTAATTCTGAGCGGCCGTTTTTTTCGCTGATGATGTTTCCGTACCCGTCGGCTGAGGGACTGCATGTTGGTAATCTTTTTGCGTTTACTGGAAGCGACATATCGGCGCGCTATCATCGCCTAATAGGACGTCAGGTATTTCAGCCGTTGGGATACGATGCGTTCGGCATTCATTCTGAGAACTATGCTCTGAAGGTTGGTGCACATCCGATGGATCTCACTCCTCGGAACGTTGCAAACTTTCAGCGACAGTTGGAACGCGCGGGCCTTATGGTTGACTGGCGCTATAAGGTGAATACAAGTCAGGCCGACTACTACAAGTGGACGCAGTGGGTGTTTTTGCAGCTTCACAAGCAGGGGCTAGCCTATAAGAAGGCTGGAGCTGTTAACTGGTGCCCAAACGACAAAACAGTTCTTGCGAACGAGCAGGTGGAAGGTGGGTTGTGTGAAAGGTGTGGCTCTCCGGTGGAGCAGCGCTTTCTTGAGCAGTGGTTTTTCAGAATATCAGCGTACGCGGAGCGGCTGCTTGCCAACCTCGATTGGTTGGATTGGTCGGCAGTAACGAAGCTAGCGCAACGGAACTGGATAGGCCGATCGGAAGGCGCAGAAATAGACTTCGTTGTTCGGGGAACGGGGACGGGGACGGGGACGGGGACGGGGACGGGCGACGCACGTGCGACTGATGGCGACACGAAGGTGCGCGTATTTACGACGCGCGCTGACACGATCTTTGGTGCTACATACCTCGTGCTTGCTCCAGAGCATCCGCTTGTTGATTTAGTTACAACGGAAGAACAGACAGACCAAGTAAAGGCATACCAGAGCGCAGCGTCGCAGCAAGATCTTGTATCGCGTAAGTCGAACAAGGAGAAGACAGGGGTATTTACTGGTGCGTATGCAACTAACCCTGCGACTGGTGCACCGATCCCTATTTGGACTGCCGACTACGTTTTAATGGAATACGGTACGGGCGCCATTATGGCTGTACCTGGACACGATGAGCGTGACTTTGAATTCGCGCAGAAGTTTGAGTTGCCTATTGTTCGTGTTGTAGCAGCGAATGGCGACGGTGCAGAAGCAGCGCTAGGCGAAGCATTTACCGATAGCGAAGGTGACGGCGTTCGCCTTGTTAACTCTGGCCGTTTCGACGGACTCTCAGTTACGGACGCTAAACAGCAGGTAGCTGCGTGGCTTGCAGAAGGCGGTCATGCGAAGTCGGTAACCAACTACAGGCTTCACGATTGGTGTATTTCGCGTCAGCGTTATTGGGGGCCGCCTATTCCAATCGTTTACTGCGACGATTGTGGAGCGGTGCCTGTGCCGGAAGATCAGTTGCCTATTGAGCTTCCGTTTCTAGAAGACTTCAAGCCCGATGATTCGGGCGTGTCACCACTTGCACGCGACGAGAGTTGGTATCGCACTCCTTGTCCTGCGTGCAAACGCAGTGCGCGTAGAGAGACCGATGTTTCGGATACTTTCCTTGACAGTGCTTGGTATTTTTTGCGTTATCCGAGCGCTGATTGCGACGACAGACCATTCGATGCTGAGCGAACGAAGAAGTGGTTGCCGGTAGATTCGTACATAGGCGGTAACGAGCACGCTGTGTTGCATTTGTTGTATTCTCGCTTCGTAACGATGGTACTTCACGATGCGGGCTTCCTATCGTTCGAAGAGCCATTCACACGTTTTCGCGCTCACGGGATGATTATTCGTGAGGGTGCAAAGATGTCTAAGTCAAAGGGGAATGTTATTAATCCCGACTTATACATTGAGCAGTGGGGCGCAGATACGTTTCGCACGTACCTGATGTTTCTTGGTCCGTATAGCGAAGGTGGTGATTTCCGCGACCAAGGTATTAGCGGTGTACGACGTTTCCTAGAGCGCGTGCATGCTTCAGTGCACAGTGCTACCGAAGAGGGTAGCGCAGACAACGATGTAGTTCGCAAGCTTCATCGCACAATTAAGAAAGTCGGAGATGATATTCCTTCGCTCGCGTATAACACCGCGATTGCTGCGATGATGGAGTACGTGAATGTGTTGCGCCGTGGTGAGCGTACACCACACAGAGATGAAGTCGCACCGCTTGTTCAACTCGTTGCATCGTTCGCTCCGCATCTCGCTGAGGAGTGCTGGGAATTGTTAGGCAATTCGGAAAGCGTTTTTGATGCTGGCTGGCCGACGTACAACCCTGCGTTTCTAACTGAAGATGAGATAGAGCTGGTCGTTCAGGTTAACGGAAAGATGCGCGGAAGGCTAAGAGTTGCTGCAGACATCGAACGTGATGATGCGATTGCGGCTGCGACGAATGACAGCGCAGTCTCGCGCTTCATTACAGGCGAAATCAAGAAGGTGATTTTCGTCCCCGGACGGTTGTTAAACATCGTGGTTGGCTAACCTAGGTAAACCATTCGCTGCTGTAGCGTGTCCGATGTTGTGGACTTAAACCACAACTAATATGCGCCAAGGAAAACACACTACAGCAGCGACCGTTTTGTTTGCGGCAGTTGGCATGTTGCTTCCGGTACTACCGGGCAATTCGGCAATCGCTCAATCCCAGGTTAGAACCACAGTCGTACCGTCGGTTGTATTCTCAACTTCGTCGAACAATCGTGCGGTAATTGGAGTCACCACTGGCGCCGGTTCAGCGAGCGACACAGCGGGCGTCCGTATCGAGGCGGTTAACTCCGACGGACCAGCTGCTAAGGCCGGAGTTCGTGAAGGGATGATTATTACATCGGTTAACGGTGTTTCATTGCGTGTAAGCAAAGAAGACGCAGCCGACAGTGAGCTTAACGGGCTGGCTCAACGCCGCTTAACGCGAACTATTCAAAAGGTTTCTGTCGGAGATGAAGTCGAGTTAACTGTGTTAGACGGTACGAACTCTCGCTCGATAAAGGTGAAGACTGTTTCAGCCGCAGATTTGGCGCGCGAGCCTGTATTGCGGATAGCGGAACGTATCAAGGCTTCGTCGAAGCGACCGTCGGTCGGAATTTCGATAGGTGTGACTGGTACTGTTCGGGATACAGCGGGGCTCTTCGTGAACTCCGTTGTTGCTAACGGGCCCGCCGAAAAGGCGGGGATAGTTGAAGGCGACCGGGTGGTATCGATAAATGGGGTCGACCTGCGGGTGCCGTATGCTGATTACGAAGATATGCCTGCGCGAATGGCGCGGGTGACGCGCTTTAATCGCGAGTTAAGGAAGCATTCGGCTGGCGACAAGGTGCAGCTAAAGGTGTCGAGCGGTGGAAGGGTGCGTGATGTGTCGGTAGAAGTGGCGGCGTCGTCAACGGTGCCTGGTGTCGAGGTGATGCGATTCCAGTCTGGAGAGGGTCAGTTTTTCATGGGGGTCCCTGAGCCAGCATCGGTTAACAGGCTGTTCGACGTTCGGGCATTTACGCGATCTGACACGGGCGCAGTTATTAGGGTTGTGCCGCCCGCAGTTCGTAAGCGAGTGCAGGGTGATTCGATTGTAACGGAGCGGCGAATAATCAGGCGTCATCCCTCATAAAGTGGCAACGTTCGGAGAACCGGGGGCGTAGAATCGGGTAGACTTAACGGTCTGACAGCGCTTACACCGCCATGAGGTGCCTTGTGCGCCGACCATGTGTCGCCCCTGCGGCGCGCCTGTCTGGAGGAACAGACAAGGCGCGCCTTTTCCGTTACAACGTTCGCCAACCGAATGTTATTCAACAGTTCAGTCGCGCCTTTGACGCGCTACAGTTTCACCTATAAGGCTAAGGCTCGCAGTAAGCACCTACGCAGTGCGCGCCTATCACGTAGCACTTTTGCTGCTCTAGTTTGCGCCCTACCGCTAGTTGCTGCGTGCAGTGAAAGATCTACTCCCCAGCGTTCAGTTCCAGTTGTAACTGTTAACGACGCTGAGAGAGGCCCGCTTCCGTTTGTTATTGCAGCGACTGGTGAAGTCGAGGCGAATAGAACGGTGGCCGTGCAGTCGCTTGTATCAGGGATGCTTGACCGGGTGTCTATAACCGAAGGGCAAGAGGTGCGCGAAGGTCAGGTTCTATTTCAAATAGATCCGCGTCCTTTCAGCGCCGAGCTGGCTCGTGTACGTGCTACTCTTGTACGGGATGAGGCTCAGCTCGCGAGAGCTCGCTCCGATTCAACACGTTTTGCTGCACTTGCACGGGACGGTTATGTAACGCGTCAGCAGGTAGATCAAACGTTTGGTGAGGTTAATGCGCTCGCCGCAACTGTCGCTGCAGGACGCGCTACTGTTGAACGCGCTGAACTTGATCTTGCTAACACCACTATACGCGCTCCTATAAGCGGTAGAACGGGGCAGTTGGCGATACGCGCCGGCAACTTGGTACGCGCGCAATCAGATCCGCCGCTTGTAACGATTAACGAACTAAGTCCTATTTTGGTGCGCTTCAGTGTGCCTGAGGTGGACTTTGAGCAAATGCGATATAGGGCTGGGCTCGATAAAGCGCTACCAGTACGAATAACAACGGGCGTTCGTGTCGATAGTGTTTTAGAAACTGTCGGTACTCTTGCCTTTGTCGACAACATGGTAGATCGCTCAACTGGGTCGGTGCTGCTAAAGGCGCGTGTTCAGAATAAAGACCGAATGCTGTGGCCAGGTCAGTATGTGAATGTCGAGCTCGAGTTATCGGTTGATAGAGATGCTGTTACGGTGCCGACTCAATCGGTTATTACAACGCCGACAGGAGCGTTTGTCTTTGTCGTTAACGACTCGAGCAAAGCGATTCGCATGCCAGTCGTTGTTGGTAGGACAACAGGACCGTTAGTGAAGATCGATTCAGGGCTAGTTGGTGGCGAGCGCGTTGTTGTCGAAGGGCAGAACCGCTTAAACGATGGCGCTTCGGTGCAGTTGCGAGATTCCTCTGTTTCTACAGGAGGTAGCAGATGAACATCAGCGAGATTTGGATCAGACGTCCGATCATGACGACTCTCGTCATGATCTCGATTCTTATTTTCGGTGCTGTCGCATACCAGAAGCTTCCAGTAAGTGATCTTCCAACGATTGATTACCCGACGATTACAGTTTCGGCGTCGCTCCCGGGAGCCAACCCTGAGGTTATGGCTACTTCTGTAGCTACGCCTCTTGAGCAGAGCTTCGCAACGATATCGGGTATCGACAACATTACTTCGTCGAGTTCGCAGGGAAGCACAAACATCACGTTGCAGTTCGATTTGAACCGCAATATCGACGACGCTGCTGCTGATGTTCAGGCAGCGATAGCCAAAACTTTGCGGTCGCTGCCTCAGGGTATCCAACCTCCTTCGTACAACAAGGCAAATGCAGCAGATGCGCCAATTGTTATGTACAGTCTTAACTCAGATCAGCTTTCAAGAACTGAGTTGAATGAGTTCGCAGAAACGTTTCTTTCACAACAGCTTTCTACTGTTACTGGTGTTGCACAGGTTCAGATATACGGGAGCGCGAAATACGCTGTACGCATTCAGCTAGATCCGGGCGCACTTCAATCTCGCGGCATTGGTATCGACGAGGTATCGCAAGCTATTCAGGCTGGTAACTCGAACTTGCCTGGCGGCGTCCTAATGGGACCCAACCAAGCGTTTGTCGTTCAATCGTCCGGGCAGCTTCGCAGTGCATCAGAGTATCGCTCACTGGTTGTCGCGTACCGCAATGGCGCAGCAGTGCGACTGGGTGACGTCGCTAATGTGTTAGACGATGTGCAAAACCAGCGTGTGATGAGTGAGCTGAATGGGCGCGGTAATATTGCGCTCGCAATCATTCGCCAGCCCGGTGTAAACACTGTTTCCGTTGCTGACGCAGTTAACGCTAAGGTGGAGTCGCTGCTCCCGCAGCTTCCGGCAAGCATTCAGCTAGTAAAGGTGTTCGATAGGTCGGAGTCTATTCGACACTCTGTGCGGGATGTGCAGTTCACGTTGCTGGGAACTCTCGTGCTGGTCGTGATGGTGATTTTCTTGTTCTTGCGCAACGTACGAGCAACAATAATTCCATCGCTGTCGCTGCCGTTTTCAATCGTAGGCACGTTCTGTGTTATGTGGGCTTTGGGCTATAGTCTGGACAACTTGTCGCTAATGGCGCTAACGCTCGCTGTTGGCTTCGTTGTTGACGATGCTATTGTCATGCTGGAGAATGTGGTCCGTCACCTTGAGATGGGCAAAACTCCTTTGCAAGCAGCACTTGATGGGTCACGCGAAATTAGCTTCACGATTTTGTCGATGACTATTTCGCTGGTAGCGGTATTCATACCTGTTCTCTTCATGCCGGGCCTTATTGGGCGCCTGTTTCAAGAGTTCGCGGTAACTATTGGTGTTGCGATTCTTGTATCGGGTTTTGTATCGCTAACACTTACTCCCATGCTTTGCGCCCGTTATTTGCGTGGCAGCGATGGGCATGTAACGGAAGGGAAGTGGCGTTCTATAGAACGTCTGTATCAAGCAAGTGAACGTACGTACGTATCATCACTTGGATGGGTAATGCGGCATCGTAAGCTCACGATGCTGTTCTCGCTCGCGACTTTAGTCGCCACTGTTGTTTTGTTTGTAAAGATCCCGAAGGGTCTTTTCCCGTCTGAAGACACAGGGCGTACGCAAGGCACGATAGAAGGTCCGGAAGGTATCGGCTTCGAAGCTATGTCTGCGAAAATGCGAGAGGTGGCAGCAATTGCTCGAGAGAACCCGCACGTTGAGTTCGTACTTGCATCTATGGGCGGCGGACCGGGTGGTGCCTCAAACTCTGGGCGTCTTATCATTAAGCTGCGTGAACGTAACGAACGTCCGCACGTGGATATAATTAACCGTGAGCTTACGCGAGCAACTGCAACTGTACCTGGTGTGCAGGTGTTTTTCCGCAACTCACCACCAATTAATATCGGAGGAAGACGAGGAAATTCGTCGTACCAAATTTCGTTGCAATCTCCAGATATCGCAGCGCTGTATACATCAGGACGTGTTCTTGAAGCACGAATGCGCGAGTTGCCAGAAATCGATGGTATTTCTAGCGATTTAGCCGTAGGTAACCCGCAGGTTGGTGTTGAGATTGATCGCGATCGTGCATCAACACTCGGCGTTACCGCGTCGCAAATAGAACAGGCGTTGTATAACTCTTTTGGTTCGCGACAGATATCAACCATTTACACTCAAACGAATCAGTATTGGGTTATCATGGAGCTCAAGCCTGAGTTCCAACGGGATGTAACGTCGCTCAGTCAGCTTTTTATTAGGTCGCAAACCGGCAATTTGGTGCCGCTCGGCTCTGTCGCAAGGTTTACGAAAGGCGTTGGTCCGCTAACGGTACAGCACAACGGACAACTCCCTGCTGTCTCCATTTCGTTTAATCTGCGCCCCAACGTAGCACTCGGCGAAGCCGTCGACGCAGTAATGCGAGAGGCCAGGTTGGCGCTGCCAGGCGATGTTACACCGGTGCTGTCTGGAGACACACAAGCGTTTGCTCAAGCGCAAGCCGGTTTGCTAGTACTACTCGTGGTCGCGATATTCGTGATTTACGTGGTACTAGGCATCCTCTATGAAAGCTTTATTCACCCGCTGACAATTTTGTCAGGGCTTCCGTTTGCTGCAGTCGGAGCGCTCGCAACGCTTATGATTTTTAACAAAGACCTGAGCGTGTACGCTTATGTCGGCGTTATCATGCTGATAGGACTGGTTAAGAAGAACGCTATTATGATGATCGACTTCGCTATAGATGCGGAACGTGAACAACGAATGGCGCCCGAACAAGCGATTGTTGAAGCAGCTCGTGTTCGGTTTAGACCGATCATGATGACTACTATGGCTGCGCTAATGGGCACGTTTCCCATTGCACTCGGCATCGGCGCCGGCGCAGAGTCGCGCCAACCGCTGGGATTGGCGGTGGTGGGTGGGCTCGCATTCTCGCAGCTCGTTACTCTGTATGTCACGCCGGTGGTGTACACTTATCTCGATCAGTTCACCAGATGGCTCGGACGCTCGCGCAAAAAGGAGCGCGCGGTAGAACTGAACACGGCGCCAGCTTAATTGTTTTACTGGCACTAAATGCAAACGAGGCGGAGCTAGTTGTTAGCTCCGCCTCGTTTGTTTTAACTATTACTTATCTACCGCCTTGAGCTATTGCGGTGAGTAGCATTTTGTCGAAGGCTCTCCACCATCCTCTAAACACTGGATCGTTTGTAAACAAAACGATTCGGCCACGACCAACTGGCTCTTCTATAACAACAGGTGAACCTCGTAGAGCTCGCTCGCTGTTACCAGGGAAAACAAATCCTGCACGATAAAGCGGACCGGTAGGAGCTAGTACTGCGACGTTCGTTCCGCTACGAGCTAACCGTAGTGGTACGCCTGCTGATACAAGCGCTGTTATACGCGATTGATCGTAGCCAGCAGTAAGCCAGTGGGTTCTGTCTAACAAGGCATCGAAGTGGCTGCCTGGAAGCGCAACTGGAGCGTCAGGGTTTGCAGTAGGGCTCGCAACAGGGATTGCGATGGTATCGCCACGCGTACGTGAACTGTCACGCGAAGTCGCATTCGCTCTTGAGCTGTCGGTGCTTGAACCACGTCTGGCTGAGGTGATTGCAACGTCGTCTAGTGCCGCCCAATAAGAGGCGCCACCAAATGTTATAAGCGTTCCACCGCCCTGAACCCACGCCTTAATTGCATCGGCAACCGGCTTCCCAAGTGATGATGCTATTCCGCCTGCAGAGCCGTCCGGAATTATAAGTACGTCGAAGCGCGAAAGGTTTCCGCGTATACCACGCAGGTTGAGATGGGTAAATGGAATGCGATATCTGGCTTCAAGCACCCACCATAGTGAGCCAAATGATGTTTGTGAAATGCCGTCGTCGCCAAGCACTGCGATGCGCGGAACTGTAAGCGCGAGCATGTCGCTGTCGCCAATACCGAACTGGGAACTGTTGGGAAACGCGGTGTTAACTGCTGACACGCTCACGCCGTGAAGCTTGGCAAGTGAATCAAGTGCTTTATGCACTGAAGCATCGTTACGTGGAACTCGAATGACATACGAGCCACGCGGAAACTTTTTGTCACCGGCCTCAAAGGCGCTCTGGCCAACGGAAAGGCGATAGCCAGTAGCAAGCAAATGGTATGCGAGTGCTGGTGCACCGGTTTGATGCGGTGTGAACACGTACGCTGTTTGAGCGCGATCGTTGCCTTCAATGCCTGAGGGAATCGCAACTGGAAGTAGCTCGCCGTTTACTCTCTGAGCACTACTGTCAGGGGTGGTAAGAAGAGCGCTGGTTACAGCTGCTACATCATCTGTCGACCAAGCGTTAACGCCGTACGCAACTGGAAGTGACCAAGCGGTTATGTCGTAGAACTCGTAGCCTTCACTATTACCTCCGGCCCCGCGACGTTGGTTGCGTTGAAACTTCGCGAGTTGCTCTTTAACGAATACAGAGTCCATGACGGGGTTCTGCTCGAGGATAGCACGAGCTAATCGCCCCTGCGGCTGCGCTAAATCGACTACGTAGGTACCTGACTCAAAACGGCGTGTAGCAGTTGAGTCGTTTGAGTACGCGCGGGCGCGCAGTAGTGATACCGATTCAGTCGTACGTCTTACTTCTATGCCGGAGCGAAGCAGCGCTGCTGCCAACTCTGCGGCACGTACAGGGTCACTGTTGCTTTCAAACAAAACGCGACGAACTGTGCCGACGTTTCCGTCCGCAACTGCGTCTCTTCTAAACTTGGCGTAATCGCGAACACGTGCTGCTGCATGTGAAGCGGTGGTCTCAAGTGTAGCCATTGCCGCTACATAGTGTTTGGCAATTCCATCGCGCAACGATAGAAGAGAGCCGTCTTCACGCTTCCATAACATTCCGCGATGTCCGCCACCGTCGGTTTCAAATGTCATACCGGTCGCGCCTGTTAAAGACGGCCAAGTGTCGTAGTAACCAGGGTAGTACAGGTCGAACTGATTTCTTACGAAGTACATCCAACCATGACGGTCGAAGGCGTCAGCGTTGCCTTTGCCAATGATGTCCAACCACTTGCTTGACTCTTCCTTTATGTTGGCGTTTACAGGGCGAGCGGCTGGAGGGAAGTAGTAGTTAACAGTGTGTCCGTGCTGGTCTACGGCAATCATAGGGCGCCAACGAAGCATAGCGCGCGTGATTGCTTGCACTTCCTTTTGTGTAATTGCAATAAGGTCTCGATTCATATCGAATCGGTAGTGATTAAACCGTCCCTGAATGCTCCACGGCTCTTGATGTTCGGCAGAGGAGTTATCGGGGTTATCCATGGCAATTGAATGATACCAGACGGTAAAACGCTCGTGTCCATCTGGATTGGAGCTAGGATTAATAACAACTATGGTGTTGCGAAGTGCTGCAACTGTAGCTGGTTCGTTGCTGGCAGCGAGTTGATATAGAAGCGCCATGGCGTTCTCGAACCCAGGAGATTCATTGCCATGCACGCTTTGAGAAAACCAAACAACAGCGGGTGTACGCGCAGCGATTGCATCAATATCTGACTGGGTGACGCCGCGCGGATCGGCGAGTTTGTCGACATCGGCACGAATGTCGTTCAATCGCGCGATGTTCTCTGGCGAGGATACGATGAAGATGCGCATTCTGCGACCTTCGGATGTTGTTCCTATCTCTTCGACGCGAACACGATCACGAGCTGCGTTTGCAATTGCGAGCAACGTTTGTTGCTGTTCGGCGTACTGTGTGTTGCGCGCACCTATTTCGTAGCCGAGTAGTGAGGCTGGCGTGGGTACTTCAGCGCGATAGGGTCCACGAGAAACGAATGAAAAGTTCCTGTCGTCGCGCAGTGTGTCGTTCTTAAATGGTGTGCCTGGTTGCTGAGCAGATGCCGTCATTAGGGGCGATGCTGCTGCGACGAGCGCAATAGCTGCCTGAATTGTGTAGCTGCGCAAGAAGTGTGTTTTCATGTCTGGTAGGAAAGTGACGGTGCTGTGTAGCAGTCGCGGTTTAGATCTCGATTTGTGTTCCGAGTTCTACGACGCGGTTAGGAGGGATACTAAAAAACTCAGTTGCTGATCGGGCGTTGCGAGCCATAAGTGAGAAGATCACTTTGCGCCAACGTGCCATACGAATGGTGTCTGCGCTTTTGCTGCGCGTTGGTATAAGACGTTCGCGTCCCATGAAATAGCTGGTCTCCATGGGCTTACACCTGATGCCCATTCTGTCCACTATCTCAAGTAGTTGAGGAACATTAGGTGTTTGCATAAAACCGTAGGTTGCTGCGACGCGCCAGATACCTTCACCTAATGGCGAGATGCTTAACCGTTCGTTAGGTGCAGACTCGGGAGCATCGGAGGTCTTAACCGTTAAAATAAGCACTCTTTCATGCAGGACTTTGTTGTGTTTGAGATGATGCAACAGAACAGGTGGTACGTCTGCATCTGTTCCGGTCATAAAAACAGCTGTTCCGCTTACACGGTGTATGCCTGCTTTAGCGATGTTGTCTATGAACAAATCGATAGGCATAGCGCTGTCCGCAAGTCGTGTATTGAGGAGAGTGCGCCCGCGTTTCCAAGTGAGCATGAGTACGAACAGAGCTATCCCCAATACTAGAGGTACCCAACCGCCGTACTTTATCTTCACCATGTTGGCGCTAAAGAACAGCAGGTCGATGGTGAGAAATAGCGCGGTGAGTGATCCTGCTCGTAGTGCTGTCCATTGAAAGCGGTGTCTTGCAACCACATAGAAGAGAATTGTGGTTGTGAGCATAGTGCCTGTAACCGCGATGCCGTAGGCGGCACCTAGGTTAGCCGTATTACGAAAAGCGAGGACAATTACTAGGCATCCTGCAGCTATGAAGTAGTTCACTTCAGGAATGTATATCTGTCCTTCTTCGTGTCCTGAGGTGTGTCGTACTTCCAGTCTTGGTATGAAGCCTAGTTGAATACCTTGTCGTGTGATTGAATACGCGCCCGAGATCATTGCTTGTGACGCGACGACTGCAGCGGCAGTGGCAATGAACAGGAGAGGAACCATGAAAGCTTGTGGAGCTAATAAGTAAAACGGATTATCAGCAGCGGCGGGATCTCTAATAATTAGCGCACCTTGTCCGAAGTAATTAACAAGAAGTGCTGGAAAAACTAAGTAGAGCCATGCCATGCGAATGGGGCGCGCACCGAAGTGTCCCATATCTGCATAGAGTGCCTCACCACCTGTTATGACAAGAACAACAGAGCCGAGTATAAAAAACGCTAGCCATCCGTGTTCAATCGCGAAGCTAACTGCGTACCAAGGATTAACTGCGACTAGAACGGATGGCGACTTAACAATCTCGATTGCTCCTAAAGTCGCGATAGTCGTGAAATACAGGAGCATCACCGGCCCAAAGGCCTTTCCGACGCGATTGGTTCCGAATCGTTGTACTGCGAACAGGCTTGCCAGAATAACAAGTGAAAATGGTACTATGTAACTAGCTAGAGAGGGAACTGCTTGATTAATGCCTTCCATTGCGCCTAGCACAGACATGGCGGGTGTGATGATTCCGTCGCCATACATTAACGCGGTACCGAAGAGTGCTAAAGCGACTAGTAGAGTTCCGCGTGCTTTGCCTTGAGGTGTTCCTTGCGGGAAGATGAGAGCAAGGAGGGAGAACGATCCACCTTCGCCTCGGTTATCAGCGCGAAGAATGAAGCCGATGTATTTGAGTGTTATGACCAATAACAGCGACCATACAAACATTGAGAGCACACCCAGCACGTTGTCTCTGGTTGGTTCTACGCCATAGATGTGGGAGAAGCATTCCTTTAGCGCATAGAGCGGGCTAGTTCCGATGTCACCGTATACGACACCTAGTGCGGTGAGGGTGAGGAGCGCGAGTTTCTTGCCCTTGAGCTCCTCACCGTGGCGGTGCGTGCGTTTCGGGCCGTCGTCGCTATCTGACTCAGCTATTGGAGCGGCTTGCGGGCTATCCGACGGCGTTGCGGTGTTTTGAGTATCTGTCATGGTTTTTGTAAAGACCTCTAAACCTAGCGAGATCTTTACCAGCGCAACTGGGAGCTTAGTCTTATGGTCATGGGTTGCTGGCGGAGTCTGACAGCTCCGGCCAGTGAGGTAGGATCGGCGGAGTCTTGATTGTTGACGGAGGTTTTAACCGCGCTGATGCTTTGGAAATTGGCGAGGTTGAAAACTTCGAGTCCTATGACGAGTTCTCTGTCGCGTACGGGGATAACTCTCTGGGCTCTAACGTCTACGGTTGCAAAGGTTTCCATTTGGCGAGAACCGCGTTGTTCTAGGAACAGCTGTTGGTTGTAGCTGCCAACAAAGAGATCGCGGTTAAGCGTTAATTCATTTCCCGAAGAACCTGTCATACGGTAAGTCTGTTCGCGAGTGACAGTTAGAGTTGGGGTCCAATAGTCACCTGTGCGAACGTTGATGAACGTACCGCCTTCTATTTTCCATGGCAGTCGAGCGGTGGCTCTTAGCTTAAAATCGATTGGCGAGTAGTTCTCTAGGTTACCGTCGTAATTAAACGCGCGGTTGGGCTCAACAAACGGTCCTTGTTCTTGACCGTCCGGGTTGAAGTACCCGTTAACGCTGAAGACATTGCCGCGCAGATTAGTAACAGCGATGGCGGAGTGGAAATTCCATCTTGCGAACTCACCGGTGAGTGCGAACTGCAGCTGATCGAACTTTCTGTTTGCTTCTTCTACCGGAGTAATGACCAAATCTGGTGTTACCACAGTTGGCAAATTGAGAGTATCCGCTTGAGTGTAGCCGGGAATTTCGTTGCTGAACTGAGTTCCGAAAGCGAGTCTACGGCGTAGGTCATCTGCGCGCACATACATTGTTGGCAGCACCAGCGGATTACCGGCGGCGTCGGTGACTCTCCCGAATCCGTCGTAGACGGCGACATTGCGCAGTGGTCGCCAGTTCCTTTCGAGGTTCTTATCAACGAGTGCGAGAACGTTTTTGTTGACTCGTCGTACGTAGATCATTTCACCTTTCATGCGGCTGCCCAGAGAGCGTTCGATGCCGACAGTGATTTGATCCATATAAGGCTGTTTATAGTTTTCGAAGCGGTTTGCTTCATTAAACAGCGTGGTGCCTTGTTGACATGAAAAAAGTTGAGCGAACTCGCTGTTGTTATAGCGCCGTGTGGGGTCTGGGCGGTTAGTTCCGTTATGATCGTTCCAGTTGCAGTAGTCGATACCTGTAAAGACATTTGATCCTGGAGCGCGATCATAAAAAAGAGCGAACATATTTTGGTGGTAGCGTCCCCAATGTGTTTTCAGAATTATCGACTGATTGGAGTCGAGTACAAAAGTTGCACCGATTCTCGGGTCGATACCTGTGGCGGACACGGCTTGAAACTTGGCAGTACCGCGTGAGCTACCGCCGTTACCTGGAGTGATATATCCTGCCCAGTGTCCTAATCTTACGCCTGCGTTGAGCGCTATTCTGTTGTTTATGCGAATGTAGTCTTGGATAAAGAGAGCCGCGTTGCGTGAATCGGCATTTAGGTCGATTGAGCCACCGGTATCGGCGGTTGCATAAGTACCGTCACCGATGCTTGGTATTTGGCCCCATGTTGATACGTCGAGTGGGTTGAAGCCAGCATTGGGGAAAGTGTACCACGACAGTCCGCCATTGCGTACTCGGTTTTCTTTCCAGAGTCCCATGGAGTATTCGCCGCCGATTTTAAACTGGTGTTCGGTGGCGCCGAGGTTTACGAACTTATCGAGGTTAATTGAAATGCTGTTGCTGGAGGGTGAGTTATTGCGTGTGAAAATGGAGTTAGCGTATTGAGGGGAGCCTGCGACATCGAGAAGTCTTACAGTGGGTTGGTTCGTTCCATTGTAAGAGAGTTGGTCGTCGTTACCGGTATAGCCAGAGAGTTTTACTTCTAGTGCAGAGGACGGACTTAGCGTGCGTTGCCAATTGCCTTGATAGAAGAGAGCAGGCGACTGACCTTTAGTAGAAGCGTCTACGTGGTCGATGCCATTGAGGCCGACGCGTTCTCTTCCGACGTTATCGAAGCCGAGGGAGAAATTATAGATATCGCGTTCGGATGCCTGATATGTGAGTTTCCCGTAGTACTTTTGTTCGTGATGAGTTGTTTGATCTTGCAGCCACGCTGTTTTATTGGACGTTGCGCGTCTGAAGTCGACATACCGAATAGATGAGAAAGCTTCGAGTCCTGAGACGTAGTAGTAGAGTTTGTCTTTAATGAGAGGTCCTCGTACTTCGACGTTCACCTCATTTCGTCCGGACTGTTCCTGTCCGTTTTCGAATGCGTTGACATTGCCGGCGCCAATGCTTCGGTTTTCGAAGTAACCTCTAATAGCGCCTTGAAAGGTATTGGAGCCTTGTTTGGTGACCATGTTAACGAGGCCACCTTGAAAGTTTCCGTATTCTGCACCGGCACCGAGTGCAACAACAGTGAAGTCTTGGAGCCAGTCGACATTAGGTAATAGGAAGCTTCCACCTGTTCCTGGTGCGTTAACCATAACGCCATCTAACTGATAGAGATTCGCTTGGTTGGTGGAACCACCAAATACCTGTCCGGGTCTTGAGCCGGGTATTAGAGCGAGGAGGTCATTGGTATTACGCGCAGTTGGTAAGAGCTCACGTTCGCGAGCACCGACGGAGGAAGTGAACTCGGTGGTTGTTTTATCGAGGGTGACCGAAGATGCGGTTACAGTGATTGCCGCGAGTTCTGTAGCTGGCGCGGTTTCGAGTCTAAGAGAGAGGAAAGAAGTTTCGGTAGCTTTGACAACGACATCAGTGACAGAGAGGGGGCGATATCCTATGAGTCGTGCATCGAGCAAATAAGTGCCGGGAGGTACGAACGGAATACGGAACTCTCCTCGGTTATTTGACTGAGCGATCCTAGGGTAACTGCCATCTGCTTGTTTAATGCGAACAGTTGCATTTTGGAGCGGTGTTCCTTGAGCAGTTTGTACTCTTCCTTGGAGCGATCCAGTTTGCGCGGTTTGTGCGGCGAGCAGAGCTGGCATCGCGAGTGCGGCCAGGAGGAAAGCGATCCGTGTTCGAGTCATCAGTAGAGTCGTCATGGGTGTTAAAACAGCGGCAACGAGTGTTCTCGTCACAGCTATAGCAGATACTCACGTGGGGACCCGATTAAGTCCAGCCCGTGGGAGCTGTTGTTGGAGTTGTTTACGGCGTGTGCGTTCGGCTTTCCGCGTCGTCCTCGACGGGGGTGGGGGGGGGGAAGAACAAAAAGGAGGCGGACTTAATGTCCGCCTCCTTTGAGTGAGATTGCGATCCTAACGGGTGTGGGTCGGCTTACTCGTACCGGAGCGCTAGGATCGGGTCGAGTTTAGCGGCTCTTCGGGCTGGCCATACACCGAAGAGTACACCGACGCCTGCCGAGAAAGCGAAAGCGAGCAGTATGGAATCGGCTGCGATGGTAGTGTTCCATTGGAAGAGGTGGCTTAGTATTGCGGCGCTACCGCTTCCGATGAGGACACCGATGGCTCCTCCGAGCACACATAGGACAACGGCTTCGATGAGGAACTGCAGTAGGATGTTACCTGCTGTTGCGCCGAGTGCCTTTCTAACGCCGATTTCCCTCGTACGCTCGGTGACCGAGACCAGCATGATATTCATGATCCCGATGCCACCGACGATTAGCGATACGGCGGCTATGCCAGCTAGGAGCGAACCGAAGACCTTACTAGTTTCTGCGGCGGTGTTAAGGAAGTCTGCTTGGTTACGAATAGTGAAATTATCATCGCGTTCGCGTGGTATTCTGTGTTCGCGTCTGAGGATGCGTTGTACTTCTGCCATCGTTTCCGGGATTTTTTCTTCGGACGGTGCGAGTACAGATATGGATCTAACGCGATCAGTGCCGAGCGCTCTGAAGCGAGCGGTGTTAATGGGAATGAGGATTTGGTCGTCGGGATTTTGGAACGGCGACGTTTGTCCTTTGGATTTGAGGACCCCTAGCACCGTGAACTGAATGCCACGGATACGCACATTCTCACCGATAACGGCGTCGGGGTTTTCGATGCCGAGGTTAGTGAGCACCGCGGGTCCGACGACTGCGACCCGTTGTTTGCCGAGGTCTTCGGAAGTGGTGAACATCCTACCGGCTTCCATTTCGTACTTACGGACCTCGAGGAAGTTGGCGGTAGTGCCAACGATTTGCGTGCTGGCGTTTTTGTTTTGGAACTGGATTTGTAGCTGTCGCGACATTTCCGGTTGTACAGCTGCGACGATTTGAGCTTGAGCTTCGAGAGCTTCGGCGTCTGCCATAGTGAGCGGAGCGCGATCGGCTTCGGAGGCGATGCCTCCCATGCCGCGAATTTGGCCGGGTGTGACAGTTAAGAGCGTGGTGCCAAGAGCGGTGATTCGTTCCTTGATGGAATCTTGCGCGCCTCTACCGATTCCATCCATAGCGATGACCGCACCGACGCCGATGACGATACCGAGCATAGTGAGAACAGAGCGGAGCTTATTAGCTCTTAGCGCTCCTAGTGCGACGCGAACGACTTCGGCGTACAGCATGATTTAGCGACCTCCGGGGGCGCGTGCGCCGCCGCCACCGCCGCCGGTGCCACCACCACTTCCACCGGAGCGTTGCATACCCGGTACCGGTCCGCTGTTCATGCTTCTAAAGCGATCGTTTTGTTGATCCCTGCGCTGTTGCAGCGAGGCGACAGCTAGGAGAGCGACAGTTTCGCCTTCTTCGAGTCCTGAGATGACCTCAGAGTAGTCATAGTTTGAGACACCTAGGCGAACGACGCGTGGTTCGAAGTTTCCGGTAGCGTTTTGCACGAAAACGAGAGCTGACCGTGCGCGCGCATTGCCGGAGGGCGACGACGCGGAGGCTCCGTTGCTATTGGCGCCGCGGTTACCGCGAGCACCATTATTGCCGTTGCCTGCGTTACCGCGAGCATTGCTATTACCGCGCGCGTTTTGTGCGTTGTTGTTACCGCGTGCGCTGTCGCGAGCAACGTCGCCGCTTTGAACGACAGCTTGTTCGGCGTTGCGGTTGGACTGATCGACTTGGAGTTGGCTAGCAGCGGGAGCATCGCCTTGAGGGATACTTGGGCTATTAGCGCCACGTGGGCCGCCCATATTGGCTTGTTGCTCGCGTATAGCGGCCTGGACGCTATCGGGGTTTAGTCCGACTAGAGCTGCGGCGGACTGAGCTTCGCGGAGCGTTTTAACCGCGTCGTTGGGTACAGCGACGACGTTATCGCGTGAATTGATGAGGAGAGAGACCTCGCCATTCATGCCAGGTTTTAGGAACCCTTCGTTGTTTTGTAGTGAGACGATAACTGGGAACATCGTGACACTTTGTTGAACGACAGCTTGCGGTTCGATTTTCTCGACGACGCCTTGGAACGGACGTTCGGGATAAGCGTCGACGATAACTCGAGCGGGCTGACCGGCTTGAACTGAGCCTATGTCAGTTTCGTTAACGAGCGCTCTAACGCGGACCTTGGAGAGGTCGGCCATTTTGAGCAGCGTGGTTCCGCCGCTAACCGAACCAGTAGCTGACGCGATGACTTGGCCGAGTGCTACCGGTTTTTCGATGATCGTCCCTGCGACCGGAGCGACGACAGTGGCGTCTTCTAGGCGTTGTTTAGCGAGATCGAGATTAGTGGTAGCGCGTACGATCGAGCCTTGCGCTTGAGTGAGAGAGAGCTGGGCGTTTTCGTACTCTTGAGCTGTGATGATGCGAGCCTTGTAGAGCTCTTCCGACCGATTCTTTTGAGCTTCGGCGACCTTGAGACTTGCTTCAGCGGATCGGAGATCTGCGAGCGCTTGATCGTACTGATTTTGAACGTCGCGCGTATCGACTTGAACTAGCAAGTCACCTGCTCGAACCTGCGTACCAGTTTCTACTGGCATGCGAGTAATCATGCCCGAAGCTTTCGATTTGACCTCGATGACATTGATAGGTTCGACGGCACCGGTTGCTTGGGCATCTACAACGATAGACTGTCGATCGATAGTAGCGGTACCAATAAGCGGCGTGGCCACCTGTTTTTCTGCGCATGCGGCGAGCGCAGCGGTGCATACGAGTGCTGCTATAGCTCGGGTGACAGAGCGAGTTGACACGATGATTCTCCTGACTGGAACGTCATTCGCCACTGCGAACGACAATGGATATCTGTAGCTAGGCACGTTATTGGAGCTCCCTACCGATAAGCGACTCGAGTTGTGCGTAAGCGACTCGGAGATCGAAACGTGCTTGAATTAGCGTCATGCGGGCCTGATTCAGCTGAGTCTGCGATGTTAGGAGATCGAGCAGAGTCGAGGCGCCGAGTTGATAACGTTGTTGTTGGACGCGGAGATCTTCTTCTGCGGATGCTATTGCAGCTTGTTGGACGTCGACACGCGCTCTTGCGTTAGCGATAGTTCTTAAAAGCGACGAAAAATTTTGTCGAGCAGCGAGTTTAGCGTCCCGCAGTTGGGCTTCGGCATTGCGGAGCGTTACGTCGGCCTGGACGCTTTGCGACTCGCGTGCGAAACCATTGAAGATGTTGTACTGGAAATTGAAGTTTAGAGTTTGCCGATTGGGGTTTTGTCCACCGAGCAAGAACAAATTATCGCCAGCGAACGCGCGACTGCTTTGGTTCGTGGAGTAATTGTAAGAGAGATTGAGAGTGGGTAGGTATGAAGAGCGCTGAGACCTTTTCCCTGCTTTAGCGGACTCGAGATTTGCTTCGGCCAAACGGAGTGCTGGTCCGTCATTGATGAGCCTTTCGAGTTCGTCTGCGCCTGGCAGTTCTGGCATTACGAGCGCAGTGTCGCTGACCGATGCGGTGACAAGCAGATCTGAACCGATCACGCGAGTGAGCGCCGCGTTAGCGACTCGGAGATCGTTTTGAGCTGTTAGAAGTGCTAGTTGAGCGTTACCGACTTGAATAGCGGAGCGGAGCGAGTCTGACTTAGTGGCGACGCCTGCGGCAACGCGCGCGGTGGAGGCTTTAAGTTGTTGGTCGGCCTGTTCGAGCTGAGTGAGCGCTGCGGCCTCAGATTCTCTGGCAGCGAGTGCGGCGTAGAACTGTTGTTTTACTTGCAGCGAGGCATCGAAACGTGCGGTGAGCATTTGGACATCAGCGACCTCAGCGGCGGCACGAGTGCGAGAGAGTTCAGCGAACCTGCTACCGCCATCGAATAATTGGAGATTAGCGCCGACGCCATTTGAGTAATTCCACGGGTTTCCTTGTAGGGGGACGAACTGACCTTGGAAGAACTGGACGCCTTGAGTGCGGTTACTTGATGCTGAGAGGTTAAGCGACGGTATAAACGCACCGTATGCAGCTCGCCTTGCGGCTGCGGCGTTTCTTTCGAGTCCTCTAGCCTGCACAATGGCGGGCGCATTGCGTTGAGCGGATTCGACAGCTTCGCGTAGCGAGATTGGTCGAGCTTCGTCTTGCGTGACAGGAATACCCTGTGCGCCAAGCGGGGCGGCCATGAGGACCGCCCCGATGATCATCGACGTACTGTATCGATTCATAGCTGGGGTCATCGTGAGTTTTTCTGGTTATTGCTATCGGACCTGGCGCGCATGCGTTCAATGATCTGCATGAACTTTTGTTGCTGCGTCGGGTCGAGTCGTTGAAGGATGAGAGTTCGAGCGCTGTCGCGATTAGAGTCGCGCACCGGTCGCATTGGTTTGAGCAATTCGTTGTCGCGATTGTTGCGCCAGTCGAGAATAGTGTCGAGCATGAGGCGTTGCGACGCATTCAGCCCCAATTCTTTCGCTAGTTCGTCGCGTCCCTGTTTTACAGTGTAAGCGCGCGTTACGGTATTGCTGGTGGAAGAGGACATCGCGCGATCGGCCGCGAAGCCAATTACGCCGCCCGAAATGAACGCACCGAGCAGAAAAATTATAGCGAGCGATTTGGACTGAGAAGCGGGGGTCATGGTGCGCTACTCAGGGGTAGAACGTATCGAGATACCGTTCAGCGGCTTCGACCGGTTCTTTTTCAGAGACAGGAACAGTGAAAGCGACTGCTATATCGGCTGCTGGGTCTTCGAAGATAGTGTAGTAAGCGGCACCTGCAGCGATTTCACGAGCGTTCTGCGAAATTTGTTGTTCGCGCACGATGGTAGCGCCACCTAGTAGGAGAGCGATGGTGGCAGCGACGAGACCGGCTTGCCTCCACTCAGAGAAAACTGAATACCATGCAACAGGTGCAGCGTCATGAATGTGAGTCATGACGCGCTGTTCGAGCGACTTCCAGTAACTATCGGAGGACGGCGCCGAGTAAGTGGAGCGTAGTAGACTTGTGATAGTAGGATCAGCACCGGAACTGTGTTCCGTAGCTATCCGTTTGTTGTGATTCATTCTGTGCTCCGTAGATCGCCCAAGAGCCTTCTTAAGTGCGCTCGAGCGTGATGAAGATCGGACCTTGCAGTACCTTCGGGGATGCCGAGTAAGGCACCGATCTCAGCGTGTTTATATCCCTCGATGTCGTGCAACACGATAACAGAACGTTGCCGTTCACCGAGCGTTTCTAGCGCTTGCGTTAGTCGCATGCGCAGTTCGTCTGATTCAGCCGGATCGCGGTGCGGTGAGGCGAGCGTTTCCGGTAATTCGTCTGCATCGCGTACCTTTTTTCGGCGAGCGATATCGAGAGCAGCGTTAGCGACAATTCGGTGTAACCATGCTCCGAACGCCTGTTCCGGCCGAAACCGTTCTAGGGCGCGGAATGCGTGGAGGAAACCTTCTTGCACAGCATCTTCTGCATCGTCGTGTGTCAGGACGATAGAACGTGCAACCGCATAAGCTCGGCGTTGATGTCTATGGACCAGCCCAGCGAACGCAGTAGCGTCACCACTTTGAGCGGCGAGCACGAGCGAGCGTTCCTTTAGCATATCTTCGGAAGTGGACCAGACAGTTTCCGAAGATGTTGCAACGGGGACTACACGTTCAGAGTCCGACGGTTTCCTTGACTCACCCATATCCGCAACAACCTGCCGCTCGCCTGACGAGGGTAGCGGCATAGAGTGAGGAATTGGGAGTACGAGAGTATTCATCCGTCGGTTTGGTTCCACCAGATTTACGCGCCCCCAATATCCGGCGTTGAATAGGCAGTACCTTCGAGCCCCAATTGATGAGCGATGGAACGCATCGCATCGATAACGAAAGCGATGTGTTCGTCGAGCGGAACATTGAGTGCTTCTGCTCCGCTAGTGATGTCGTCACGATTGACACCACGCGCGAACGCTTTGTCCTTCATTTTCCGTTTGACAGACGAGACATCTAGCGAGTTGATAGCACGACTTGGTCGGACCAACGTACAGGCAGTGATTAGCCCTGAGAGTTCGTCGACTGCGAAGAGTGCTTTGGCCATTAGTGAGACGCGCGGTACACCTGTGTAGTGAGCGTGGCCGAGTATAGCGTCGCATATATCGTCAGGGTACCCGAGATCTCTGAGATGGCGAACCCCTTCGGCGGGGTGTTCCCGATCGGGGGCTTGCTCATTGTTAGGGAAGCGTTCGTAGTCAAAGTCGTGCAAGAGGCCGGCGATACCCCAAATGTCGGCGTCTTGTCCAAAGCGTACGGCATAAGCACGCATAGCAGATTCGACTGCAAGCATATGCCTGCGCAACGATTCACTGGCGGTCCATGACTCGACCAAAGAGAGAGCGTCAGAGCGTTGTGGAATCATCGTGCTAATTGTGGGACGTTGGGGGTGGCCGAACGTTAAGCGTGCTCAGCTGTTAGGTAAGGCGAGCTACGGTTGCTTACGCCCTTCGGCTTTGACGGCTTCGCGGTAACGTTCGAATTGGACCGCCATGAATTCGTCGGTATGAAGGCGGGTTAGTTTTTTACGCCCAATCTCACCTAGGTGAGTGTCGCGGAATGAGGACGGGTATTTTAGGCCATAGCCAAGTAATCTGTCGAATCCAATGTGAGCGAGCCATAATGCAGCTGTTAATAGGACGGGGCGGATGTCTAGCATGCTGCCACCGATCGCGAGTAAGAGCGGTACGGCGTAGCTGTGTGCCGCGTTGTAGAGTGCAGCGCCGACGCGGGGGCCGATAAGGTAGCCTGCCATTGAAACGTCAGGCAGGAGGAAAAGCAGTAGGAACCATAGCCAGCTGCCGCTGAGTGCTGCCCAGATGGTTAGTCCTGCAGCTAGCATTGCGGCACCTTCTAGGCGTAGCCAGCTTTTTACGGGGTTCCGGACGGCCATTAGTGATAGCTTTGGAAGCGTAATGGGGGCTGGCGTGGTCGCGTCGCGGGTTTTGCGGGGGTCGCGGGGGTCGCGGGGGTTAGGCGTTGATGCTGGTGGTTGTTACGATTGCTGATGTTTCGGTGGCGCTGTGTCCTTCGAACTTTTTGTTAGTGAAGAGGACCATGCCGTAGATAACTGCGCCGATGAAGATTGCTCCGCCGATGAGGCCGAGGAAGGCAGCGCTGGTGTCGGATTTGTGTGGTGTGTTGGACATGGATTGGGGGCGGTTTGGGTTGGCCACAGATTACGCAGATTGCGCAGAGGGTGCGTAGGTGGTGGCCGGGTTGGGAGGGCCACAGATTACGCAGATTACGCAGATGTGGGCCGGATGGGGGGTGTGATGGCCGCAGATTACGCAGATGGGGCCGGGTTGAGGAGGCCGCAGATTGCGTAGATGGTGCGTAGGTGGTGGACGGGTTAGAAAGGGGTTATTCGGTGTCGGAGACGCGGACTGTTGTCATGGAGTCGTTTTGGACTATTTGCTGCATGACGTCAATGCCGGTGGTGATTTGGCCGAAGACGGTGTGGACGCCGTTGAGGTGTCGGGTGTTGTCTTCGCTTAGTACCATAAAAAACTGGCTGCCGCCGGTGTCTTTGCCTGCGTGTGCCATTGAGAGTGCGCCGACTGCATGGCGGTGGGGGTTGCCCTTGGTTTCGCAGGGGATGCGCCAGCCTGGACCGCCGGTGCCGACTCGTCTGTCGCCTTCGGGGAGGTCGCGCGACAGTGGGTCACCACCCTGCACAACAAAGTCGGCGATAACGCGATGAAATTTTACCCCATCGTAGAAACCCTCGTTGGCGAGTTTCTCGAAGTTTTCAACGGTTTTGGGAGCCTCGGCGGAGTATAGTTCCGCAACGATGGTTCCTTTGTTTGTTTCGAATGTAGCCAGCTTTGGCATGCTGCCTCGGTTAAGGGTGTCGAATCTGTAAAGTTACAAAGTGAAATGGTGGTTTACTACTGCCACCGGCAATCCGCGAAGCAAACTCGGCGTTCTCTCCGCCTTAACCGCTGATGGCTTCTCGTCCCGTTGCTTCTTAGTCCATTCCGGGCATGCCGGCAGATGCGCAAATGTTGGCTAGTACGCAGTCGTCACAGGCAGGTTTGCGCGCAAAACAAACTCTGCGCCCATGCCAAATCATAAGGTGACTCACCATTGTCCAGCTCTCTTGCGGGAAGAGTGGGATTAGGTCGCGCTCAATACCTACTGGATCGGGCTCTCTGCTTAGACCAAGCCTACGACTAATGCGCTGTACGTGCGTGTCTACAACAATCCCTTCGTTTATACCGAACGCGTTACCTAACACAACGTTCGCTGTTTTCCGTCCAACCCCGGGAAGCTTAATAAGGTCGGCCATGTTAGCGGGCACTTGGGAGTCGTGGTGGGCTACAAGCGCCTGCGCCATTCCTAGAAGGCTCTTTGCTTTTGCACGGAAGAAGCCGGTACTGCGAATAATCTCTTCAATGTCATTGAGCGACGCGGCCGCCAGTGCTGGGGGGTCGGGGTACTTCTCAAATAAGTTAGGCGTTACTGCGTTCACTCTAACGTCGGTACACTGCGCGCTAAGTATCGTAGCGGACACTAGCTCGAATGGATTCTTGTAGTCCAACTCGCAGTGAGCGTCTGGGAACTGCTCATAAAGCCTTTCGAGAACCGCGGCGGCGACATCCCGCTTTTCGGCAAGGGAGCGCGGGGAACGGGATACAGGCGGCGCCTTCTGAGATGGCTTTTGCCCGCTAGATCGAACTGTTCGCGCGGTGCGGTTGGTACGCGATGACTTCGGAGTAGCACGTTGGACGGATGAGGCGGCCGGCTTGGCGGTTTTTGGTGGGGCCGCTGATAACGCTGTTTTGCCGGGACGTTTTTGCGACAGAGGTTGGCGCGCACCGCTGTTCGATTTGCTACGTGTCATACGGTTAGGTCGGGGCGCGTTGGTGACGGTTGTTACTAAAGACTCTGTGTTACTAGAGGCGCTACCTTATAGACGCTTCTACAAACTACAACCGCTACTCCATGTGTCGTTGAACCCATCAATAAGAGTTTCGTCGCATTTGTGTAAGATAACGATTTTGGGCCGACGGAGGAAATGAAACGAACGGTGTCCGGCTTTTTGTGCCAGACACCGTTCATGTATGTATGGGGCACATGACGTTGCAGCGGATGCGCGCAACTACGCAGCTGCTACGGATACCACTATGATGTTACCGCTGTGAAGCGCCACGACGACGTCGAGCTATGACGCCGAGTGTAAGGAGACCGGCGCCCATTAACGCGTAGGTGCTGGGTTCAGGTACTACCGTTTTGGTGATGAAGATTTGTCGGTCACCGTTAAACGTGTCGTCGTCGTTAAGTGTTTTGATCACTCTGAAGGCACCGGTGTCAAACGACGGGTCGGCCAAGTAAGCAGCTTCAGCGAGCGATAGGTAAGTCGCCGCCAAAGATCCATCGACTATTTCCGGAAGTCCCTCGATCGTGCTTGACCCGTCGGTGCCAGGCATCCAAAACGTGGCCCAGATAGCGTGGTGAATGTCTTTCCACACAGGTTGGGTTGTTGAAGCGAACTGCTCAGTGAGCCAAGCCGCCATAGTCAATTTTTTCGCTGTCAAACCGTCTGGTGTGCCAGGTGTATGAGCGAACTTGCCGATCAGATCGGTGTCCAACAGTGCCTGCTCAAAGGAAAGAAGCTGGATGCGCGAGCTTGACGCACCGCTCAACCAGTCGATGCAGTACACGTGAAACTCACTTAATGCAGACATCGCTTGAGCATCGGCCAAGCTTGACGTTGAAAAAGTCGCCTTAAACGGGCCAGTTCGGGCTCTTGCTAAACCGTCGCCAGGATCGACCGCTCCGCGATAATTCAGCCAGCCGTGCGTGTCTGTGGGGGTGGGCTGCGCATTGATGTCAGTGGCGCCAAGGGAGAACGCAGACGCAGCAACAAGAGCTAGAAACCGCAGTGATTGCTTCATGATGATGACCTAAGTTTGAAGATAGAATGTGAAGCTAGCGCGGTGTGGACCGGGCTACATTAAAGGAACATATACAAGATATGTTCCGCGAGCGGTCGATTTCGTCACTATCACAGAAAAAGGTGCCCAGTGGTAACACTGGGCACCTTTTCTGTGATAAGAGAACGCTTTTACTGCTGTGTCGCGTTGCGACGACGGCGAGCTACAAAGCCGAGTGCAAGGAGACCAGCGCCCATGAGCGCATAGGTGCTGGGCTCAGGTACGACTGTCTTCGCGATGAAGATCTGACGGTCGTCAACAAACTTCTTACCGTTGTCGCTAACCGTTACAAGTACGCGGTAGGCGCTTGCGTCGAAGCCGCCGTTGTAAGCTAACTCCGCGTTGTTCTTGAACGTCGCAGCGGCAACATTAAGTGCAGGGAGGCCCGTAATACCGCCGTAGCCGTCAACGCCAGCATCCCAGAATGTCGCCCAGATCGCGTGGTGAATGTCCTTCCACTGCGACTGATTAGACGGCGTGAACTGCTCAGAAAGCCAAGCTGCCATGGTCAACTTCTTAACCGTGATTCCACCTGCGGTACCTTCTGGGTCGTTAGCAAATTTCGTCACCAGTGGTCCGTAAAGAACCGCGTCACCAAAGGTCATAACCTTCACGCGTGAATCGGCGGCTCCACCCATCCAATCGATGCAAAACACATCAAACTGGCTGGCAGCATATGCGCCCGCCATGCTGCTGGTTGAGAAGCCTGCGTTGTAAGGACCAGTCTGTGCTCCGGCTAACGTACCGCCGCCAGGCTTCGCGCCACGGAAGTCCAAATAGCCCTGTGTATCGGTATAATGAGGCTGCGCATTAAGCTCGGCGGCACCAAAGGCCAGTGCTGAGCTCAGTGCGAGAGCGGAAAGACGGAAAAGTTTCTTCATGGTGAGTCCAAACTGTATCTGGGTGAGACCTGCAAATGCGTGAATGCCTCTACATCAAGTATCGTGCACTACATCACCGAAACTGAGAAAAACGCATGACGTCATTTTTGCCAACGCGTTTGATGATAAAACAACCACTTACGCGATAAACGTTACTCTGGTGGCACAGCTGTTACCTGCCTCGCTTTCAGTGCTCAAGTCGGAATGGGGATTACTGTTGAGTCTGTCCAACAAAAGTGTGTATAGCGCAACACACTCACACGCATGTGCTTAACACTCTAGTGCTAAGTGCGAGCAAGCCACCAACGCGCCCACACCCCACCCCTCGACCGCGACATTTTGGTGATCGACGGCATTGCCGCCCGGCGTTTTCCCTACCCCTCTACGCCCGCGACATTCTGGGCTTCAACCACAAGCTGAAGCAGTTGCTTCTCGGTAAGCTCAATCTCTTGCCTAGCAGACTGCATCTCTATTAGCCCCTTTCTGTGAGAGACCGCCACTCGATTCATATACCTAATCTTGTCCAAAATGTCGCATGTCAAACGCCGCAAAGCGTGGTATCGGCGCTTCTCAGCATTACCGCGTCGGAAACGCATCGCGAGCTCGTCGTCGGTTAAACGAAGCGCAAGCTCCAGCACTTCCGCTTCACTCCTACCCGGTAGAACGCCACGGTCTGGGAAGCCAGAGTCGTCCCAACCAACTTCCACGAAGAAAAGACGACCGACGTATTCGATGCCGTCGTGGGCTACATGCAATACAACACGAAACCTCGAGTCGTCAGCCTCGATGGTCCCGATCTCAGTCTGCGTCACTGAAGCAGGAGCAAGCATTTTCCCTCCGGCGCTTAGGTTGCCGACGAACTAGTGGTGGCACTCAGAAAAGACTCTATCGCAGCCGACAGCGCCGCCGGCTGCTCTACGTACGGTACATGACCGCACTGCTCTAATACGACGAACGTTGCGCCAAGTCGTTGCGCAAGCAATTCGCTGGAAGCAAGAGGTATTGGATCGTGACGGCCGTGCACTACCAGTGACGGTATAGACAGCTTTAGTGAGTCGCTAAGGTCGTAATCGCCGAGGCTCTCCCAAGTGGATTGCTGAACACGACCCATTACGCGGAATGGCGTTAATTCGTGTGCCAGCCTGGGGTCGGCAAAGTAGCCCGCAACACTCAATTCAAATGATCGCTGACGGTATGCAGCTATATCGCTTTCACGCAGCCCCGACGCAGCTAGTTGTTCGCGCATCTGCAATATCTCAGGGCTACGCGAACGCTCAGCTAGGTTACGATCGAATTCTCCACGCCACGCTTTGTTAATGGGCGCGGGAGAAATGAGTAGCAGTCTGGCCGGAACAGGCACGCTGCCATTCTGCGAATGAATCGCGTATAGCAGCGCAAGTAATCCTCCCCACGAGTAGCCAACAATCGTTGGCCGCTTCAGGTCGAACCGCTTTATCATTTCTGCCACGTCGTTTACATGAGTTTGCCATGTAATTGGAGTAGGGTCATCAGTTTTCGAGCGCCCGCCACCGCGCTGGTCGTAGGTGATTACTCTGTACTTCTCCGCCAAAAACAGCATTTGAGGGTACAGGTAATCGTGATGCGCGCCAGGTCCGCCGTGAAGGAGAAGCAGCGGCTCGCCGTTTTCAGGGCCGTCTACACGGGTGTAAAGTTGATGGCTGTCCATAGTTAGTATGGTAGCGCGTCTCACACGGTTGTGAAATTGCTAGCTCGGTGACCGAGTGCAGCACACGCGGTATGATTCAGCACGCCAACTATCCGCACTTCTTCACTGCTTATAAAGGGTCGCTTACTGCGTGCGCCCTGAAAGCAGCCACCACGTTAGGTAGCGCCTCAAACAAAGCTGCATGGTTTTCCGACACGACCGCTAACACGACGCATAAAATGAAACTCACTCCTACGTCAGGGCTGTCGCGTCGAACTCCAGACGAAGCGTCGGTAGCGATTGTTGACGCGCGTGCACGTATTAACGTCGCTCGCGCATTGGTGCATCTAGTAGTTCAAGTTAATGCCGATGACAGTAACGACCCAGATTCGCCAACGGTACGAGAATCATTGCGACAGCTAGTTGCGCGGCTGCGTCATACTTCAATTACGGTTCACGCGACAGAAGGTTCACTGTTAATCGAAGGCGTTGCACTTAACAGTAGTCAAATCAATGGCGATCGTTGGCTTAAACAGTTGGCAACTTTGCTACACAAAGCGCGAATAGCATCGCTCGCAATCAAGGAGGCCGCTGCGCCGGGCGAGTTGTATACGTTGGCGCGCGCAATTACTACACAGTTGCGAAGTCAAAGTGACGCGCAGTTCGCTAGTGCTGCTCCCTCCGAGCACGCGGAGCTGTTGAGAAGCTGGAGTGTGCTGCTAACAGCTGTCAATTCCAAATCGAGTTTAAACAAACAGCCCGCTGCCGCTACAGCTTCATCACGAACAGATAGCGCTACAGTTGCTGCAATCGCATCGTACACCGCAAACATAAGTAGTATTGTCGGTCGCAATGACGCCAAGGCGCTAGCGTCAATCGCTGTTGCGTTAGCACATGCCGTTAACTCTGCAGGTGCAGGAAGTGGGCGTTTGGCGAGTGAGGATGGTTTGCGTCAACTGCTAAGTGAAGACGCTATCAAGCTGTTGGCAGAAGCCCTACCAGCCGTCGCCGATCGTGCCGCCATCACTGCAGTCTTCGCACGAGCGGGTGACACCGCTGTACGAGCGCTACTCCACGGGTTGATGAATGCCCCCGATGCACTCGCTCGGCGTTCCTACTTCGATACAATCGTCGCGATAGATCAGGGTGGTGCACGTTTGCTCGATGCACTAAACGACGAGCGTTGGTATGTTGTTCGGAATACCGCTGCACTCATTGCAGAAATGAATATCGCAGATGCAGACATCAAACTTGAACAGTTGCTTACGAATACCGATGAACGAATCAGAATTGCGGTAGCAAGAGCTTTAGTGCGTTTGCGCACCCCGCGCGCACTGTCGGCTCTTCACAACGCAATAGATGATTCCAATAGTGAAGTGCGGCGCATAGCTGCGACGTCATTTTCTATTGCCGCAGCATTAGGTGCCCGTCCAGCAGGTGGCAAACTCGCGGCAGCTCTCGACAGTGAGAATGACGAGGACGTCGCACTCGAAATGATGTCAGCTATGGGACGCATGGGTAGCGCAGACGCAGTACAGCGCTTGCTAAGGATTGTTCAGTCGCCAACAGAAGGAACACCGTCTGCTGCCGGCGCAAAAGAGCGAGGATATAATGCGCGTCCGTCTTGGGTTCGAGTCGCTGCACTCGAGGCATTAATGGACGCGCGTGGCAATGCTGTCGCGCATGCTATTGAACCGCTCACCCGCGACGAAGACGAAATCGTCGCGGGCGTTGCAGAGTCGTTTCTTAGGTAGCGATTATCCTACCCACATCTTCCCAGCCATAACTACTAGCAGCACCGCGAACGCACGCCTTAGTACAACCGCATCTACGTTCGCTGCTATCTGCGCGCCTAAAAACGCACCGCCTATCATGCCAATAGCTATAAGAACTGCGGGCATGATTTGGAGGTGACCGTTACGGTAATAGGTATACGCACCTATTGCAGCGCCGAGTGGAAGCACTAGCGCGGCGAGTGACGTGCCAGTTGCTTCTTGGGGGGTCATCTTGGCGAGGTAGATAAGGGCGGGGACTATTACTATTCCGCCACCGATTCCGAAAACGCCCGACAGTACTCCCGCGGCTATGCCAACCAACAGTAGGGTTATAGTCATACCTTCAAAATCGCACATTTGCTACCTTATGTGCAGTTGTCCTTTATGTTTCTGCAATGCTTACAGATACCTCTATTGCCTTCCTCGAGCGACTGCTCGACACTCCCGGCCCGTCTGGATACGAAAGTGCGCCAGCAAAAGTTTGGCGCGACGAAGCCTCTACCTTCGCCACTGTTCGCGCTGACTCAGTTGGGAACAGTTTGGCCACTATAGCGGGCACAGCTCCGGACGCTCCGACGATTTTACTTGCTGGACATATCGACGAGATTGGAGTCATCGTTACACATATCGATGATGAGGGTTTCGCATACATAGATGCGATAGGAGGCTGGGACCCCCAAGTGTTGGTTGGACAGCGTATTCGCTTTATTGGACGGTTTGGAAACGTTATTGGTGTCATCGGAAAGAAACCGATTCATTTAATGAAACCAGAAGACCGGGAGAAGGCGTCGAAGCTTACCGATCTTTGGGTGGACATTGGTGCTGCAAACAAAGCGGAAGCACTCGAACGCTTAGAGGTTGGAGACGCTGGGGTCATAGATGGTTCGCTGGTACGCATGCCGAACCGCAGAATAGTGTCGCGCTCAATCGACGATCGTATTGGTGCGTTCGTGGTTCTTGAGGCGTTGCGTCGATACGCGTCGGCTCCGGGTGCAGCAACCGTAGTTGCCGCTGCGACCGCGCAAGAGGAGATAGGCTACAGCGGTGGTGGCGCGCGCGTTGCCGCACAGACGATTCAAGCTTCGATGGCAATTGCGGTGGACGTGACATTCGCAATGGATCATCCTGGGGCTAACAAGAAGGAACATGGTGAAGCAAGCGTTGGTGGTGGACCAGTGCTTACTCGTGGCAGTGTAAATAGTCCGGTCGTGTTCGGGATTATACGTAGTGCAGCAGATGAGCTCGGTATGCAGTACACATTGCATGCAGCAGGGCGTTTCACGTCTACCGATGCTGATGCGATGCAACTGGCGCGCGAAGGCGTTGCAACCGGTCTTGTGTCAATTCCCAACAGGTATATGCATTCCCCCAACGAGATGGTATCGTTAGACGATCTGGACAATGCAGCAGAGCTAATTGCTGCGGCGTGCAGAAAGGTTAGTGCAACTACCGACTTTACTGCTAGATAGGAGCTAATCATGTCGCATTTACGTAGGGCGTCAGCGTTGTTCGTTATTGCTTCAGCAACAACAGCCATACAGGCACAGAACAGCGTGCGCCCAGTCGATGCGCGTGAGATGTGGCGTGTAGATGGATCGGAGAGCGGCGAGCCATTCGGTGAGATTCGCGACTACATCGTAAACAGCGATGGCACTGTGTGGATACTTGATTACAAAGATCAGACCATTCGCAGATACGACCTTACAGGTAAAGCTCTTGCTGCAGTGGGGCGCAAAGGCAAAGGTCCGGGTGAGTTAACAAGCGCTAACGGGCTTGTGCTTACGCCATCTGGGAGTGTTTGGGCTAACGATCCCAGCAGCTCTCGCGTCTCCATTTTTTCGAGAGACGGTAAGTTTGAACGTCAAATCATTCGTAGCGCTGGCGGTTACATGTATACGTGGGGCGCATGGTATGACAAAAAGAGTGGGAACGTTGTCGAACCAGCATTTGGCAATTCGGCCGTGAGATGGCGCCATTTAACGCCAGCGGGAGACACTGGTAGCAGCTTTGCATTTACTTCGTGTCCTGATGGTTCGAAGTCTCCCGACGCTTTCAATGCAAAGTCGCCCGGACGCAACATGATTTCTAGTTACCCATTTTCAACTGGTGGCGGCTTGGCACCCGTTGGCGATGGTACAGCATGGTGTGCTGGCGCACGCGCTACCACGGTTGCTCGGATGGATATGATTAAGAGCGATACGGTTAGCCGTACTACCACTGTAATTCCTGCGGTTGCATTGCCGGCAGCTGAACGCGATAGCGTGATAAAGAGTACTGAGCTACGCTTGGCTCAGTACGCTACAAACGATTTTGATAAATCTAAAGTTCCAACAAGTAAGCCGGGAATTGAAGCAGTATTCGTTGATCTAGATGGTCGTTTGTGGGTTCGTCACACAAAGCAGCAAGCTCGCAAGAGCACAGTGTTCGATTTGCACGATTCTAGCGGACGTCACATAGCCCGTGTGACGTTTAACGCCCGCGTAAGTTCGCAGCCCCTTCGTGCGCGCGGAAACGATGTATGGCTCACGATTCTTGATGACGATGATGTACCCAGCGTGGCGAAGTTTACTATGAGGTAGATGGTTTAAACACTGGAGGGCAGGGTGTGATGAAGAAGAATCTGTTTGTATCAATATTTGGGTTACTAGTCGCATTCGCACTCGCTCCTGCAAGTGCGAATGCGAGTGCGTGAGAGACAGTGAACTGCGCACCCATGTGCCATTCTGGGCCTAACCCCGTTTCGTTGACGGGTGGTTGATTACAAAGGTGTCCTATTGCACTTCCCTCCCACTCTTGTAAACCTCCTTACCCCCGACGAACGTAGACACCACTTTTGTGCCAAGTATTAACTCGGCAGGAATGCGCATGATATCCTGGTCTAATACCACAAAGTCCGCGTACTTTCCCACCGCAATTGAACCCAGATCTTTCTCTTGAAATGCAGACCACGCAGGCCATATGGTCATGCTGCGAAGTGCGTCTTCTCGGCTCATGCGCTGCTCGGGAAGCCAACCGCCTGCAGGCCAGTTGTTGGCGTCTTGGCGTGCAACTGATGCATGAAATGAGATGAGAGGGTTCACTTGTTCAACTGGGAAGTCACTGCCATTTGGTAGCACCACGCCGGTTTCAAGAAGTGACTTCCATGCATATGCACCCAGTACACGCGTTGGGCCGAGTCTTTTGCCAACCCAGTACATGTCACTGGTTTGGTGACTCGCCTGCATTGACGGGACTACGCCAAGCTTTGCGAAACGTGGGATGTCGTCATAGTGAAGAATCTGAGCATGCTCTACGCGGAAACGATGATCTGCTTTGGGTACCGTTCGTAATGCCGCCTCGTATGCGTCTAGTACAACTCTATTTCCACGATCGCCTATGGCATGGGTGTTAATTTGGAAGCCGCTCTTTAACCCACGCTCAGCGACTGATTGGATGTGGTCGGGTGTGCTTAGAAGCAGACCGGTGTTGTTCGCGTCATCGGAATACGCTTCTAACAGTGCAGCACCACGTGATCCCATTGCACCGTCTGCATAAAGCTTTACGGAACGCACCCATAGGCGCCCGTCGTGCAAACCAGAACGTGGCCCCATTGCGAAGTAATGGTTTATTGCTGCACTGTCGTCGCTAATCATGGCATACAGGCGCAGGTCAAGTTCGCCAGTTGCGGCCATGTTCTCATACAGATCTATCATGACGCGACTTGAACCTGCGTCGTGTAACCCCGTTAGCCCCCATCTGTGCATAAGTGTAACTGCTCCTTTCAGCGATTCGCGCACTTCGCTTTGAGAAGCAGTTGGTATTAACGACGAAACAAGCTGCTGTGCTCGATCTATGAGTATTCCAGTTGGTTGGTTCCTGTCATCGCGACTTATTATGCCACCAGCTGGATTCTTCTTGCTCGCTAGGCTCGCGCGCGACATTGCGTTTGCATTTACTAACGATGCATGACCGTCGACACGTGTTAGTGACACGGGATGGTTAGGAACGGCTGCAGATAGTTTCTCGTGGGTAGGGAAGCGGGTATCGCTCCACGCGTTCTGGTCCCAGCCTCGACCCACTATCCAGCTACCAGCGGGAAGTGATTGCGATCTCTCAACAACGCGCGCAATTACCTCTTCGTAGCTACGCGTCCCAGTGAGATCCACAGACCGCAATGACTCAGCCAATCCGCCCAAATGCGCGTGTGCATCGACCATTCCCGGTATAATGGTCTTGCCTTTTGCGTCGTACACAACGGTGTTGCTGCCACGCAAGTAAGCCGCCTCGCTTGACGAACCTGTAAACACGATTCGGCCTTTAGTAACGGCAAATGCGTCTACTAATGGACGCGATTCGTCGGCGGTGTACACGCGCGCGTTAACTACGATGAGGTCGGCCGACTGTGTTTGCGCGGCGCACGGTAGGGCCGCGAATAGCGCAGCGGCCAGTGTAATTGTTGTGCGTATCATACGTGGATTCTACACTCGGGGATACTTGTATGCACGAGTACGCCCACCTCGTGAGCCTTTAGCCCTCCACACACCTGCCGCCGTGATAGGTTTCCGGCCTAGTGTACGTTGCAATAACCATTCTGGTTACGCGTGGTCGTGCGAATGATAATAAAAAAATGTCTGATGCTGTTCTTCGCGCCTTCGCGTCTTCGCGCGAGGTTTTTTGGGGTCGCGCAAAGTATTATGGCGTAACTGTTTGGTGCTTATCTTCGCGTCTTCGCGTGAGATTCTTTGGGTCGCGCGAAGACGCGAAGACGCGAAGGGTACTTTGTTGTAGTAGCGCTTGGTGGCTAACGAGAAGCGCAATCGTCCTGCCTCCGCTACAACTCCCTTAGCTCTCTACTGCTATACATTTTGTAGGCCGAGTATCCCAGCGTTGCTACTGCTGACGCTGCTATAGCGCGGGCCACGCCTATTGCGCCGGCTGCTGATCCTAGTAAGAACGAACCAAGGGCCTGTGATAGTCCAACGAAAACAAGCGAGTAAAATGCCATTAGTCGCCCGCGGTATTCTTCTTCTACTATTGCCTGAAGAGTTCCGTTAGACATAGAGTTGAACATGATCATTGTTGTACCCGCGATGAACAGTACTACGTGAGCTGCTGTTACGTTGCGTACGAACGCGAATATGAAAACCATAATCGGGAACAGTACACTAGCTGTAATTAACGTGCGCCCCCGCCGCCACAGCTGCGCTGGTCCTGCAACTATTAGCGCACCGAGCAAGCCTCCCATACCTACCGATGCAAGCAAACTGCCGTATCCGTCGGCGCCGAGCCCGAGCCGGTCGCGCGCGACCACAGGCATTAGCGTAAGGAAAGGGGCGCCAAATACTGCGCTAACCGTTACTACGCCCAGTAGGTCGCGAACTGCACCAGGTTTTGCTAAATGGCGTAAACCATCTGCTGCGCCGCGTGTTGTAAGCTGCATCATTTCTAGCGGACGCTTACCTGCGTACGATGCAGCCGCGGCAGCTAAATCAATTCTATACAGCCCCCAAAGCACCGCAACAAAGCTCAACGCATTTAAACCGAAACACCAAGCGATACCAAACTTATGTATAACGAGTCCGCCCAGTGCGGGTCCAACGACGCGCGCCAAATTGAAACCGCTACTGTTAAGCGCAATCGCTGGTTGTAAATCGTCGCGACCTACTAGCTGAACTATCATTGCCTGTCGAGCAGGTATCTCAACCGCGCTGCATAATCCCTGTACAAACGCAAGTATAAGCAAAATCGGAACAGTCGCGTGACCGCTAATCGTTATTGCCCACAACACAACTGCTTGCAGCAGTAATACAGCCTGCGTTGCGCGTACAATGCGCATGCGGTCGCCACTGTCTACGAGGGCACCGGCATGCATTGAGAATAGCACGATCGGGATCGCACCAACGGATGCCACAAGACCAACAACGAACGCACTATTAGATAGCTCAAGCGATAGCCAGCCCAAGGCCATCGTTTGCATCCACGAGCCCATTAACGACAGCGTTTGGCCTACCCAGAATATCCGATAGTTACGGTGCCTAGTAAGAACCCTGAATGGATTCAGATGCTAACTCCGTTGCCAACTACGTTGCTAATTCCGTTTGCTCGCTTCACCAGCCTATCGCCTGCCGCAAACAGCAGTCACCTACTTCGCAGGAGGCATGATCACCGCGTCTATAGCATGTATCACGCCGTTGCGCGCTGCTATATCCGCCTGCGATATACGGGCGTTGTTAATCATGATCGTTTCGGCGTTAACAGAAACTTTCGCTTCGCTCATTTCCATAGTGCGCGTGCCTTTGCCGTTAAGACGGGCGATATCGGCAGACGAAATTTTTCCGGCGATTATGTGGTACAACATCGCTTTGCGTAACGCTGCACGGTCTTTAGTAAGTGCCGACATTTTGTCTGCACTCACTTTGCTAAACGCTTCGTCGGTTGGAGCAAACAACGTAAATGGCCCCGGCCCCTTCAAGGTTTCAGTAAGGCCGGCTTCGCCCAATAGCTTGAGGAATGTTTGGTAGTTACCAGCTGCCTGGACTGTTTCTACTATGTCGGTAGCTTGCGCTCGCAACTGTGAAATGGGCGCCACAAATGCCGCTGCGATCGCTAACGCAAAAAGTCGAGTTTTATGTATGCGCATGGCCGTTACCAGAGTTGGTTGTTAAGAGTTGCTGTTCTACTGACGCACGCCCTTCATTAACGCCTCTATCTCGTTAATCTCACGCGGGCTCTTTGTTAACCACACCAAGCCCTCTTTTGTAACGAGAAAGTCGTCTTCTATACGCACGCCAATTCGGTTGTACTTGCTGTGCGCAGCGCGTATACGCTCGATGAGTTTCTTGTTGTTATCAGTGCTAGGGAGTATCTCGAGGAGGTTTTCACGAACATAAATACCGGGCTCGATTGTGAAAACCGACCCCTCACCTAATACACCTTCAAAGTAGTAACGGTCGGGGTCGTGCACCTGCAAGCCTATCCCATGCCCCAAGCCGTGCATGTAATACAGTGATAGCTGCGAGCACTTACGTCTCCCATCTGATGAACAGTCGTAGGTAGCTTTCGCAGAATCGATAAGCCCCAGCTTCGCTAAACCGGCTGCTAATGTTGCAGATGCCGAGTCGCTCATGTTAGCAGCACGCCCGCCTACTTTTGCTTGACGCTCCGCTGCCGCCTGCGCGTCTCGCACTAGCTGATAAATGGCGCGCTGTTCTGGCGTGTAGGTGCCAGTTACAGGGTACGAACGTGTCATATCAGCTGAGTAGCCTTCGTATAGTGCTCCTATATCAACAACTACCATCTCGCCTGCCAACATTACACGGTTGTTATCGCGATAGTGTAGGGTTGTTGAATTCGGACCAGACCCAACAATGTTTGGGAACGACGCCCTTTCAGCGCCGTTCTTACGAAATGTATACGATATAACTGCGTCTGTTTCATACTCGTTGCTGTTGGCGCGTAAGGTTCGCGCTGCGGCAGCATGTGCCTCGACTGTTATCTCTGTAGAACGCTTAATTAGCGCTAGCTCAGCGCTGCTTTTGAATGCGCGTAACTTCGCAACTTCTGACGATGCGTTCTTTACAACTAGCTTTGCATGACGCTGTGTAATGGCGTCAATAAACTGTTCACCCGATGAACGGGTCGCACGTGAGCCTCCGTCAACTATTAACGAAAGTGTATCGGTCGTAGCAAACAACGAATCGAGGAACCCCTCAAGTTGCAATGACGCCCGTCCAGCTATTCCCCATGTCTTTAGTGCGGCCTCAGTGCCAACAAGCTGACCGTCCCACACTTCACGCGCGGGATCTTTGGGCTGAACAAATATGGTCCACTGAACTTTGCCCGCAGTTTTAACTCCTACCAGCGAAGCACTTGGCTCTTTCACACCTGTGAGGTAACGGAAATCGGGAGACTGTGAAAAAGGAACATAACTTTCCGACGCCTCTCGTCCGCCAATAACTAGTATTACGCCGTTAGGAAGCTTCGCACTGAATGCATCGCGACGTTGCGCATACTCGGCGTTGCTAATTGGCTGCGGTGCAGGTAGCTGCGCCGTTACATAAGAACCTGCACCAGGCGCACCAGTTGAAGAAGCACCAGAGCGCTGTGCGCCGGCGTTAGCAGCCGTTGTCGCAACAGAAAGCATAGCTAACGCAGCTACCGATACAGCGGTTGCTGTCAAATGCACAATGTTAGCTACTAATGCTCGTTCGTTCGTTTTCATGGCGTGTATGCTGAGGTTGTGTAACGGCACTATCGAAGCGCGCCAACTATAAGATTTTCAACTATGCGCAAACCGAAGTACGCAACTATTGGCGTAATGTCGAGCGGACCGAGGGTAGGAACTATTCTGCGTAACGGCACCAAAATCCAATCTGTGCTTTTGTACGACCAGCGCCAAATACGCGAGTACTGATTGCCTCCAACAAACGATGACACTACGCGAGCAAGTATCGCGAATCGAAGAAAGCCGAATACCCAACCGCAAACCAGCGCAGCCAGCGATGCTCCTCCGCTGTTAAGAGCGCTGTTAAGTACAAACGACTGCGCAACTAACGAGCGAATAAGTGACAGCAACAGTAGTCCGCCAACAACTACAACACCAAGTGTCCACCAAGGAGCAGAGTGCGGCGAACCGCCAGCACGAACAACGCGCGATTCTGCGTAAGAAAAGAGCGTCGCATCAACTTTCTTAGACAAGCGTGCAAGCGGCGAAAAGGGAGAAATCTTTCGCGTGCGCACTGCATGGCTAAGTATCGCTGCAAGCGCAACTGCTGCGCCTGCACCGAATACCACAGGGCGAAGTGATGTCAGGAGCGTGATGAGGGTGTTTTGAATCTGTTCCACTCAGTTGTCTCAGGTGTGTTGGCCAAGGGGAAGTGTAACATGCAGTTAGCCGCGCTGCAGCCACCGCCATATCCAGTACACCAATGGCGCGAGTATGCTCACCAAAAAGAGCCACGTCCCCGCCAAAGCCACTGGGCTGTTTACCGAGCTTAGGGGAACTAGTAGCATCCACGCGGTCCATGCGCCGGCGTAGAAAGTCGCCGAGCCGGCGCCAGTAACTTCTAGCTCCCAATGTCTGCCGTTTACCTGTGCTTTCACAGTGCGCGTGGTGTTGGTATCAGTCGGTTTGGTGTGCGCGCCATTTGCGTGTGATAGATCTGCTAATGCATTGGCCGTTTGGGTTGCATTAGCTGCCGCGTTGGCGATAACAAGATCGGGATAAAACATATGCCAGCTGTCTGCGCGAACGCTGGCACGTAGTGCATAGCTGTTTCCACGCTGCCCAACCATTGTATGCGCCGTGCTGTTGCCCGTTTCATGCACAAATAGCACTGGCACAAAGCTCTCGCGGTTGTCACGCCCATTTACCAACAACTCGGCGGTTAACACTTTCGTAAGCGGCGCCTCGACAATTAGTGCACCACTACCGCGATGAGCAAACGAGACACTGTTAACCGTGCCAAGCGGAACCTCGCCAGCAAACCATCCATAGCCGGTTGTATGCGGAAGTTGTGACTTAACTGGCGACGTGTTGCTGCTTGCCATAACGCTGCCAGTTGCGTAATGCGCAACGAAAGCTACAACTGCAACAAACAACATCCACGCAGTAGCTAGCCGAGCGGCTTCATGGCGTGTAGGGAAAAGTAGTATGCCAATGTTTGCCGCAATTAGCGCTCCTACTAATGCGCCAAAGCTGTTGGACAAAACATCAGTGTACGACGCCACGCGACCAGAAACAATTTGAGCGTACTGTAAACCTTCAATAGCCAGCGAAAGAAATAGTCCACCGAACGCTGTTAACAATATTCGGTTAAACGCGGAGGCCCTAATTACTGCACACAACCCAACGCCAAAGGGGATAAACAAAAGCACATTCGCGATTACGTCTGCAAGCAGATTTGATTTGCAGCCGGTGCAGTTGGGATCTGTTGACTGTGATACTTCGGCTATACCTGCGGGTGAAAGCGTGATAATTACAATTGCAAACAGCGATGCCGCAAGCGCAACGTAACAAAGCGTTCGTGTTGCCTGCGGCATGTATTGTGTATGCTAAAGTTGCAGAAGTCGCAAATGCAGCAACTAGCGTAACACTACTTTCGCTATGGTTTGCAGCTGCATGTTGCTTGTGCCTTCGTAAATGGTGCCGATTTTTGCATCGCGATAAAACTTCTCAACTGGATACTCACGTGTGTAACCGTAGCCACCGAAAAGCTCTACACACAGCGATGTAACCCGCTCACACATTTGAGACGCATACAGTTTAGCCATAGCGCCTTCGCGTGCGATGTCTTTACCTGCGTCCTTTAAACGCGCCGCGTTGTACACCATAAGGCGAGCTGCTTCAAGTTCTGTGTGCGCCTGCGCTACTTGGAACTGGATACCCTGAAACTCGGCGAGCGATTTGCCAAACTGTTTACGTTCCTTAAGGTGCTGCGTGGTGGCTGCAAGTGCGCCTTGCGCGATGCCAATCATTTGAGCACCTATGCCAATGCGACCCTCATTAAGTGTTTCAATTGCCACCTTATAACCTTCGCCGACTTTCCCTAAAACGTTCGCGTTACTTACTCGCACGTTGTCAAAGTTAAGCGCGGTTGTGCTTGACGCACGTATACCAAGCTTGTCTTCCTTTTTGCCAACCGAAAACCCCGGAGTGTCGCGTTCGACAATAAACGCAGTAATGCCCTTGTAACCGGCGTCGGGGTTTACGTTACCAAACACCACAAAAATTCCGGCCTCCCCGCCATTAGTAATCCAGGCTTTAGAACCGTTAAGAACCCAACTGTCGCCATCCTGCGTAGCACGTGTCGCTAGTGAAAAAGCGTCCGATCCGGCGCCCGGTTCTGAAAGTGCATACGCGCCAACTGTTCCACTGGTGAGCTTTGTAAGAAACCGGCTGTGCTGCTCTGCGGTGCCGTATCTGTTAATGGGGAAGTTTACTAATGTATTCTGAACATCTACCTGAATAGCAGCAGCAGCGTCAACCTTACTGAGTTCTTCGACCGCGAGCGTTACCATCATAAGCGAACCGCCGGCACCACCAAACTGTTCGGGCACTTCTATGCCAAACAGACCTAACTCTGCGAACATCCCGGTAAGTGCCGGATCGAGCTTACAGGCCGCCTCCATTTCGTGTACTCGCGGCCTTACCTCGGACTCGGCGAATTCAGCGACCGCAGTGCGAAAGAGTTCTTCTTCTTCCGATAGCAACGTAAGAGGGGCGTGGTTCATGGTACGCAACTGGTGTAGTGGAACGGAGAAAACAGCTACATGCAAATGTAACGATACTGCATGTGGTCGACGAACGTATATGTGTCTAAGTGACAATAAGAAAGGTTGTAAAAGTACGCTATGTGCGGTCGCGGTTAGACGGCGCGTAAACGCAGCGCTGTGGACAATGTTTGCAGTATTAGCCGTGGCGTGTGGTGGTGACCGGCAGCATGCGGCAGGCGACGGCGGTGTTAAGTGCGCAAATGACAGCGTATTTAATGCACTACTAAGCGACCATGTGGAGCGTTACCCGCGCATGGAGGTTGTCGACGCAATAAAGCTTCTGCATCACGCGACGATGGGTAGCGAGCATGCAATAGCTGACACGACTGCGGTAAGGGGGTGGATGGAGCGCGAGTGGGGCGGGCTGGGCGAAGACTCGGCCGCAGAACGTGATCCTGTTTTTGACAGCATAGGGACGCGGTTCGTGAGGGTGAATATGCGGGGCTTTCGTGCCGCCGGAGGTGACAGTGAGGAATTGCTACGCGCGTTTATTGAGACAGGTAACGGGGCATACGGCGTTGGTGACACCGTTCAGGCGAGCTGCGCTGCGGCAGTGCTAGTGCGGTTTGCGCGCAGCGGGGAGGCTGGCGGCGTCTCTGTGGACGGTGGCGAAGGTTGGCATTGGGACGGTGAGGCAGTTCGCAGTGCGGTTAATAGGTGGCAATTGGCAGGGTATCCTGCGGTGTCGCATTCGGCGGTGTACCGTGAGATGTATGTGCCTGCTTACAGGGTGGTGAGTGTCGAGTATGTGGCGGGGTTAGCGGCGGGGGGGAAGTGAGAGCTACTAGACAAATAGTACAGACGAGACGCGGCGTGCGAATATCATGTGAAGCGGCTGAGCATCACCGCAGAAATGTTGCGCCAAGTAATCAATTGCTGTTGGGTTGCTACAACAGTCGGTGCCAAAGAGTCGATCTTGACTTGTTGCACTGAGACATTGGGACGACATATAAATATTTTAGCGCCAGTAACTTAGTACGTGTGTGGGTAGTAGTAGGTACACGGTATGGTGTAGCGGTCCCTAGTTTGCTGTAAACGCCCCCCTTCACAATTCGGTGGGTGGGGCAAACTCAGCAATAGTGTACCCCCTTCTCGGAGTTCTTAGTGTTTCGAAAGATTCTTTTAGGTGCGTCGCTGGCGGTTTTACCGTCAGTTCTGGTTGCGCAAGCAACGACAGTTATAGGTGACGGAACTACGTTTACTAACCCAAATGCTCCTCCCTCCACTATTCATGACAGTTGCGCGCTTACCGCTGAGAAGTGGTGCGCAGTGAACGTTCGTCCCGGCGGCGAGGCTGGAATAACGGGAGACTACGCGAGAAGCGGCAACGGTTCCGTTTACTTGTCTACTTCTAACGGTGTCGCTAAGGCCGATTTTCAGTACCTCTTCTCTCAAGAAAACCAGTTTCAACTGAGCGCTCTTGAGTCGTTTGGCTACGATTATTTTAAAGACGTGTCGAGCACTGCGACTCAGATACCGGCCTTCAGGTTTCTTGTGTCGGACGGCCAAGTATTAGCCACCCTGATATACGAGCCAACTTATAACGCTGGGCCGGTTACTGCTGGTACATGGCACACCGCTACCCTTGGGGTAAATACCAATTTGTGGCTTTACACATCACAGTGCTCAGCGTTTGAGAGTTTTGGTATAACGCTCGGGGCGTGGCAAGGGGGTTCGGCGCCATCCAACGGCTGCCTAACTAGCAACGGTATTTCTGTAAACGGAAACTGGACGGTAGTCGGTATGAACTTCGGTGTCGGCTCCGGCTGGGCCGGCACGTTTGACGGAGCAGTAGACAACGTGAACTACAAGCTGTATGGCGTTGGCGAAAAGTCCTTCAACTTTGAAGTGGAAGGCCAAAGCGTTGTTCCTGAGCCGTCGACCTATGCCCTTATGGCGGTTGGTTTAGCTGGGCTAGGCTTTATAGCTCGTCGCAGAAAGGATTGATTTCGGCTGGCTGATTTAGGTTAGAAAAGGGCCCGGTGCATCTGCACCGGGCCCTTTATTACATCACAGATCAACTACGATATCGCTCTTCCGCATTGGCGTTGTAAATACATCTGTCGATATTGCAATAATGGCTAAACCACGTCTCGCCTCTTCTAGCTCCTCTTGCTCTACGCCGGTTTCTGGCGCAGCTAGTAGCTCACAGTCTGACGCCAAGCGTAGCATCAATCTGCGAATTGATACCAGCGCACTCCAAATTGTCGATGATGCCGCAGCGCTACTTGGGATAACGCGCACCGAGTTTATGGTGGAAAGCGCGCGGCGGCAGGCGGTCGACGTGTTGCTCGAACAGCGTCTGTTCACGCTCGATCCCGATCGCTACGACTCCTTCGTGCAGACGCTCGACAGTTCGCCAGCGCCGGGCGAGAAGCTTAGGGCGCTGCTTGGCCGAACTCCGCAATGGGCGAAGCAACGGTAGTGAAACCATTCACTCGGCAAACTAAAAAGAGGGCCCGATGCATCTGCACCGGGCCCTCTTTTTACACTACGATCCAACTGGCTACAACTTACGCCTTCCTACGACGGGCGAAGAAGCCGAGTCCTGCTAGGCCAGCGGCCATTAGCATGTAGGTTGATGGCTCTGGGACAACGGACGTTGCGCCAGCAACACGGAACCCGTCGGTTTGACCGTCACCTTCGAGAATGAAACGAATGCCAGCTGCGTCTCTCTGGTTCACGCTGATGGTAAACTGAGCGAGGCAGTTGGGATACGCGCTGCCATCAAAGACTCCATCCGCATCGCGGCAGAAACCGCTTTCTGACGGATCGTTGAAAGGCGTGATCCATGAGCTTGAGGCTGCGTAAACACCTCCAGTGGCGACGCCGCTCGCGTTGAGCCACTGGTAACCGATTAAACGGTTGTCCCAGCCAATTGCACCGGTAATTGTGCCTTGGCCGAGCAACTCGGTTTCAAAGTGGTAGAGATAGCGGGTTGCGTTATCTCCAGTACCACCGTGAGGGTTGTTTCCGTTAGCAGAAAGTCCGATCCAGCTCGAATTCGCGTCGTTCGGTGCCCAGGGTGGCGATGGCGGTGACGTAATCACTGTTGCGTTGCCACTAAAAGACGCGGTACCGCAGTCGGCGACATATGCTCTAGTGGTGCAACAGTATTGCCAATGCCATGCAGTGCTACAGAACACAAAGCAACCGTGCCGCTCACTGCACACCGAACTCCCTCGCCACCCTCCCCAACGGCTGAGCCCGATTAGGCACCCCTCTTGCACAATCCCGTACCATGTGCAGTTTTGATCCCGCAGCGTAACACTACATAACATGAGTACAAACTCCTACACCACAACAGCTTACGAAGGCATCGCCATTTTTGGTCGTGCTGGTCGTGCCGTGGGTGTAATAGTTTGCGCGCTAGCTATGTTGTCTGCTTGCAACGGTTCGGACATCGCCGCACCACTTGATAGCAGCATAAATGCAACAGTCGTCTCTGGCGCGGTTGCTAGCTACGAAGCCGGCGAGACTATATCAAGCCCCATCCAGTTAGCTGTAACCAAGGCAGACGGCTCACCGGTATCAGGAGCTACCGTAACTTGGGCAGCGTCGTCTAACGGTAGTGTCTCTACCTCCGAATCGCGCACCGACTCAAGGGGGGTCGCCGCAGTTCTATGGACACTCGGCGGTAAAGCCGGCCAGCAAACGCTTACCGCCACCGCTAACGGGTCAGCACCTGTAACGGTTCGCGTAAATGCAATCCCGGGGCAGGCTGCCAATATTAAGCTCGCTGGCGACTCGCTAACGCTGTCTGTTTTAGGCGACACGGTGCCGCTAAGCGCTCAGGTAACCGACAGGCACGGTAACCCAGTTGCTGCGACCACTGCCTGGTTCCTTGAGTCTGGCAACGAAGCAGTCCAATTGCTCCCGCATCTCCCCGCTGCGGTAGCAAAGGCGCGCGGTACGGCAACCGTCGTAGTTAAGGCTGAAGCAGCTACTGCCCGCTTTCAGCTTCACGTAAGCCCAGCCGCGCCGCGCCCGCTTCGTGTTGTAGGCGACTCTATTTTCCCCGGCGTTCCGTTTGTCCTAGACGGCGAATCTTTTAGCAACGACGCAGCCGCTATTCAAATGGTGGTGCATGGCAAACCTGCCTCTATCTTGAGCGCCACTCGCACGCGTATTGAAGCGATTCTTCCTGCAGGTTCGGTGGCATGTCAAGCGACAGGAACGACACAGCTTAAAGTCACCATAGCAGGAGCACGTGGTGAAATTGCGGTTCCTTTACGCACAGCTACGCGCATTTCACTTAAAAAGGGTGAGAGCGTTAGCCTGCTCGACGCCAATCAAGCCAAGTGCGCAGAGTTGGCTGGCGAAGGGAACGAGAGCAGCGCGCGTTACGTGGTTGCGGTGCTTAACACCAGCCGCGCAGTGTCATCGGTTACGGGCTTCGAGCTCCGCGGTAACGCAGGCGGTAATCTTGCCGGCGTGGCTGCCCGAAACCTCGATGTTAGCCTCAACGCCGAGCGCGCGAAGTCAGAATTGCCCGCCGCTCTTAAGGAGGCGGTGCGTAGTGAGCATAGCCACGGCAGCCACCTCGACCGTCAGCGTGAAATTGTTCGTAAAGCCGGTTCGCCGTCCGCGGCTTGGCGTATTCGCAACAGCGGCACCCGCGCAAGCTTAGACGCCGCAGTTCGTTCAGTTGGCGACATTGTAACCGTAAAGGCGCTTTACAACAGCTGCTCAACGGGGCGCGACATACAGGCCAGAGTAGTTTACGCGGGCGCAAGAGCGGTCGTGCTAGAAGATCTGCGCGCTCCACGCGCTGGCACAATGGATTCCGACTACCGCGCCATTGGCCAAGAGTTTGACGTTGTGCAATACCCTTTGCTTACCTCAAGCCTCGGCGATCCGTTGGCTATGAACGAAAGCATGAATGGAGACGGCCGCATTACGATGCTGTTCACACAGTACGTAAACGATTCAGTGCCAGGGATCGCGGGTTATGTAACAGCGTGCAACTTCTACCCCCGCTCGGTTTTCACGGCTAGCAACGAAGACGAGATTTTTTACGCGCGGGTGCCGCAAGCAAACGAATCGCCCGCCGAATGGCGTCGCGGGATGCGGAGCACAGTAGTACATGAGGCCAAGCATCTCGCGTCATTTGCAGAGCGTATATCGCGCGGTCATGCTTTTGAAGAGTCGTGGCTCGAAGAAGCAACCGCCCGCGTAGCAGAGGAGCTTTACTCGCGCGAGTTCTCAGGCGGCGGCAGCTGGAAGGGGAACACCGGTTTCTCGGGCAGCGTACGCTGTGAGCTGTACCAGTGTGACAGCCGTCCACTAATGATGTGGAAGCACTTTTCCGCGCTTCACTCATGGCAGCAGCGTGTAGATGAGCTAACTCCCATAGGAGCGTCATCTGGGAGCGACTACAGCTTCTACGCAAGCGGTTGGTCGTTAGTGCGTTGGGCAGCCGATCACTATGCGACATCGGAATCGGAGTGGCTTAAAGCGCTAGTGCGCGGCAACGGTTCAGCGTCGGGACTAACAAACCTCGCTCAGCAAACAGGAAGGAGTGCGGAAGCAATGCTAAGCGACTGGGCGTTAGCAACGGCCACCGACGATATCGCTGGTTTTGTGCCGCAGCGCGCCGAGCTTTCAATGCCGAGTTGGAATACCGCTGATGTAATGAAGGGGTTGGCACAAACATATCCGGGCGCGTATCAGGCGAACCCGCTAAAAATGCGTAACTACTCGTTCGGTGAGTTCGTCCTAACGGTGGAGCAACTTCGGTCGTACTCCGCGAGCTATTTTAGTTTTACGGGAAATCAGGGCGGGAGTCAGGTGATTTCGTTGAGCGGCCAGGGCGGTGCGGTTGCGCCGGGTGGGTTGAGGGTCGCGGTGGTGAGGGTGGAGTAGGATGTGAGAGAAGCGTGTCGCTCCAGCCATAATGCGCCAACTTTAGAATTTAATGGAGATTCAGCTGGGTGATAGCTACGTTGTATAGTGCATTCTGGATACTTTAATTTGTCGCAAATGCAAGAATCTGAAACGTTAAATTCGCAGAGCGTGATACACTTATCCTCGTGATCGCTTGTGAGCGATCCGCTCTACGACATTTGGTGTCAAGAACAAACCATAGAGTTGCGATTTGAAGTTTCGACAGTCAAGCTGGTAACCTTCTTCTAACAACCACGATATGAAGTATCCGACAATAGTTCCATCTATGGCGGCTTGGGCGATTCGCACAGGTTTACTCTTCGCATGTACGGTTATTACGGCGTGTGAAGCACCTTCGAGCGTGACAGATACTGCTCCAACAATAGATGGAGCAGTATCTGATAGTTATATTGCGGATAAGTTAGTACGGGGTGGCCTAATTGAGTTGAAGGTCGGACAACTCGTATCTGGTACTGATCTCGGTTGGGATGGGAGAGAGGAGTCCGTCGTCGTAGACGACTCTTCGATAGTAGCTGTGACATCTGATGGCAGTATTGTTGCTAGGTCTCCCGGAACAACGCGATTGGAATTCCATTTCGGTGATAAACTGCGTAGCGCTCTTGTTTCAGTCTCTCTTGCATCCGTCTCATCCAGAAGCACGTCGTTAGATGATACTCGGCGGATCGTATTCACGTCAGGATCGTCAGTAGTAGACTCTGGCTCATTCGTAAGGTTTGAGGCAATCGTAGGGGTAAATCAGAGGAGCGTTAGCAGGCAATCTCGTGTTTCATGGTCGGTAGAGCCATCAACCCATGCCGTGATACAACAAGATGGTACCTTGACGGGCTTACAAGTCGGCGAGGTTACTGTTAACGCTGAGGCAATGGGCGTCACGCGTTCCGTGAGAGTTTCAATACTACCTGTTGGCAGAAGAAACATCTCTGTGTCTCCATCTGCCTTACAGCTATTTGTGGGTGGAACCGGAACCGTTAGTATCTCTGTTACAGACGAATCGAACAATCCACTATCTGCTGAGGGGTGTACTTTGTACACTAGGAATCCCAGTATTGCTACCGCGGTCGGGTATACGGTCGTCGCCGTTGCTGTTGGAAGTACCTATTTTATTGGTGAGTGTGGTTCACAGCGCGACTCCGGTCATATGATTGTGACAAATGCCAGCGCTCCTCCTCAGCCACCTCAAGAAGGTTGTGCGCCGCTGCCTTACGTTCCATCTGTTAAGGGAGATCATTCTGGCTCGGCAAACTTTCCTGAACTGTTTCCAACGTCGTGTATAACCGTCCCAACACGCTCCATATCAGTTCTTCCAGGCGGGAACCTTCAGCAAGCGTTAAATTCTGCCGAGCCTGGTGATGAGATAGTACTAACGTCGGGAGCTGAGTACGTAGGCAACTTCGTCTTGCCCAAGAAGTCCGGAGAAAAATGGATTACTATAAGGTCGTCAGCGGCTCCATGGTCACCGCCCTCCGATGAACGCGTCTCACCTGGGGACGGGGCAGCTATGGCGAAGATCTTAACTCCCAACAGTAATCCCGCACTTTCAACAGCAGCTAGTGCATCCCGGTTCTTCATTAAGAATATTGAGATATCAAATACCGCTGCCGTTACCTCAGTTTCTCAATTAGTTGAGTTGGGAGACGGTAGTGATAGACAAAACCTTCTTGAACATGTCCCAGCCGATATCGTCCTTGACCGTATGTTTATTCATGGGACTCCATCGGTGGAGCTACGCCGATGCGTGAGTTTGCAGAGCGCAGCCACGGTGGTGGTGAACTCTCATGTCTCAAACTGCAATAACACTCACTTCGATAGTCAGGCTATCTGGGGCTGGAATGGGCCAGGTCCTTATCTAATCGAGAATAACTATCTTGAGGCAGCAACTGAGGTCGTTGGGTTCGGTGGTGCAACGATTTCCGTTAGGGGTCTGGTTCCTTCCGACGTGACCATACGCCGGAATCATATGACTCGCACCGATGAGCATAAGGGACGCTGGCTAGTTAAGAACTTGGTGGAGTTTAAGTCAGGCAGACGAGTGCTCATCGAAGCTAACGTAATTGAACGCAACTGGATTCATGGGCAGTCCGGATGGGGAGTGGTCTTGACAACAGCCAACCAGCCTGGAAATGAATGGAACGTTGTGTCAGACATAACTATGAGGTACAATATTTTCAGGAAGATGGGTACTTGGATACAGGCTGGCCATGACGCTGTTTCCCCTCCTCCTACCCGAATATCACTCATACATAATATCGTTTACGACATCAACACTGGCATCTATTCTGGTAATGGGTTTGCCTTCATCAGTGGCACGCCTGTTCACTCGCTTGATTTCATCAACAATACGATCGTGGTGCCTCAGATTGCATTTCAGACTAACGGAGTCGGCTTTCAGAACTTTGTGGTACGAGACAACGTTATTGCTGCCGATAACGATGGAGTCGTTTTGCACACCCCATGGGGACGTGGTTCTGCAGGATTTCAGCATGTGGCAGGTAATAGCTGGCAAATGATTGGGAACGGTTTGGTTGGCATATCGACATCCGTGTCATACCCTCCGGGAAACCTTATTGTCTCTTCAAAAGCGGTCGCCGGTTTTAGGAACGCGTCACTAGGTGACTTCACTCTGCTGCATACGTCACCACTTATTTCTGCGGGGACTGGGGGTAGTACTCCAGGCGCTGATGTAGATCGTGTAATGTCGGCGGTGAATCGTGTCACTAATTAGCCCATTCCTGCTTTCATCTTACTATTTTATCGGTTCACCCGTAGGTAATAGAGGGATTGCCGATGCGAGATAGGTTAAGAGTCGCCGTGCTCAGCGAGACGAACAGTATAGGGGGTGCTGAGGTTATGTCCTTAGAACTTTCTGAGTGTCTTATCTCCCGAGGGCATGATGTGACCTTGTTCGTACCAGGGGATACGTCGAGTTGGATGTACCGTTCGTGTATTAAGAGAGGTATCCCCGTTACCCTATTTGAACGAAGCGGAATCTTTGACCTGAAGTTTTTGCACCGGCTGTATCGGGACTTAAAATCTGGAGGGTTTGATGTAGTTCATGGTCACCTCTTTGGGATGTCGTTCTACGCTGCGTTATTAGGCCTTCTCGCTCGAATCCCCTCCGTCATTACCTTGCACAATGGGGCTGACCAAACAGCGTACTTGCGAAGGCGCCTTGCCCTCCGTTTCGCTATTCAGAAAAGCTCTGGATGCACTGTTGTTTCTGAACGTATGCGGATTGACCTGCTGTCTGATCTTGGATCGATAGCAAAACGTTTGGTCGTCATTCCCAATGGAGTAAAGAATCGGAAAGGTGTTAGATCGACTTTTCGTAATGAGCTAGGACTGTCAGATAGCGAGAAGCTCGTTGTGGCAGTCGGTTCGTGCTGCATCCGTAAAAACCATGTGGCGTTGATAAATGCCTTAGCTAGTATCCCTAGGGAACTGCCTTGGCGCCTAGCAATTGCCGGTAGAGAAGACGATGCTACACCTATGTTAATGTCTGCGATAGAGGAAAACTCGCTTGAAGGACGCGTTCACTTACTCGGTGCGAGAGAGGACATTCCAAACATTTTAGCTGCCGCTGAAGTCTTTGCAATGCCGTCATTTTGGGAGGGGATGCCGCTCGCACTTATTGAAGCAATGCAGGCAGGAGTTGCGTGCATCGCTTCAGATGTTGGTGGTGTTTCCGAAATCCTCACTGATGGAACCGACGGTTTCTTGTTCGATTTGAACGATAAAGGGGACTTTGAAGATAAGATCCTAACGTTGCTTTCTAACGACACTTTGAGGGAAGAAATGTCTGCTCGTGCCCAATCTCGTTCTATGGAGAATCATAGTATAACCGGTATGTGTGATGCCTACGAGAATATGTATTATTCTGTGCTGGACACACAATCATAGCCCTCTGGATTCTCTCTTTTAAGGATATGAGAATTGGCTATATAAAGATGAGCCACTCGTGATACGATACGCGCGCACCGTGAATACTATGCGAAAAGAAGCGCTATCTTACTCGGCTATGGATGCTCGCGAGACTGTTTACAAAGGGGTTGAGGTGCCAAAACTCCTAGTTTTCACTTTCTGCTTGTATCTGATTGAAGTTGTCACAAGGGCGCACGAGTTGGTGCCGCGTGGTGATAGTTTGCGACTAGTACTCCTTACTTTAATCGTCTTAGCACTACTTTGTGTGTATTACTATCGTTATGTGCCAGTGTCTGATGTGATCAGGTCGTCGACAGGTTTAGCGTTTCTGTCGCTGACTCTGCTGGGGGTGGTTTCGGTCTTTACGAGTATTTGGCAGAGTAACTCAGTTGCAGCGATAAGATCTTGGATTCCCTATGCTGCGCTTTTTATCATCGCTGCTGCACTATTTCGGTCTACGTACGCAAAACGGTGGGCACTTAAGAGTTTGTTTTTCGCGAGTACAGCAATCGCATTACTATCTGTCCTTAGAGGAGAGGGTCGCTTTGGATTCGGATATACTTTGGATCCAAACGACACTGCAGCGCTATTTGTGATGGCCATACCGCTTGCGTCCTATTTAATACGCGGAGCACGCTGGCCTACGTCAATAATGATAATCGCAGGGACCATAATTCTCATCGCAGGGGTTTTTCGGACTGGATCTAGGGGGGGGCTCCTAGCTCTCATCGCAGTTGTGATAGCTTCCGTGTTTGTGTTCCGAGGCCGCTACCGTACGTTAGGTATTGTAGCACTCTTACTTGGTATCGCGATAACGCCGATTGTTTTCACCGACGAACTCAAACAACGTATCGAAGATATAAGATCGGGGGAAGATTATAACTTTACGTCTGATGGCGGCAGATTAGCGATATGGAAACGGGGGCTGAGGTACATGAACGAGAAGCCTCTACTAGGTGTTGGGATCGGAAACTTTACGATTGCAGATCAGGAGGATGCTGAAGACGACTCTCGTTCGCGTGGTTCAATCATGACTGCACACAATTCGTTTATTCAAGTTGGCGCTGAGCTAGGGTATATCGGTATGGCCCTGTTCATATTTATTATCCTGAGCTCGATGCGTTCAGCAAGGAAGGTAATAAGAGCTTACGATTCTGATCGAGCAACAGGAGGTGTGTGCGAACCTGTGGCGTTGGCTTCCTCAGTGTTACTTATGTTAGTGGGCATGACGATCGCAGGTATGTTTCTGTCGCTAGCCTACAGCGCTCTTTTTGTGATAACATTCGCCATTGCAAACGCAAGTGCTTCGGTGCTGGTACGAAAGAGTAGCATTCGGCACAATCCTCGACGTAGACGCCTTCAGAAGCGGTTGAGAGTTGAACTCAATGAAAGAGCATCCTGATCATCTCCCGCGTACCGATAAGAAGAATGTTATATTGGTTGCGTCGAAGCTACTTAAACGAGAGGTACACATGAGCCAACATAGTTTAGATAGCATGAACATCGTTATCCTGCAACAAGGTGATCCCAACTCAATCACATCTGCAGGGAGCGGAAGCCCATACTACCTGGCTAGGGCGCTAGAACGGCAAAGCGTGAACGTGACGATTCTAAACTGCGAGCCTCGTGGAATGGGGAGAATAATGCTCGCGGGAAGGACAATAGCTTTCCCGAGGCGACGTTGGGTAAGTCGGTTCAACATCGCTCCTTCAGCGTTTATTACGAGGAGCAAGCTGGCTGTTCGCGAGCTCTCGCGAGTAGCGACGCCCCTATCTGCTATAATTCAGTATGGCTCAAGCTTTCATCCCAATGTCTCGGTTCCGCTCTACTGTTTTTCGGACAACTTCGTTTCTAATACGATTAATGAGCCGTTGTCTTGGTACTCTCAGCTCTTGAGCGGAGAACGTCGGAGATTATTAGAGTTGGAGTCCCAATTGTTCAATGGCTCTGAAGGGATATTTTCGTTTAGCCAGCAGACGGCGAATGCGTTCCATTCGAAACTAAAACTCGACCGTGAGAAGGTGCTTGTTACTTACCCTGGTCCAAATTTTTACGATGTGCCAAATGTGAACTACGAACAGAAGTCGATCGTTCCCACAGTACTTTTTATTGGTCGAGCTTGGGAAGATAAAGGAGGACCATTGTTATTGAAGGCGTTTGATCGCGTGAGGCAAAGCTTGCCAGATGCCCGTCTTGTGGTGATAGGCCCTAAATCGGTGCCGAACCTCCCTGATTTCGTAGATTTCGAAGGGTTCTTGGATAAGGATAATCCACGCGATATGGAGCGATTGACGCAGAGGATGATGGAGTCGTGGGTCTTCTGCCTTCCAACCATGTATGAATCTTTCGGGATGGCATTCGTGGAGGCAATGTGGTTTGGAATGCCGACAATAGGTACGGATGGCTGGGCAATACCTGAGATAATTGAACACGGTGTAACTGGATTCCGTACCCCTCTAGGCGATATCTCAGCACTTTCCACCCATATAGTTGAAATCCTTTCGAATGACGTCCTAAGGCTATCGATGGGGCGCTCTGCACGAGCCCGTGCCGAGCGATTGTTTTCGTGGGATGTTACGGCCAAAGCAATGATAAGGAGAATTTACGAGGATAGGTTAAATACGTGACGTCCCCTTTCAATGGTTTGTTATCCAGAAGTAGTGTGAGACTAACCAAACAGACTCTGGTACGAGTTCGCGAAAGCGCGTACTCCAGTGGATCTTCGCTTCCTGAACTATCGAGTCTTTTTAAAACACAGCCAATAGCCAGTCGCAATTCCTTGGGGGAAGAACTTAACACCTTTACGCGGTAAACTTGTCTACTCACTTATTTATTCTTGCAACGGGTGGGTTGCTTTTTATCTGGGTTGGTTATCCAGTATTGGTATGGCTCGTGTCGCATTTTATAGTACGGGACAGATTAAGCAATCCTAACAGTAAGTTTGTACCTGAACCCGTCTCATTAGTACTCGCAACTCGTGACACGGCTGAAGTTATAAAGGCTCGCGTCGCCAACCTGCTTGATACCGACTATCCATACGATCTAATCGAAGTCATTGTAGCAATGGATTCTTCGATGACAGAAAAGGGCGTGTGTCGTTCCATTAGTGAAGATAAGCGTGTCCGGCTCGTTGTTGCGTCGGGTGAGCAAGGGAAGGCTAATGCTCTGAATGCTGGTGTTGTAGAAGCTACTAACGAGTTACTCGTGATGTGTGATTCAAAGCAGTCATTCAATCGCAGGACAATTTCTGAGCTCAGTTCATCAATGATGGACCATAGGTACGGTGCTATTTCTGGGTCGTTGCAACTAGGAGGTAGTGGGACGCCGATGCATTACTATTGGGAGATGGAGAAATGGCTAAGGAAGCATGAGGCGGCGATACACTCTAGCGTCGGAGTCTCCGGCGCTATCTATGCGACGAGAAAGTCATTATGGCGTGCTCTTCCAAGTGGCACTATTCTTGACGACCTCCACTTCCCAATGACTTTAGTATTAGACGGTCATAGAGTTGGTTTCTGCGAGAAGGCAGTCGCTGTCGATTTGAGGACGTTTAATGATGATGCTGAGAAGGGGAGAAAGGAACGGACGTTGACTGGCGTAATTCAACTCCTCTATGCTATTCCTAGTGTAATTAATCCTAGGAGGAATGATATTTTTATCCAGTTCGTTTGCCACAAACTACTTAGATACTTGACGCCTGTTTTTGTACTTCTGATGGCTATATCAGTAGCCAGTATGTATGTCAGCGCGTTAAGGCATGGAGGTGACATCTACAGAATGGTATTAATAATTACTCCACTCACCGCAATACTAATACCTCGTGTACGTCGCCTCGTGCTCGCTTCGATGCGTTGGGCAATCCTATTGCAAAAATCGATAGTTGTCGCTCTCATCAATGGAGTGTCCGGGAAATACGATGTCTGGAAGCAATCGCACTGAGGTATGGCAAGTATGGAACGTATTCGTGTCTTACTAGTTGGCCCATCAATGAGCATTACCGGCGGGCAGTCAGTTCACGCGAAGCAACTACTTGAAGGTCTTTCCGCTAGCGAAGTCGTGGATGTAGGATTTCTTGCGGTCAACCCATCTTTACCTTGGCCATTTATTTTTCTTCAGAAAGTAAAGTATATAAGAACAATGGTTACCAGTATAGCCTACCTGGTATCGCTCGTTCGTAAGGTCCGCCACTACGATATAGTCCATGCCTATTCTGCTTCATACTGGTCGTTTCTTTTGGCCCCTCTACCTGCGCTCGTTATAGGGAAGTTGTTCGGAAAAGCAACGGTTCTTAACTACCATAGCGGTGAGGCGGATGACCATCTCTCGAATTGGTGGTTCGTGGTACCAGTCATTCGTCGACTTGCTACCTCAATTGTCGTTCCGTCTGGCTATCTTGTTGACGTATTTGGTCGCTTTGGACTCGTTGCAGCTTCTATCCCAAACGCCATTGATTTAAACACTTTCAGAAATGAAAGACGTGAACGAGCCAGTTTGAACATTTTCTGTAATCGGAACCATGAGGCACATTATGATGTTGAATGCGTACTTAGAGCGTTCTTGTTGATTCAGGAATTGTTTCCCAACGCCACACTTACGATTGCGGGGGACGGATCGCTTCGTGCAACTCTTGAGTCTTATGCTACTGCGAAAAAGCTTAAGGCCACATTTGTCGGCAAGGTATCGCAGAAGAGGATGTCGGAGCTCTATGCGGCGGCAGACGTCTATGTAAACACACCAAAGATCGACAATATGCCTATATCCATCCTTGAAGCATTTGCTTCCGGAGTACCCGTAGTAACTACAGACGCGGGGGGGATTCCATGGGTGGTGCGCAATGAATCGAACGGGTTGGTTGTGCCTGTCGGGGACCATCTTGCTGTTGCTGGTGCAATCGAGCGCATTTTGCGAGATAGAACGCTTGCCCTCTACCTTTCCGAAACCGCGCTCGCAGATTGCGAAGCTTATTTTACGTGGTGGAAGGTGAAGCAACAATGGGAGAAACTTTACACCTCTCTTAATTAGTGGCGATCAATCATGACTAGATTTTTCGTATCACCAACTGAGTTGTGGGGCAGAAGCATTCAAAAAGCTCTTTCGTACGGAGAAAGAAGTTTACCTACACTATTCCTCAGAGACATCAGTGGTAACTTGGTTTTTAATAGATGTCTAGCATTTAATAAAGAAGACCGTTTGAAAGTTCGCCGCGCCCTTTCCGAGACAAGTTCGGTCGAACGTATCGTTAAGCAAGCTGAATGCGTAAAGGAAGGAAGCGTGCCAATTTTGGGTTTTGGCGCAACTGAGGTTGGTAATCCGCCACTTTGGCATCGCGAACCTATCTCAGGAAAGGTGTCTCCTACCAAACATTGGGACGAGATAGAATTCCTAGACCTAGATATTGTTGGGGACCATAAAATCATATGGGAGTTGAACAGACATCAGTACCTCTTAGCGGTGGCGCAGGCTTGGGTGCTAACGGAAGACAAGCGCTGGTCTGAACTCTTAGCTTCCCACGTTATCGACTGGATAGAGAAGAACCCTCCGGCAATAGGTGTTAACTGGTCGAGCAGTCTCGAGGTCGCTTATCGAGCAATATCATGGTGTTGGATTCTGCGTCTTGCCGGCGAATCAGAAGAGATTCAATCTATCATGCCTCTGTTGACCGCGAGTATCTATGCGCATGCGCGACACATCAGAAGATACCTGTCAACATGGTTTAGCCCCAATACTCATTTAACGGGGGAGGCATTGGGACTCCTTTACATTGATACGTTTTTCAGCGCAAAGGACATGAAGTTCGATTTTGGCAGTAAAGCGTGCTCGATATTACGCGATCAGCTCGCTATTCAAGTGTATGCAGACGGAGTCTATTTTGAGCATTCGACTCACTACCATCGTTACACAGCGGAGATATACCTTCACTTTCTGATCTTGAAGGAGTGGCGGGCAGAGCAAGTTAACCCAGCGTTCGACAAGCGAATTCGTGACACCTTTTACGTATTGTCCCACCTTAATCGGTCTGATGGAACTATGGCGCTCGTGGGTGATGACGATGGTGGAAGCTTGCTGCCGCTTGACGAATTCGAGCCGCATGAGCTGTCTGGGCTCTTAACTGCTGCTGGTTTCTTCTGGAACGATGCGTCACTTGCTCTGCATGGCAGGAATGAACGGGAGATGGCAGTGTGGCTATTTGCGGGTAAGCGTGAGCTGACATCCGCTGAATCTTTGTTTGAGGAGGAGACCGGACGACTGTTCCCTGTCGGAGGTCTTCTCGTCGCTCGCGATAGCTGGTCAAAAGGATCTGGGCATGTTACGCTCGATGCGGGACGTCACGGATCGCTTTCAAGCGGGCACTCGCACTCTGATGCACTTTCCCTTGAGCTTTTTGCGGGTGGAGGTCAGCTCTTGGTTGATTCAGGAACGTTTAGTTACGTTGGTGAGCGTAGGAATGAGTTCCGCGGGGCAAGGTCACATAACGTTGTCGAGATTGATGGTGCTGGTAGCAGCGAGCCAGCCGTCGTGCCATTCAGGTGGTTAAGTACTAATGATGCTAAGGTGAAGGGATTCTATTTTGTTGACGGAGTTACGATGTTTGAAGGAGAAGTTGCTGGAGTGGGCGGGGATGGACGAAACGTTCATGTTCGATCACTTTTACATCCCTGTCCAGGATTGTGGATAATTGACGATAAGGTGATATCGCAAGTTGAGTGCGAAATGCGAGTTAATTGGCACTTCTCGCCGAGCGTATCTCCGTTTCAGTCTTTGAGTTCATCAGAACCTGATAGCGCCGAGATCAATGTATTGAGGGATGGTCGCAAGGTTGCGACGTGTTTGATCCTATCGACGCATGCAGGCGAAGTTAACTATGAGAGATGTTCAGTTTCTAGTAGGATGGGACGTTTGGAGGACGCGGTTCGCTGTAGCTGGATTTCTCGATTAAATGGAGACGCATCAGTGGTGTTGATCGTCTTGGATTGGACGGTATTGAACGATCACCCTATTCATGTTTATAGGGGGATGCTTGATACCCCTTCCTACTCTTACACCAACCAGTATCCTCACGTGTCGTCCGGAACTACTTCCATTCGATGGTTACCTAACGTAGACGACGGTATAGGTTTAGTTACAGAACGACTACTGGTAGACCAGGCTACCCCTAATCAGGATCTAAGGGTGGTAAAAGCGTTACCTGGTCTTTCGGTCATTCAACGTGAGGTGACAAAGTAATGTGCGGTATCTGTGGAGTAGTGCGTACGAGGACCTCACCTCGCATAGAAGAAGCACAACTTGTACGCATGCGTGACACCTTAGTCCATCGTGGCCCTGATGCGATGGGATCTTATATTGACGAGTTCGCTGCTTTAGGTCACAGGCGATTAAGTATTGTCGATGTGGTGCACGGGCAGCAGCCCATGCGAGACATGTCGGATAGATACGTCCTTGTGTATAATGGTGAGATATATAACCACCCATCTTTGAAGGTAAAGCTTGAGGCTGATGGCACTGCTTACCGTACCAATTGCGACACCGAGAGTGTCCTGCATCTCTTCGAGCGATATGGCGATAACGCTCCTCGGTATATGCGCGGAATGTTCGCTATTGCTGTGTGGGATCGTGTTGAAAGAAGACTCGTTCTAGCGAGAGATCGTTTTGGTGTAAAGCCGCTTTACTACCTACATCGCGACGACGGATCGCTCGCCTTTGCCAGCGAGATTAAGGCGCTGATCAACGGTGGATTGGCACGACCGGCGGTCAATGAACACGTATTATCGGATTACTTGGCGAATCGTGCGCCCTCAGGCGATGAGACATTGTTTGCCGGGATTAGAAGACTTTCTCCGGGGCATACTCTTTCCTGGCAAGACGGTAATGTCATTATTAGGAAGTATTGGGATTTGAGAGATTCGTTTCAGAATGTGACGACGGGTACTTCTGAAAAGGGTGTAGTTGACGAATATCGCTTCCGGCTCACCGAGGCCGTGCGAATACGCCTTATGGCGGATGTTCCTCTTGGCGTCTTCCTCTCTGGAGGAATTGACTCTGCCGCTATCACTGCTTTAATGAGCAGTATAGTTGAACAACCTGTCAAGACATTTTCAGTAGCTTTTGCGGAACGTGAAGCCAACGAACTCTACTATGCGCGCTTAGTTGCCAACCATTTTAAAACAGATCACCACGAGGTCATAGTAACGCCAGCGCAGTTCTTTGAGTCGCTTCCCAAACTTGTGTGGCACGAAGATGAACCTATAGCTCACCCCTCCAGTGTCGCCCTGAACTTTGTATCTCGACTAGCCTCAGAGCACGCTAAGGTGGTACTTACTGGTGAAGGGAGCGATGAAATGCTGGCTGGGTATAACAAGTATCGAGTGACCGTATTTAACTCGCAGTTCGGCTCAATATACTCCAGATATACTCCAAGATTTATTCGGCGTGCGTTACGCTCCACGCTTACTGGGTTGCCTCAAGGACTGGGCTTTAGGCAGAAGATGGAACGATCGTTCATGATGCGGCACCCGACCATAGAGGACTTATACTTGGACAATTTTGCTGTCTTTAGTAAGGCGCAGCAACTATCCTTGCTAAGTCCCCATGTACGTGAAATGGTCCTAGGAAGCGATGCGTATCAGGCTTTCTACTCAGCTATGGACAATGCGGGCACTGACGATTTGCTTGGAAGGTTATTGTACGCAGACACAAAAACGTATCTACATGAATTGTTGATGAAACAAGATCAGATGAGTATGGCAGCGTCTATCGAAAGCCGAGTCCCCTTCTTAGACCATACTCTGGCTGAGTGGGTCACCTCACTACCTAACCGCTTTAAACTGCGCGGGACTACGACTAAATGGCTCCTCCGTGCGGCGATGAAGCAGATATTACCGAGTGAGATCCTGTCTAGGAGGAAGATGGGGTTCCCAGTACCATTCGCGTCATGGGTACGTGGTCCATGGGTTGGCGTTATGCGCGACGTAATCCTCTCCGAGCGCTCAACGAGTCGCAGATGGTTTGACACGGGTTCACTTACGACACTCATCGATGAACATAGCTCTGGACGGTATAACCATTCGGAGCGACTCTGGATGCTAATGAACTTTGAAATTTGGCAACGGATATTTATAGACGGGGAAGATCACGAAACGATAAGCTATGGTATCATGTCTTGTTTCAGAGGCGATCGTCGATAAAATGAAGATACTTTGGGTCAAGACAGAGTTGTTACATCCAGTCGATAAGGGTGGGAAAATTCGCACATATCAAATGCTGCGTGAGTTGTCCAAGTCGCATCATGTCAGCTATCTCACCTTAGATGATGGTGGAGCTTCAGAGGAAGCTCGTTCATTAGCGATTGAGTATGCGCAGAAGGTTTATAGTGTTCCCAAAACGATGGCTAGAAAGCATACACCGTCATTCTATCTGTCTTTGGCTCGTAACCTTCTTTCTCCATTGCCGTACGCGGTTCAACGGTACGAGTCTCACGAGATGCGACGATTAATTCAAGAGCTAGCAGGCGAACACGATGTTGTTGTATGCGACTTTCTCGCTCCTGCTATAAATATGCCCAAGTCCCTCTCGGTTCCATCGATACTTTTCCAGCACAATGTTGAGGCGATGATATGGGCGCGTCATGCGTCCGTGTCTACGAGTAAAGTGAGAAAGCTGTACATGGCTGAGCAGCACCGGCGGATGTTCCGACTTGAAGGGAATCTTTGTCGGAACTTCGACCACGTGGTAGCGGTGTCACAAGAAGACGCAATGCTCATGCAACGTATGTATAATCTTACTAGCGTGTCGCATGTCCCAACGGGTGTCGATACTGAATTTTTTCAATCTTCAGGCAACGTGCAGCGCGAGGTGGCAAATATCGTGTTCACGGGATCAATGGATTGGATGCCTAATGACGATGCTATGCTGTGGTTTATACGAGAGGTTCTCCCAATTGTTAGAGATCAGATCCCCAACGTCACCTTAACAATAGTTGGACGATCTCCTAGCCGACAGTTGATGGCGGAGGCTAAGGGAGCCGCCGGCGTAACCGTTACTGGGCGAGTCGCAGATGTTCGACCATACCTCGAACGAGCCACCGTATTCGTAGTCCCAATAAGAATAGGTGGAGGGACGCGCCTTAAGATATTCGAAGCCATGTCGATGGGACTTCCTGTAGTGTCTACGACGATAGGAGCGGAAGGTCTCCCTGTGGTCGATGGAAAGTCCGCCTTAATAAGGGACGATGATAGAGGGTTTGCTGTAGCGATAGCAGATGTGATATTTGATAAGGTTAGGAGTGAGGCTATCGCTGCACACGGACAACAATTGGTTCGCCACAACTTCGGGTGGACGGGTGTTGCTGCGGAGTTTGCAAGCGCATGCGAAGCAGTTGTAAACGAGTTTAAATCAAACAGATCAGATAAGAGGCTAGATCAACCGTGTCACACATAAGCATTTTTGGGCTGGGGTATGTAGGTTGCGTTTCTGCTGCCTGTTTTGCTCGAGAGGGCCACACGGTAATTGGCGTGGATGTTAGCGACGCAAAGGTAGATATGATAAACCGCGGCCTCAGTACAATCGTCGAAGAGGGGATAGCGGAGCTCGTTCATGAGATGTACGAGCTAAAACGTCTCAACGCTACCACGGATATTAACAAAGCAGTGTTGGAAACGGACGTATCGCTGATATGCGTCGGCACCCCCAGTAGGTCAAATGGCAGTATTGATCTGCGATACATTGAGCGAGTTTCTGAACAGATTGGTACCGCTCTGCGTGGTAAGCGAACCCATCACACCGTTGTGATTCGAAGCACTGTTATGCCTGGTACTATTGACGATGTCGTCATTCCTACGCTGGAACGCTTCTCTGGGAAGAAGAATGGTGAAGGCTTCGCTGTATGTAGCAACCCCGAGTTCCTTCGAGAAGGAACTTCAATAAAGGATTTCTATGACCCCCCGTTTACCATAATTGGTTCACACAATCCGGCGCATGCTGCTCCTGTACTTGAGCTCTATGCCGGCGTGTCGGCACCAAGTCACATTGTAGGAGTACGAGTAGCGGAGATGCTGAAGTATGCATGCAACTCTTTTCACGGCCTCAAGGTCAGCTTTGCTAATGAAATCGGTAATCTTTGTAAGACACTTGGAGTCGATAGTCATGAAGTCATGCAGCTGTTCTGCGAAGATAAGAAACTTAACATATCGTCGGCGTATCTAAAGCCTGGTTTCGCGTTCGGTGGGTCATGCCTCCCAAAGGATCTGCGAGCTCTGGTACATAGAGGGCGAGTTGAGGACGTCCCGATGACGGTGCTAGAGGCAGTCCTAGAGTCAAATCTGAGGCAGGTTGAGAGAGCCTTCCGTATGATTCAAGCGACTGGATGTAGGCGCGTCGGGATATTAGGAATGGCTTTCAAAGCCGGTACTGATGATCTCCGAGAATCTCCTATGGTAGCGTTGATCGAGATGCTCATAGGCAAGGGCTACAAGCTGACGATATATGATCGTGACGTCATTCAGGCTAACCTAGTCGGTTCAAATAGAGAGTACATTGAAAAGGAGATACCTCATGTGTGGACGCTGATGCGGAACAACATGGATGAGGTTATTAGCCAATCGGAAGTCATAGTCGTCGGTAACAACAGCAGTCAGGCCGAGAACTTAGATACGATGCTGGAGGAACGAATCATCATCGATCTTGTTAGAGCGTTCTCGTTAAAGGGCGTCGGAAGTAACTATCAGGGTATCTGTTGGTGATAACCCTCGAAGCATTTGAGAGCATGTCCTCAAGGACGTACCGCCAATGATGGTCTGACGCTTGTTCAGGTAGGCAATCGGCATTGCGGTATACGACCTTATGCCTACCATATTATTCTAAACGGAAATGGAGTCGACGAAGGATCGCATGAGCAATAGTACGTCATCGCTAAAGATAGCTATGATTGCAAATGTGGCGTATGTCTTGGCCGGAATAGTTGCGACTTACGTGACTTTGCCGCTTTCGGTCCAGAAATTGGGTAACGAAAAGTATGGTTACTGGTTGATGCTAATGTCAGTCCTTGCGTTCCTTCCGCTTCTTCAGCTAGGGCTACCTACCGCCGCAGCTCGACTTCTATCTTCCTCTGATGCGGAAGGTAAGGAACACTTTCTTGAACAAGCCAATCGAATTCGTAGCATCTTTGCCCTTCTTGGTATTCTGATATTATCAATCGGTTGTTTGATAGGCGCTACTACGATGTACATAGGGTTAGGCGATCATATTGGGATGACAACGTTTGCGCTTGTTTCTGCAGCAGTGGGAAGTTCTGTCGCTATGCAAGCTGAAGAGGCAATACTCGTTGCACGTGATAGACATATAACTCGTAGTGTAATCCATACTATGGCTGCTTTGACTAGGACTGTTCTTACTGTCGTTGTACTTTACTGTTACGCAGAACTCATCGCGCTAGCTCTCGTACAGGTAGTCGTTGGACTCACAACGCTAGTATCCCTTTCCGTATGTGGCCAGAAGGAAGTTAGGACCAAGATAGCGTTACGGCTTCCTCAAAGGGAGTGGGTAGTTGCAGTCGTGAAGGAGAGCATGGTTGCCTTGCTACTAACGTTAGGCCTACAGTTCTCTCAACAGGCGGCGACCGTTGCGGTTGGAGTTGTCCACGGTGCTGCGACTGTTCCGTTTTACACGGTATCTCTTGCGTTGGGAACAACCATTATTGGCGTCGGTATGTCCGTATCTACCGTAATGTTGCCGCGTTTCAGTAAGTTACATGTTCGCGGAGACAAGTCCGCACTTCATAACCTGTCGAATTGGTCGTTTAGAGTCGTGGTCGTGTTTGCCATGACAGCATCGCTTTGCTTGGCTGTCCTTAGCACTGGGTTCGTTTCATTATGGATTAGTCCTAGTTTTGCGCATGAAGCGTCGTCGTTAGTGTGGCCAGTTTCACTTCTTGTGGCTTTCTTCACACCAGTCAGATGCGTACTCTTCCCATTGCTTTTATCTCGGAAGGACTCGTCGACCGCTGTAATCATGTTTTCAATTTCCTTAGTTGCGAGCGTGGTAATGATGTGTATTCCGACAGAGTCCCTCGCTACCAATATGTGGTTGTCCATACTTCCAATAGTTGCCTTCTCAATATATACCATCTTTACAGTCGGAAGAGAGAGCTGGTCACATGCAGACTTCTGGACTTTTGAAAAACTAAGAGATAGGTTTGTCATCCATTTTGTTATCGGTGCGACGCTAGCCGTGATTCTATTCGCTCAAATTGGAGAGTTACCATATACATGGTGGAAAATTACGTTGGGCGCGCTACTCCTAGGGTTTCTATCTCTTTTGTATTACGCCTACGTGTTCAAAATCAACAGAGATTTAGATTTCAGGTAGGTGTGATGTTCACCTACCTACGCGGCGGTAAAAATTCTAACTGGTGCTTGATGTCTGTAGAAAGGATATGGTTGACCAAGTAGAATGCGAGGTTACATCCGAGTCTTCGTTCCCAAGTTCATCTGGAAGTCACTCCAGCAGAATCGTTAAAGATTGCGATTGTCGAGCAACTCAAGGCTGCGTCGCTCATCAGCTTAGCGCGGACCTCTCCCGCGAGAACGGCTGCCCCTCTATCTGTGAAGTGGACGAAATCAGCAAACAAGTCTCCCTTACTACCCGTTATGTCAGAAAAATTTCTCGGGTCTACGAGAACAACGTTGAGTGATTCTGCCACCTTTCGAGTTATCGTACCTGCTCTATTCTCAAATCCTAGTATTGTCTCACCGGATGCGTGCGGATAAAACCTCTCCCAAGCCAGTAACCATCTCTGGTCGCTGGCAGCTGACGTGTCGGAAAAACGAGTCTGGTGGACCAGAAGTACAGGGGTCGCTCCGATGCTTCTTATTGCAAAAACCAGTTCCCTGAGATCACTCTCAAATTTGTTCAGTCGGTCCGAAGGAACGGACTCAAATAACAAAGAATCGCCCATCTTTAATCTCGCGCGTGAAATCATGATTCGCCGAATTCCATCTGTGAGTCGTTCAGGCAGTGCTCTTTTCACGGCACTACGTAAGTGAGGCGTAAATCGGAGTTGGAATAATGGCAGCGTAGTAGTTGAATCGGATGGTGCAGCGGGTAAAGGAGGGTTCGTCTCCAAATACTGTGTAGGAGACGGATAGTATATAACAAAGTCAGGAGATACCGTTGCAATTCGACTTTTTATATCCTGTATTACTGTCGGCAAACTCATGCCGGCGAAGCCAGCATTTAGTACAACGGAATGGACATTAACGCACGCTGAATTAAGACTGTCCTCGAGCTGTCGAGGCCACTCTTTTGATGGAGACTCATATAATCCGAAAGTCTCTGATGCGCCGGAGGCTACTATCACCTGAGACTTTGAAATCACCTGTGATGATACCTCCGGTCCTCTGAAGCCTAAAGAGTTAATACGAAAACCTCGAAACTGACTGGAAGGCCTCGCGTGCATACCGAAGCTGTCTCTAACCACGAGATCATCCAATGAGCGAGCGCTAGATGACAGGGGTACGCCGTGTCGAGACCAGTCATCAAGACGAGCAGTTGCTTCTAGTCCTAGGCAGGCTACGACTAGACATGCTAGGCATAAAAAGATGTGTCTTCTTTGCAGCATCTTCAAAACTGGAAGTATAAGAATGGAGATGGACGATCTGTGATGATCAACGCGAGGGCTGATCCGAACGCGAAAGACCACACAAGCTTCCGTCGCGCCGTCCATTTATGCCCCATCTCAAAGGGGTTAGGGCCGGCCATACTCCAAACTGCACCAATCATTATTACGATGAGGAGGACTGCCATGTTCACGCCAGAGAAGTACGTACCTTCCGTAGGTATGAACATACGCTTGAGTATGCCTAAGGCCATGCCGAAAGACTCGGCTCGGAAGAAGACCCAACCAATCATCGTTGCGAACATCATTCCTGCTTGCTGTGCTATTCGTGGTGCGGCGTCCCACTGACGTTTTACTAATCTGTACAAACAGAGTATAGCGCCATGATAGAATCCCCAAAATACGAAGGTCCAGGCAGCACCATGCCATAGTCCTCCTATGAGCATTGTTAACATCAAATTGCGATAAGTGCTCCACCTCCCGTTACGGTTACCCCCCAATGGGATATACAAGTAGTCGCGTAAGCAACTAGAGAGCGATATATGCCATCTTTCCCAAAAATCCGATGGGTTGAGAGCTTTGTAAGGGGAATTGAAGTTCTGCGGGATTCTGATGGCGAATAGTAGGCCCAGTCCGACTGCCATTGTACTGTATCCAGAGAAATCGAAGAGTAACTGAAGAGAGTATCCGATAACCGCAAGCCAAGCTCCTGACGTCGACAGTAAGCTCCAGTTGGAGAATGATGGATCTACCGCCGCTGCTAACGTGTCGGCGATCATAACCTTTTCTACAAGTCCTATGCAGAAGTATGATACGCCTTTACCTAGCCATTTTGTGCGACTGCTGGAACCTATAGCTTCAAGATCTTCTTCGATTTGCCTAAACCGTACGATAGGACCCGCTACTAACTGTGAGAATAGTGATACGTACGTAGAAAACTCGAACAAATTTCTAGTTGGAGTGATTACTCCTCTGTATGCATCTACGATGTAGCTAATAGTGTGAAAAGTGTAAAACGATATGCCAATGGGAAGTATAATGTTTAGGTGAGGTACTTCTATTGTATGTCCCGTAATGCTAACAAGTGTTCGTGTTGTATCTAGTACGAAGTTTGTGTACTTGAAGAATCCGAGGACTAGTAGATCAATTACAATCGGCACAACTAAGTAATACTTTCTGCTTCTACTCCCGACTGGATGTTTTAGCATGCCCAAGCCAGCGACAAAACTAACAAGTGTAGAGAACGCCATCAGCAGAACGAAGCGTGGATCCCACCAGCCATAAAACACGTACCCAGAAACTGTTAACCATATGTATCTATAAGAAGCATTTGGTAAGAGCCAAAAAACCGCGTATACTATCGGCAAAAACAGGAAGATAAATTCAATGCTGTTAAAGAGCATTTGGATACTCCTGATGGACGTTCAAGGTACGAAGCGTATGCGTCACGGAAACTACGTTTTAACGGGTGGTGTGAACGTGGTACTGTACGAGCGTGAGAGGTACATAAAACTATTCTATTTAGGACAGATGAGTTGTATTAATGGTCACGGGGTTGGACTTTACTGGACAAGTGGCCAGCCTCGTAGCGCAACGGAATGGTATTGGCACGAGCACGACCGCTAGTAGGTAGAGTAACAGTCTCACTGAACGCGCGCCGCGACGTTGGCAATGGGTACAAGTCGACTTAGGGTGGACGATTTTGGCGAGCCGGTACGCTCATGTTGCTACCGATTTGCGTTGATCGCAAGTGCAAATGTTGGCTCCGATTAAAGAAACCTCCGTACAATTGAATTGCAGTTAACCCCTAGTAATTGGTAACGTCGGATTGTCACAGGTTTTAAGTTCGTCAGTCCATGGTTTAATGCTCATCTTTCTTGCCTCCGTGTTTCTCAACCAAGCGGTACAAGGTCGTACGATCAATGCCTGCTAGCCTAGCGGCTTTCGACATATTACCGCCTGCTCGCGCTGTTAAGCGAGACAAGTACTCACGTTCAAAGTGCGAGACAACATTGTCCTTCGCAGTATGAAACGTTTCACTGAATACTGACGAAGGAATCCCTGTCGTATCGACGTTGTCTTCAATTCCATCCTCATAAACCGGTATATCTTCAGGCGATATCGGCAAACCCGGCTCCGCAACAACCGCAACGTGCTCAATCACGTTCTGCAGCTCTCTAACGTTGCCTCGCCAAGGCCTAGATTGAAGGAAGTCAATTGTTTCAGGAGCTATCGTAGGCAGTGGTATGCTCTTCGACCTGTGTCGCTCCCAGGAACGCTTCAAGAAATGCTCAGCCAACAACGGAATATCCTCAGTCCTGTTGCGTAGCGGGGGTAGCTTAATAGGAACAACACGCAGTCTGTAGAAGAGATCTTCACGTAATATCCCGTTCCTAACCGATTCCTGCGGGTCACGGTTCGTAGCAGAAATAAAACGGACATCTACAACGGCATCTTGCGTCTCGCTACCAAGCCTGCGCACAACACCATCTTGCAGCACGCGCAGCAGCTTTGCCTGTAGCGGCATGGTCATTTCTGTGAGCTCGTCCAAAAACAAGGTGCCGCCGTTAGCAACCTCTAAAAGGCCAGCCTTGTCCCTATCAGCACCAGTAAACGCCCCCTTTCTGTAACCAAACATCTCTGATTCCAGCAAGTTCTCAGGAAGCGCTGCGCAGTTTATTGGTACCAATTTTCGCTGAGCACGCCTGCTGTGCTTGTGAATGAATTGTGCGATCATTTCTTTGCCTGTGCCGCTCTCGCCGCTAATCATTACGCTAGCATCGGTGCCTGCAACCTTTTGAGCCAAATCTACAGCCTTACGAAACGATGCCGATTGGCCCAACAGTGACATTAGTTCACCACTGCCGCTTTGCGTAACCAGCTGTGGGCGGGGCTCCTGAAGTGCCGACCTGGTACTATTTACTGCGTGCGCCGCCCTGCCAACCAACACCTGAAGGTGGGACGCAGAAAACGGCTTGGGCAGGTAGTCCCAAGCTCCGGCTCGAAGAGCCTCAATACTTGATGCTACAGACGGGTTTCCCGTCATCATTACAACTATTGTGTCCTTGTGGGCTTCAACGGTTGCCTTGAGGATCTCCATCCCTGAATTGGGGGTCATATATAGATCGACAAGCACAATATCGAACTTACGTCGCTTTACAAAATCCAGCGCCTCGTCCCCTCTACCACTCGTAGTTACGGTATGCCCGTCCATTTGCAAAACGGAAACACACCCTTCTCTTAAAGTGCGGTCGTCGTCGACCACAAGAACGCGCAACCCAGTCCCCCTGTCGGGTACCGTTGCGCCTTCTGTTTCCGCGAGAAATGGTTGGGTCATACTGCTAAAGAGTGTGTTGGAATGGTTCTGGCGTTTCGTAAGAAAAGCTCTGATCGTCAGACAAAGCGATAAAACTGATGATGGATGCGGTTAAGTTATACTTTCGGCATCTGCTGCGAAAACTCAACAGTTTGCTGCATGGCGCCGACACTTTAACGTAACTACGGTCGTGATGCCTTTGCAGCATGACCTTAACTTGGGTTTGGCCCGAGCGTTGCGTAGACGCTTCTCAACAGTCACCGTTTCATGACCGCTACACCGTATAGAACGTCACAGCTCACTGTAGCACCAATGCGTCACACTCAGAAGGGCACCATAAACCGGTTAAGCAATGTCGGGTAAACAGATACAGCAGTTTAGCGGCGCTGAGGCTCCCCTCGACGCCTATAACGAAAGCGCTCAATATGAAGGTGGTGCGGCAGCCGGCCCGCCGCCACCTAGTGGCGTAAAGCTTTCTAGGTACCTAGCTGCGCTTAACCGCTTTAAGTGGCTCGTGGCCCTAATGGCACTTATTGGTGCCGCGGGCGGCTATGCGGCCACCAAGTTTATTGAACCTGAGTATGAGGTGCAGGCCACGATTCTCTTACAAACGGGAACGGGCACCAACAGCCCAGATAGGGGCCCAATTCAGGCCGCTGAGCTGCTTCAGCAGTCCGGCTGGCAGGACATGTTGCGTTCATTCGCAATTGCTGACCCAGTTGTTAACGAACTGGCTTTGTTTGTGGAACCCACCGACGCGCGAGACAGTTCGCTTTTTACAAGTTTTAGGGCTGCGCCGAACCTGAGACCGGGCAACTACGTTCTAAAGGTACAGGACGGCAGCTACATCCTCACGCTTAAAGAGGCCGGCTTCGAGATTGAGCGTGGCAAACTGGGCGACCCGATAGGGGAAGCGATTGGTTTCATATGGCAGCCAGACAGGCAAGAATTCCCTGCTAAACGAGACATTGCCTTCACTGTGCAAACGCCACGCGAAACATCTATCGCGCTCATTCGCAAGCTGCGAATGGACCTAAAGGATAGAAGCTCCTTCCTGTTCCTTCGCTTAACCGGTACGAACTCAGAGAGAACTGCTGCCACGCTTAATGCTTGGGTCGAACAGTTCGTAGCTGTGGCGACGCAATACAAAAAGAAGAATGTTATGTCGTACGCAACCATTCTCGAGGGGCAACGTGAGTATGCCGCAGAGAATCTTGCTGCAGCCGAAGGAGCATTACAGCGCTTTCGCGTTCAAACAGTAACGCAGCCCAGCGAGCGTCAGTCCATTACTCCAGGTATTGAACTCACTAACAATCCGGTTTACGACAGATACTTCACGGATAAGGTGGCTGCTGAGCAGTTGCAGCGTGACCGCACTTCACTTGAAAGGATCGCAGAAGTCGGACGGCAAACAGGTGTAGTATCCCGCGAAGCTGTTTTGTCTGTACCAATGGTTTCGCAGGACCCTGCTGCGGCAGACTTGGTTCGTGTTCTCGAAGAACAGTCGACTCGCGAAGCGACGATTAGAACGTTACTTGAGCGCTATACTGACGAACACCAAACTGTACAAGATGCACGAGCTGCACTTGCTTCAGTTAAAACAGTGATCGTACCCAATTCGCTTAATGCGTACCTTGAGCAATTACGTATACGTGAACAGTTGCTCGTTTCAACAATCGATGAGAATAGCAGAGAACTTCGTGGTATACCTCAGCGCACAATTGAAGAGCAACGGCTAAAGCGTTCAGTTGAAGTTGCAGACGCTTTGTATCGTGACCTCAACTTGAAGTCTGCAGAAGCTGCGCTCGCTGAAGCAGCAACAGTACCCGACGTAGAGATATTCGATACCGCCGTTCCGCCTGTTAAACCAACCAGAAACACCGCGCCTGTAATCATTTTGGGTGGCATCGCTGCTGCTCTAGCACTCGGTGTTTTGCTCGCCATACTGCTAGACCAAGCAGACAAGCGCTTCCGTTATCCCGAGCAGGCTACAGACGACTTAGGGTTGTTCATACTGGGTGTTGTACCAAACACTAGGGCAAGAGGGAAGCGTACGCCGGAACAAGCGGCTCAACTTCTCGAAGCTTTCCGTACGATTCGTATGAACGTGCGTTATGCTGCAGACCCGTCGCGTCCGCTTACGCTTACTATTACAAGCCCAGGTCCTAACGACGGTAAATCGAATATCTCAAGCAACCTTGCACTTTCGTTCGCAGAAGCTGGGGCGCGCACACTGTTAATTGATGGTGATATACGGCGCGGTGAGCAGTGCAAAGCGTTTGGAGTTGCGTCCCGACCGGGGTTGCTTGAATACCTTGATGGTACAGCACTCATTGCAGAGGTTTTGTACCCGACAAAGGCACATCAGAACCTTACTATTATGCCTGGTGGTGCCCGTCGTAAGCGCGGCCCAGAGTTGCTTGCATCGCCAAGACTGGGTCAGCTCATTAACCAAATGTCGACAGAGTTCGACGTAGTAATTGTTGATTCTCCACCATTAGGCGCGGGCTTCGATGCCTATGCGCTTGCCACAGCTACAGTTAACATGGCGCTCGTGCTTCGTGCTGGCGTAACCGATCGCAAGATGGCTGCTGCCAAAATGGAGATTGTGGACACATTACCTGTTAGGGTAATGGGTGCTGTACTTAACGGGATTAAGCTTACCGGCGTATACCAGTACTACTCATACTATCAGGAGTATGCATCGGAAGACGAGCCAGTTGGAAAGCTTGAAGCTGGCGACCGCAGCAACGGTAACCTTCCGGTGCCTGCTTCCAAGAGTTAACGATAGCTATGATCTATTACATGAATCCCGGTGTCAACCAGACACCGGGATTTCATGTTCTGCGGTAACTTCTTGCAGTGCTAGCAAGGTATCGCTTAACAGTTCTTCGCCTAGGCGCTCTCCGCCCCTACTCGGCTGTAACAAACGTCCAACCCAAGGTGCATCGCAGCTCACTCCACGAGCACCAAGTAACGATGTCACCGAATTAGTGATCCTGTTTGCTAGTAAGCGAGCATTGCTTCCATTTACGCCGGGCGCGAGGATAACAAAGTCGCCGCCATTTGCATGTCCAATAGCGTCCGCTGCGCGCCCCACTCTGCGCAACTCCGATCCTATTTCAGCGAGATGATAATCTGTAATTGGTGCGGAGCTAACTCCGCCGTTAACTGCAAGAGAAAAGGCAACGCAGGAAAGCAAAACACCTTGACGCGCGCACTGGCCAGCTAACTCGCTTGCCCTAGTGTCCATGCCCTTACGAGAGTAGAGCCCCGTAACGGAATCGAGCAGGCTCATGTCCCTCTCGTCGAGGTATGCTCGCCGAGCTTGCAAGAAGTTAGTGAGCTTAAGCGACAGTTCCCTTTCTTCCCACGGGTTCGAAAGAACGTCCCATATGCCGCTGCCGAGGAGTTCACGCTGGTCACTTTGAGCAGTTCCTTCTCTGGTAATGGCCACAACTGGCACCGTGGCCCCCAGCGCGTTGATATCGCGAAGGTGATGAACCACACCCACTGCCCCAGAACCTGGCGCCACATTGTCAAGGACTACCAAGTCGGGGGCAGACCTTTGAAGTGATTCCAGCGCCTGCAGTGCAGAGCTTGGAGTAACAACATCGCACCCATGCTCAGATAATATGGATCTGAGCAGCGGGTTTTCAGGCGCCCCCTCGGTAAGGAGAAACGCCCTTAGGCATCGCGAAGTTTTCGGCTGCCGGGGTTTATCCATCGCCGTACAAGAGGTGCTGTTTCATGGCTGGCACATACCCCGTGTGGGCGCGTGCTACTGACTGGTGCTATTGCAGGAATCGTGCGGCTGGTTTGAAAATTGCAAGTTGTTCTAGAGCATGCACTTACATGAGATGCCTGTTACCGGCCGTCGTGATGTTGAAGAGTTCATGCTACACAATCGTGGCGCAAGTGTGACGCATTGCGCACAAAAACGGTCATACGAGGCAGTCTATGTTATTAGTCGCGCTAGGCATTTCGTGTGGCGTGTTTACACATAGATTGTTGACGAGGTGCGCAGCGACTGTTGCGTCGCTACAACAAAAGCAGCAACAATAACAGTATCACATACGCTTCATGTTCACCAACCACATGTCTGGCAACAGGTTACAGCACTTGCGTGGGCTCAGAGAACCTAGCACGTCATATGCACATATCCCGTGTGTGCGTTGGCTCCTAGCTATAACTCTGCTGTTTTTATCCGCTGGTGTAGCAGGCTCGCAGCCTGGTTTACAGAAAGCCACGCGAGCTGTACTGGCAGAACGGGTGTCAACGCTTGAGCAGTCGTTGTCCGGTAGCGGGCTTAAGGGTTCTAACAGACAGCAGGTGGAGAACGAGTTAGCGCTCATTAGGCAGCGTTTGGAGATGGGCGACTTCAAAGTGGGAGACCGCTTTGTAGTAACGCTTAACTTCGATTCGGTTACTACCGACACGGCGTCTGTACGAGACGGGTTACAAGTGTCGCTGTTCGACTTGCCGGATATGTCGCTTAGTGGCGTGCTACGTTCAGAGCTTGGCGACAGGCTTTCGGCGCACGTTTCTCGTTACCTTAAGAACGCGACTATTCGAGCCAACGTGCTTACGCGAATAGGCATATTTGGTGCGGTGGCACGGCCGGGCTACTACTTGGCGTCGCCGGACAGGCCAGTTAGCGAGTTGGTTATGTTGGCTGGCGGTCCTACGCCTGAAGCAAACATTAATCAGCTTAAGGTAGAGCGCAGCCGCAGAACCGTTATTTCGTCTAAAGACTCTCAGAGAGCCATAAAGGAAGGTAGAACACTTGAGCAGCTGGATATACAGTCGGGAGACGATGTTACCATCGCTACAAAGCGTAAGGTTAACTGGCAGCTTATCATCCAGGTGTTCTTTATCATATCGTCGTTGTTCTTCGCGTTCATTCAGTTCATGCAGTGGTATTACCGTCGCGACGACTAGTAGACAAGGTGAAGGTTGATACAATCGATCATGGGTAGTGACACGACTTCGCTTCCGCTCATACCTAATGCGCGGACGAACTCGCGTACGTCTTCGAGTGAAAGTGATTCGGCGCTAGATTGTACAGCCGTTGTGGAGGCTGTCTCAGGTAGAGCCGAAGGTGATGTCGATCCTGATTCGTTCGAACCGCGTGAGCGCAGCGAGACAGTTAGCAGGGCATTCAACGTTGCCGTCGCGGCCGTATTGTTAATCGTCGCGCTTCCAGTGATGCTGCTTACGGCGGCTCTGGTTAAGCTAACATCACGTGGGCCTGTGTTTTACATGCAAACGCGAGTTGGAATTGATCGCAGATGGAACCGCACCCGTGCCTTGTACGATCGCCGCCGCGAGGACTTAGGCGGAACGCCGTTCACCATTTATAAGTTCCGTTCAATGAGAGTTGATGCGGAGGTGAATGGTCAGGCCGTTTGGGCAAAGAAGAACGACGACCGCGTGACATTTGTTGGTAAGGTGCTAAGAAAGTCACGCATAGATGAACTTCCGCAACTTGTGAACGTGTTGCGTGGCGAGATGAACATTGTTGGTCCTCGCCCGGAGAGACCAAGTATTTTTGTACGCCTGCGTGAGCAAATTGAAGAGTATCCTGTTAGGCAGCGGGTAAAGCCTGGTATAACGGGTCGTGCACAGGTTTTTCATAACTATGACACCTGCTTAGATGATGTTCGTAAGAAGGTAGCGTTTGATATTGAGTACATGGAACGTCAGTCAATTATTGAAGACATTAGAATAATGGCGAGGACGGTACCCGTTATGCTATTTCGTATAGGTGGTTGGTAGCATATAGGGGGAAGTACGCTGGCCACTATACAATCACAATGTCTATTTGTGGATCTTCCACAGTGAGAAATCTCCGGAGGATCTTACCAAAGAGCAACAAGCACTCAGTTGTATCGCCTGAGCGTTGCTAGGTAAGTAGCTCCATACGTAATCGAACTTATTACGATGCTCTAGGAATAGCTCGCCGTGACCTGTTGATAAATACGGCCATTCTTTCTGTACCAATGGCTGTTGGCTTCTGAGCGCGAAAAGCAGTGGCACGTAGGTCTTTCTGCTAATAACGCTGTAAAAATGGGTGTAAGAAAACATCAAGGACTTTTTTTGTTCATCAAGTCCAGACGCTGCATTCACCAAGGGGAGCACCCTCGCGTGATATGGGATTTCATTTTGTAGTTCAACAGCAGCAGTTATCTCCTCATCGAACTTGTGCCACTCTGCTATTACATGAGAGTGGCGTACCAAGAGTGTAACCGTGATTCCAGCAATAAGAAGTCTGGAATACTTGCTAGCACTACGTACGCCAACTCCGCAGAGAGCAATCGCGGCAATCGCAGGAGGTATCCGAACATCTACAGCACTTGCTGTGAACGCTTCGAGCGGACTTACGAAGAAAAACAAGGTTGTAGACGCTAGCATCACCATGGCGTCGCGCGACGGAAGGTTAGCGACATTTTGCTGATATAACAGCGTTGCTCCGAAAGAGACTGCAAGTACTGCTAAGACTGCTAGATCCAAAAAGACGTTATAGCTTCTTGTGAAAGAAACAGCTGATATCATTTTCCCTGGTATAGAGTTCCAAGCGATTGTACCAACGGAGCCGCCTGAATCGAGAAACATAATAAATGGAACACATGGTGCGCAGAGAATCGATAAAGCTGCTAAATCGCGTCGTGTGACTTTTCGTTCGCATGCAATTCGGAACAGCACAACGGAAGCAGCGGCTACGGCAATAATTACGTATGGGGCAAGGTGTGATAGGTAAACCAGTAAAGTGCAGGCAACCGCGCCGATCCATCGCCGAAAGCTTGGCTGCTCGTAGAACCGTATCCAGATAGCCAACGCAATGAGACCGAGTCCCATTCCGAACGAATAGTTTACCAGTCCATAAAGAAAAGGTCCGTTGAGCGCCAGAAGAAAACCAGGGAGCACGAGGAGGTTCCTTTTGTTTCCTAACGCTGAGCTCAGAGCCAGCAGCCCTGCGCACCACACGAGTATTGTTGCGGTCACAAACACCTTTGCTGCTGCCAACGGGCTTAGGACTTTCATAAGTCCTAACATCGTGACGTCGAAGGCTACATTAGGTATGGGAGCAAAATTAATGTCATACTGATTACGAAATGACGAACTAGGGTCATTTAGAAGATCGTGAAGGATATATACGCGCGCGAGATGATTTGATAGATCAAGCAACGGCAAATACTCTACCAAGAAAACCGGCAGAACAGTGACCGTAATAAAGCAAACTACCAGTACATTCCACGTTCTTGAAGAGCTACCATCGTCCGAATCCTGGCTTTCCACGTTGAGATGTATCATATCTGTGATGGGAGGTTATCCGTCTAGCTAGTTACTGTCGTTAGTCATTACATAAGCCTCTTTCCAGAGTACTAGGATAAGGAGCGTATGAATCCTGCTTTCTAAAGGTGCACCGCTCAAAGGCGAGGAGACGTTCGGAGCCAGCTACGCCGACTATTCAGCACATTAGGTTTGGCTAGAGGAATACCTCCCTCTTTCGAAGAAAGAGGTGTTGTATCAAATGACGAACTAATGTAAACAAAGTGATAAAAGCGAAACGCCTGGGGGTCTTAAAGAGACCCCCAGGCGTTTCAACGCCTCCCTGCGTTTTACAAACTTATGCCTTGCGGCGGCGTGCTACACCAAAGAGGCCAGCGAGACCGACAGCCATGAGCATGTAGGTCGACGGCTCTGGGACAACTTGAACGAGTGCGAAAGCATCGTTGTAATCGCGATCGGAAACACGGGCGCAGCCATCACCGATCTCGAAGCAGTTGTTATCTTCAGCGCCGACGAAGAACTCAGTTGCTGAATAGCCGTCAGTACCGTTAGCGAACACCGAGAACATTCTGGGGTCACTGTTCGAGGTGAAATCAGCAGATCCTGTGGGACTCCAAGCCTGGAGAACCCACTCAAAACCCACTGATGACTCAACATAGGTCGTGGTTCCGGCTGTTAGCCAGTTGACGATGCCGCTGCCGATTTCCCGGTAGCCGAACTGACGCATTGGGTTCGCGCCAGCGACGTTGCCGAGGTAGCTGATGTTGTATTTGCCGGCGTTGAAAAAATGAACCGTTGGAGCGTTAACTGCCTCCGGATCATACGCCAAGTAAGTGGCGTCTGTCCACCCAAGGCCAGAGCCCATTGACGCAGGCGTTTCGTTGCTGCATGGGCCAAAGTTTCCGTATACAAAGTAGCCGATGTTGCAACTGGCACCGTCGTCAGAGGCGTTGTTCCAGTACCGAACTCCAGGGTTTGTGCCATCGGGGATTCCGATAGTTGCCCATGTTCCACCCTGCGCATCTACGCCAGGCTGTGCACTAGCAACGGCAGGAAGAGCAGCCAGCAGCGCGATCGCTGCGATACGTTTTGTAGCTTTCATGATATGATTCGGGTTGAGAGGCGAGTGTTGTTGACGCTATGAACTACATCAACCTTCATGCCACTGCTGTAAAGTGGAACTGTCTGCACTAACTTATTTAATATCAAGTCCTTACGGGCGAAAGGGTCGGTGTAGATTAGCTGCGTCATTTGTATCTATGTGGCGCTAGTGCAACACACTGTGTTGCACTAGCAACTTTTTACTGCTGTAATACCTCTAACGCCAGCTCAGCCTTCCCAAACGGAGCCGACACCTGAACCCCCTGAACAACCCCCCTCACCCGCTCCAACATCTCCCTCGCGATCCCCACACCTTCGGCCAGCGCGTGCTCCTTGCTCTTCTCATTCGCACGCCGCATTCGGTCTAATACCTCCTGCGGCACCGTCACTCCAGGTACCTCGTTCGCCAAAAACTCCGCATTTCGAGCCGATACCAACGGCCAAATACCAGCCACTATCGGGATACGGTGGCTTTCCACCGTATCCAAGAAGCGCTCCAACTGCTCAACATCAAACACCGGCTGTGTAATCGCGTATTCCGCACCCGCCTCCACTTTCCACTGGAACCGGCGTAGCTCGTGCTCGGCGTCAATAGCGGCAGGGTTTACACCCACGCCAACTACAAACTCTGTACGCGAACCCATTGGGTTTCCACCAGGGTCCATACCGTGGTTCAAATTGCGAACCAAGTTTGTTAGCCCTATCGCATCTATATCGAATACCGCGGTAGCGTCTGGATACGGCCCCATTTTGGGTGGGTCGCCAGTAATAAGCAGCATGTTCCTTAGCCCAAGCGCCGAGGCGCCAAGTAGGTCGCTCAGCATGCCGAGTAAGTTGCGATCGCGGCAGCAGTAGTGAGTTACCGCCTCAATTCCCTGCTGCTCAATAAGAACGCTTGTAGCAATAGCGCTCATACGACTTTGCGCGCGCGGCCCGTCGGGTACGTTAATGGCGTCAACATTTGCCGCCGCCAACTTGCAAGCATCCGATAGCAAACGTGCGGTGTCGGTGCCACGCGGCGGTACTATCTCAACGCTCGTTACAAAAGCTCCTTTTGCCAGCTTGGCGCCGAACCGTGAGCGTTCGGCCAACAACACCGGCGGCATGCCGGCACTTCTCTCAGTTACTTGAACCGATCGCGGCTCGGTGCTTCGCGAGCGCGCACCACTGCGGGGAGCAAGGGGGCGTACCCCCTCTACCATAGCCTTAATGTGTTCAGGTGTCGTGCCACAGCAGCCACCCACAATTTTTGCGCCAGCTTGAATTAAATGGCGAGCATAAGTGGCCATGTATTCGGGGCTCGCCATATACATGTTACGCCCACCCACAACGCGCGGCATGCCAGCGTTAGGCTGCGCCGAAAGTTTATGCGTTGTAACCGCAGCCATTTGCTCAACGGCTTCAAGAATGGTTTGCGGTCCCACCGAGCAGTTAAGGCCAATAATGTCCGCTCCCCACTTGCTTAGGGCGAGCGCTATATCTTCGGGCGAGGCGCCGTAGGCGGTACGTAAGTCGGGGCCCACGGTAACCTGCGCGATTACTGGCACTGCGCTGTTCACATCGCGAGCGGCGAGCAATGCTTGTTCAATCTCATCAAGATCTGAGAACGTCTCGAGCACAAAACAGTCGGCACCGCCATCCAAAAGCGCCTGCATTTGCTCTCTGAACAACGCACGCGCTTCTTCCTTGCTTGTTGCTCCAAAGGGTTCTAGCCTAACGCCTAAAGGGCCAACCGCGCCTGCAACAAGCAACCCATCGCCTGCGGCTTCGCGGGCAATACTAGCAGCGGCACTGTTAATAGCGGCCACCTGCGACTCTAACCCGTGCTGGGCCAACTTAAGACGGTTCGCGCCAAAAGTATTCGTTTCAATTACCTCGGCGCCCGCCTTTACGTAGGCAGTGTGAATGTCGCGTACCAAATCGGGTGCACGCAGTGATAGCTCGTCGTAACATTGGTTAATAAAGACGCCGCGTGCGTAAAGCATCGTGCCCATTGCGCCGTCGAATACGACCACCTGATCGGGATCTAGTAGACGATGTAATAAATCGGCACGAGGGAGCTTCGATACTTTATCTATAACGTTGACTGTGCCCGGGTTCGCAATCGTGTTGTTCATAGGTACCTTACACAGTCACACTTTCACTTATAGCGCAAGTGCGCGCCTAGCTTTCCGTCATGTCTGCTTCAGCTGCTGTAGCTTCGTCACAACGTTCGGCTCTTTTATCAGAGCTGCTTCGCGAGCGCATTCTGGTAATAGATGGCGCGATGGGAACGATGATTCAGCGGCACAGGCTAACGGAGGAGCAATTTCGAGGTGAACGGTTTGCTAGCTGGCCCAATGACCTAAAGGGCAACAACGACCTGTTGGTTTTAACCCAACCTGCAATTATTGCTGAAATTCACGAAGCATACTTGCATGCAGGCGCAGACATTTTAGAAACGAATAGCTTTAACTCCAATTCTATATCGTTGGCCGACTATGGAATGCAGGAGTTGGCATACGAGTTTAACTTTGAGGCTGCAAAGCTAGCTCGTAAGTGCGCAGATAAGTTTGAAGCAATAACACCCGAACGCCCTAGGTTTGTTGCGGGCGTACTTGGACCAACGTCACGTGCGGCGTCGATATCGCCATCGGTTGAGGACCCAGGCGCGCGCAACGTAACATTTAGCGGCTTAGTTGAAGCTTACACTGAAGCTGCGCGCGGCTTGCTAGACGGAGGTGCGGATATCCTTCTTATTGAAACGATATTCGACACGCTTAATGCTAAGGCAGCAATATTTGCCATAGACACCTTGTTTGAAGAGGAGGGGCGCCGCGTTCCCGTAATGATTTCGGGAACGATAACAGATGCCAGCGGACGCACGCTTTCAGGACAAACTGCCGAAGCGTTTTGGACTTCAGTAGCACACGCGCGCCCTATATCTATAGGTTTAAACTGTGCACTCGGCGCGGAGCAGCTACGTGCCTATGTGCAGGAGCTTTCGCGTATAGCAGATGTAAACATTAGTGCGCACCCAAATGCAGGTTTGCCTAACGCATTTGGCGAGTATGATGAGAGCGCTGAGATAATGGCCGCTCAAATTGGTGAATGGGCTCGTGAAGGTATTGTGAACATAGTTGGTGGGTGCTGTGGTACAACGCCGGAGCACATTGCTGCGATAGCTGCTGCAGTGCAGGGAGTTGCTCCTCGCAAAGTTGTAGCAGTTGAGCCGTTGTTGCGACTATCGGGACTTGAAGCGGCAACGATTGGCCCTAACACAAACTTTGTGAACGTTGGCGAGCGCACGAATGTTACGGGATCGCGGCGTTTCGCAAAGCTTATTTTGGAAGGGCTGTATAGCGATGCACTAACAGTCGCGCGTCAGCAAGTAGAAAGCGGAGCACAAGTTATAGATGTGAATATGGACGAAGGGTTGCTCGACTCGGAGCAAGCAATGGTGACATTCTTGAATTTGGTTGCCAGTGAGCCAGACATATCGCGTGTGCCAATAATGGTTGATTCGAGTAAGTGGAGCGTGATAGAAGCGGGGCTGCGTTGTTTGCAGGGGAAAAGCATTGTGAACTCCATATCGCTTAAGGAAGGCGAAGACGAGTTTTTGCGACAGGCCAAGCTTGTTCGTAGATACGGCGCGGCTGTTATTGTCATGGCCTTTGACGAACAAGGGCAGGCAGATACAGTTGAGCGTCGAATAGCGATATGCGAGCGTGCATACCGCTTACTTACCGAGCGTATAGCATTTCCAGCAGAAGACATCATTTTTGACCCAAATATTTTTGCGATTGGTACAGGGATAGAAGAACATGCGCGCTACGCGATTGACTTCTTTGAAGCGACGCGTGCGATAAAAGAGAGGCTCGCGCACGTTCACGTGTCGGGTGGCGTTAGCAACATGTCATTTTCGTTTCGTGGCAACGACCCATTGCGTGAAGCCATGCACGCTGTGTTTCTGTACTATGCCATACGAGCAGGTATGGACATGGGAATTGTTAATGCTGGGCAGCTAGTTCCGTATGAGGACATTCCAGGTGAGTTACGCGAGCGTGTTGAAGACGTTGTGCTTGCGCGACGCGCCGATGCCACTGAACGTTTGCTTGAAGTAGCAGACCAAGTTAAAGGGCGTAGTAAAGAAGCAGAGGACTTGTCGTGGCGCTCGCAGTCGGTTGAGGATCGGTTGTCGCATGCTCTTGTTCATGGTATCGATTCATACGTAGTGGCTGATGCTGAGGAAGCTCGACTACAGATGTCGCACCCTATTGAGGTAATTGAAGGGCCACTAATGCGCGGCATGAACGTAGTCGGTGACCTGTTTGGTGCTGGTAAGTTGTTTTTGCCGCAGGTCGTAAAAAGTGCGCGCGTTATGAAGAAGGCGGTGGCTCATTTGATACCATTTATTGAGGCGGCAAAAACAACTGATAGCAGGTCGGCTGGGCGCGTGCTTCTTGCTACTGTAAAGGGTGACGTTCACGACATAGGTAAGAACATCGTGGGCGTTGTGCTTCAGTGTAACGGTTACGAAGTAATTGATATGGGAGTGATGCAGCCATGCGCTAGCATACTTACGCGTGCTCGCGAAATAGATGCAGATGTGATTGGTTTGTCGGGACTTATAACACCTTCGTTAGATGAGATGGTGTTTGTAGCCAGCGAGATGGAACGGTTGGGCTTTAAGTTGCCGTTACTTATTGGAGGTGCAACGACAAGTAAGGCCCACACGGCTATACGAATTGAACCCGCATATTCGGGGCCTGTTGTTCATGTGCTTGATGCGTCGCGTGCTGTTGGAGTAGCGAGTTCGTTGTTAGGCGAGAACAAAGATGCGTTTATGCATGACGTTCGCGCCGAGTACAACGAAGTGCGAATAGCACGCGCATCGCGCAACCGCGCGGACAGATTGATATCTATTGAAGCAGCTCGCGCGAACCCGGTGCGAATAGATATTACGGTGCCGGTGCCTGTGCCGACGTTTACAGGGGTTCGTTCATTTAGTGAGTATCCGTTGGAAGAGATTGTTGAGCGAATAGACTGGACGCCATTTTTCCAGGCATGGGAGTTGGCGGGGCATTATCCAGCGATACTGCAGGATGCAGTTGTTGGTGAGACTGCGCGAACACTATACGCAGATGCTCGCAGTATGCTTGACCGAATACTTCGCGAGAAGCTGTTTGAGGCGCGTGCATCATTTGGTTTTTGGGCTGCCAACTCTGTTGGTGATGACATAGAGCTGTATAGCGATGAGTCGCGAAGCAGCAAGATTGCAACGTTGCATATGTTACGTCAGCAGCTTGACAAGAAGGGAGACGGGCGCCCCAATTCTTGTCTTGCGGACTTAGTTGCACCGCGTGACAGCGGTATCGTTGATTACCTGGGTGCATTTGCAGTAACTGCGGGACATGGTGTTGACGAGTTGGTGGCATACTATCATGCACAGCACGATGATTACAGTGCGATTATAGCTAAAGCGTTGGCAGATAGACTAGCTGAAGCATTTGCTGAACGTTTACACGAACGTGTGCGCCGCGAGTTTTGGGGTTATGCGGCGAATGAGCAGTTGGATAACGAATCGCTTATAAAGGAGCAGTATCAGGGAATACGTCCTGCTCCTGGCTATCCTGCGTGCCCAGATCATACTGAAAAGGAATCGTTGTTCGCGCTAACCGATGCAACTGCTCGCGCGGGCATTACGTTAACGGAGAGCTTCGCTATGTATCCTACTGCTGCGGTAAGCGGCTGGTATTTTTGGCGTCCGGAATCGCGTTACTTTGGCGTAGGTGGTGTGTTGCCAGATCAGGTTGCGGATTATGCGGCTAGGAAGGGGAAGGATGAAGCGGTGGTGAGGCGCTGGTTGCAGCCCAATTTGGCGTAAGTATATGAAAGGTATTGGTCTTGCTCTTTGCTTTCTCCAGTTCGTATGAATACACGAAAGCGAGTCGTTGTGTTTGACATGGACGGAACATTGTATTCTGCTACATTAATGCGAGTAGGAATAATGCTGGAGCTATTGGGGTTTCTTATTGTGAGACCGTTTGAGGCGGTAAAGGTTATTAGGGTCCTAAGATGTTTTCGCATTGCACATGAAAGACTTCGAACGGAAAGTGAGGTGATATTCAGCTTAGAGCTTCAGATTGAAGAAACAGCTAGGATGTCAGGTTGTTCGGTGGAAGATGTAAATAACGTGACTAACCAGTGGTTTTTTGAGCGATCGCTGAAGCATGTGGGTAATGCGTCGATTCCAGGATTAGTCGAAGTATTCGAGGAGCTACAACATGCCGGGGTTCAGATTTGTATCCTTTCGGACTATCCGGTCGTCGAGAAGCTACGTGTAATCGGCGTTAGCGCATATGTGGCCATTGCAGCAGCTAGCTGTGATGTAGAAGTGGCCTCACTAAAGCCTAGTCCCGCCGGCCTCAAGTATTTGGCTTCTAAGGCTGGCGTTGAAGTTGGTTCTGTGATCATGGTTGGCGACCGCGATGACACGGATGGTGCCGCAGCTCGAGCAGCCGGATGTAGCTTCATTAGATTTAGAGGGACGGCTGTTGCCATTTTGTTGGCGCGGTATGTCGGACTCAAACGGACACGCGAACTTCAGCGGCGCATCATCGACCTGTTTTTGAAACCTGCAAGTAACTCGCACAGACGGATTGATGAGCCAGGTAGCTGAACACACTCGGATGGAAGAACTGGAAAGTACCGCACCAGTTCCTAGCCTTTCAGGACATTTTGCAATACTGCGAATCGATCACTGGGTGAAGAATGTGTTTGTTCTTCCTGGTATTATCGTGGCGATTGCTTGGGGGCTAAGTGATTTTTCACCGTCGGAACTGATTTTCCGGGTTCTAATAGGTTTGGTAGCTATCGGTTTGGTTGCTTCTAGCAACTATACCATTAATGAGGTTCTTGACGCGCCGTTTGATGGTCAGCATGCGATAAAGAAGCATCGGCCAGTCCCGTCTGGGAAAGTCTCTGTCCCAATTGCATACTTTCAGTGGGTGGCGGTAGGTGCTTCCGGTCTTGCCCTGTCCACGTTAATAAACTGGGAGTTCTTTTGGACGATGCTCGCGCTATGGCTGATGGGTTGTGTGTATAACATACGCCCGATTCGGTCGAAGGACGTTCCGTATCTTGATGTTATTACCGAATCTGTTAACAACCCTTTACGGATGCTGGCAGGTTGGTACATAGTTACAAGCGTAACCACCCCTCCTGTATCATTACTGCTTAGCTATTGGTTTGTTGGCTGTTACTTCATGGCAATTAAGAGATTTTCGGAGCATAGGCAGCTGGGTTCTGATGAGGCTAGGCGATCCTACCGACTATCTCTGAGTCATTTTTCTGAAACGAGACTTTTAGTGTCCGTAGTTTTTTATGGATCCGCAGCGATGCTCTTTTTTGGTGCTTTCTTAATGCGTTATAGGATTGAGATGGTACTGTCTTTTCCATTTGTGGCGTTAGTAATGGCAATGTATCTGCTTCTAGGTTTTCGTGCGGATGGTGCTGCTCAAAATCCTGAGAAGTTATACAAAGAGCATCGTCTTATGTTTTCGGTAGTACTTTGTGCAGTTGTTATGGCGGTTTTGCTCGTAGTTGATATGCCGTGGCTTTCGGACATATTTAGCCCTACGATCGCGCGTCGCTAGCTGGTAGTTTCGAAGGCGTTCACCGTTTTGGCGGTTCTTAGTTCGAAGGTACGGTTATCCGTCGCCCACCCGCTGAAAAAGTTAAAGGACGCGGGTTTATTGCAGGTACCGTTCGTTTGTACACAAGTACTCTATGCGTAGCATAGAATAGTTCCCATTCGGGCGCGCCGTGTGCATACTTCGATAGTATGTCATTGTGGTGTGCGCTTATCTTAGTAGAGACGGTATCAACTACGATCCAATTTACGGCGGTTGAGTCGAAGAACGCCTGAATGCCAGATTCATTCCTAACTAATGATGAATACCCAACCCCATTCCAGTCTGAAGTGGCTAGGAGTTTGCTCGCTCTCAGAACTATTGGGTGGCCTGTTTCTCTCGCACTACTGGCGAAAGCTGCTACCATACTCACATCAACTTCAGCTCCAGATGAAACCATAACTACGGCAGTGCTATCGTGACTTAGAACAAGCTTGGCTGATTGCGCATATCCTTGAGGTTCGTAACGAGATGCGTTGACTGAATAAAATGAGATAAAGCAGAGTACGACCAGAGATACCGCAGGGATAGCGTTGGTAGTCCAGGTTGTCTTTCGCGAGCTCGTACGTACTTCGCTCCAAACGCTGAATGCGATAATGCAAAATGGAGCGTAGGCGTTAACCAAGACTCTCTGGTCAGTTACTGCCGGTACGATAGAGTGGAATAATAGCGATGCTACTGTAAGTGATATCCACGGCGTGAGATTGTGCTTCTGTCCAATGATACCTTTGCCGGCACTGGCGACAAGGCACCATATCAGCAATAAAAGAGGCACAACCAAATTGTAACCGAGACCTGCTAGGTGCATGGGAACTGCACCAACAAAAAAGTCAAATCCTACCGCACCTGACCAAGCCCCCTGCGTGATTGGAAGTGTGAGGAGCTGCCATGGAAGTGCGATTAGTAAGGCAGTAAACGCAGCAACCCAAGTAGTGGGACGTTTGACCAGTTCCATCTTTCCCGATACGAGTAGTGCGATAACTGCCATAATCCCTAAAAGCCATCCGTTCCCTTTAGTAAGGATTGCGATTGCGGATAGCACCCCAAACATCAACGCGTTTTTCGGTCGTCCACGCTCCAAGTATGCTCCCCATTGAGCAGTAGCGCACAATACTATTAGGCTAAGCAAAATATCAGAACCTATCCATGTAATAAGCCACAACACTGTTGGAGAAAGCATTAGTGCCGCACATGCGCAAACGGCCAGCACACGAGACACATTACGTCTAGTGTACAGAAACGTGGTACATCCCAATCCACCCGCGATTATTGCGTTTAGCAATAGCATTGAGCCACGCGAGGAGCTGTTGGAAACGATACCCCACGCGGCGCCTAAAACGTAATAAACGGGAGGCCAGTGGCCAATTGCGACCGCCGGCATGCGCGCGTAATAGTCAACCATAAAATCGAGCGGATTGAAAACCTGTTTGCTGAAAATCCAATCAATAATAGCAAGCGTAGTAACGTAGTGTGCACCTTCATCTGCGTACGATCCAAAGTCGGCCTCGTACGATCCTGATAGGTATTGTGCTATCAACGCAATAAGTGTAGCGCCTACAAAAACTGCTACTGCAAACGATCTTTCGCTATTGCTATGCACGTGGTTATGGGGTCGGCGGTACTCGCTGGCAACCGAACAATGTTTTCTCCGTCATGACAGATATTGACTAATCATGACGATCGTTCAGCAACTGGCGTCACGTTACTCGACTAAGTGACGCCAGCAAAAAGCTTGTTCACCCCACCAGCGTGCGCTTATACTCCCGCTCGCCCGGTCCAACATAAATCTGTCGCGGACGCGCTATCTTCTGCTCCTTATCCTGAATCATTTCTTCCCACTGGGCTAGCCACCCCGACACACGAGCCACCGCAAATAACACCGTGAAAAACTCGGTTGGGAAAGCCATGGAGCGATAAATAAGCCCCGTGTAGAAATCAACGTTTGGATAAAGCTTGCGCGCCACGAAGTACTCATCGGACAACGCTATGCGTTCAAGCTCAAGCGCTATCTCTAAGTCCTTATCCATGCCTACCTGACGGAAAACGTCGTCGGCAAGGCGCTTAACTATGCGCGCGCGCGGGTCGTAGCTTTTGTAAACGCGGTGGCCGAAGCCCATGAGGCGTTCACCCTTGCCACTCTTTACCGACTCGATAAACGCTGGAATGTTTTTCGGATGGCCGATCTCGGTAATCATGCGCAGCACTGCTTCGTTGGCGCCACCGTGCAATGGACCAAAGAGTGCAGCTACACCGGCTGCCACAGCAGAGAATGGATCTACATGCGATGAACCAACGGCGCGTACTGCACTGGTAGAACAGTTTTGCTCGTGGTCTGCGTGAAGAATAAACAGTACTTCCAGCGCCTTAACAAAAACTGGGTTTGCTTCGTAACGAGGTTCGGACATGCGAGCAACCATTGAGAGAAAATTCTCAACGTATGAGAGGTCGTTGTCCGGATAAATAAATGGCAACCCTTTGACATGCCTGTAAGCAAACGCCGCGATAGTCGGAATTTTTGCCAGTAGGCGTATAACCGATATGTAGCGCTGTTCGGGGTCGTGTATGTTACGTGCTTCAGGGTAAAAGCCAGATAGCGCCGCCGTTGCACTGCACATCATAGACATTGGGTGTGCATCGTACCGGAAGCCTTCTAAAAACTTCCGCATATTTTCATGCACGTAGGTGTGGTACGTGATGTCGTGCACCCACTTGTCATATTCTGGCTGCGACGGAAGCTCGCCATTGCGCAGAAGGTATGCTACTTCAAGAAACGTAGCGTTCTCCGCGAGCTGCTCAATGGGATAGCCGCGATAGCGCAGAATACCCTTGTCGCCGTCAATGAAAGTGATAGCCGACCGGCAGGAGGCGGTGTTCATGAATGCTGGATCGTAGCTAAGCATTCCGAACTCTGCGTCGTCCCTTTTTATGGGGCGCAGATCCATTGCTCTAACGTATGTATCCCCTTCTGGCCCTTCCGTACGAATGGCCGCCGAGTAGCCTTTGCCGGTGCGGCTATCGTTAATGGCGAGAGCATCGTTCCCGGGGTTGTTTACGGCGGCAGTCTTGTCGGTCATGTGCTGAGATCCAATGGTCGGCGTCGCGAAATGGTAACGGGGTGAAATCTAGTCCTCTGCACGCCGATATTGGGCTATGGCGTTGGCGATTGTGGGAATAAAATATTTAGGGGATTTGGCGTGACAGTTGGTGGACCACCTTCGTCATACCCGGTGTACATTGGACGTCTACCTTATCGCTGAGATCTGACTTGGCAGCACCAGACATTTTACAGAGTCCCGACAAAGCCGCCGGCCTTCCGTTTCAGCTTCGCTGGACGGGATCCCGAGAGACATTAATTGCGGTAATCCTGTCGGCCATTGCCTTCGTGCTGCTGTTTGCCCGTCCGGCGCAGCTGCTATTTGATGCGTGGTGGAACGATCCGAATTCGGGACACGGGCTGCTTTTGGGCCCCTTAGCAATTTATTTGGCGTATAAGGCCGGAAAGGCTCCCAAGGCATTGGCTCAGCCAATTTTGGGGCTGCTAATTATTGGCGCTGCCGTTGCGTTTAGATACGCCGCCGACTTGGCCGCAGAGCTTTTTATAATGCGCGGCTCGATGATTTTGGCGCTCGCCGGTTTAACGGTGTTTTATGCCGGATTTCGTCAGGCGCTACATTGGTGGCTGCCATTTACTCTGCTAGGGTTATCGGTCCCTATTCCTGAAGTAATCCTGAACACAGTGGCGTTGCCGCTGCAGTTCACGGCTTCAAAAATAGGAGCTGCATTACTTGAGTGGCGCCAAATACCGGTGATGCTAACGGGTAACGTTATCCGAATTCCTGGCCAAGAGTTGTTTGTTGCTGAAGCGTGTAGCGGGCTACGGTCGCTTACAGCACTGTTAAGCTTGTCGGTGCTGCTAGGGGCAATGTTCCTACAAAAGTGGCCAACACGCGTGCTTCTTATACTACTGGCTATCCCAATTGCCGTGATAATCAACGGCGTGCGCATATTCCTAACTGGCTTTTTGGTGCTCTTTATTAGCCCCGAAATGGGCGAAGGTTTTATGCACACCAGCGAAGGGATGGTAATGTTTGGTGCGGCATTCGTTGCCACCGGTATGGTTACGTGGTTGCTGGGCAAGGGTGAGAACTTCTTTGTGCGGAGGCGCGCATCATGAGCAGCAAGGTTATGACATTTATGCCACCAGCAATTCTTTTTGGTGGTGTGCTACTAATATCTGGCATACGCGAGCAGCACGTGGTTGAGAGTCGCGCTCCTATGGTAGAGGTGGTAAACAGCTTCGAAGGTTATGCCGGCCGCGACATGGTAATTGACTCGCTGGAGCAGGCGGTCGCCGGAATGTCAGACTACCAAATGCGAGCATTTGGACCGGACAGCACTGACATAAAGTTCACGACATATGTGGGCTACTATGACAGCCAGATTCAGGGTAAGTCGATCCATTCACCCAAGAATTGTTTGCCGGGTGCTGGTTGGGAGATAATGGTGAACCAGAAGACCACTCTGGAGTCTGCGATAGGTCCGGCTACGGTTAACCGCGTTATTCTTGCTAATAACGGCGTGCGTGCCATGGTGTACTACTGGTATCAAGGGCGCGGGCGTATCGAAGCTAGCGAATATCGGGTTAAGTGGGATTTGTTGCGTGATGCTGCGCTGTATGGACGCACTGAGGAGGCACTTGTGCGTATCGTGGTACCAATAGAACCCGGCGTTGGAGCTGAGGGGCCCGAGGTGGCGGCAGCTGATGAGGTGGCTCGTCGCGTGGCGTTGCCGCTGATAAAGTCGGTAAACGAGGTTATGCCGGTCGCGCCTAGCGCGTGACCGGAGATGGGCTACAACTAGCCGCGTAGCTCAGCTGTGTTTTTCTGAAGACTTGAACGCTACCTCGATTAGCGCAATGATGGCAACAATAAGGGTGTAACTGGCCTCAGCGAGTCTGCTGCTGTAGTCCTGAGATGTGCGGAGTTACGTGCGCTAATAGATCACGCGGAGCCGCGAAGTCGCGAAGGAAGCTGCTGCCGATCAGGCGTCAGTCTCTCTATTTATTAGCTAAGCCAGCACCGTACCTGAAACGATCACGGTAAAGAACTGTCCAACCGCCTTCGCGTCTTCGCGTCTTCGCGTGAGCTACTATCTGGCACCCAAAGCCATCAACGCCACGGGTGGCAACCCCATCCCCTACAGGCGCCATTGTCACTTAACACACAATTCCACTTCACATCTGCGCAGCTCAGCTATTGACTCCCGCGCCTAAATCGGTAGATTCGCCCACGGTCCCGTCAACTTGACCTTATCCCCGTCGGCGTATGCCGATGGGGCCGTGCGCAAACGTCGCACGGCGCGTTTTCCGCCACCGTACCCCCTGGAGTATCTCACATGAAGCGTTTGGCTCTTATCGCTGCTGCTTTCACGTTCGCCGCCTGTGCCGCTAAGGAAGAGGCTCCGGCCGCCGATACCACGGCGCCGGCTGCTGCTGTAACAACCGATTCAGTGGTTGCTGACAGCACGCACAGCGATTCCGCTCACACGGATTCAACACAGGCAGCCGCGGGCAACTAAGCCGCAGTTCTTTGTGTGAAGGGCGGGGCATACCTCATTTGGGGTGTGCCCCGCTTTTCGTTTCTTTAGGCCGCGCTTGGTGAGGTAGCGCCGAAGGGTAGGTCGGTTACTTGGGCGGTCACGGTATCTTCGGTGGCCGAGTCCTCGCTCGGTGGCTGCAACTGCACCGTGTCACCGTTTGCTACCTCGCGACGTATCATTGCCAGTGCTATGTAGCCCCACGCAGGGGAGTAAACGCTACTTTTTACTTCGCCTACTGGTTTACCTGTTGCATCGGTAATGGTGCTACCCAAAACCATTGGCTTATCGCTGGTAAGGCCGCGAATGTACCGGTTTACTCTGCCACGAAAGTGCACACGCGCCACTGTCTCCTGACCAGTGTAGCAGCCTTTCTCGAATGAAATGGCACCCAGTTGCTCCATGTTGGCCTCTTGCGCCAACACGCTGTCGTTAATGTCTAAGCCGTAGCGCACGCGCCCACTTTCAACTCGAACTATCTCAAGCGCATCAGGGTGCCCTTGTGTACACTGTTCTCGCAATATGTCGCCGAGCTGTTCGCTTTGTTCGGATGCAACACGCAAAAGCCAACTGGGAACGTTACCGGCAATATTGGTGCGTACGGCGACTACTGAGACGCCACCTATGCTTATGCTTTGTACACTCCACAAATCACCAGAAAGAGCAAATGTTGCTTGCGCCAATGGACCTGCAATAAGAAACGACGCGCATGTCTCACGCTCGTCGCGGTACTTGGCTAAACGTGGGTTGACGTACTTACGAACAATGTCCCACCAGCCGTCGAATGCTTCCTGGGGTACTGCCACGTATAGCTGTTCGGCACTCTCACGCACAACGTACATGTCGGCCACCATTTTACCCTTAGGAGTAAGTGCGGCCGCGTAGCAGCTACTCACACCCTCGTCAGACAGTGCCGCTATATCGTTGGTTACTAAACCATTTAATACCTCGGCGGCCTTACCACCGGCAAACGAGCACCAGTTTATGCTTGGTAAACTAAACCACGTTGCGCCTTCGTTTAGCGCGTGCCAACTGCGCACCACTTCGGCCGCTAGCTTTGGGGTGTTGTCGGAGTGGTGTGCTGCGCTGGGCGACATACATATTCGTTGCTATAGTGAACCGTATGGGCGAGTTGGATACTCTAGCAGCGATTGAACGCGCTTTATGAGTACACCATTCGCTTGCGCGTACAACTCTTCGGACGCGCACTCAAGTGCTTTAAGTGTACTACCGGTAGCCGTAAAAGCAGAGACGCGTTCGCTAATAGCGCTGTAAGACTGAGCAAACGATGAAGGTTGCCCCGGTTGCAAGCTGCCGTCGTCACTGCAACGCAAGAATGCAATCATTGATGTTAGTCCAGCGGTTTCTACAATTCGTTCGGCGTATGATCGCAAGCCATCGCTACGAACTACGAGCCTGTAATGAGCTGAAGCGCGTGTGAACCAGTCGAGCGCTTCGGGAATAAGTACGCCAGCTTGACGGTGTAGAGAGCTGTATGCGCTTTCTGCTGCCAACGTGGCAAGGTCTATTGCGGTTTCGTCTGCAGGAATTGCTGATCGTGACACGCAATGTCGAATTGCTTCAGCTAGAGTTCGCCCTGCAATTAGGTCGGTGTCGCTGCTGCTAACAGCGGGGAGCTGTGCAGCGGCAAGCCCCTGATTTACTGCCGTAAGCCGAACAGGCAGCGTGTCTGCGATGAGTCCGTCGAATGCGATAACAAGTGTAGAGCGTTGACCGAACATTTTCCCTTATGAAGGTGATACCGCGCAGGGCATCCCGCGCGCGAAGTTAGTGTGGTACGAGGAGCACTATAAGTCATACGCAATTATCGCAGTTTTGTTGTAGAAAAATTAATCATTCTGTGTCGTAGGTCGCATCAAGCAGCTGTATTGGGTGAACAGCGCGGGCTAAATGGCCGTCTAGCATTAGTCCAGCGCCGATTTGCATTAGGCAGCCAGGATTGCCTGTTGCAACAAAATCAGCGCGTGAGTGAAGAATATTGCTGAGTTTGGGTTTCAGAACCGCGTTAGATGTATAAGGCTCCAAAAGGTTGTAAATGCCTGCGCTGCCGCAACATTGGTCGGAATCCTCGAGCGGAATTAACTCTAGTCGTGGTATGCTTTGCAAAAGACTTACAGGCTCGTTTACAACACGTTGAGCATGCATAAGATGGCAGGGCGCGTCGTAGGTAACCTTTATTGGAAGTGCTGCGTGCGATTCTGGGAGTCTCAGCGCTAAGAATTCACTTACATCACGTACCCGCCCAGCGAGGGCCGCAGCACGTGCGCCAAACTCAGCGTCGTCTGCCAACAGATGGCCATAGCTCTTCATCATAGCGCCGCAACCTGCGGAGTTTACAACTATTACTTCTGCTCCCGATTGCTCGAACGCAGCAATGTTGCCGCGAGCAAGTTGCTGAGCTGTGTTTGTGTCACCGGCATGCGCATGTAGTGCACCACAACACAGTTGGTTTGGCGCCGAACGCAGTTCACAGCCGGCGCGCGTGATACAGCGTTCGGTAGCGTCGTTAACGTGACGAAACAGTCCGTCCATTACGCATCCGGTGAGTAGCGCAACGGTTGGGTGCGACTTCGAATGACCTTCGTTACGGTCGTTGCGCTGATCATTATGATGGTCGTTATGATGATCGTTGCGAAGATCATTTACTACGTCCATGCGAACGGCTGGCTGCTTTTCCTGCTGTGTACTATTGTGTTGCCGCATGGCGCGAATGTTAACTGGCGCTGTGCTTGCGAGCATCGCCATTGGGAAGGCCAATGGTGTTGGTAGTACACGCGCAAGTATGCGCGGTATTCTTAGCGCTCTGGCAATGCGCGCAGCTGTCATTACCAACTGTGTTGCACGTTTGTTAGCAAAGAGCGCAAGAATAATCTTTGCTACAAACGGGAGCCCGCGCACCGGCAACATAGTGGCGCGTGTTGCCTCCAACAGTTCGCCATAGGGCACTCCAGACGGACACGCAGTTTCGCAGGCTCTACAGCCGAGGCAGCGATCTAAGTGGTTAGCTACATGCGGGTCGTCGATTGAAAGTTCGCCGGTTAGCATGTGCTTCATTAACGCGAGCCGGCCTCTGGGCGAGTCGTTTTCGTCTTCTAGATTTACGTAAGTTGGACAGGCTTGTAAGCAAAAGCCGCAGTGCACGCAGGCGTCTAATCCTGCTGCCGCCTTGTGCAGCGGCGTATTAACAAGCGTGTTAGTTGTAGCCGTTGTAGCCGTTGTAGCCGTTGTAGCCGTTGTAGCCGTTGTAGTCACTGTAGTCATTTATGGAACATTGCTCCCATAATGCCCGTGTTAAGTACAGCGTGCGGATCGAACTGCTGTCTGATGGCAGCAGTTATCGAGTCGTTGGGAGGCGGAAGTAGCTTCCATGCAATGTCGGTAAGTGTTTCACCAACTACGCGCACTCCTGCACGTTGGAGCGCAGCAATTATTGCAACAGCTGATGCCGGAGGCGCTATAATTCGCACGATTCCGCTTTCTACTGCAGCGTTGTAGCGGTATACAAAAGGGGAAGAGTGGGAAAGCGAATGTGGCGATGTGGCGGTGTCTTGTAGCAGTTGCAGTATTTGCGCTATACCGGCCATGCCAACGCTGGCACGAAGTACGCACCAATTGCTAACAGTATGGTGTGTTTCGAATGCGCGAAGGCTACTCCAAATAGCGTTGTTTACTTCACGTATTGAACCTAACGCTGCTAGCGTACTTCGTTGCGCCAATATGCGGGCACTGTTGCCACCTATTCGTGCGAGTAGTACAGGGCTATCACTTGCTTCACCTGTTAACTCGTGTGACAACTCTTGTGACAACAGGTTAGCTGTTGCTGCGTCTATGAGCTGCAGCGACATTGCAGAAAGTGGTGCAGCACGGAGTGCGCTTAACTGTTGCTGAATTGTTTTCTGTTTAAGACTAACCGCTATTGTAAGCTCGTTTTGGGGAAGGGCGTGGAGGCGCAAAGTCACTTCGGTAATAACAGCGAGTGTTCCCCAGGAGCCCGTGAGTAAGCGCACGAGATCGAATCCTGCAACGTTCTTTACAACGCGTCCACCAACTGTAATTACTGCAGCGTTTCCCGTTACCGCTGTAATTCCTAACACTAGGTCGCGGGCTTTACCGTAAGCAGGCGCGAGTGGCCCAGACGAACCGGTCGCGATGGTTGCACCAATGGTTCCATTGTCGGTTCCGTAAGGGTCTAGAGCGAGCCACTGGTTATTGCACACAGCTGCTTGTTGTATTTCAGCGAGTGTTGTAGCTGCGCGTGCGGTAATAACTAAATCGCCGGGTACGTACTGTGTAATTCCAGAGAGTGCAGCTACTGAAAGTAGCTCGCTGTTAGCTGTGCTAGTGGGGCGCCCAGCGTTGAGCCATTCGTTTTGCGCTGCAATTCGCAATGTACGGTTATTGGTAGCCGCGCGTCTAATAGCGTTTGCTATTTCGGTTTTCGAAGTAGCGTTGTAAAGGTGACTGCTTTGTGCGTCAGGTTGTTCCATGCCACTCTTTGCAGCTATGAATAGGAACAACTTTGCCGGGATTTGCGGTAAGCTTTGGATCGAAAACCTTTCTCACGTCACACATCGCGGCTAGAGACTCGCTGTCAAACAGCTTGTCCATGTAGCCGATTTTGTCTAAACCGACACCATGCTCACCTGTAATAGTACCACCGGCTTCGATGCATGTATTCATTATCTCAGCCATTGCGGCGTGCACACGTACCGCTTCTTCTTCGTTGCTAGGATCGTAGGGAATATTTGGGTGCAAATTGCCGTCGCCCGCATGAAACACATTGCAAACGTGCACGCCGTGCTTGCGCCCAATGCTTTGAATGCGAGTTAGGATTTCAGGTAGCAAAGTGCGAGGTACAACAGCATCTTGAACTACCAGTGCGGGAGCAATGCGTCCCATTGCACCGAACGCTTTTTTGCGTCCTTGCCAAAGCTTTGTGCGTTCAGTTTCGGTAACCGCTAGCCGCACACTTTGCGCGCCTGCGCTTTTGCACAATGTTTCAATTAGTTCAACGTCGTTTAGTAAACCAGCTTCTATTCCGTCTACCTCCACTAGCAAGATGGCTTCCGCGTTAAGTGGATATCCGGCCGCATAAATCGAAGCTTCTACAGCGTGAATAGTTGCTTTGTCCATCATTTCGAGTGCGGCCGGTACAATCCCTGATGCAATAATGGCTGATACTGCATGCGCAGCGCTTTCGAGTGTCGAGAAGGCAGCAAGTATTGTGTTAATCGCTTGCGGTATTGGAACGAGTTTGACCCAGATATCGGTGGCGATTCCGAAGCAACCTTCGGAGCCTACGAAGAGCCCGGTTAAATCGTAGCCATCGGTTTCGCCGAGTGGGTCGCCGAGCATTGTTTCCATCCCATCGGGCAAGACAACGCGAAGGGCGACGACGTGATTAAGTGTGACACCGTACTTAAGGCAGTGTGGTCCGCCGGCGTTTTCGGCAACGTTTCCGCCTATTGTGCAGGCGCTTTGGCTTGATGGATCGGGTGCGTAGTGTAGGCGGTAGGGTGCGGTAGCGCGCGAGAGCTTGGTGTTAACGACCCCTGGTTCGACATGCGCAACGCGGTTATCGGCGTCGATTCCAATAATCCGGTGCATTCGGTTTAGGCCAACAATTACCGCGTTGTCTGCGAGGGAGCCGCCGGATAGGCCAGTGCCGGCGCCGCGTGGTACGAATGGAGTGTTGTGTTGCGCGAGCGTCTTAACGACTGCGACTACTTCTTCGCGTGAGGCGGGAAACACCGCGAGCGACGGTTGCTTGCGGTAGCCCGGTAGTGCGTCGGAGTCGTAGGGGAGCAGCTCAGACCGCGCCGACCGCACCCACCTGTTTCCTACTATCTGTGCGAGCTGTGATTGGAGTTGAGACAGGCGGATACGTGCGCGCCGTCGTTGTTAGCGACGGCGCGGTAAAGGTTTGTACTTCCGCTACGAGCGTTAAGCGGCGCCCCTGCGGCTTTGCGAGAGACGCCTACTGCTGTTGCGAGTACCGCTACGTGTACTGCTGCTACGTGAACGTACGCCGTTCCGTTTGGTGGCTTCGATGAGGGAGTCGTTTTCATCGTCGCCATTGTTGCTCCAGAAGCCGGCCAGTGCTCCACCGTCGGGAGATTCACGAAGCTTTTCGAATGCACGCTCGCGAATTTGGCGAATGCGCTCACGGGTTACTCCCATAAGCGCGCCAATGCGTTCGAGCGTCATTGCCTCTGAGCCTTCTTCTAGCCCGTAGTACAGATACAGTATCTTGCGCTCTCTTGGCGTTAGATACATTCGGAATACGCGGTCGATGAACTCGCGCATAAGCTTGAAGTCGGTCGAGTCTTCAATGTCGCCATGCGTTTCACCGGCGAACCGCTCACCAACTGTGGAAGAGTCTTTTTCTTGCTTATCGACAGGTGAGTCGAGTGAAATCTCAGTGCTAGAAATTGCACGTGCAGCTCTTACCTGCTCGATAGGCTCGCCCAAAACGCGCGAGACTTCGGCATCGGTTGCGTCTCTATTCAGGACTTGCGAGAGAATTGTTTCTGCTCTGCCAAGCCGAATGAGCTGCGAGTTTTGGTTAAGAGGGATGCGTACACTTCGAGTTTGTTCGGCGAGCGCTTTTAGCACCGCTTGACGCACCCACCATACTGCATAGGAGATAAACTTGACCCCTTGGTCGGGATCGAATTTGCGGACCGCTTTTAGAAGCCCTTCATTGCCAATGGCAACGAGCTCAGAAAGGTCGAGTCCGTGTCCTTGGTATTTCTTGACGTAAGAAATAACAAAGCGGAGGTTGGCGGTAACCAGTTTCTCCGCTGCCAGTTCGTCCCCTTTCTGCGCCAGTCTGGCGAGTCGACGTTCTTCGTCGATGTCAGTGATTAGGGGGAGCTTCTGGATATCGCTGAGGTACTGGTCGAACGCTGAGGAAGGAGGTGAGGAACGGAAGACGCCACGTGTGGTGCGGCTGGTCTGCCGGTTTGCGGCTGTTGCTGCCTGCATACATGCCCTCGCCGAACGGTTCAACAGGCCGCCTAAAGGAAGGAAGGAGTACAGCGGCCATAACAGGTAGGAGCGCCACGATAACGGTAAAATTGCGGACATGCAATAGTTTTTTTATTTCTCGCACATTTGTGATGTGCGAAATCGCGTCTTGTCCCTACTTTAGTGCCTTTTCTGCAATTCTATCGGGCACAATGACCGACCAGTCGCCGTCGGCCGATTCCATCTCTCCCAGCTGCCAAGGGAGCGCGTAGCGTATAGAACCGCTGCGAGCCTTCTTATCGGTGCGGGTGAGATCAACTATTTCGGCCGGACTTCTGTTGCGTTCGGTAAATTTGTCCGAAATGGAGGATACGGTTGTTGGGAGTCCGGCACGGTCGACTATGTCAGCTATGGATTCGCTTAGACCTGTCGACGCGATACCAAGCAGCTCCGCGATTCGTGCTTCGACAACCATTCCCACTGCCACTGCGTCGCCATGGGAGACTTTGTAGTTGCTAGCGCGCTCGAATGCGTGCGCAATTGTGTGTCCAAAGTTGAGCACCTTGCGAATGCCGTTCTCTCTACGGTCTTGCGCAACGATGTCGGCTTTAATTCGAACGCTGTCCCGAATTATGTCAGGAAGCTCACCAGCGTCTGCAAGCTTTGTGGTGAGCTCGTACAGTGCGGACGCAACGCGCTGCAGGTAAGCGACGTCGGCTATTACGCCATGCTTAATAACTTCAGCAAGCCCGCTTCGGAACTCAGCGGCGGGCAAAGTGCGCAACAGCGATGGGTCGATGAGTACAGCGCGAGGGTCATGAAATGCGCCGATGACGTTTTTCCCGTGCGGTGAATCGACTGCTGTTTTACCGCCCACTGAAGCGTCTACCATTGCTAACAGTGTCGTTGGTACCTGCACTACTGAGATGCCACGCATGTATGTGGCAGCGACGAAGCCTGCCAGGTCGCATACAACGCCGCCGCCAACTGCAACGATGGTTGTGTCGCGTCCACACCCTAGCTCCAACAACGAGTCAGTGAGTATGGCCCAACGCTCGCGCGACTTCTGTGATTCACCGGGGGGCACTGTTAACAGTGCAGTTTGAATCCCAACAAACGAGCTAAGCAGTTGGTCGCGGTGCAACGAGTGAACGGTCTCGTCTACAATAACAACACAGCGATAAGCAGGAGCATGTTCCCTAACCGCATCGCATATACTGCCCGCACTATCGCGTCCAATGTAAATGGGGTACGGTAGTCGGGAGTCGTTAAGCGGTGGTGCGCTGCGATTGAGTGAACCGCTCATTACCAGGTTACCTCGCTTGCGCCTGCGCGTTTATTGGCGACTCTTGCAAGCATAAAGAGCAGGTCTGAAAGTCTGTTTAGGTAAACCACTACGAGCGATGGCAGTTCAACTTCTGCGCTTAGGTGAACCACCTTGCGTTCGGCTCTTCGGCAAATGGTGCGTGCTAGGTGCAGCGCGGCCGATTTAGTGGTTCCGCCGGGGATAATGAAGCTGCGTAGCGGTTCGAGTTCAGCTTCACAGCTATCAATAGCGCGTTCGAGTTCGGCAATCCGTTCGTCATCAATGCGAGCTTTGGAGAGCTGCTCTCGCATTTTGTTGTGATCGGGGGTGGCGAGGAGCGCTCCTATCGCGAACAGGTCTTTTTGAATGGGGACTAGAACTTCGTCAATGCGCGGCATGAGCTCTACTGAGCGGGCAACGCCGAGTGCTGCGTTGAGCTCGTCGACATCCCCGTAGGCTTCGACGCGTGGGTGGTCTTTGGAGACACGTCCCCCTCCGAAGAGCGCGGTGCCTCCTTTATCGCCGGTGCGGGTATAGATCTTCATGTGAATAAGGATAGGCGAGTAGCGAAGCGTGTGCAGGTGCCGAGTGGCCGTTTGTGAGGTAAACTGAGGTAAATTGAGGTAAATGTGGCTGCGATTTTCGTCTAAGCTGGTTGCAAGTTACTGTTAAGAGATGGAGACACATCCAATTCGCGATATCACTATCATCGGGGGCGGCCCGACCGGCCTTTTTGCCCTTTTTTACGCAGGAATGCGTGGCGCGTCGGCCCAGATTGTTGACGCTCTCCCCGAACTGGGAGGGCAGTTAACGGCGCTTTATCCTGAGAAGTACATTTTCGATGTTGCAGGCTTCCCCAAGATTCTTGCGAAAGACTTAGTTCGTTCGCTTACAGAGCAGGCGGCACAGTTTCACCGCGATGTACCGTTCCCTGCGCATTTGGCGCAACGTGTAACATCGTTGGAGGAAGAGGATGGTGTGTTTACGCTTGTCACTGATAAGGGGCGCTACTTATCGCGCGCTGTTGTAATAGCTGCGGGTATTGGAGCGTTTAGGCCGCGCAGGTTGCCGCAGGCTGCAGCGGAACCGTGGTATGGGCGCGGAGTTCATGATTTAGTTAACAACCCGCAGGAGTTCGCCGATAAACATGTGATGATTATAGGTGGCGGCGATTCTGCATTCGATTGGGCGGCCCAGCTTCGGCATTTAGCGAAGTCGGTAACGCTTGTGCATAGAAGCGACCGTTTCCGCGCGCACGCTGCAACTGTAACGGAGGTGCAAGAAGCGGCTGCTACAGAAGGTGGCAAGGTGTCGGTGTTCACATTCCATGAGTTAGAGAACATTACGGGCGACGACTGTATTCAGTCTGTAACTATTCGCGATGTGAAACAGAAAACGTCGACAACGGTGCCCTGTGACTGTGTCCTTCCTATGCTTGGTTACGTGAGCGATTTGGGCGCGCTAACAGAGTGGGGTCTTAACATAGAGAAGGATGAGATAGTTGTAACGACTGCAATGGAGACTGGACGTTCGGGTATATATGCAGCTGGAGACATTACTACGTATCCTGGAAAGCTAAAGCTTATAGCATCGGGTTTTTCAGAAGCTGCGGTTGCAGTGAATCAAGCGGTACACTGGATATATCCTGAAAAGAAAGTTGCGCCCGGCCACTCGTCGAACATGGCAGTTTTTGGGCAAAAGGACGATTGAGCCTAAGAGCTGCATAGTATGCGTAGCTTGTTTGCAAGTTCACCGATGAAGGTGTGTGACGCGGTACGCGACGCCGTTATGGCAGCTGTTGTGAGTAAAGCACAACGGCTGCTGTGTGGTGCGGCTGCGCTAATGTTGTTGTGTTTTGTTCCTGCGATAGCGTACGCGCAGGATCTTTCATGTGATCGTGGTGATAGGGAAGTGCGTGCGCTGCGATTTAGAGGGAACCAAGAGTTTAGCTATGAGACGTTAGCTGCGACTGTAACTGTAATGCCGTCGCGATTACCGTCGGTGCCGCTGTTGGGTGAGCGTAGATGTCTCGACCCAGGCGAGTTCGCGCGCGATGTGCAGCGTATAGAAACGTTGTATCGTCGACGAGGTTTCCCTGATGTTTCTGTTGATACGGCGGTATCGGTTTTACGGCCGGGTGTGATTGAGGTCACCTTTTTGATTAACGAGGGACGTCCGCTACGTGTGACGTCCTTTTCGCTGGAAGGGGTTCCTGTGCAGCCTGATGTAGAACGTGCTGCGCAGAAGTTTCCGTTAAGAGTTGGTGGTGTGTTCGATAGAGGTGCACTAGAAGCGGGGCGCGATTCTTTGTTGCGCGAGCTTCGCAACTCTGGATGGCCTCAAGCCGAAGCACTGCTAGCGTATACAACGAACAGTGAAGCGCGCACGGCGGAAGTGGAGGTAACTGTTGTGCCGGGTGTTCGTGCTCGTATTGGCACGATTACTGTTTTGGTAGACAGCAGTGAAGGCGCAGCGCGAATGAGCAAAGGACAAGGGCGTATACATAGCACTATGTCGCTGCAAAGCGGCGATTGGTATTCGGCGCGCGCGATTATTGACGCGCAGCGCAATCTGTACCAAACCGACGCATTTCGACGCGTAGATTTATTTCCCGACAGTTTGCAGCCTGAAGGCGACTCGATTGTTAATCTTACGGTTCGCGTTGTAGAGGGCGATAGATGGGCAGCGCGAGGTGGTTTGGGGTGGGCGACGCTTGATTGTTTTCGTTTTCAAGGAGCGCTAACGGATAGAGATTTTTTGCCATATGCGCAGCGCTTGGAGTTAAATGCGCGTGTTAGCAAGATTGGAATTGGAGAACCGCTGGACGGCGCGCCGCAGCTGTGTCAAAGCCAAGCCCGCCGCGATCCGTACAGTACTACGCTTAACTACTACACTTCTCTTACTGTACGACAGCCAGTGCGCGCACGTGCGTCGCGCATTCCTACTGTTACGTTGTTTAGCTCTACACTTTCGGAGTATCGCGCTTTTCTTAGGCGCACTCCTATTGGCGGCGTGCTTTCGATATCCGACCCACTACAATCGCGTTTCCCGAGCACTTTTTCTTATCAAGTCGAGTTAGGTAGAACAGAGGCTGAGCCTGCATTTTTTTGCGCGGTGTTTAATGCGTGTGATCCAGACTCGCGCATTTTTCTTCAACGGAACACTCGGCTAGCGGCTGTTGAGTACAGTATTACTCGGCAATCGGTAGATAATCCTATTCAGCCGCAACGTGGTACCGCTCTTCGCATAGACTTGCGTCACGCATCTACATTTATCGGTTCTGATGAAACGCAGCAGTTTAACCGCGTAATTGGCGATGCGTCGTGGTACATGGCTGTTGGACGCCGCGCTACGCTTGTAGCTCACCTGCGTGGCGGTATTGTGTTTGGCGAAGGTCGTGTGCCAAGCACCTCGCAGTTTATTCCGCCTCAAGAGCGGCTGTATGCTGGTGGTCCAACTACAGTACGTGGATTTAGACAAAACGAATTGGGACCTGCGGTATACATCGTTGAGAGTTACCGCGAGACTTCGGCCAATGGTGAAACTTATTTTCGCGCAGATTCGGCTGCGGCAGTAGAGCGAGTGGTCCCAACGGGTGGTAATTCACTCGTGGTTGGTAACCTCGAACTGCAACTGCCTAGCCCTATTGCGCCAAGATTGTTGCAGCTTGCACTGTTCGCAGACGCGGGGCGTTTATGGAATAGAGCAGCAGGTAGTGCACAGCGCCTTTCTGATGATGGTCCAACGATAAAGGTTACACCTGGAATGGGTGTAAGAATACGTTCGCCGTTTGGTGCGATACGAATTGATTTGGGTTATAACCCGTATCAACTCCCAGCTGGCGCGGCATACTTCAACGCACCGCTTCAAGCTGGTATCGCGCCACTTTATTGTGTGAGCCCGGGTAACACGTTGCAGGTTAACCCTTCGCTCGCAGACGAGACTGCGCCGCCAATTCAGGAGGCAGGTGCATGTCCGTCAACGTTTAAACCAGCACGCGGCAGCGGCTTTTTGCGCCGTCTTAATCCCAGCATTTGGATTGGACAGGCGTTCTGATGACACGTCGCAGGAAGGTGGTTTTAATTGCTGGTTCAATAATTATGACGCTTGCGCTCGCATTGGTCGGCGCTGTGGCGATGCTTACACAAACCGATCGCGGTCGTCGATTAATAGTTCAACTTCTTACTCCGTCGTTAGACGCTGCTCTTCCGGGGAAGTTGTATATCGGGGCGTTGGGTGGAAACTTGATTACCGATATACGCATTGATTCGCTTGAGCTAACAGAACCCAATGGTAAGCCGTTCCTTGCTACAGGGCCAGTTAGAGTTGTGTTTGATCCGCGCGATCTGATTGATCGCAAGATATCGGTGAAGTTGTTGGAAATTGATAGAGCGCAGATAATGCTGGTTGATTACGGAGACGACGACTGGAATTGGCGTAGGGCGCTTATGCGGGCTAGCAGCGGGCCGCGGTTGCCGCGACGTCCGGGCTCATTAGGCGACTTTATAAAAGTAGATTCGGTAGAGCTGCGCGATACACGTTTAGTTGCAACGTTACCGTGGACTCTTTCCGATACGTTAACGGGCGCCAAGCGTGATAGTGCGTTGCACTACAACTTAACACGAATTGAAGGGCCTGTTCGTTCCGACGGCGAGCGGCTGGTGCGCGATTGGCGGTTTGAGCGTGGCTTTGTGGCGTTAGGAAAATCGCGCATTGCTGACCCTGATTCGGCAGGAATGCGTTTCGACTTGCAACACGCTGATGCGATATGGGTGTTCCCTCCGTTCTGGTTTAGAAACGTAAGTGGAACTGTTAGACAGTTGGGAGATTCGTTGTGGATGGACGACACAAAGCTGGAGCTCTCCAACTCGCGCGGTAGCGGTAACATTAAAGTTGTTTGGGGTGGCGGACTGCCGGTGCGCTACGATTTTAGAATACGTGGCGACAGTGTAGCCATGTCTGACATAGCGTTTATCGATGAAGCTTTGCCGCGAACAGGCGGTGGCTCAATGTCGCTTCGCATTATCAACGATCCGCGTGATCTGTCGGTGTTGGAGTACCGAATAACTGATATGGACGCGCGCTCACTGCGCTCGCGGCTAACGGGTGCAATGACGTTTGCGGTTGGTGGGCCAGTGCTGCGTGTTTCAGATGTGAACTTGGGTTTGCAGCCCGCGCACACGGACTTGCTGCGTCAGTTTAATGGCGAGCCGTTTCCGCTAAACTGGCAGGGTGAAGTGCGTGGGCATGTTACAGCGCGTGGCGGTCCGATTCATCGTTTCGTAATCGATGACGCACGTTTGTCTTATCATGACGCACACGTTCCTGGCGCCGTGTCGCATGCGAACGCGAAAGGTATGGTTAATATCTTTACGCCGTCCGAAGCGATTCTAATGGGGATGGATGTTGAGATAGGGCAGTTGGATATGCGCACGCCGCGCTATGTTAATCCGTTGTTCGCAGAGTTAAATGGATTTGCGCGTGGAACAGTGCGCTTGGATTCACTTTGGTACGATGCGCTATTCTCATCGGCGGATATTGAACATGTTGATGGCCCAGGTTTGCCATCGCGTTTTACAGGGAATGGCAGCTACACGATTCTTCCAGAAGGTGTAAGGTTCGATGTAGACGTACAGGCGGCACCGTTGTCGTATACAACGTTATCTCGTTCGTACCCCGGGCTTCCGTTACGTGGGTCTGCAGTTGGAAGAATTGTTGCCAAAGGAATGGCAGAAGACTTTTCGCTTAGCGCTATACTTGCAGGCGAGGGCGGTGAGCTGGCATTTGAAGGTCGAGTAGACGCATTTGAGCCGCACTTTCGTGCAACTGGCGGCTATCGCATGCGCGGTGTGAATTTGCAGTCGTTGTTAGAGCTTTCAAGCGTTCCGCAAACCATGCTTACGCTTAACGGCGACATGGATATTTCTGGATCTGATCTGGCGTCGCTTAAGGGTCCGTTAAGTGCAACGGTTGATCAGTTCTCCCGCATAGCCGACGCGCGACTTTTCGGCGCTACGTTGCGCGCTGAGTTTGATTCGGGTCACGTGAGAGTTGATTCTCTAATGCTAGAGAGCTCTGCGCTGCGACTTAATGGTCGTGGTGGTTTAGGGTTAATTGCATCGACAAGCGACTCGCTTGGCATTTCAATAACGATCGACTCGCTGGGTGGAATGCGTTCTTGGATCGCACCTGCCAGCAATAACGGCCTGCTACCCGCAAGTGTAGATACACTGCGCGGCACGATAGATGTTCGCGCTCTGTTCTCTGGTACGGTAGATACGAGTGCAGCATCACCGGGATTGCGACTAAGTATGCGCGCAGATGCATCGTCTGTTGGCGTTGGGCGAAACGGTATGTCGCGTGCATCGTTAACGGCGTCACTTCGCGATTTGTTTAGAGCTCCAAATGGTAGAATGGAGGTAACAGCAGACGACGCTGTGTTTGGTGCAGTAGACATTGAACAGGGTGTTGCGACTGTAGACTTTGCAAAGGGTGTTGCTGAGCGTTTTGGGGCGCGTTTGAGGATGCCGAGTGATGCGCGCGTTGTGGTAGCTGGCGGCATGTCGTCGGTGGCTGACACGAACACCGTTGTTGTTGATACTTTGGACATAACGGTAGCTTCTGACGCGATACCATTCCGAACAGCTACTCGCGGTTTTTCTTTGTTAGCGCCAGCGGTCGCGCGCATAGTAAGTGACACACTGGGTCGTTTAGACTCGCTGGTCCTAGTGCACAGTGACACTGGGCGAATTGCACTGCGTGGTGGACTGCTTGCGGACGGTGTTATTAACGGCCGTTTAGAGGCGGACCGCGTGCCGTTGTTTGATGTTGGGCAACTTCTACACGCGGGCACACTTCGCGGCGGCACGATGTCGCTTGATGCTGCGATACGGGGTACGCGCGCGAAGCCTGTTATTTCTGCTGGTATATCACTGCGCGATGCGCTTGTTGGCGCTGTACGACTTACAGCGGTGGACGCAACGGCGAATTACGACTCTACGTTGCTGCGTGTGAATGCTTCGCTTTTTGCGGGCGGTCGTCGCGCGTTGGAAGCGGTGGGTGCGTTGCCGATGGATTTGGCGCTCATGCCTTTAGGTGGAGGCAAGCGTTTGCTTGAAGCTCCATTGAATGCTCGGATAGTTAGCAGGGATGCTGACTTGTCGGTTGCAGAGGCGGTGTTGCCTATGGTAAAGGATGCGACGGGGCGTATTGAAACCGATGTTACGTTATCTGGTAGCTGGGAGCGTCCTCGTTTTAACGGAATGCTGTCGGTGCAGAATGGTGCATTAACGCTTGAGAACTTAGGTGTAAGGTTAGAGAACGCTGCTGCGGACATTGCACTTTCGGGCGATACAGTGCGTATACGTTCGTTGCGTGCATCGAGTGGTGGTGTTGGCGATACGGTTGGAGTATCTGGCACGATCGCGATGTCGGATTTCCGCAATCCGTTTTTCGATGTGACTCTTGCGGCTCGTAACTTTTTGGCAATAGAGAAGGCGCGCGAGGCTTCGCTTACTCTTACAACTATTCGTCCAATTACTCTCACTGGTGCGCAGAGTGCGGCCACGGTGCGTGGTGCTCTGCGTATTGATAGGGGGCGCATTTACATAAATGCTCTTACGCAGCGTCGCGGGCTAGACTTGGCGGAGAATTTCGAACTTATTGACACGACGGCGTTGGGGATGAATGCGCTGTTGCCGGACGCGCCGAGTTCGTTGATGCAGAACTTGTTGATGGATAATGTGACTGTAGAGGTGGGCGATGATGTGTGGTTACGGTCTCCGGAAGCGAACATAAAGCTGGGTGGTGCTCTTAGGGTGACGCGTTCGTTGTCGCGAGATCGGAATCGTACGGTGCTGGCGTTGTCTGATTCACTAACGGTGGAACGTGGTACTTATTCTTTAGATTTGGGGTTAGCGCGTCCGAGTTTTGAGGTAGAGCGTGGTGTAGTGCGCTTTTTCGGCGATCCCGATTTGGAGCCTGCGCTTGATGTAACTGCTATGCACACGGTGCGCGAGTTGCGTCCTAATTCGAATAGGCAGGATGTTCGTATACGTGTTTCGATTAGTGGAACGACTTCGCAACCAACGCTTGCTTTAAGCAGTGCTGATAACCCGCCTATTCCTGAATCGGATATGTTGAGTTATCTGGTTACAGGTGAGCCGGCGTATGCGTTGCTAGGCACGCCGTATTCTGAGCAGGGGGTGACGTTAGCTCTTCGTCTTGCTAGCAGTTATTTGTCGAGTCGTTTGGCGGGTGGTCGTTTTGATGTGGTGCAGGTAGAGCCGACGTCACTTTCGCCTGGCGATGCTGCTGATTTGCGTCAAACTGGTCTTGGCATTTTGGCTCAGACTCGTGTTGGTGTTGGCGGTCAGATTGCGCGCAATACGTATATGACTTTTAGCACGGCGCTGTGTGGTCTTGCTCCTCAAACTGGCGCGGATCCTTTGTCTCTTTTTGCGCAGGGGTTGGGTTTAAAGGTTGAGCGTAGGTTTGAGCGTGGTTTGAGTTTGTCGTTGGGTGTTGAGCCTGGTTCGAGTGCTCTTGCGTGTGGTCGTCAGGGTGTATCAAGAACGTTTCAGCAAACGCCGCCTCAGGTGGGTTTTGATTTCTTTAGAAGTTGGACGTTTTAGCGATAGTTGGGCTGTTGTTTGTGTGTGGTACGCGGTTGAGTTCACGCGAAGTTGTTATATGGAGAGGTTCTTCGCGCCTTCGCGTGTTGTAAGAGGCTCGCGCGAAGACGCGAAGTCGCGAAGGGGGATAAGGGTTTTTAGTTTGGTGCTGTTGGCGGATGTGTAGGAGTTGGTTGGGGTGTTTGCAGTATATGACATTTCATTTTTTGAGCCGCTGAACTAGAGGCACAACTAGTTCATTTATTCATTTTTATGTAGTTGTAGTTGTCTATTCGTGGATGTTTTTGGAAAAGGTCTTTCGCGCCTTCGCGTCTTCGCGTGCCCCAAGAGGCTCGCGCGAAGACGCGAAGCCGCGAAGGGGATAAGGTTTTTAGTTTGGTGCTGTTGGCGGATGTGTAGGAGTTGGATGGCATCCTTGCAGTATACGGCGCTTGCTTTTTGAGCTGTTTCATAGCTGGCACAACTGTCACATATTCGTACTAGCTCCAACTGTTTCGCCACTGGCACATGAATCGTCTTAATGTGCAATGATATTCGCAGCCGTAACCCACCGTCCGATCGACATCTCCGAAGCACTGGACATGATTGACGGAGCTGAATCCCATGCAACGAGATTGCAGTCGCTTGCTGACGCGCTGCATGCAATGGGGTTTCGTCGCGTTGTTGCTTCTCTTCGCGATGCATCATTTACTGCAACTATGGTTGTAAGGGCCGGCGAGTCTGATGTAGGCGCCTCGTTGGATCCATTGCCAGGTGCGGTGTGGCGGCGGCGGATTTTTGCCATTGAGCGCTTTCGTGTAGAAGACATGTACATGCTCGATGGAGCCGACCCGTGGGTGTCGCGTGAGTTCTTTGGTGCCGATGCTTCGGCGCCTAGTGAGGACGCGTCAGCATGGCTCGCAACTGATTTAATAGTTGGTATGTTGCGCGGTTTGGAGGGCGAGATTGTTGGTGTTGTGAAAATGATGGCGCCGAGTGATGGACGTCGTCCCTCGTCCCAGCGACTGCGTGAGATTAGCTGGTTGCTTAGGCATACGTCGTCGCGTCTGTCGCACGATTCGCTCACTGCGCTAGCGCAACGTAGAGCAGGACGGTTGCAGCGCCTTCAGGAAGCAGGAGCCGCGCTAGCAAGATCGCTCGACGAAGATGAGATAGTGCGCGAGTTAGCGCGCCAAGCTATACGCGCGACTGGCGCAGATGGTGCCCAGTTGGCGGTTCCTGATATTGATAGAGATGAGTTGCGCACCACCTATAGGATTGTTCGTGGTGTTGAGAAGCCGCGTGCGCCGCGACCACTCGGCGATGGGGTTATTGCACACGTCGCTCGCACCGGGCGCGCGTTTCGGGCTGGCGATAGGGAAGCCGATCGTGCGCACCGTTTGCGCGAAGGTACTGTAGCGCTTCCATCGTCGCTCGACATTGTTGATGATATAGAGAACGTGCCGTCGGTTTTGGCGGTTCCGCTGTTGGCGGGAATTAGGCTTGTTGGAGTATTGGCTGTGCACGCCGCGCAACGCGAGGTGTTTAGCGCGGAGGACGAAGAGGTTCTAGCTACGATGGCGTCGCAGGCGGCAACTGCTATAGCAAACGCTAAACGTTATGCTGAAAGCGAACGCGAACGTCGCCAAACTGAGGCACTATCTGATGTAGCACGTGCTGTTGGTGCGTCGCTTCGTCAGGGTGAGGTGCTTCGCCTAATATTGCGCCATACGTTGGCGCTGCTTAACACCAGAGGTGCGTGTATCGCGCTGCGCTCTGGCGATTACATGCATATCGTAGCAGCGGCAGGTGAGGCAGAAGTGTTGGCGGGGGTACATCTTCCAGTTGCGACCAGTCTTTTGGGAAAGGCGGTAACAACTGGCGACTTCGTCATATCAAATGAGTTTGACCGAGACCCAAACTCTAGCCGCTCGGTGAAGCGGCTGGCACCTATTGAACGTGCCCTTATTGCTCCACTAGTGTCCGCTAACAACACTATTGGCGCAATTGCGATTATTAACCGTGCAGCGCCTTACACAGATGAAGACGCCAAAGTTTTGCGACGTCTCTCTGATCAGGTATCTGTTGCGATTAGTAACGCACGCCTATTTGGTGAAGTAGAGCGCGCTACTAAAGAGTGGAAAGTCGCGTTCGATTCTGCAGCAAATGGCATGGTTGTTCTCGACGACACTGGCAGGGTACGCAGATGTAATGCAAGTGCCGCGCGATTAACGCGCGCGCAAACCATTCCTGCGCTATTAGGAAGCAACTTCGCTGAATCGTTGCTTAGCGTCGGGAACGTAGAGGCCGGTATCGACACGCTGATACGCCAAAGTAGAGAAGATGGCGACGCCGTGCGCGCAACATTGCGCGATGAAGATCGCGGTATGCTGTTCGACCTAACGGTAGCGCCTCATCCCGACGGCGGAAGTGTCATTATTTTCGATGACGTTACGGAAGTGCACGGTCTCGCGGAGAGACACAAACGCGTATTAGAGATGGCGTCGGAAGCTATTATCATTACGGGCACCAATCGTCGTGTTGTGTACGCAAATCCTGCTGCACATAAGCTGTTTTTAAGTGCCGATTTAACAGGGAAGCCCACCAGCGAGCTCACTCCTTCAGATGCGATTGAACAGCTGCATAGCGCCGAGTCCGCAGCGTTAGCGGGAACGGTCCAACGTTATCAGTTGCCCGTACTGCGCTCCGACGGGAAGGTGCGTCTTGTTTCGATTAGTTCGTCGCCACTTGTTGAGCTTGGTCAAACGACGGGCACTGTTGCATGTTTGCGCGACGTTACTGATATGCGGGCCGACGCACTCGCGCTCGCACGTTCGGAGTCGCGCTATGAGCGGCTTGTGGAATCTGCGACAGATGCAATTTTCACCGTCGATACGAACGGTTGCTTCACGTCGGCAAATAAGTCGATGGAAGAGGCATCTGGTTATAGTCGCGAGCAGCTAATGGGCGTGTCATGTTTGGAGCTTGTTGACGAACGTGATCGCGCGCTTGCAGCTGAAACACTTGAGCAGGTATTTAAAGGTGAGCGACATAAGGTTCAGCTTCGTTGTATCGGCATTGAGAAGAACATCATAGTTGTCTCAATGCTTGTTGCACCAATTGCCGACCAAGAGAGAATAGTTGGCTGTCTTGCCGTGGTTCGTGATGTAACGGAAGAGGAGATGGAACGCGAAGCTGCAAGACAAACTGAGCAGCTAGCATCGATGGGTCGAGTACTCGGCGGTATTGCTAACGACCTAAATAACCCGCTGTCGTCGCTGCTAGCGGTTGCAGAGCTTCATGCAGATTCGCTTTCTGCAGATGACAGCTCGCGCAAAGCGCTAGAGCAGATTCGCGACGAAGCGCGGAGAGCGTCACGTATTGTTAAACATTTGCTTGGCGTTGCAAACGGAATAGCAACGGACAGGTCGACTGTTAAGCTGAACCAGTTAGTGCGCGATACGCTTGATTTGCATGGCCATCTTCTGCGTGAAAGGCATGTTACTGTGCGCTTGGAGCTATCTGCTGAAGATCCGTCGGTAAGAGGTAACACAACTCAGCTTCAGCAAGTGATGGTTAACTTGCTGAAGAACGCAGGCGAAGTGTTTGAAGATTGGAGTGGCGAGCGACTAGTTCGTTTGCGTACATCGGTGCAGGGCGAGCTGGCAACTATAGTTATAGAAGACAGTGGACCTGGAATATCTGCCGTACATTTGCCGCGAATATTTGAGCCGTGGTACACGACTCAAACCGATGATCAGAAGCGCGGACTTGGGTTGGCGGTAACTAGGGCGGTGCTCATTGAGCATGGTGGCGACATTAGTTGCGAATCTGTTGAAGGAAACGGTGCAGTGTTCACCATAACGATGCCATTGGTGATGCATGCGGCACCAGTGCGTTGCGAAACAGATGCACCTTCGAGCGCTTCGATATTGCTTGTCGAGGACGAATCGACATTAAGTAGCGCTATTGAGCGCTATCTTATGCACCACGGCATGTCGGTCACCGTTGCGTCTAACGGAGACGACGCTCTTACAGCTATTGGTGAGCAGAAGTTTGATGTGATCTTGTTAGATCTGCGCATGTATGGCATGCAGGGCGATGACGTGTATCGCAAAATAGAGGCTATAGACAAAGACCAAGCGTCGCGCGTGGTTTTTGTTACTGGCGATATGCACAACGAATCGGTGCTTGAGTTCATCGCATCGACGTCGCGGCCGGCGATAGCCAAACCGTTCCAGCTAAGTGAACTAAAGGCGCGGATTAAGTCGGTGCTTAAGGCGCGCTCTCGCTAGCTAACCAGCTAAGTGAGCTAAAGGCGTGAGAGCTTAGCCCGCACTTTCCTCACTAGCTAACCATGCCACTGGTGGGCATAAGCGGTACCTGTGCGTTGCCGACTAGCAGTCGTATAATCGCCATCTCCTCTTCGTCTACTTCAATTCCTAGGAAGTAGTCGCCGGGTTGGTCGAGGGGGAGGTCGACGTACATGATAAGTGGAATGTCTAACTCGGCCACTGACGCGGGAGGCTGTTCAATGGTTAGGTCGGCTGTCGTGGACCAGAGTTCATTGCCATCAGGGTTGAACCATCTCATAGTGAAGCTTCGGCGGCCGGTGTCGGCGTGTTCTGCTTTTAGTCGGACAACCACTGCCGCCCTAGGGTGGACGGTCGGGAACTGTGAGACGTGAAGCGCGTCGAAGATACCCAAAATATTGAGTTTCCCCTCCTGCGATACGTTGGCCGCGTCGGCGAACAGTGCGAAAGAAGTTTGCATTTTGTGAAGCTACACCGTTGGGCGTATAGTGCCTACCCGTTTAGTGACAACAGGCTGCTAACTTTAATAGAGATGCAATCTGATAACCGAACCGAGAAGCAAGAAAGCCATGCCTTTGGTGCAACCGACCTTGGTTTGCTACTTATGGCGCTTATATGGGGCGTTAACTATAGCGTTGTAAAGCATGGGCTAAAGGAGCTGTCTCCGTACACATTTAATGGCATACGAGTGGCACTGGCGGCGTTGGTGCTAACGTTAATTGCCCTTTCCGTGCGTCATGTCAAACTGCCGTCGCGAAGCGATATGTGGCGTATGGCGGGGCTGGGGCTAATGGGAAACGGCATTTATCAGCTTCTGTTCATAGAAGGGATGGCGCGCACGCGCGCGGGTGTTGCAGCGTTGGTCGTTGCAGCGGGCCCTGCGTGGATTGCACTTATTTCCGGGTGGCTTGGACGAGAGCGAGTATCGTTAGCAGGCTGGCTTGGAATAGCGCTTCAACTTGCAGGGGTCGCGTGCGTTGTATCTAGTACGACTGCGCTCGACGCGAGTAAGGAAGCCATGTTGGGCGCGGCGCTTATCGCTGGAGGAAGCATAATGTGGGCACTGTTTAGCGTGCTTTTACAGCCGTACACTACGCGTGCGCACCCGTTTCACCTTTCGGCTATAACAATGTCCAGCGGCGCTCTGTTGCTGGTATTAGTCGCAGTTCCAGGAATTGTGCGACTAGATTTTTCGACTGTATCGTTAGTCGAATGGGGGACAATTGTTTACGCAGGTGTTGGGGCGTTGGTTATTGCCTACTTGCTGTTTTATCGAGGTGTAAGAATACTCGGCCCTACACGAACCGCCATGTATGGTAATCTTCAACCAGCGATCGCGTTGCTGGTTGCGTGGATTGCCTTAAGTGAGCAGCCAACGCGATGGCAGATTGCGGGGGCGGTGCTCATTATGGTGGGACTTTTAGTTTCGCGCACCGCGCGCGTTAGCATTACATCATCAAACAAACAGGTGGCAGAAAAGCTATGAAGCTCGTGCTGTTCGATATTGACGGAACGTTGTTGTGGACAGACGGTGCCGGGCGACGCGCAATGGAAGGCGCGTTATCCGACATCTTTGGCACTTCTGGCGACCCAGAGTTTAGGTATGATGGTAAAACCGATAGGCAGATTGCACGTGAGCAGATGCGCGCGAGTGGCTTTGATGACGGCACTATAGACGCTCGTATGGATGATTTGATTGATCGCTATGTTGGTCGATTGGAAGGTGAACTCGCGAGCGACTCGGGTGCCCGTATGTGTGCAGGCATAACGCCACTACTTGCCGAATTAGCTGCGAGCGAACGGATAGTACTTGGACTATTAACTGGGAACGTAGAGCGAGGCGCACGCCGTAAGTTGGGGCGCGTGGGAATCGATTTCGACCAGTTTCGCGTTAATGCGTTCGGTTGCGATCATGAGTTAAGACCGGAGCTGCCAGCCATAGCGCAGCGTAGGGCGCGCGAACGTGCAGGGCTAGATATGCATGGCTCGAATATGGTGATAATTGGTGATACTCCGGCCGACATTCAGTGTGGACGCTCGCTAGGCGTTCGCGCAATTGGGGTAGCAACTGGGCGGTTTTCTGTTGCTGAGCTTAATGAGCACAACCCCGCTGCAGTGTTTGCTACGCTCGAGGAAACAGCAACCGTTGTAGAGGCAATACTGGGTGACTAACGAAGTCGCAGAAGCGTTTCATGTTACAGGTATTGTACGTGGTGCTGAGTTTGATAGTCGCGCAAAGGTGCTAGCGACTGAAAGCTCACTGCGCTTTGATTGGTTAGACGCGTTGCCGTGGACTGTTGCGCTTAGCGGGATAGATGGCATTGCGACACATGGCGACACTCTTACACTGTTTTTGCAAGGCGGCGACGTGCTGGAGTTACGCTCTGTCGTCGCTAGTGAGAAGTCGGCAGCCGCACTAATAGCTGTACTGTACACTTTGCCAGAAATGACTAGAGGTTTGCGTTCACTCGGATCTTTGCGAGGCGCTTTGGGTGCGTCTCACGACAGATGGTTTGCGCCGCTACTTTCGGCGCGCAAGGATGCTGCGAGTAGCGTGAGCCCCGAGCGTCATATGCTGTCATTTAATGCGGCGAAGCTGGCGTCAGAACAGATGCGAGCGATCGAAGAGATAGCTGCTACGATTGCTCCAACTAATGCGGCGCATAGACGTGCCGTTGAAGCGGTACTTGAGGAAGAGGCAGAACAGTATTTTGCCGCACTGCATGAACTGAACAGATACGCAGAGCTTTTTAACGGCAGTGCGGAAGACAGTCGTTTTAGAAGGTGGCGTGAGTGGGTGAACCAGTTGCGTACTGTCTTCTCGTTGGCCGACGAAAGCTGGCTGCGATGTTCAGAAGTGCTAGACTGATTTTGTTAAGCAGCTTTAAGTTGGACCAATTGAGCTAAGATAAAACTATCTTGACGTTGGACCAGTAAAGCGAAGTTAAAACTATCGCGTCCAGTCGCTGCTACTGTGTTGCGCCGCGTCGCAGTTAGCGCACCCTGCAGATTTGTCGCGTGCGCTTTTAAACGAACGCCACACGTTGCGAACTACAAAAAACAGGGCTGCTGCTACTACAACTGCTGCTATCGCTGAATCCACTGCTTAGCCTCCTGTTATTCCAGTGCCCCAGTTCATCGCGCTACCTACAGTGTACACCAGCCAAGCGGATCCGTAAGCAAGCACAAGCATATAGCTGAACTGTAGTGCTGCCCACCCCCATCCAGTTTTCCCACTTCCTGCTTCGCGCACTGTGATCGCGGTGGTACTCATGCACATCAAAGCAAACACATAGAAAACCATTAGCCCCACTGCCACCAGTGGCGTATACACTCGCTCGCCGGTAACGGGGTTTCGTTCTGCGATAAGTTTCTCTCTAAGTGCTCCGTCTCCGGTTTCGTCGGTGTTTCCAACTCCGTAAATGGTGCCCATAGTAGATACAAAAACCTCGCGCGCTGCAAAACTTGCGACAATTGATACTCCGATTTTCCAGTCGTAGCCGAGTGGGCTTACAGCTGGCTCTACTGCCTTTCCGATTTTGCCAAGTGCGGAGTACTCTAGCTGTTGTTCCTGACGTACTTCGTCTGGCACTGTCTCTGGGATGTCTGCTTTAGGCCAAGTTGCGAGCGCCCATAGTACAATTGATAACGAAAGTATCACTGTACCTGCGCGTCGTACGAAAACGAGGCACCGTTGCGCAACAGATACGAAAAGTGAGCGTAAGCTAGGCCAACGATAAGGTGGTAGCTCTAAGATCATTGGACGTACTGGACCACGAAGTAACGTTTTCCGAAACAGCGCTGCGATAAGTAGCGCTGTTACAGTGCCCATAAGGTACATGAGCAGCATCGTTGCGCCTTGTAGTCCTACGCCTGCAAACAGAGTTATTGGAGGAACGAATGCACCAATTAACAGCGTGTAAACGGGGAGACGCGCTGAGCAGCTCATTAACGGTACAACCATAATGGTCGCAAGCCTGTCCTTCTTGTCTTCAATAGTTCTTGTGGCCATGATGCCAGGTACGGCGCACGCGTAGCCTGAAAGCATTGGTATAAAACTTTTACCGTGGAGTCCAACGCGTCGCATAATCCTATCCATAAGGTATGCTGCGCGCGCCATGTAGCCCGAGTGTTCGAGTACCCCAATAAACGCAAAGAGAATTGCGATTTGCGGTAGGAAAACCAAAACCGAACCTACACCTGCAATAACCCCGTCTACTATTAGGCTTTGCAGATCACCTTCGGGGATAACATTGCGAACTAAATCGCCTGTAGCACCGATAGCGGACTCGATAAGATTCATAAGCGGTTCAGCCCAAGAGAACACAGACTGAAACACGACGGCCATTAGTAGTAGAAAAACGATAGGGCCAGTAACGCGGTGTAATACAATTCGGTCTATGCGGTCGCTTAAGGTTAACTCTTTCGCTTCGCGTCGTTGCACGGTGCGTTGCGTTACCGATGCGATCCAAGCGTAACGGATATCTGACTCTAAGCGATTGGGAGTAATCCCAGACTCTTTTAGCTGAGTAGCCGCTTGCGCAACTGCAGTTGAGAGGTTCGGTATGGAGCTTAAGTGTGCTTCAACGTTTTCAACGTTGAGTAAGCGCAGCGATTCCATTGCTGCCGCACCGCTGTTGAGTTTACCGTTCTCGAGTAACTGTTGTACCGGCTGCAATGCGTGCTGAACATTTGCAGGCAGTGTAAACTTGCGTGCTGGCGCGGGCTGTGACGCGGCTGTAAACAGTGCGCGTTTTAGTACGTCGATTCCTTCGCCTCTGCGCGCAACGGTTGGAACAACTATTACGCCCAGCTCGCTAATTAGGTCAGGGACATTTATGTCGATGCCATCTGCAACTGCAACGTCTATTTGGTTGAGAGCGACGACAACCGGAATACCAAGCTCTATTACTTGGCTAGTAAGGAAGAGATTTCTTTCCAGATGGTTTGCGTCGACAACGACAACCACAACGTCTGGAAGCCAGTGTTCGCTGTCTCGTCGAAGTAAGACTTCGAGCGCGATTTGTTCGTCTGGTGAGCCTGCAGAGAGCGAATAACTTCCTGGGAGGTCGAGTACGGAGACACGACTTCCGTTAGGCATTTTGAAGCTTCCCTCGACACGTTCTACGGTAACGCCCGCGAAGTTTCCAACGCGCTGCCTAAGACCGGTTAGCGCATTAAAGAGGGTGGTTTTGCCAGTGTTGGGGTTACCGACGATCGCGACACGCAGCGGGCGATCGGGATTTGACCAGCTGTTACTCGTATTATCCGGTGACAAGCGGCTGGACTGTAATACCGGCTGTGAGAGTCGAGCCTAGAGCTAGGCGGGTGCCGCGTACGTCAACAACCATACATGAACGAGCTTCAATAACATTGAGTGACGATCCTTCGCAAAGGCCAAGCGCTCTTAGCCGACAGGCTTCGTCGGCATGGCAACCAAGGGAGACGACGGTGGCACGGGAGCCGCGCCGACAGTCGGCTAAAATGCAGGTATTACCGTCAGGCTGATGCATTAGGTGAATATGCGACAAATGGTGGCCTGCGGGCAATGGGGAGGAGGCGGTTCGGGATTAAGCCGCTATCGCCACCCCTTTGCGCCGCGATAGCGCAATCATGATGGCCAAGCCGGTTACCGCAACTCCAATGGAAATGAACTGGGCCACAGTTAAATAGAAGAACTTGTCGTCTTTGGCGCGGAAGAACTCTACTATGAAACGCTCGATTCCGGCGAGCAGGCAGTACATACCAAACAGCCATCCTTCGGCGTTCTTATGTTTACGGAAGCGCCAAATGATGAGGAACATGATGAACCCCATCGCGGTTTCGTACAGCTGGGTTGGGTGTACGGCGATAACGGCGTCGGGAGGTACGTCGGCGGGAAACTGAACGCCGAATTCGCTAGACATTATGCCGGCAGTCGACGGCGGGGCTCCATTTGGGAACTGCACCGCTAGGCTTGAGTTCCAAGGGCGGCCGTAGTCGTCACCTACTGCCCAGCAGCCTGACCTACCAATGGCGTATCCGGCCGCAATTGATATACCTGCTACGTCGGCGAACCTAAGGAATGGGAGTTTCTTATGTCTAATAACTGCCCAGCAGAGGATAACTGCTCCAATGAAACCACCCCAGAAAACGAAGCCGCCTCTGCTCCAATAGGCGCTTACGTCCTGCGTGAGTATTACATAATAGGTTTTTGCGCCAACGACTGTGCCGATAAGAGCTGCCAACAACACGTCGGGGATGGCAGCGGCTTCGCGGTCGTATCCTCGGCGCCACAGCTCGCGTTGCGAGATGATTTGCGAAATAACGAACGCGAGTAGGACAGCCAGTCCGAATCCTGTGAATTCGAGCGGGCCAAGCCTAAAGATGGTTGGCTGATGTACAATACCGCTTGCGTAAAGTTCGTTCATGACGCTGTGTGCAAATGTTGCGGAACGTAGCGTGCTGCTACGGCTGGTCGCTTAAACAAGATACGCGGTGCCACGGCGCAGCCGTAATGGCTGGCTGGTTTTATTTCATCCCCGGAATGGGGAGTGATGCTGTGGCCGTAAAGTTTGCGGGCGCGATCTCACCTTTAGAAAGCCTGAAAAGGCCGGCAGCGCCTATCATAGCGGCGTTATCGGTCGCTAATCTGGGTGAAGGTGAGTGAACTGTTATTCCGTGAACGCCGAGTTTGGTTTGCATTGCGCGTTGCAACGCACCGTTACAAGCGACACCACCGCCCAATACTACGCGTGTGCGATTCGTGAACTTCGCGGCACGTTCGACTTTCGCGACCAGTGTATCGATTACGGCGTTCTGAAAGCCGTTTGCTATTGCTGCACGTTGTTCATTGAATGTGTCAGCACTTTTCGCTTCTCTTACTGATATGGAAACCGCTGTTTTCAGGCCACTAAAGGAAAGGTCGAAGTAGTCTGCATCGGTTGGCACTGAGTTGCCTTTTAGCATTGGGCGAGCAAACCGAGGTGTGTTGCTGTTGGCAGCAGTAAGTGCAAGCTTCTCGAGCGGGGCTCCGCCGGGATATGGAAGTCCAAGTAGCTTTGCCACTTTGTCGAACGCTTCACCCACAGCGTCGTCACGCGTTTGCCCTAGCAGTGTGTAGTCGCCCCAGTCTGCGACGTCTATAAGTAGTGTATGACCACCGCTTACCAGCAGCGCAATAAAAGGTGGCGACGCGTCTGGATGCTCAAGTAACGATGCAAATAGATGGCCTTCCATGTGATGCACTGCCACCACTGGAATGTTTGCAGAAAGGGCGAGCCCTTTGGCGTAGCTGGTTCCGACTAGCAGTGCGCCTACTAAACCCGGAGCTGCTGTTACACACAGCGCGTCAATGTCGCCCAATTCAACGTTGGCGTCTGAAAGCGCTGCGTTAACTACAGGAACAATGCTCACTAAATGCGCGCGACTAGCTATTTCGGGGACCACTCCACCAAAGAGTCGGTGAACATCTTGGGAGTAGATAACGAGCGAACGCAGCACGGGCGCAAAGTTACCTGTCTGTGCTGAACTCTCTACGACCGCAGCAGATGTTTCATCGCACGATGTTTCGATTGCAAGAACTTTAACCGTGCGTTGTGACTGTTGCTGGATCATATGTTGTGTAGCACTAGGCGCACGCAGATCATGCGTTACTTCTCGGCGAGCAACAGTTCAATTAGTGCTCGGTTGTCGACAGAGTTCCAGTCGTCTGGCCCGATAATCTTGCGCCGAATGGTACCGTCTCGAGCAATGACGAGTGTTTCAGGCACACCAGTAGTGCGGTAGTCTCTTGAAATAGCTCCGCTGGCGTCGAAAACAATCTCAAATGTAAGACCTAACTCGTTAACAAAGTCACGTATTGCTTGTTCACTGCCAGGCTTATCTATGCTTACAGCAACGACCTGTAACCCGCGAGGGCCCATGTCTCTATGCAGTGCTTCAATGCTGGGCATTTCCGCACGACATGGTGTGCACCATGTGGCCCATATGTTGAGCAGCACGACCTTGTCGCGATATGAGTCGAGTGTTCGTGGCTGCGGTGCAGCGGCATCTGTTACAGTTACTGCGTGGAACTGCGGAGCGCGTGAACCTACTGTGACTTGCGTGAGTTCGTCGCGAAGTACATGTGACGCTATAAAAGCAGCAAGTGCTAACGTTGCAACAACGGCAGCAACTACAATCCACTGCTGTCGAGCCGTCATGCGCTTCCACCGTTCGTAGCGTTTTCGTTGTCAGAGTACTCGTTGTCTGAGTCTTCGTTGTCTGAGTCTTCAAGATCTGCCGCTGCGCACAGCGCGCGCAGTATGGCAATTTCTTGCATAGGTTCAGGTACTCTAAACACGGCGTTTCCGGCTACGAACGTATCTGCGCCGGCCTTACGTGCGAGCGCGATTGTGTTTCGAGTAATGCCGCCGTCTACTTCGAGAACCGCCTTGCTGCCCGCTGCGTTTAGCATTTCTCGAGCCCGACTAATTTTGTCGAGTGTGCTTTGGATAAATAGTTGGCCGCCATAGCCAGGGTTTACCGTCATTATGAGTAACACGTCAATCATATGCGCGACTTCTTCGATTGCCGAAAGCGGAGTAGCGGGGTTTATGGCAACCCCTGCTTTCATATCGAGTTCGCGTATGCGAGTGAGGTGTCTATCAAGATGGTTGGTAGCTTCGGCGTGAATGGTAAGGATGTCTGCGCCTGCCCTTTGAAATGTTTCAAAGTGTTTCTCAGGTTCGACGATCATAAGGTGTACATCGACCGGTAACGGCGTGTAGTTGTGAACTACGTCGATGACTTTTGCACCAAAGCTGATATCAGGAACGAAGCGGCCGTCCATTACATCAACGTGAATCCAATCTGCTCCACCTGCTTCGCACATTCCAACTTCATCGCCGAGTCTTGAAAAATCTGCGCTAAGCACTGATGGCGCTATACGTATGTTCATGGAATGCCGGGGTATGATAGCTCTGCAGAATCGCGACGACCGCGACCGTTGCTGAGTATGAGGTTAACCGTTGCTGGAAGAGCTACGAGTTCGCCTGCAACTGGGAATGTTGAAAGTACTGTTCCCATTGGTTTGGGCGATCCGCGGAACATTACTTGACCAACTTGGAATCCTAAGTCTTCGAGAACAGCGCGCGCGTCGCCTTCTTCTAGCTCAGCTAGGTTGGGAACTGCGACGGCAGCAGCGGCGGGTGTGCTACGTACCGATACAACCGTATCTATGTCGTAATCCTGCTGTTGCGGAATGTTTGTAGCGCCAGCAGCTGACGGTCGCGATGAGGTTCTGTTTCGCGCGGTCGTGTTTTCTTCTGTGTCCGAACTGTCGGGGATATCGAGCGAGTCTACTTGGCCGGGATTGCCGGGCTCGAGGGTTTGGACTCCGAACAATCCTATGGCAGCACCAGTTGATACGCCCAACAACCCAGCAACCAAAAAGCGAACGCTCCATTTGCGTAGCATGCTTGGCGATTTTTTTTGTTTGGGTGTTTTAGTCATAGAGGGCGCCTTCTCATGCGTACAGCAAACGCTCCGTCACAGCCGTGTACGTGAGGTAGAACACGCAACCTGTTGCCGTCTAGTACAGAATCTGGGACAGATCCGGCTTCCGGCGCGACTTCCTCGAAATCGTGGTGAGCAGCAAGAAACGAGTTAACGACGTCGTCGTTTTCTTCCGGTTCAAGTGAGCAGGTGCTGTATACAAAATAACCACCGGGCTTAACGCACGCCGACGCCCCGTTAATGATTTCGCGCTGTAGCACTCCCAAGAGTGCCAAGTTGGAAGCTTTAAGTCGCCAACGCGCGTCTGGATGGCGGCGAAACGTGCCAGTGCCGGTGCATGGGACGTCGATAAGAACTGCATCGACTTGCGAGATAGCAGGGTCGCGAGCATCGGCGACTGCCACTTCAATATTGTCGCAATCAAGTCGGCCGAAGCCTACCAACATTTTCTCTACGCGCGCAAAGTTTCTGTCGCAAGCAATAACTATTTTTGCGTGTCGCGAAAGTTCGAGCGCCTTTCCGCCCGGCGACGCGCACAGGTCTGCGACTAACGATTGCTTTGGGAATGATGCGAAGTGTGCAACAAAAGTTGCGGCCGGGTCCTGTATGAACATGCTCCCCTGCTTAAAGGAGTCTAGCTCAAGGAGTGGAACGCCTAAACCCAGTTTCAACGATTGCGCAGGATGGCTAAGTAGCTCACTAGATACCCCAGCGGATTCAAGAAGAAGACGCAAGTCGTTCGCGTCGGTGCGCCAAGGGCGAGCAAATATAGGAGCTTCTTCGTTGTTTGCCTTTAGCAGTGCCTCGACGTTGTCTTCGCCGAACTGTTCAAGCCAACGTTCTACCAACCACTGAGGGTGTGAATACTTAAGTGCAAGAGCTTCGCCTTTGTCTGTGGCTGCTTTTGGCTCAAGAGTATCGCGTTCTCTGTCGACGCGGCGAAGAACTGCATTAACTAACCCTGCGGCTCCGCGCCCCTGTAGCTTTTTTGCGTACTCAACTGTTTGTGCAATAGCCGCGTACGCTGGCACACTGTTCATTGCTATGAGTTGATACGCACCAAGTCTTAGTAAGTCGAGTATGTCTGCGTGAACTGATGCAAGCCCGCCCTTAATGCGTGCCGCGAGCACGGTGTCAATCCATAGACGACGTCGGAGTGTTCCCCATACAAGCTCCTGCACCCAACGGCGGTCGCGCGAATCGAGCGAAATAGTTCTGGCGTCGAAGGCAGCGTCTAACAACGAGCCGTTACGCAGATCAGAAAAAATACCGGCGGCTGCGATTCGCGAGGGTGTGACGAACGTTTGTTTCATAGTAGTACAGCGAGCAAGCTGCTACTCGAACATGTCGCCAATGTGAATGCCTCGTCCGCGCGCCCATTCTGCGGGAGTTATGCGCGATTTACCAGAGGGCTGCACAAATGCAATGCGAACTGCGCCTTCGCGGCAACGCACAAGCATACCTTCGTCGTCGATGACGCGTACGGTACCTGGGTCTGATGCTTTCGTGGGTGAGTCGAGCTGCGCGTCGGTTCCGTCGTTGAGCACTGTTGCTGAGAAACACTTAACAGCAACGCCTGACAGTGATGTTATCGCACCTGGCTTAGGATCGAACGCTCTAATAGTGCGAGCAACTGCGTGCGCTGGTTCTGCAAAACGGATACGTGTAGTTTCGCGCGTGATCTTGGATGCATATGTTGCGAGCGCGTCGTCTTGCGGTACTGGAATGGCCGCACCTGCTTCAAGCAAGGCCAGTGCTTGCACTATTGCGAGTGCGCCTAGTTCTGCTAGTCGCTCGTGTAGCTCGCCGTAACTTTCGTCGTCGGCAATAGCTGTTCTTACAACGTGCAGCATGTCTCCCGCGTCGAGTGCGGGGACCATTTGCATAATAGTGATTCCTGTTTCTGTAAGTCCGCGCAGTATTGCGGCTTGAATTGGTGCTGCGCCGCGTAAGTCTGGAAGTAGCGAAGCGTGAATGTTAAGAGTGCCATGTTTGGGCAAGCTTATAACATTCTGTGGAAGTATATGTCCGTATGCTACTACTACAGAAATATCTGCGTCGAGAGCACTGAGTTGATTGAGAAACTCAGCGCCGCGCGGACGTTCTGGTTGCAGTACTGGGATACCTTCAGCGAGCGCTACAACTTTTACTGGCGATGGATCGAGCTGAGAGCGGGAGCGACCGCGCGGTTTATCGGGCTGCGTTATAACCGCAACAACGTCGTGTCCTTCACCCAATAGCGCGCGCAGTGCAGGTACGGCAAAATCGGGGGTGCCCCAAAAAACAATCCGCATTAGGTGGTGTGATTGTTATCGCTGACGCTATTGCTATCGCTATCGCTGACGCTATCTATGAATGACTTGGCCGTTTGCTCGTCCCAAGGACGATAGCGTTCGTCTTCGGGGGGCAAGTCGGTTACCGGCAATACACGCAGCAGCCCAGAATAGTTGAGCTTCTCTTCTTCCCAAGTTCGCAATGCAGCGCGTCGTTTAAGAAGACTAAGGCGATCGATGAAAAGTTTGCCAGAGAGATGGTCGATTTCGTGTTGCATGCATCGACCTAGCAAGTCACCAGCTTCAACTTCGAAGAGTTTTCCATTTATATCTTGCGCACGTACGGTAACGCGCGCAGGACGCTGAACATCTGCATACACCTCAGGAATGGAAAGACATCCTTCTTCACCTTTGGCAGTGCCTTCGGTGAGAATGATTTCCGGATTGATTAGCACTAGCTGAACGTCGTCGGCGTCTACAACTGCTAAACGTTCACGTCTTCCTACCTGAGGTGCAGCAAGCCCGACACCCTTAGCTGCATGCATCGTGTCGAACATCTGGTCGACTAGACGGAACAGTTCTGGAGTAATGTGCTCGACCCGTTCCGTGTCCTGTCGCAGAACGGGTGAGCCAAGTATGTGGATGTCGAGCAGTTTCATCGCTGTTAGCCGTTTGATGACGACGTTACAACGCGAGCGATACGTCCGCGCTCAACGATTAAGCGAGACTCACCGCTTTTGATGGTGATTCGGTCATCCATAGCGGTAGCCGAGCTGTCGCTGCCTTGCTGCGCGATGTGCGTGACTTCGCCAACGATCCCGCCGGCTGTTACAATCTCATCGCCACGCTTCAGGGCGCGCACAAGGCCTTCATGCTGGCGTTTTTGCTTTTGCTGCGGGCGGATTAGTAAGAAATACATGATGGCGAAGATGGCGCCATACATGAAGATCATCCCCGGAAGGGCTGAGGATCCGGACTGCAAAGCAGCAAGTGAGGCAAGAATCGGGGTAGTCATGTTGAAGTTGTGCGGGTGTTGTACCGTTTAAGCCAGCTTTGGCTCCACGAATCGAAAGCACGCGGCTCCGACAGAAGCACCTTACGTGCATCGCGCATGAGAGCGACCAAGAAATGTACATTATGGAGGCTTAGCAGGCGGAGTCCGAGGATCTCTTCTGCTATGAAAAGATGCCTAATATAGGCCCTTGAGAAGCGGGTGCAGGCCGCGCAGTGGCATTCTGAGTCGAGCGGCTGGTCATCAAGCCTGAAAACAGCGTTTTTGATATTTCGCCGTCCTTCGTTGGTGAAGAATGCGCCTGTGCGCCCCATTCGGGTTGGCGCCACGCAATCGAAGAGGTCGACACCGCGTGCAACGCCTTCTACCAAATCTTCCGGAAAACCCACTCCCATTAAGTATCGCGGTTTCTCTTCGGGGAGGGCCTCGTGCATTATCTCGATCATGCCGTACATATCCGCTTTGGATTCGCCCACTGAAAGTCCGCCAATACCGTAGCCGTCCCAACTGTTCATTTGCCGAATAAGTTGGGCGGAGCTTTTCCGTAGCTCAGGGTGAATGCCCCCCTGCACAATTGGGAACAATGACTGCAGCGGAGTCGGGGCGGTGGTGTCTTTTTGTAGTAGCTGTTGAAACTCATTGTTGCACCGCTCAAGCCAGCGCACACTGCGTTCCATGGCAACTTGCGCATCGCTATACGGGGACTGGCCCGGCACGACGTGATCGAATTGCATGATTACGTCCGCGCCTAAGTTGCGCTCAATTTGCATTACGCGCTCGGGAGTGAAGAGGCGTAGAGATCCGTCAATGTGACTGCGAAACTCTACGCCGTCTTCGTTAATCGTGCGCAGCCCTTCAAGTGAAAAGACCTGAAAGCCGCCCGAGTCTGTTAGCATGGGGCCGCTCCACTGCATGAAGCGATGCAATCCACCCATTGCGCGAACCAAATCGTCGCCGGGCCGGAGATGCAAATGGTATGCATTGGCCAACACCATAGACGCACCAAGTTCGTGCAAATCTGTCGGGTCGAGTGCCTTCACCGACGCAAGTGTACCCACCGGCATAAACGCCGGAGTTTGTATCGCTCCGTGTGGTGTTGTGAACAGGCCAGCACGGGCAGAACCCTGCTTTGCTTCGACTAAAAACTGAAAAGACATCTGCTCTTAGATAATGCACATGGCGTCACCGTAGGAATAGAACCGATAACCGCGGTCTACTGCTGTACGGTATGCGTGCATGGTAAGGTCGTATCCAGCAAACGCTGCTACTAGCATGATTAATGTTGAGCGCGGAAGATGAAAGTTAGTAACAAGGTGGTCGACGCCACGAAACTCATAAGGCGGTCGGATAAAAATATTGGTGTTCGTATTGGTCGCGTGTACTAAACCTGTGCTATCTGCAACGGTTTCGAGCGTGCGCGCACTAGTTGTGCCCACAGCCCAAATCTTTCCACCATTCTTTCGTGTCTCGTTAATGGTGTGCGCAGCGTGTTCACTAACAGAGCACCACTCTTCGTGCATTACATGCTGAGCCGGATCTTCGTCTTGCACTGGTTTGAAAGTTCCCGCACCCACGTGCAGCAGAATATCCGCGCGCTTCACACCACGCTGCTGAATCTCGTGCAATAGCTGCGGGGTGAAGTGAAGTCCAGCAGTGGGAGCAGCAACAGAACCCGATGTTTGCGCAAAAACAGTTTGATAGCGACTGTCGTCGTTCTCGTTGTTCTGTCTTTCGATATAAGGCGGTAACGGAATGTTGCCGTAACGCTCAATTGCTTCGTCGTCTGACAAAGTTGAAATGAGTTTAACGAGCCTAGTGTGCCGCTCTGTAGGCGCAAGAATCTGTACCGAAAGTTGATCGGATATTTCGACAACGCGTCCGGGTTTCATTTTACCGCCTGGTCGCACCATTGCCTCGTATACACTTGGACTTTCCTTGCGCAACAGGAAAATCTCAGAAACGCCGCCGCCTTCGCGTGTTCCGCGAAGTCTGGCGCGAAATACGCGAGTCGTGTTAACGACTAAAGCATCGTTCGGTGCAATAATGCTGGCGATGTCTGCGAACGTTCGATGCTCAATGGTGCCGTTCTTTCTGTCGACAACTAGTAAGCGACTCGCGTCGCGCGGTTCAATTGGATGTTGCGCGATAAGCTGCGCAGGAAGGTCGTAGCTGTAGTCAGCAGTACGACTTCCCGCTTCGTGCGGATGCTGTTCGATGTCGGCGTGGACTTCTTTCACAGTCAGGAATTACAACCCTGAACTGCAAGAACGCAATTGCCGCGCGAACAAAATATGCGAGGCGTTCGCTTTATCTTGCCAGCAAACAAAAAAGGCACAGGCTTTAATGCCTGTGCCTTTTTTGCAAACCAATACTTTTGATGCTAATTCAGGAAGAAAGAAGTGGTGCGTGACACGCGTCGACTGTTGGACTGGTCGAGTACCGTGACGGTGAGCTTATACTCACCGGCGTTGGCGTTGCCGAGGTTGAGCGTTATGTACTCGACTTGCTTAGAGCTTGCTGCGGCGGTGCGATCGAACGCTGTTGAGAGTCTATTGACACCACTTTGTTCGCGTCCAAGTGTGCGCCCGAGGTTGTCGACGATACGCGCTGTGAAACCACCTAAACCTTTGGAGACGCGCTCGACTGCGATCTCAATACGGTACTTAGATTGACCTTCGCGAATGCCCAGCTCGTACACTTCCCAAACCATACCAATTTGAGGTGAAGTGAAATTGCCGGTGCCTGGTGTGATTTGAATGTCACGCCACGATGACGGTGCCGCCGAACCGCGCGGAGACGGTGAGCTTCCCAACATGATGTCGCTTATTCCAAAACCCAGTCCCATATCTGAGTCTAAGCGGGTAAGTGCACGTGCGGCCCGTTTCGAATCGGGTTGAAGGGCTTCAACTCTTAGTAGGTTCATCCCCGGCCCCACTCGCTTAACCCACGAGCGATTAATTGGACGCCGTACGGTGTCTGGCTCAACAACGGTGTTTGCCGATTCTGCTCCGCGTACTTGAACGAAGCGGTCGAAAATGCGGATGTCTACATTAACATCGGCTTTGTTCATCTCTAAACCGCGCACCATAGAGTCGACTGGAATTGACGCAGCAACGACTACGTCCATTGAGTCACGCGTCGCTCTAAATCGTGAGGTAAGAATTGGGATAGTGTCTAGGCTGCGTGTCGCTGGTACATTGGCCCAGCTTACAGGTACTGCGTCTTTAACTTGGTCTACGTAATCTTTGTCGTAGAATGCGGTACGCGCCGATAGGAAACCCGGCATCATGTCGAAGAAGAACACCGATTGTCCCTCATACACCCAAGCCAGAGTATTGCCTGCACCGGGTGTATTGCTTGAGTTGCCGGAAATTACCATGTCCAGCTTTGGTGGACCGTAGCGGATAAAGACGTCACCACGATCGGTATCAGCGCCCCGCAGGTTCTGCTCTTCGGTTGTCCATCTGAAATCTGCCCAGGTAACGCGTGCAAGAAACTCGTTGCGATGTTCGTTTTCCGGGGTGATGGCAAGTGGGTCGGCCATTAGCCAGTACAGTGCAGTAATGGCGCCCTGCTGTTCCTGCGAAAGTCGGTTATATGCGTTTACGTCGTTAACGCCAGATGTTGCGACTCTTCTAGAAGAAGTGTCGTTATTTCGATTTCCGGGACGAAGGACACGCGCGAGCGACGTCATACGGTCGCGCTCCTTTTCGTCCATGTAAATAAGTGCGCTATCGAACGCGACTTGAGCGGCCATACCGTTTCCTAAACGATGCTCCGCTAAGCCGCGTGCTAGTCTGGCCTGCCAGTCTAGCGGGAACTCGGCGGAGCGTTGCATGGCAACGGCGCGCATTTCTTGCCACTGTTCACGTTCGCCCAACGCCATGAAGTAATGACGAGCAATACGAGAGTTAGTTGGGTCTGCATCGAGCGCACGTCTAAAGTTCTCAAGTGCTCGCGAGTAGTCTGCGGTGCCTGTGGGCGGTTCTATGCGTTTAACAAATGTGCTCAAATAGTCGACCGCATGATCTCGACGAACATTAGAAAAAGCACCTAGATCAACTTGTCGTCCGTCCGATGCAAGCGCGCGCTTCGCAACAGGTTCATAGCGTCGCCAAGCGGCCATACCGGCTGCGTCTGCAGCCTGTGCAACAGCAAGCCGATCGCCCGCCTTCTCTGCCGCTTCCAGTGCATTGCTCGCTTGCCTGCCAGAAGCCATTATAGTCGATCCTAGCCCTGACGATGCGCTGAACTGGTTTAGAGAAAGCCAATATCGCGCGCTATCTGGTTCTAGCTGCGTAGCCATGCGAAGCGAGCTGTCTGCTGCGCTTAGCATTCTGACAATGCGAATGTCTCTGATATTGCCGCCGCTTCGTTGCGACTTGGCTTGGTTCCAAAGTATTAGTCCCAGCTGATGCCACGATGCAGCGTCTCGTTTGTCGGCGCGCACCGCGGAATCAAGCATGGCAACCGCACGCGCGGTGTCGCCGGTGAACGCTATAGAGTCGGCGATAAATGCGAGTGAACGCACCTTAGGCGCACCTTGCTGCGCTGCAGCTGTGGTGTCCTGTGCGCTAACCGTTGATGTTGGAGCAGCAATGGTGAGCGCGATTGCGCAAAGGGCTAAGGCAGAACGCCTAAGCGGGAAACGCCATTTGTTTAGCGTAAGGTGAGTAACGAGTGCACTGGTCATCGGATCAAGTTTGTAGGTATCTTGGTTATCTCTGGTAGACAATTAAATCAGAAGAAACGCTGCTGGTCAGCGCCTTCTGCTGGCGGGGAAAAGCCTAAGTGGCGGTAAGCGTGAGAAGTGGCGATGCGTCCGCGTGGAGTGCGTTGCAGAAATCCGTTTTGTACGAGAAACGGTTCATACACCTCTTCTATGGTTCCGGGGTCCTCACCTATGGCTGCAGCTATGGTGCCAAGGCCAACGGGTCCGCCGTCGAACTTCTCGATAATGCACCGAAGAAGCCTGCTGTCCATATCATCTAGCCCAAAATGATCGACGTCGAGCAGCGATAGTGCCGCTTCAGCTGTGTCACGTGTAATGCGTCCATCGGCGCGTACCTGTGCGTAGTCGCGAATTCTGCGCAACAAGCGGTTTGCCACGCGGGGTGTCCCGCGACTGCGTTTAGCTACCTCGCGGGCCCCTCCTTCATCGATTTCGACTTTCAAGACGTCGGCCGTTCTCCGAACTATGACTTCGAGCTCTTCTGGGGGATAGAAGGCCAACTGATGCACTAGTCCGAAGCGTGCCCGCATGGGTGCTGTTAGCATGCCGAGCCTGGTGGTGGCGCCAACAAGGGTGAATCGCTCGATATTCATGGTAACAGTTTGCGCCTTCGGTCCTTCTGATAATCGAATATCAATACGGTAGTCCTCCATCGCTGGGTAGAGGAACTCTTCTATTACAGGGCGGAGTCGGTGGATTTCGTCAATAAACAGGACGTCGCCTGCGCGCAGGTTTGTTAGCGGTCCTACGAGGTCACCCGGCTTTTCGAGAGCTGGACCGGAGGTAGTTGTGATATTGACGCCACGTTCGCGCGCAATGAGTTCAGCCAGTGTGGTCTTCCCCAACCCGGGAGGTCCAAAAAACAGAATATGGTCTAGCGGCTCACGTCGAACTTTTGCGGCTTCGAGTGCGATAGACAGGCTTTCCTTAACCTTGGCTTGGCCGATGAACTCGGCGAGCCTTTGAGGTCGAAGTGAGAACTCGACCACACTTTCGTCAGCGAGAGCCTGCGGGGTGGTGACTTCGGCGCGGGTCATGTAAGAATGCTAATGGAGTAGTGCGTGGCGGGCGCCGGAAAGGGAACGATGTGGAGGCTGAGTGAATATAGAGGGGCTGAGGCGCACTTGGACGTTGTTGGCACTAGCAGATGAGTTTGACGTTGGAAACATTCCAGCGTTCAGGTGCGAATTGCGTATCTTTAGAGAACGTGCCGGCGCGCCTTTGCAGTTCGCGAACAGCAGAGTAGCTGCGCCGACAGTTTCTGCGCATGTGGCAAAACTCCACACAGCATTTAAGCCATGACCCGACGATACACGCTGGTAGCGATAGCAACGGCTGCAATTTTTGCCACCGGTTTTTCAGCCGGCGAGCGCGATGATGTGATTTCACCGTCTTCGGTTGCGTCGGTTATCCCTGCCAATGCCATCAACATCGATTGGCGTATTTTGGCCGGACTTGACTACACCAACGGCAAGCTCACCGACACGCTTAAGAAGTTGGACGGAAAAGAAGTTCGTATTCCGGGCTTTGTAGTTCCGCTTGACGATTTTCAAGAGGACGGTGCGGAGTTTTTGCTGGTTCCTTATTACGGTGCCTGCGTTCACACGCCACCTCCGCCTCCCAACCAGATCGTGTTCGTGGAAATGGAAGGGAAGAAGTCGGTTAGGCTTAATCTTTTCGACGCCGTTTGGATGACGGGACGTTTGAAGATTCAATCAGTTGAAAGTCCGTACGGTACAGTGGGCTATCAGTTGGTTGGGCTCAAAGTAGAACCGTATTCATCGAAGTGAGTATTGAAGTGAAGGCGCCAGCTGTAGCGCTGACGCAGGTAAAGTTTGCTTACCGCGGCGGTCAGCCGGTTATCGATATCCCTTCGCTGTCTATTGATCGAGGGGAGACGGTGTTTCTGTATGGGCCTAGTGGCAGTGGAAAGACAACGCTGCTAGGGCTGTTGGCTGGAGTTCTTCGAGCTGACAGCGGTTCTGTTATGGTGGCAGGGCACGATCTTACTTCAATGTCCAACGGACAACGCGATGCTTTCCGTGCGCGGCATATGGGTTACGTATTTCAGATGTTCAATCTTATACCGTACTTGTCGGTAGAGGAGAACATACTTCTTCCTGTTCATCTCGATTCACAACGGGGAGCGCGTTTAAAAGGTGTGTCACCGCGTAGTGCGGCACGCACAATAGCAGAACGGTTGGACATTGATGGATTGCTCGCGTCTCCTGTTACTTCGCTTAGTGTTGGACAGCAGCAGCGAGTAGCGTGCGCGCGCGCATTAATTGGTGACCCCGACGTTGTTATTGCAGACGAACCGACATCAGCGCTGGACTACGACCGAAGAGAGCAGTTTTTAGAGTTGTTGTTTGCGTCGTGTAAAGCGGCTGGCGCAACGTTGGTATTTGTGAGTCACGATTTGGCGCTGCGTGATCTGTTTTCCAGACAGGTTGCTCTTGCATCGGTGAATAGCGCATGCTGATAGCACGGTTGGCCGTTCGTTCGTTGCGTAGCAGGTTGTTTACGACTGCACTCACACTTGCGTCAATAGCGCTAAGTGTCACGCTATTAGTTGGAATTGAGCATGTGCGTACGTCTGTACGCGATAGTTTTGCAGGCACGATTAGGGGGACAGACTTAATTGTGGGAACGCGAGGCGGTTCGCTGCAGGTGTTGTTAAGCACGGTGTTTGGAATTGGTTCGCCAGCTGGTTCTGTTTCTATGGCGACCTTTGCCAAATGGCAGCAGCACCCTGCGGTGAAGTGGGCAGTTCCATTTTCATTGGGCGATAGTCACAGAGGTTTTCGCGTTGTTGGAACGACTGCGGAATACTTCGAACGCTATCGTTACAGGGACAACCAGTCTATTCGTTTTGCGGTTGGCGGAGTGTTTAGCGAGCACGAAGATGTTGTGATTGGCAGCGAGGTAGCTTCGCGTTTGGGGTATACGGTTGGTTCGCCGATTGTAGTTACACACGGTTTGCGCGATATAGGTACCTCTGGTCATGATGATCATCCGTTGCGCGTAGTGGGTGTGTTGGAGCGAACGTTTACTCCTATTGACCGCGCTGTTTATGTGACGCTCGAAGGTCTTCGCGAGATGCACGAGGAAGACCCGTCGGGAACGGGTGCGGGTGCGGGTGCGGGAGATGGGGCCTCAGCGGCGTCTCCGCCAGCTATGCCGGGTGCCGGTGTACCACCAGCGATGCCGGGTGCCGCTGTGCCGCCAGTTATGCCAGGTGCCGTTGCACCACCGGTTATGCCGGGTGCGGAGCCGCCGCCAGCGATGCCAGGTGCCGTCGCACCACAAGCCGCTGCATCAGTAGCAGACAACGAATCAAGCGCTGACACGGGCGACACTGGCGACGCTATTAGCGCCTTTTTTGTGGGGACTCAAAACCGCTTTGAAGCGCTAATGCTTCAGCGCGAGATGAACACCGATTTTTCCGAGCCGCTAACCGCTGTAATTCCCGGCGTCGCGCTTGGCGAGTTGTGGCAGAACATTGGTACCGCCGAAGTTGGTTTGCGCGTTGTGGCGGGCTTTGCTGTCGCGATTGGTCTTACAGGCATGCTTGTAGCGCTGTACTCGTCCCTCGATTCTAGGCGCCGCGAGATGGCAATTCTAAGATCTGCCGGCGCGGGTCCGCGAACTATTGTTTCGTTGCTGGTGCTAGAGTCGGCGCTATTGTCGATAGTAGGATGCATTATTGGGGTTGCTCTAGTGTACATCGGCCTTGCATTAGCGCAGGGGCCTGTAGAGCAACGTTTCGGACTTCATTTGGCGATGCATGCGCCGGGTAAAGTCGAGTGGCTGTATCTAGCCACTGTGTCGATAGCGGGGACAATCATTGGGTTTGTTCCAGCTATCAAAGCTTACCGCACGTCGCTTGCGGACGGACTTAGTCCTCGTTAGCAGTGCGGTGTTGTAGGCGTGCAGCGTTCGCGCACGTCGTATCACCTTTACGCAACACAACAGATGATCAGAACTTTCTCACGTGCTGCAGTCGCTTTGGCGCTAGTAGCGCTATCAGTGCCTGTATCCGCGCAGGGCCGCGGCGGTCGCGGTGGTGGAGCGCCCGTCGTACAGAAGGCGCCGAACGCATCGCCTATTCATGCCGATTCGCTCCCTGAATACGTTCGTAGAACTGCTCCTACCGATCCCACGATTCTCAAGATATGGGAAGAAGGGATGCAGCGTTCGCAGGCAGCGGCACTTGCTCAAACGCTCATCGATTCTATCGGTCCGCGTCTTACTGGCTCGCCGGGTATGAACGCAGGGCAGGACTGGCTTCTGTCCGTCTACCAGAAATGGGGCGTTAGTGCGCGTAAGGAACGCTATGGAACATGGAACTCATGGAAGCGCGGTGTCGCGTTCGTTCAGCTAACGGAGCCGCGTGTAAAGCCAATTGAAGCCAACATGCTTTCGTGGAGCGGCAACACTGGCGGCAAGTGGGAAGAGGGCGAAGTAATTACGCTAAAGCCATATTCGTCGCCGGAAGAGTTCCGCGCTTGGTTGCCTTCGGTGAAGGGAAAGATCGTTCTAGCAAGCGCTCCGCGCCTTACGTGCCGCATGCCGCTGCAGGTGCAGCAGTTCTCAATGCCGGCAACGCAGCGTTATCTCGATTCAGCGCAGGCGGCACTATCTGGTTCCTATGCGGGGATGACGCAGCGCGTACGCACGTTCTATAAGGACGTAAAAGACGCTGGCGCGATTGCTGTCTTTGAGTCCAACTACTCGCAGTATCCAGGTATCAACAAAATCTTTGGTTCGCCGCGCAACTCCGCTATCGCGACCATTGATATCAGTTGTGAAGACTATGGTATGCTGTTCCGCATGGCCAGCAACAATCAGGGGCCGAAGGTTCGCGTAATGGCCGAGTCTGAACATCTTGGCGAACAGCCGGTGTTTAACGTTGTTGCAGAAATTAAGGGTGCAACAAAGCCTAACGAATACGTCCTTCTGTCGGCGCATTTTGATAGCTGGGAAGGTGGTGGTGGTGCAACGGACAACGCAACGGGATCGGTTACGATGCTCGAAGCGTTGCGCATTATTAAGAACACGCTTCCGCGTCCAAGCCGCACAATTTTGGTGGGACATTGGAACGGTGAAGAGCAGGGGCTAAATGGATCGGGTGCTTTTGCGGCAGACCATCCTGAGGTTCTTAGCGGCCTGCAATTCGCGTTTAACCAAGACAACGGTACAGGACGAGTTGTTAGCATGGGTCCAACGGTGCTCCCTGAGAATGGGCCGCGTCTTGCCAGCTACATGTCTCAGATGCCGCGTGAGTTAACAGAGTGGGTGAGACTTGCTGGAGTAGCAGGAGTTGGCGGTGGCTCTGACCATGCGTCATTCCTTTGCCATGGCGCACCGGCTGTAAATCTTAGCGCGCTCGGCTGGGACTACACTGGCACCACATGGCATACAAACCGCGATACGTACGACAAGGTTATCATTGATGACCTTAAGCACAACGCGACTCTCACGGCAATGCTTGTGTATTTAGCAAGCGAAGACCCACAAAAGAGCTCACGTAAGCTTGCCGACCCGCTACCCGGTGGACGCGGTGGCCAGGCCGGAACACTTCAGTGTGGTACGCCACAGCGTAACAGCGAGAGTTACGCACGCTAATTTCACTACGGGGTGTTTCCGTGTGAACGCGGAGTAGGAGCTAAAGGTCATGTACGAACGTACATGACCTTTAGACTATCTGGATGTTAAAAGCGCTAACGCAGCGCGAACTATTGCTGCAACGTCGGTTGTACTGTCTGTGCTTTTATCTAGCGCTGACTTAACGGCAATTTCCGCATTGGCTTGTTGATAGCCAAGCGAAATAAGCGCACGTACTGCATCCGCACTTACCGATGATTGTGCAGGAACAACGTGAGCGCTGTCTTCGCTTGCTGCACTAACAATGCTGTCAATTTTATCTGCCAAGTCGAGTATAATTTGTTCCGCTTTCTTTCTCCCTACGCGCGGTACGCGCATAAGTGTATTTACATCTTTCTCACGCAGTGCACGTACTACTCTGTCTGCGCTGAACGATGAAATAATTCCCAGTGCAAGCGCAGGGCCTACTCCTTTCGCTACCAGCAGGCGTTGAAATACGCTTCGTTCGTACGTGCTGCCAAATGCAAAAAGCTGCCAGGTGTCTTCTCTTACTAGTAGATGGGTGTGAAGTAGCACACGCTCGCCTTCACGCGGTAAAGATTCAAAAACTGACAATGGGATTAGGCATTCGTATGCCACACCGCCGTCTGTCATGATCTCTATTCGGTCGAGCTCACGCGCAACGAGCTTTCCTGCTAATCGCGATATCATGGATTGAGTTTGGGTCGCTGAATGCGAGGTTCAGGAATTCGCGGCAAGGCAACGTAAAGGCATGACGTTAGCGCTACTGCAACGGCGTCAGCCGCGTCTGCTGGTTGCGGTGGTTGTTCAAGTCTAAGCAACTTCGCAACCATAAACTGCACCTGCTCTTTGGTTGCAGAGCCAGTACCTGTAATGCTTTTTTTTACCAGTGCTGGCGGAAACTCCTGAACTTGCAGCTCTGCATTTGCTCCGGCCAATAGAATCACACCTCGCGCGTGTCCGAGTACTACTGTTGTCCTTACGTTTCGCGCGTAAAAAACATCTTCGACAGCGAGCGTATCCGGGCGGTGTTTATCGATTAGCTCTGAAACTCCTTGGAACAGATAGCGCAACCTATTGTGTAGCGAATCGCGTGACTTGGTACGTAGTACGCCGCATTCAACTAGTCGCGGTTGTCTGCGGTCGTTAAAGGAAACTACTCCATAACCTGTGACCGCAGTTCCGGGATCAATGCCGAGTACAACAGAAGGGCGGGAGTGCCGAATAGAATCTGCTTCGCCCGGTAGACTCACTCAGGCTTGCGCCATCGTGTCGGCGTCCATCTCAAAGTTGGCGTCCACCTTCTGCACATCGTCGAGTTCTTCGAGGACCTCTAGCAGCTTTAGCAAAGACTCTGCGGCTGCACCTTCAACATGCACTGTGCTCTTCGGTACCCAAGACAGTTCTGCTTCGGATACAGCGTAGCGCGCGCCTTCAAGCGATTCCTTAACGGCATGCAGAGCAGCGGGTTCAGTGGTGACAACAAATATGTCGTCTTCACGCACGACATCTTCTGCACCAGCTTCAAGCGCTGCTTCGATAAGTGCGTCTTCAGTTACACCTTCGGCTGTAACATTCATCTGACCTTTCCTGTCGAAAAGGTATGCAACTGAATTAGTTGAGCCCATGTTGCCGTTGTTGCGCGAAAGCCTGTGTCGTACGTCGGCGACAGTTCGCGTTGGATTGTCAGTTAGCGCTTGGATCATTATTGCGACGCCGCCTGGCCCGTAAGCTTCGTACAATACTTCTACGTAATCGACTCCTTCTAACTCACCAGTACCCTTTTTAATAGCGCGCTCGATGTTCTCCTTAGGCATCGAAGATGCTTTCGCGTTATCAATGGCAGTGCGAAGACGGGGGTTACCTGAAGGGTCGCCTCCACCCATTTTCGCAGCTACGGTGATTTCACGGATTAGCCTTGTGAAAAGTGCACCGCGCTTTTTATCTGTCGCGGCTTTGTAGTGCTTGATCTGCTTCCATTTACTGTGGCCTGCCATATGATCTCGTTTCTCCGGGTTAATTCCTGAGGGATGATTATAGAAATATGTCAGCAAAGTGGGGTGCTGAACCAGTGCACAGCAAAATGTGCCGTGCTGGAGCTATCTCAGGACTAGAACTCGTCTAACATATCATCGAAGCGGAGCATGCTAGCGTGATAGAAAAGATCAGCGTACGCGGATGGCATTTCTCTATGCTTGAGCAATAGCACTTCAGCAGCTCCGCTTATATCTAGGTCTTGCCTGTAGACTTCCTCGCGAAAAATACCCAGTGCGATGTCAGCGGCGGCAGAAGTAGCGGCTGCTTGGGGTAAGTCGCTTAGCGCAGGACGCCGTTCTAGCCCAACGTTAGCAAGGTGAACTACAGCGACTATCGCTACGTTCTTGCGCAGTGAGAGAAGTTTGAGGTCGCCTAGTATGTCGGCAGTGGAGCGCGTGAGCGCAACCGTCATAGAGTCGATGGAGTCAATTATGACTAGTCGGACTTCTGGATTATTGGCAATGAGCTGTTCGATTGTGTCGAGGCTGTTGTTGGCGGAGCCAACCAGTGGTCCGCGTTCTCGCAATTCTACTGCTGTTGCAGCGAGTCGGGCGCGCGATATGTCATCTGCGTCGCCGCTCCGAACGACTAGTGTGCTGACTCCTGCTGCGACACCAAGCAGCCGCGCGCGGGCTCTTTCGGGTGTCATTTCACCGGACAAGAACAGCACACGTCCGGTGCCTTTCTCCGAGGATCGCAAAGCCATTCCAATTGCGAGCGAGGTGGTCCCACTTCCTGCGTCACCAGCAACGATTAGCAGTTCACCCGGAAGAATACCGCCTCCGGAGATTCGATCGAGTCCTGGGAAGCCGAGTGATACAAGTGACCCGGCTCGTTTACCTTCACGCTGCTTGTCGATGTTATCGACGATAGCTATGTAGTCGGAGGAGTCGTCGTTGTTATTCATGGTTTAATTATTTGTGATGCAGAAAGAAGAATTGAGTGGGAGGAGGTGTGGAAGTGGGAGGGGTGGTGATAGCTGGGTACGAGCTTGGGGTCAGCGTGCGAGAATATTGTATTGCTAAGCGGGAGCGAGTGTGCGAGCGAGTCGTTCCATCTCTTCGATGGAGTTGCCGTCTAGTATTGTACCGGCAACGGCTACCATGGCTCTAATTGACGACGCTATGGCTGCGGGCGAGCCGGTAGTTGAGTCGATGCAGCGAACAAAGGGTGCGCGCATTGGAGCTGGTAGCGCAACGGAGGCGATCCAAACCCGAGCAGCGCTTGCACGCGCGCCACGCTCTTGAGTGGAGAGGGCGTGCGGTCCAGCGGCTGCTGCCGCGAGTCTCATGCAGGTAAGAACGGCAAGGGCGACCTCACGTCCTCCGCCATGCGGGCGTCGTCCCGCTAACGACGCAATAGCGGGAAAGGGGAAGCGTATTTGTTCGAGCGCGTACGGCAACGGCGACGAACGAGAAAAGTGCGATGGTGGCGGCGAGTGCGGCGAGTGCACTGTAGGGAGCGGGAGGAGGGAGGAGGGAGGAGGGAACTGGTTCTGGGGCCTAGTGCTGAGGAGCGGGGGCGATTGTGCAGCTGGAGCGAGGTTACTTAAGCGGCAGGAACACTCTTGAAAGTTAACCCAAAATGTTGTGTATGGTTTTGTTATCGCGGAGGCGGTTATGGAAATACTGCGCGGAGCCGGTTACGGGGATATAAAGGCGAGATAAGACGGGGGCGACTCCCCGAAGAGCCTGCGAAGCGGATAGCTTACGCACATGGCGCAGGCAAAGGCGATTTTATGGGTAGACGACGAGGCGGAGCTGCTTGAGCCGCACCGTTTACTACTCAGTGATAAAGGCTACGTGGTTGAATCAGCGACGAACGCAGATGATGCGCTCGAAATGCTGAGACGACAACCTTACGACTTGGCACTTCTGGACGAGCAGATGCCGGGAATGCGTGGGCTAGACGCATACCGGGTGATGCGCGAATTAGCTCCTTCGATGCCGGTTGTTATGGTCACGAAGTCTGAAGAAGATGCCACCTTACGCGAAGCGATCGGTGCCAACATTCGCGACTACCTCGTTAAGCCCGTTGCACCTAGGCAGGTGTTAACGGTTGTAACGCGAATTCTCGAAGGACCGCTTATCAGATCGCAGGCGCTGGCGCGTTCATTTGTTGAACGATTTCGAGCGATTGAGGCCGAACGTTATCAAGGGCTGGATTGGCGCGGCTGGATAGAGCGATTTGCTGAGCTCATGCAGTGGGACGTGGATTTGGCAGAGGCAGGAGAATCGGGGCTGCACGAATCGTTGCGCGGTTTGTATCCCGACATGCATCGCGAGTTCGCGGAGTTCATGCAAACCGAGTACCCGCGTTGGGTACGCGAGTTAGATGGCGACAGACCTCCGCTTTCGGTGGACGTATTTCAGGAGTTCGTACTCCCTGTTTTGTCGCGTTCTCGCAAAGTGATTTTTGTCGTTATAGACTGTTTGCGGGTAGATCAGTGGCGTGTACTCGAACCGCTGCTTGCACCAACATTCGAAGTGGAAACGGCGCACTACTTTTCCGTACTCCCAACGGCCACACCTTACGCACGCAACGCGCTGTTCAGTGGACTGTTTCCTGGTGAAATAGCAGCGCGTTTCCCAGACTGGTGGCGCGGTGATAGGGAGGACGAATCGCACAACGCATATGAACGCGAATTGCTTGCAGCTCATTTGGAGGAGTTGGAAACGCCTGCGCAGGTTAGGTATCACAAGATTACCTCTGCCGCAGATTCCGATAGCCTAGAGCGTCATCTCCCCGGTGCCATAGCCGGCGATGGTGTACATGCGTTTGTGTTTAACTTCGTGGACTTGCTTACACACGGACGAAGCGAGTCTATGATTTTGTACGAAGTCGCGCGCGATGAAGTGGCGTTGCGATCGCTTACGCGCCAGTGGTTTGAACGGTCTGCGTTGCATTCGTTGTTGCGCGAAGCCGCTCAGCGTAATGTCTCGGTTGTAGTAACAAGCGATCACGGAGCCTTGCACTGCAATACACCTGCAACGGTGTTCGCGAAGCGTGATGCAACTGCCAATTTGCGCTACAAGTTTGGTGAAGACTTGAGGGCAGAGCGTCCTGAACAAGCTTTGCTCTTTAACGACACGGACGACTTAAGGTTGCCTCACAGAGGAATTGGTACCAACACTTTGTTGGCTGCTGGCGACACGTTTTTTGTTTATCCAACTAAGCTGCGCGAATATCAAAGCAGATATCGCGGCTCGTTCCTTCATGGTGGCGTTACCCCCGAAGAGTGCATACTACCAGTAGCGTTGCTTACCCCGCGTCGTTAACAGTTTTCTACGAATGAGCGAGAACGACGGAAAGCCAAGGCTTTGGAGACGTTTATGGAGCTTTGTAAGGCCGCACAGAGGAAAGCTGTGGGCGGTTGTAGTTTTGAATATTCTAGCGGCAGTCGCAGATGTATTTTCGTTTACTCTGCTGCTTCCGTTTATGAATGCGCTGTTCGAACAAGAACAGCTGCTGCCACAATCGTCGCTTATTCGTAATGCACTAGAACTTACGATAGGCACTCTGCTCGATCCTGCCGACAAAATGGGATCGTTGCGCAATGTGATTATGGTGGTGCTGGCTGCTGTGGCCCTTAAGAACACGCTTATTTGGATGAGTGGTCAGATTGCTGCACAGCTGCAGGAGTATGTGGTGCGTGATATGCGCGACCGTTTGTATGGTCACTTGCTGAGGCTGCCTTTGCCTTGGTTTACGCGCAATAAAGTTGGACAGGTTATTGCACGCATACTAAATGACACGGCCAACGCAAAGTCTGTTGTAACGGAGATGGTAACCCGTTCGCTGTGGAGTACCGCTCAGGTTGTAGCAACCATTGTTGGAATGTTTATGATTTCCTGGAAGCTTTCACTAGCCGCGCTAGTGGTTGCTCCGCTTACCATTGGTGCACTACAGCCAGTGCTTCGCAAATTGCGCAAGGGGCACCGTCGCATGGGTAGCGAGCATGGTGAGATTACGAGCATTGTTCAGGAGGTTGTAAGCGGCATACGCCTAGTTAAATCGTATGGTGCTGAGGTACAAGAAGAGTCTCGTTTTGTAGAGCGCAACCGACTCTTCGCTCGCGGTTACGTAAAGATTGGTCGTCTTACATTGCTATCTGGGCCTGTTACGGAAACACTCGGCACTATGACTGCCGTGGCCATACTGTGGTTTGGTGCGCATTTGGTGTTAACCGAACGTTCGCTCGACGGATCGGAGCTAATAATGTTCTTGATCTGGGTAATGCGATTGTTGCAGCCGCTTAAGCAGTTGTCGCAGGTTCCGCCCGCCGCACAGCAATCGCTCGCGAGTGCTGAGCGCATATTTGAAGTTTTGGATTCACCCATGGAAACCGAGCGTGATCGCGGTACTATCGTAAAGCCGGTGTTCCAAGAAGAAGTACGCTTCGAAGGGGTAACTTTTAGCTACGAAGGTGGTGCAGAAGCTTTACGTGATGTGTCATTTACCGCGCGTAAAGGGGAGATCGTTGCGCTTGTAGGGCCGAGTGGGGCTGGAAAGACAACGCTTATTGATATGATCCCACGATTCCTTGAGCCGACTTCGGGGCGCATTACGCTCGATGGAGTCGACCTGCGCGATATACGGCTTAGTGCATTGCGATCGCTAACTGGGATTGTTAGCCAAGAAACGGTTCTTTTCAACGAATCCGTGCGCGCTAATGTCGCGTTTGGTCGCAGCCAGGTTAGCCAAGAGCAACTCGATGCAGCGGCGGTAGCGGCCAACGCTCATGAGTTTATTCGCGATTTGCCCGAGGGGTGGGACACGAACCTAGGTGAGCGTGGAACGCGACTTAGCGGTGGTCAGCGTCAACGAATATCTATTGCGCGTGCGCTGCTTTCCGATCCTCCTATTCTTATTCTCGACGAAGCCACGTCTGCGTTGGATGTGGAATCAGAAAGACTGGTACAGGAGGCAATTGATAGGCTTCTTGAGGGGCGTACTGTGTTCGTGATCGCGCACAGACTTTCAACTATTCAGCATGCAGATAGGATACTCGTATTCGATCAGGGGCAACTTGTTGAAGAGGGTACTCACGCATCGTTGTTAGCTGCTGGCGGGTTGTACGCTCGTTTACATGCGATGCAGTTTGAACGTCCTGACATCGCTTGATACGAGTTGCTGGCACCATGCGTGTTCTGGTTGTCTCAGGTGGAAGGGCAGACGCGGCGGCTGCGCATGTTATGAGCGGTATCGCTGCGTCGCTTAGCGAGCGCGGCGAAAGTGCGAAGTTTGTTAGTGCGGATTCGCACGTACGTGGGATGGCGAAAGACAGCGAAGGTAAAGTACGTCAATTGCTGCGCGCGTTTAATCCGGATGTTGTTTTAACGGACAGTGAAAAGCTTACTTACCTAGCGGCTGTTAACAGGCGAAGTAAGAGCGGCATTGTGAGACGTTTACGTCTTGAAGAAGATGCAGGCTATGGCTGGCGTAGTAAGGCGGCGGGGGCGCTGTCGAGGGTGGTTACGCTTGCGCCACCGGGGTGGGAGTCTCTAGCTCTTCCGCGTTTATCGCGGAGTATTCGTGCGCCGTTTGCTGTACCGCCAACGTTGCTTGAGCCGCAGGATGTATCGATTGCTCGCGATGGTCAGAGCTTTGTGGGACTGCACAGTGTGGAATTGCAGAACATGGAGCCGCACTCCGAGTCGCACCATTCCATTCTTTGTGTCCCTGATGAAAGCGGCAAGTTAACGGCGCACTGTCTTCGCACATTCGCTCAATTAAGTGCAAGGCGCAGTGAACTGCTGCTGTATGTTGCGGGCGAGCAGACTAGGATTCAGAACGTACTTGTTCATGCTGCTGCGCTAAAGCTGACTCCCTACGTAAGGCTGTTGCCCGCCGGTGTTTTGTTTAGCGATCGGCGTATTGCGGCGTCGGCTGCATGGGTTGCGGCAACAGGGGATGAAGGCGCGTTGAACGCCGTTGCTGCGATGGCGCGCGGCATCCCGGTAATTGCAGATCGTGGCTCAAATGTGGCCTCATTAATAGCTAACCGCATTTCGGGGGTGCATTCCGACGAATCCGATTTGCACACCGTAGCTGCGGCTATCGCGCAGCTACTTGGCGATCGTGATGTGTTCAGATCTATGAGCGACGGTGCGCTTTCACGTGCTCACCGTTTACACAGTTGGACCACTTTCATGGACAACGTATGTGAAGCGTTGAGTTTGTCGCGAATGCGTAAGTAATCGCTAGCGCTATTTGATTTTTAGCAAGCCGAATTCACGCGCTCCTTTACGTACCAAAAAGTAGGTGCCGTAAAGAGCGTTGCTTTGTGAAACGTATCTGTCGGCCATGCCAATCTTTGCACCATTCACTGAAACACCACCCTGTTCAAGTAGCCGTTTAGCAGCGCCACGAGAAGCTGCCAGCGAGAGCTGAACAAGTGAGTCCATTATGTCCACGGTTCCTTCGGGAGCTACAGACTCGGGCGTAGTGGCGAAAACGGTACACGGTATTTCGTTTTCAAGCGCAGCGAAGGCTTGTTCTGAGATTTGCGACGGGTCGGCTTTCTCAAAGAGAATAGCGGATACTTCGGTGGCGATTTTTGCGACCTGCTCGCCATGAACTCGCGTAGTCACATCTAGCGCTAACGCGCGGTGCGCTTCGCGACGCTCGGGTGCTGTGCGAACGGCTTCGTCGAGCGCTGTAATTTCATCGATGCCCTTTAGCGTAAAGAACCGCAGATATCGTGATACATCGCGATCATCTGCACCTACCCAAAACTGATAAAACTTGAAAGGCGAAGTGCGCTGACCATCGAGGTACACTGCACCCGACTGACTCTTACCGAACTTCGTGCCGTTAGCGTTGGTAATTAGCGGCATGGTTAGAGCATGAGCTTCGGCACCAGTTGTACGACGAATTAAGTCGAGGCCGGCGGTGATATTTCCCCACTGATCGCTACCACCCAACTGCAACGTTACGCCTTCCCTACGATAAAGCTCGAGATAGTCATGAGCCTGCAGCAGCATGTAAGAGAACTCGGTGTACGAGATTCCCGTTTCTAATCGCGACTTTACTGAATCTTTCGCCATCATGACATTGATGGAGAAATGCTTACCAGTGTCGCGCAAGAAATCGAGAAGGCTAAGTGAAGAAAGCCACTCTGCGTTATCGACTAGCTTGGCGCCGTTTGGGCCTTCGAAGTCGAGAAAGCGGGTAAGTTGCGCGCGAATAGCAGCAGTATTCGACGCAATTGTTTCCGCGTCGAGCAAGTTACGTTCAGAGCTTCTCCCACTTGGGTCTCCGATCATTCCTGTCGCGCCGCCAACTAATGCGATAGGGCGATGACCTGCGCGCTGCAAATGCATTAGCGACATTACAGGAATGAGATTCCCTACGTGCAGGCTTGCCGCAGTGGGGTCGAAGCCACAGTATGCGGAAACTGGTCCACTGCGAAAAGCATTGGGGAGCCCTTCAGTATACTGAAAGAGCATCTCACGCCATGCGAGATCGGAGAGCGGCGCCGGCAGCGAGTCCGGCGATGGATTGTCGGGAAAGGAGTGAGATGAAGACATGTGGGAAGAAAAATAGCGAACAATTGCCTTAGAATTGTGAGTTAGCGCACAAAGTTCGGTGTACTCTTTGCTATGGAGCGGGTTCTCATATAGCGTTCCGTAGATGATAAGCCTGCATTATTCCCGGTTAAGCAATAGCGATGGCGCGATCCAGAAGGCGTAGCCCGCTTAGATCAGTAAAAACGGCGTTGAGTCGTGTGTTGGCACCCGTGTCCAGCATTGGCGCAGCCGTAGGTCGAACAGTTCAGCGGAGGCCATGGTTAGGTTGGTTCGCCGCGATAGCTGTGTTCGGCGCAACATTGGGCGCTGGCGTTCTAGCCGGAGCATGGGTAGTCATATGTGACAATGGGCGTTGTCCGTCGATCGCATCGTTAGAAGATTATGTGCCTCGTCAAACGTCCAAGCTTTACGCGGCGGACGGCAGGTTTATAACCGAGCTGGGTCTTGAGAGGCGCACGCTCGTTAGACTCGAAGAGATACCGGCACATGTTCAGAGCGCGTTTGTAGTAACTGAGGATAGACGTTTTTACTCACACAGTGGAATCGACTACTATCGCATTGCGGGTGCTGCATTAAGAAACGTCAAAGCTCGACGATACGCGCAAGGTTTTTCAACTATTACAATGCAGCTTGCGCGCAACGTTTTCCCTGAACGTATCTCAAGGGAGAAAACGTTACTTCGCAAGCTTAAGGAGGCACGTGTAGCGCGCGCCATTGAAGACCGCTATTCGAAAGCGCGGATACTCGAACTTTACATGAACCAGGTGTACTTGGGGCATGGTGCGTATGGCGTTGAGACCGCGTCGCAGCGTTACTTCGGAAAGTCTGTGCGCGATGTGAGTGTGTCGGAAGCTGCGATGTTGGCTGGGTTATTAAAGGCGCCCGAGCGATATAATCCGCGCAGGTTCCCCGATCGCGCGATTCAGCGACGAAACACTGTGATTGAGCTTATGCGTCGAGCTGGAGTAGTCGCCGACGCTGAAGCTTCGTTGGAGAAGGCGTATCCTTTGGAAATGGCGCAGCGCACAGAGTCTGGTGACTTGGCTCCTTACTTTGTGGAGTGGGTGCGTCAAACGCTTGAGCAACATTTTGGAAAAGCTTTGTACGACAGAGGGCTTCGTGTCTACACAACGCTTGACGTTGATATGCAGGGTGCAGCGGAACGTGCACTTGAGAATCAGCTGCAAGCAATCGAAGCAGGAAAGCATGGGAAGTATAGCCATCTAACGTACGAGGGTTATGTTGCGCGCAACGCTGAGTCGCAGGGCGCGGGCGCACGCAACAGCGCTAATTCACCCTATTTGCAAGGCGCTTTTGTAGCAATCGAGCCCCGTTCCGGTGCAGTTCGCGCCTTAATTGGTGGACGAGATTTTGACGACTCGAAGTTCAATCGCGCAGTTCAGGCTCAACGTCAGCCTGGATCTACATTCAAGCCGGTCGTGTACGCAGCGGCGGTAAGAAATGGTTACGGACCAGCGCATGTGGTGGATGATTCACCAATAGTGATGGATCAAGTGAGCGGAGAGCAGTGGACGCCACAAAACTTTGACCTAAAGTTTATTGGGCCAATGCCAATGCGGCGTGCACTCTATATGTCGCGTAACTTGGCAGCCATTCGCGTTGGGCTAGAGGTGGGAACAGAACAGGTAATTCGTACGGCGCGTGACTTTGGTATTTCCACTCCAATTCCACCTTATCCGTCGATTTACATTGGTTCGGCCGACGTTTATCCGGTGGAGATGATTGGCACATACTCTGTGTTTGCCAACCTCGGGCTGCGTACAACGCCCCATGCAATTTCGCGTGTTGAGAACGCAGATGGTCAAGTAATATGGGAGCCTTCTCCTAAGCGAGCGATTGTAATGTCGCCGGAAGAAGCATGGCTCATGGTTAACATGATGAAAGACGTAAACGTGCGTGGTACAGCAGCACGTATTTGGAGTTCGGGTTTTCGCGTGCCGTCTGGTGGCAAGACAGGGACGACAAATGATGGCGCTGACGTTTGGTACATTGGCTACACAGCCGACTTGGTCGCTGGCGTTTGGATGGGCTTTGACCGGCCGCAAAAAATTAAATCGAACGCACAAGGTGGCGAACTAGCTTCGCCTGCGTGGTTGTCGTTTATGACAGAGGTTTACAGACGCAAGCCCCAACCTCCTGATTGGCCGCGCCCCGATGGGGTAGTCGTGCGAGATGTTGATGCGGCGACTGGTCGACTTCCAACGAGCGCCTGCTTGTCGAACATCGTGACGGAGTTCTTTGTCGTCGGAACTGAACCGCAGTCGACATGTTTAGATACACCACCGACAACTATGCCGTACGATAGTACAGGGCGAGCACGCGCAATGCGCGACACAACGAATCCGTTTCGCATTCCTCCGCCGTGAGTACTGGTGAGTGTAAAGACGCGGCAATTGGTGCGGGAACTGTAGGTAGGTCAGCGTGGATCGCAGACTGGGTGGTGCCCATTAGCTCACCACCCATTAGGAATGGCGCCGTTATAACGGAGAATGGGCGCATAGTTGCGGTGACAACAGAGAGTGAGGTAACTAGTGGGAGTGTCGTAGCCAACAATGTTATTCGGTACGATGACGCAATACTCACTCCGGCTTTGGTAAATGTTCATTCACACCTCGAGCTAACAGCGTTACGAGGATTTCTTGAAGGGCTCGATTTTGGAAGTTGGTTACGCGTACTTACAGACGCGCGCTCACGCATTTTTTCAAACGATGACATCCTAACCGCTTCGTTGGCCGGAATACGTGAAGGGATGTTGTGCGGTATTGGCACATTTGGCGACGCAACAGCCACCGGTGTCCCTATGCGGGCAATGTTACAGAGTGGTGTCCGAGGTGTTGCGTATTTGGAGGTGTTTGGCCCCGATCCGTTACAGTGCGAAGTGAGTATTGAAGGGCTTAAAGAGGGAGTGAGACGCTTGCGAGAAGAAAGCACGCGCTTGGTATCAGTGGGTGTTTCGCCGCATGCGCCTTATACTGTTTCACAGAAGCTTTTTCGTTCGGTTGCGGAGTTCGCGATGGCCGCTGGCCTTCCTGTTTCTGTTCACGTTGCTGAGAGCGTGGCAGAAACTGAGTTCGTTACTCGCTATGCCGGACATTTTGCGGACAGACTCAAGGCACGAGGCGTTGCTGCACCTTTGTTGCACCGCTCTCCTGTCGAGTTGCTGAGAGCAACCGGACTTCTAATGGCGAAGCCGTTGCTGGTTCATGCAATACAGATAGACGAACGCGACGCTGACGTAATCGCGGAATCTGGTTCACCAGTTGCGCACTGCCCTGTGTCCAACGCGAAGTTGGGGCACGGCATGGCGCCTTTGGGACTGCTGCAGCGGCGAGCTGTGGTGGCAGGTTTAGGGAGCGATTCGGTGGCCAGCAATAACCGTATGGACATACTCGGCGAAGGGCGACAGGCGCAGCTAACTGCCGCTGTACATCCGTATTCCCCTTTCGCTGTTAGTGCACGCGATGCTCTTTATATGGCCACGTTGGGAGGCGCCGCGGCCTTAGGTTTGGCCTCTGAAACGGGCTCGCTTGAAGTAGGCAAGTCGGCCGATATCGCGGTTTTTGATGCACGTAGCGCGATGTTCGGTGCCGTGTTCGACCCTGAAGTGACGCTGATTAATACAATCGCAGGGAGCGCAGGAGTGCGTTTGCTGCTGGTTGGCGGTGCGCTTCGGGTGCAGGAAGGTGAGGTTAGCGGAGGTCGTTGCTCAGCACAGCTAAGAGGCGAGATGGATTCAATTGCCACTAAGCTTAGAGATTGGAAGGCTGAGATACTCAAGCAGTGACCTTTCGATGCACCATAACCGAGTGTTATGGTGTATGTGCATGCAGGCAAGCGAGCGAAGCAGTTTCGCTTGCAGCGATGTTCCACTCCACCGGAGGGAGATGCGTGATCGCCGGTTGTCTCGCACTGAATGCGTCGTACGAGCCACTCACGATGGTGCCGCTTAGGCGTGCACTTCGCCTAGTCATCGATGGTAAGGCGGAAATTGTGGAGGCGGAGAAAGATCGCCCGGTTATTTCTGAGCGGTTTGCCTTTCCGCGCCCCGCGGTAATTCGTTTAGTTCGGTTTGTTCACGTACCACGCCGCTTTAGGCGACAAGTTACAAATACTTTTCTCTTTGCGCGTGATGCGTACAGGTGTCAGTACTGTGGCCGCATTTCGTCTGAGCTTAAGCCTCGCGAGTCGTTAACTCGCGACCATCTCATTCCAATTTCTAGAGGTGGACTTAACGAATGGACGAACGTTGTTACTGCCTGTAGTAGCTGTAATACACGTAAGGCAAACCGACTTCCCGATGAAATCGGAATGCACCCCATGCATGCGCCGGTGGAGCCTCACTTCGTTCACCTTAGCTGGGCGGTGCGCAAGTTAACGCCCACTCAGTCGCACTACATACGCGTGTTCTATGGCGAAGATATGTTGCGCCAAATCGAGCAGCTAGACCGAGCAGGCCACGCAGTTAAAGTTATTTAACGACGCGGCTTGCAGTGAGAGTAGTACGCGTAGAAGTACTCTTAGTAGTGCGGTACGCGCAGCAGTGCAGTACTTCTAGTATTACAGCACGCGCAGTAGTGCAGGCAGCAGAATCGTTTTACACAACTCATTGATATTCGAACACTGGCGAGCGTTGCTCTAGGTGGCGTACCTGTCCACCTAGTAAACGTGAAACGAGCGTGCGTAACCCGCGTGTGAGCGCTGTACCTGGGTTCCTTCGTCCTTGAACAGCAGGACGAGCTTCGCCACGTAACCACCGTTGTACTTCGTCCAAATCACGTAACTCAATTGTTTGAACTTCCGCCTGCACGTTATAGTAGTGCTTGCGTCCGCGCAGCGGTTCAGCCAGCGGTGGAGTAAATGGCGACTCTGTGGCAGCGCGCGCATCGGCGAATTTGGTGAAAGTGCCGAGTGGCACGATACGGTCTGACGACACCCTTGCTACTTCGTAGGTGCGTTCAATGACATCGTATCTAACTATCATGTCCCATTCGTATCGTCCGCCCACGTCATCGAACCAGCGTCCTTCTGTCCATAGCTCCGCACGCAAATGAATGCGCGTAGGGAAACCACTGCGAAGTAGCTCGTCGAAATTGCGCTCGATAAGGACTCCGCGCACGGCGACGGTCATAGGTGAATTGGGCGTAGGAACGCGTAACTCAATTCTGGGTGGTCCGCCGTTTTGAGCTGCGCCAATTCCGAATGGAACTAGCAGCAGCAGTAGCGTTAGTACGAGAGTGCGCAGTTTCACCGGAATCAGAAGCGCCTTCCAATTCGCATGAAAACGTTTGCGCTTTCACCGCCGTGTGTAACGGCCTTGGTTACGTATACACCTACATTCCCGAAGTCGAAGCCGCTTCCTATGTCGGTTCGCCAAGTCCCTAGCGGAGGTGCGATTCCACCCACATCGAAGGGCGACTCAGAGCCGCGAATTCGTGGCGACCAGCCTCGTCCGGTGTTAGTAAACAGCACCCATGTGCCGTCTGCATTAAACAGTGATGTAAACCAGCGTGCGTCACCGTAGTCGTCGTCCCCAAACAGGCTAACGCGGAAGTCGCCTTTCCACTCCGCTTGCAGCAAAGCAATGCGCTGGCAGTTCGCTGGTCTCCCTGCCAATACGTAATCGGGTAGTGATGCAGTAACACATGTTCCTGCGTCGTAGCTTTCGCCATAGAGCTTACGAAAGTCATAGCCTGGAAGTGCATCGACTCCGCTTACTGACAGCCTGCGCTGTTGTGGCAATGGGTGGCCATGCAACCAGCCGCCCACGACGGCGCGCAAGTTTAACTGCGCACCTTGACCAAGCCGATTAAAGCGGCGGATATCAAGGAACAAGCGACCATACGATGTATGACTAATATCCGACTGTAGTTGGATATCGGCACGGGGAGTCGAGTACGGAGAAGTTCGGACAAGGTTGCCGACACCGCGCTCATACTCTGCTGAAGCAAGCCAACCTGAGCGCGGATGATCTAGGTCGTTTCTGCTATCAACTGCTGCGCTAAGGGTGAGTATGTTCACAACACCCTCATGAACCGATGGGTTAGCGCGCCATGCAGTGTTTCCGTTAAAGAGTGTCCATGGATCACGCGCATTGCGCGACGTCCACCGTTCCTTGCCATAGGAGATTGTTGCAGAGCTACGATTCTCATTGAAAAGTCGTATGTATCCGCTACCTCCGTGCCGATTCCAATAGTCTCTGTAATCGCGCGAAAAAAGAAAGCTTGCCAACCCTACTTCTTGTGAACTGAGTTGCCACTTCTCGATTGCATCTACTTCGTCGTACATGCGTGCACCGACCGCGACTCCACCGCCTTTAACAGGGCGCGCTTCAACACGTAGGCGATGGCCGAGATTTTCGCGTTCCCATGAAATGCGATTGCCAGTGCGAAAAATTCCGTACAGCTCGGCGTCGACCCTTACGTCGCGGATTCTGAAACGTGAACGTGGACCAAAGTATAGTGGTAGTCCTTCGACCCGGCTGTACGTATGTGAAGTGCTTAAAAAGAGCTCGCTGTGAGTTGAAACATCGTCGCCGGGGCTTCGCCAACGCTGCCAACGTGCTGCGAACTCGTTTTCAGGCTCGGGAACTATCTCACCTTCAACTTCGCGGTAACGGAAGCGTGTGCGCCACACGCGTATGTCTCCGTCTACGCGCCCTAAACGTTCGATAGTGCCGCCCGTTATGGTAAGCTTACCGGATACGACGGCGCCATTTTCTATTTTTGCGTCACCGTTAATGACAACTAGTTGCCCCACGACTACGCCATTTATTGTTGCGTTCCCATCGAGTACAACGAGGTCGCCGTTTACAGTATCAGAAACTGGGAGGGTAAACGGGCCACGCTCGCGGCGTGTCGCAGGCGCGTTGTAAATACCCGATATCTCTCGCGCCACATCGCGCGGAAGTGCACCAACGCGGTCGGGGCGCTGCTGGTCTTGACGTGTCGAGCTTGCAGCTCCGACGGCTCCAGCGCCGCCTTGAGCGTGAACTGCTGACATTGCTGTGCAACAGCTAAGAAGTGCGCACACTTTGCGCAAAGAAGCTGCTGTGTTCACGCACCTTATAGTGAGCATATCAATCACCTGTGCCTGTAAGACCTAGTCTGCGCATACGTCTGTAAAGATTTGGCCTATCTGTTTGGAGCTGACGCGAAGCTTCAGCAATGTTGCCGCGGCTTAGCGCCAGTGCTTCAGATATAAGACGACGCTCATATGCATCAAGCGCGTCACTTAGTGGAAGGCCATCGGACGAGAATGAGACGTCTGCCTCTGGTACCTTATCGAGTGGCGCTGTCTCTGATGAAACGGCTCCAACTGTTGGTAATACTTCACGTACTTGTCGTGCCGTAACGGTGTCACCTGAATGGAGTATCGCGATGCGTTCGACAACATTCGCGAGTTCGCGCACATTGCCGGGCCAAGAATAAGACGTTAGTGCGGCAATTGCGCCTGCGTCCCATTGCACTAAAGGATGTCCGGTACGCGACCTATGTCTATCGGAGAAATGGCAAACCAGCGATGTGAGATCGCCTGGGCGATCGCGTAACGGAGGCAGCTCTATAGGGATAACGTTAAGCCGAAAGTACAAGTCTTCCCTAAACTCTCCTTCTGCAACTGCACGAGCGAGGTCTTTGTTTGTAGCTGCGATAATACGAACGTCGATTTTTATAGGCTTACCACCGCCAACGCGTTCAATTTCGCGAGCCTCAATTGCACGTAGCAGCTTGGCCTGTGCTTCTGCGCCCAGGTCACCGACCTCATCGAGAAAAAGGGTGCCGGTGTGTGCCATCTCGAAGCGTCCAACTCTACGCTCAGTTGCTCCTGTAAAAGCTCCGCGCTCGTGGCCAAACATTTCGCTTTCTACCAAGTCGCGAGGAATGGCTGCGCAATTAACGCGAATAAATGGACGGTCGCGACGTGGGCTAGCGCTATGAAGTGCTGCAGCTACCAGCTCTTTGCCTGTGCCCGACTCACCTGTAACAAGAACGCGCGCGTCTGTTGGCGCAACGCGCGCTATTAGGGTGCGAACGTCACGCATAGCTGGCGACTGGCCAACCATGTCGCCAGAAATGCCCAGATCTTCTCGTAACGCATGCGCTGCGCGTCGCGCTTGACGCAATTCGTATGCAGATGCTAGCGCGAGTAGTACGCCTTCGGGGGTAAGCGGCTTTTCAAGAAATGTGAACGCACCTAGTCGGGTTGCGCGTACCGCGTCGGCTAGTGCTGCACGCCCACTCATCATTACAACTGGCAGGTCTGGTTTGGCCTCGCGTAGCTTGCCGAGCAGTGCTAGTCCGTCTAAATCACCGGGCATCATAAGGTCAACTAGTGCAACGTCAGGCTCGCTGGACTGGACAAGTTTTAGCGCGCTGATGCCGTCGGCTGCGTCTTTAACGTCGTAACCTTCTGCACTTAAAAGTGCAGAGACCATGCGGCGTATGTTTGGTTCGTCGTCGACAATTAGGACGCTTGGCATGTACGCGTTAGTGTTGCGTTTGATGTAATGGAGTGCGCGTTGCACTGCTGCGAGTTGCACTGCTGCGCGTTGCACTGTTTAGCGTAGCTTGCTGCGAGTATTGTGCTATCACGATAAGCTGTTTGACGAAGTGGGTTGCACAGGTATTCGCATACGAAACTCCGTGCCTTCTCCGAGTTTGCTGTACACTTCAAGGAGGCCGTTGTGCGCAGAAACTGTTTGACGTGCGATTGCTAAACCAAGCCCCGTGCCTCCGGGCTTAGTGGTAACGTATGGATCGAAGACACGAGAAAGGACTGCTTCGCTCATGCCTGGTCCGCTGTCTCCGACTATAACAGCTACGGCTTTGCGTCCGTTTGGCAAAGTGTCTTCGATAACTTTAATAGCGATAGCGCCCTCGCCTTCACACGCTTCAACCGCGTTCACAAGAATATTAGAAACAGCTCGGACCAACGGTTCGTGATGTCCGGATATCAAGGGCAGTTGATCCTGAACTTCAACTGTAAGTGTCATGCGTTCGGGAACTGCCGCTCGCGCAGCCTTAGTTACGAGCTCTCCGATATCCACGTCTGAGGGAGGCCCGTCTGGCAGTCGACCGAACTGCGCGAAGCTGCGCGCCATGGTTTCTAGGCGCGATGCTTCTTCTGCAAGTACCTCGACAGTTTCCTGCAATTCGGTTGGTGCGTCGCGTCTCAGTCTCGAAACGGCAAAGCGAATTGGTGTAAGTGGATTCTTGAGTTCGTGTGCAAAGCGACGCGCAGATTCGCGAAAAGCTTCGGCGCGTTCAGCCTCGAGTGCTTTCTTGCGTCCTTCTTCGAGCTCAGCAGCCATGGTACGCATACCACTTCGTAGCACATCAAACTCAGGCGCCCCTCGACGTAAAGCTCGTTTAGGGAGTGCTTCGCCGGAACGAATGAGACCTGTCCATCCAACGAGTTCGTCTAACGGCCTACTGAGCTGCCGACTTAAGTGACCTGCTACACGCGACGCACCGATAGCTACGAGAACAATGATTGCTAGTCCGCCGAGTGCTACAAAGCGCATTGTGCGCGGCGCGACGTAACCGAAACGTTTAGCGAGTTCGACAGATGCGCGGACTTCACTTTCGTGATTAGAGACGGCGAGCTTTTGCTCGTCGGACATTTTGAGTGGACGAATGGCAGTAAAAGCGCTGTCTGCGCTACGCGCGACCCTTTCCCACGCGCTGTCGGCTGAGAAGAGCGAAAGGGCGCGACTTGCAGTAACTGCGAAGATGAGAGTTGTGACGACAGTGGGAATGAGAGCGAAGAGGAGAAGCATTGCAAACAGTCTCGACCGAAACGGCGGCCGAGAGCGACGTTCGGGAGCTTTTTGGGCAGCAGCGTCCTGTTCGCCGGTGAGATTCGGCGACAAGTTCGCGTCGTCGTTGTTGACGGTTGGCTTCCGCATCTCCTTCATACAGGATAATTTACGTGGCTGCACCCGGTCGGCGGGCCCTTTGGGCCAGCCATATCGTTTCTTCGGGTGAAGCACGCGTCAATACCGGAGTGGAATGGCAACGTCGTGGTCCTTCGCCCCGCTGGTAGAGCATCGTGCCCGGGTACATCCCGAGCGAACGATTGCGATGACCGGGGATCGGACATGGAGCTATGGTCACGTCAACACACAGGCGTCGTCACTGGCTGCAGCACTGGCTGAACTCGGACTTGGTGAGGGTGACCGCATTGCGGTTAACCTTCCCAACTGTATCGAGTGGGTTGTGTCGCTGCTGGCATGTGCGAAGCTGGGTGCTGTTGTCGTTCCTGTTAGTCCACGCCTTAGCACGGTCGATCTTCGATATCAGCTAAGACACGCCGAAGCGAGTGCTGTAATTACCATCGAACGTCTTGGAGGAATCGACTTCCTGCAACGTTTCGAGGACTTACTAGGAGATCTCCCTGATCTCCAGTACGTGGTTACAGTAGGCGACGAAGATCTGTGGTATGACGACCGAATTTTCCAGTTCGAAGATTTGGTGTCGAGTGGCGCAGGTCGGACCGTCCCAGAGGTCGCTGTTTCTGACGACACCGACCTAGCTGTGGTGTACACCTCGGGCACCATGGGGAAACCTAAAGGTGTTCGGCTTTCTCATCGTGCAGTTGTAGAGAACGCAGTTCGCACATGTGAAGTCGTAGAGGTATCTCCCGACGATCGCGTGTTTGCTGCGGTTCCGTTCTTTGCGGTTTTTGGTTTTAGCGCAATGATCGGCGCGATCGCGTCAGGCGCTACGGTTGTGATGCAACCGGTGTTCGATGCAGCTGGTGCGTTAGCATTAATTGGGAGCCGCGAGGTTACAGTTCTTCATGCGGTGCCAACGATGTACAACCTCATTATGCGTGAGGAATCGTTTGGCGCTGGGTTGGTAGGCTCTTTGCGAACAGGCGTAATAGCCGGTAGTTCGGTTTCCGAAGAGTTGGTGAAGCGTGTTCGTCGTTGGTGCGATGCGCTCGTTGCTTATGGCCTAACCGAAACCGGTCCAGTGGTAACGATAACGCGGTACTCTGATTCTGAAGAGCGGCGTACCAGCACAGCAGGACGTGCACTTCCCGGTGTCGAAGTTATGGCTGTAGACATCGTGACAGGTGTATTGCATGGCCCCGAAGCGGTCGGTGAGATCGCGGTACGCGGGGCGAGTTTAATGCGGGGTTATCTCCGCATGCCGGCCGAAACCGCAAGGGTTCATACGCCGGAAGGCTTTTTCCTTACAGGTGACTTAGGAATCATCGACGAGGAAGGCTATGTCAGAATTGTTGGGCGTCGGCAGGAAACTATTTCACGTGGTAGCTATCAGCTCTACCCTCAGGAAATAGAGGATCGCCTCCGTACGCACCCTGCAATCGACGATGTTTGCGTGATCGGTGTCCCCCACGATGTTTTGGGGGAGCAGGTGTGCGCGTGCATCGTTTTGGTGGAAGGAGCGGTCATTACCGGAAGCGAGATAAAGCGTTTCGCCCAGGATTCGATGGCCGACTATAAAGTCCCCGATCTCGTACGATTTTTTGATGCTTTCCCCATGACTGGGAGTGGCAAAATAAGACGACGAGAACTCGCGCGCGCTATCGCGCTCGATCACACAGTTTCGCATTCAGGTTAGCACATGACACAACGACACATCCGGCCGACCGCTTCCGCGTCGCGCCGACCTGTCGCACCGTTCCACAGCGGACCACAAGCAGCTTCGAGTAACACAGGTCCAGCATTTGTAAACTCACCCAACGCAGCACTGCTCATCGATTTTGATAATGTCACGATGGGTATTCGTTCCGACCTTCAAGCAGAACTAAGGTCGCTACTATCCAACGACATTGTTAAAGGGAAGCTCACCGTCCAGCGTGCGTACGCAGATTGGCGCAGATACCCTCAGTATGTTCTGCCGCTTACTGAATCGTCGATCGATCTTATTTGGGCGCCAGCCTATGGTTCCGCAAAAAAGAACGCTACCGACATTCGACTAGCTATCGATGCACTTGAGCTGGTTTTCACGCGCCCCGAGATTGGCACGTTTATCCTGCTTTCTGGCGACAGTGACTTTTCGACTCTCGTTATCAAACTCAAGGAATACGGCAAGTATGTAATAGGTGTCGGCATCCGCGAGTCGTCGAGCGATTTGCTAGTGATGAACTGCGACGAGTATTACTCGTACAACGCGCTAGCAGGGCTTGTTAGAAGCGGCGAAGATGAAACCACGCGTTGGGATCCTTGGCAGCTAGTAACTGAAGCATTGTCTCGCATGAAGCGTAACGGCGACGTTATGCGCTCAGATCGGCTAAAGCAGGTTATGCAAGAGATCGATTCGTCGTTCGATGAGAAAGATCTTGGTATGCCGAAGTTTTCGCGTTTCGTGCAGGAGGCTGCGCATAAAGGACTCGTTAAAGCGTCGAAGCTTGAAAGTGGTCAGCTTGAAGTTGATGTCCCTGATTCATCCACTGTTGCTGCTGCAACTCCAACTTCGTCGTCCGCTGTTTCTGAATCCGCCGAACCACGTCGTGAACGTGCGTCGGATAGAGATAGGAACAATCGTAGAGGACGTCGTGGCCGCGGTCGCGAGCGCGAGACGGGCGAACACAGAGCTGTGGCTGAGTTGCCGCCGGCAGCTGCCATTTCCGATGACGTTGCGGTTGCGACTTCGGTTGAGCGTTCAGTAGCCGGATCAGACGTCGTTGCTTCAGACGTAGCCGCTCCTGTAGCTGCGTCGCCAACTGTCGCACCACGCGAAAGCGCGTTGCCTTCGCGTCCTATTCGTGAAGAACGCGGCGGGCGTAGTCGAGTTGCAGATACTTCACCGGTGTTTAGCTTCGGTGCGTCGCTATTTGTTTCCATTGGCGTGAGCGGTGAAAGGCTCACGCGAAACGACGCATTCGATTTGGTGAAACGCTCGGTCGAATCGCTTGTTTCAGGCAACGACGCGGTAAGGGCGAGTTCGGTTCGTAGACGCGCTTTCGAACTGTTAGGTCGCGATAGCGAATCGTTAAGCGAGCGCGGATTTGAACGCATTCTTATGGACGCACACGATGCGGACATGATTGATTTGCGCAGACGCGGAAACGATTTCGAGGTTGCGCGTGCTGTTGAAGAAGCACCAATTGTTGAGCAGCTTAAGGAGGCTGAAGAAGAGCAGAAGGCCGCTGAAGCTGCAAACGCACCACCGCCCTCGTCAGCTCCGCGTGGGATGGCGCCACGCGGTATTAGTGGTAAGAGTTCTTCGGCAGGTCGCGCACGCGGTGGTGCAACTCCACCAGCAGATTTGCTTATGGTTGGCGTTGTGGGCAAACCCAAAGCGGCAGCTTCAAGTGAAGTGAAGGAAGCTGCTACAGCCACTACGACTGGTTCTGTTAAGGCGGCAACGGTTGAGGCAGTAACCGCTGAATCTGGCGAGACTGCGAGCAAGCCACGTCGCGGTAAGAGCGCAGCTGGTAGCGCTAGCGGTGCAACGGCCGGTGTAGCTGCCGCGAAGGGTGCTAAGAAGTCTGCGGCGTCTATCAAGTCGACTGCGAACAAATCGACTGCGAAAGCCAAGAGTTCTGCAGCTGATGCTGCGAAGAACGCTTCTAAGCCCGCAAAAACGGCACCGGCTGCAGCAAAGAAGGTTGCTAAGGCAGCTAAGTCTGCACCGACCGCAAAGAAGAGCGTAGCTAAGGCTGCAAAGAGTTCAGCCACCAAAGCTGCAAAAACGCCGGCGAAACGGGCTAGTAAGACCGCCGCCGCCGTTTAGTACTCGCGTAGCTAACAAACAACGCAGCCTCTATCTAGATAGAGGCTGCGTTGTTTTTGTTAGCTACTTAAGCAGTCCGGCTTTCTTGCCTGCGCTCTTGAATGCCGCAACTACTGCGTCGAGGTCGTCGCGCGTGTGCGCGGCGCTTACCTGACAACGAACACGCGCTTCACCCTGCGGAACTACAGGAAATCCGAAGCCGGTTACGAAAACGCCTTCCTGTAGCAGTAGATCACTCATTTGAATCGCAAGCGATGTCTCACCCACAATTATTGGCACTATGGGTGTTTCGCCAGGTAGGGGTGAGAAGCCAGCTTCCTGAATTGCAGCACGGAAATAGCGGGCGTTTTCCTGAAGAGTACGAACGCGCTCAGGGTGGGCTTCGGTGAAGCGAATTGCTTCGAGCGAGCTTGCAGCCACCGTTGGTGGAAGTGCATTTGAGAACAGCTGAGGGCGCGAGCGCTGAGTCATCATATCGCAAAGCGCCTCAGCGCCTGCTATAAATCCACCTGCCGCACCACCCAAAGCTTTGCCGAGTGTTGAAGTAATGACATCGACTTCTCCGACTACACCAAAATGTTCGGCTGTACCGCGTCCAGTTGCCCCCAGAACGCCCGTTCCGTGCGAATCATCCATTACCACTACCGCGTCATAATCGCGCGCGATTTGGAGGATTTCAGGGAGTTTGGCGATTGAACCTTCCATCGAGAAAACGCCATCGGTCCAAATAATTCGTCTACCCGCATTCTTTGCACCGCGTAATTTTTCACGCAGGTCGTCCATGTCACTGTGCTTATAAACTGCTGTGGTGCACTTGGTGATGGATTTTGCGAGCCGAATTGAGTCGATAATTGAAGCGTGGTTGAGCGAGTCGGAGACAACGAAGTCGCCTTCTCTGGCAAGCGTTGGTGTTAGAGCTTCGTTTGCGTTCCAAGCAGCGACGTAGGAAAGCGCAGACTCAGTTCCTACAAAGCGAGCGAGCGCCTGCTCGAGCTCTCTGTGAACTGTAAAGGTGCCACAGATAAATCGAACCGAAGCTGTTCCGGCACCGTATTTGTGCAGCGCGTCTATACCAGCTTGTACAACTGCCGGTTCGTTGGCGAGTCCCAGGTAGTTGTTTGAGGAGAGGACGATTACTTCTCCTCGTCCTTCCATTCGTACCCGAGCCCCTTGAGGAGATTCGAGGTAGTTGAGCTGCTTGTAAACGCGATCATTTCGAAGCTGCTCGATTTGCGCGTTGAGGTCGGATACGAGTGATTGGTTTGGCATTGCGGTGGTCGCTGTTGTTCGTTGTGCTGTTATGAGAGCTGGTAGGCGCGTTTACTTAGCCGATCTCGAGAATGATTTTGCCGGCTTCTCCGCTTTTGATTAGCTCCATCGCGTCATCGATTGCTTCGAGGGGCAATCGGTGTGTAATGACTGGAGTAGGGTCGAAGGTGCCGGCGCGCAAGAAGCGCGTCATCTGATGCCAAGTGTCGTACATTTTGCGTCCGACAACGCCGTAAATGGTGAGTCCTTTAAAGATGACTTCGCTCGCCAGGTCAATTTCTATGTTGCGCGTTGGAATGCCGAGCATGTTAACGCGTCCGCCGGGCCGCGCGATATCAAAGGCTTGGTGAACTGCGGAAGGTACTCCTGACATTTCGAGAACTACGTCTGCGCCATCGCCGTTAGACGCTGCCATGATTGCTTCCTTGGCTTTGTCTGGGTGCACAGCGTCGTGTGCTCCCATTGTGCGAGCGAGTTCGAGCCTGCGCGGGTTAACGTCGGTGGCGACGATGTGAGCGGCGCCAGCAGCTTTGCAGATTCCAACTGCGAATGCGCCGATGGGTCCACAACCTGTGATTAGGACAACAGCTCCGGGGATGTTTGCAGTGAGTGCTGTGTGGAACGCGTTGCCCATGGGATCATGAATGCCGCCGATGTCGAGTCCGATGGAATCGTCGAGGTGCCAGACATTTGTGGCAGGCATCGCGATGTATTCGGCGAAGCATCCATCGCGATCGACGCCGATGATTTTGGTGGACGGGTCGACGTGAGCGTTGCCAGTTCTGGAGAAGATTGAACGTTCGTCGACGATGTGTCCTTCGGCAGTAACGCGATCACCGACTTTGACGGATTCTACAAATGAGCCAACCTGAACAACTTCACCCGCGAACTCGTGTCCGACGGTAAATGGTGGTTTGCATCTTCCCTGCGCCCATGCGTCCCACTCGTAGATATGGACATCAGTTCCGCAAACGCCTGCATATCGAACGCGAATGAGAACTTCGTCGTCGCGAATGGTTGGAACGGGAACGTCTTTGAGAACAAATCCGCGTTCGGGGGAAGTTTTAACCAGCGCTTTCATTTGGACACCTGTGAGGACGTCATGTGATACGCGGAGAAGAGGGAGAGATTTCTGGGATGGGAAAGCGATATCGGATGATGAAAGATAGCGTGCAATCGTGGAGGGGAACTGGTCAATTACGAGCAATTTGGGGTGGCGGGTTATATGTATTCGCGCGCGTTCTTTATACGCGCTATTGCGTTTCACAATTGTTCGCAAGTATATTCGCGTCAGTCAACGACTTGCGCGCGGTGTTTACATCCTCTCCAGAGGGCGCGTGTCCACGGTAAGAAACTGCGTGGCAATATCGGAGCACGAGTTTCAAAAGATAGCTGGCGCTGCAGTAGCGGCGCCGAAAACGGGAACCAGCTTGAAACGGAAGCTGGGGGTGCTGTCGTCTCCCATTCCTACTTTTATTTGCAGCGCACTAGCACTGCAGGGTGCTTTGTCGGCGTTGTTCAGAGACAATAGATGTTATGTAGTCGGCAGTTCAGAGTTTCCAGTAAAGAGCAGCTCGGATTCGTGTGAACAATCGGCGCGCCTGAAGTTCGGCAGCGCGAGAACGAACTCCTTGAGCAGCGCGATGAGCGAGCGTCGCATATACGGGAACGCATTTTTTGCTCACACCACATTTAGTAGTAACGTGACGCAGCAGCAGCTTGCGGCGTCCATGCAGAAGCCTGTTGCGGTGCGCATGCAGCGCATGCACATGTAATGGGCAACGGTCTGCGTGTGTTTTAAGGGCGCACGCGGAACGCAGAGTAAGCGCACGGTATGTTAAGTACCGCTGTGTACACACTGCGTCGCTCACCATTCCACCGGGGGATTGGGAGCACCACAACTCCTCATGAGGAGAGTAGTACTATGGCACCAGCCAAGAAGGCTGCGAAGAAGGCCGGTCGTAAAAAGACCGCCAAGAAGGCCGTCCGCCGCAAGGTTGTAAAGAAGGCAGGACGTAAGAAGGTCGCTAAGAAAGCAGGCCGTAAAAAGGTCGCTAAGAAGGCCACTCGCAAGAAGGTAGCGAAGAAAGCTGGCCGTAAAAAAGTTGCTAAGAAGGCAGCTAGGAAAGCAGGCCGTAAGAAGGTTGCTAAGAAAGCTGGCCGTAAAAAGGTCGCTAAGAAGGCAGCTAAGAAAGGCGGCCGTCGCAAGACGGCAAAGCGCGCCAGAAAGGCCGCAGCGCCTGCACCTGCTGCGATGTAATCAGCATTTGTTGGAGAAAACGAAAGGCGCCGGCATGTCTGCCGGCGCCCTTTCGTTTTCTGTAGCTATTACTAACTGTGCGCGAGCTCGAGTTCGCGTGCCTCTGTAACAGCAACAGCTTCTACCTCTTCGGGAACAGGACCCCATACAAACGCAGAGAAGAATGTTGGCTGCGGGAGGTAGCCGCCGTCGGCGACTACGATTCCTAGGGGTTCGTTGGATTCGGTGCTATGTCTCTTCATGTGGGTGTTCCTCCACCCTGCTTATTTCCGTCGCTATATGTAACTCCGTGCGAGTTACAGTGCAGGCTATACACGCAGGTAAAGGGCCACGGTTTCTAGCTTCCTAAATCGTTATATATTAATGGTTTAGAGCAAAGCATTCTACGTGTAGTGTCAATGGGATACGTACAGCATAGGAACGGCGTGTCTCAGTGACACACAAGCGCCTCCTTACGAGCTAGGAACGTTCCACCAACCCCAAACGAAGGTTCTACAGAGATGTGCCAACCGCTGTAACTTGACCGCAACTCTTCTAGCATGCTTTCGGTGCCCGCGGCGATTGTCTCTACCAAGTGAACTCCGCCATCTGCTGTAGCGCTCTGCAAAACCTCAATTACGCGCGCACGTTCGGCGAACGATAGGCCAGCGAAAGCAGCCGGCGAACATACTACCGCATGCAACTCTACGTCGGGAGACCAATCGCTAAGGTGCGTTCGCTGACTTCTAATTCGCTCTGTAATTCCCGCTGCCGCAGCTGCCTTAACAACACGCTCTACCGTGTCCTCTTCCTGCTCAAGCGCTGTTACTGCGCAGCCACGAGCCGCAAGGAAAAGCGCGTGCCCTTCCTGCGAAGTGCCAGCAACCAAAACGTTTGCATCACTCGAGTTTTGTAGCAACCTGACGAACGGAGCGTTCGGATCTATTCCCCAATGCTCAGGCTTTCGATACTGCTCAAGCATGCGTAGGCGACGACGCTTCCACGTTTGATAAGTCGGCAGATTAATACGCCTAGATATGATCCGATCTACTTCCTGCCAAACGAGAATTTCTGTTAATGCGAACTGAGGCTGCGAGCGAAGCGACTGAATAGCCTCGTCTCCAATTTTCAAAAGCGAGCTGCGCGGAATCGAGTCCTTGTAATGCTCGATCTCCGATTCGACGTACAGCTCGAACTCGTATTTAAGTGATCGGGGCGATGTAAAGGAGATAAACGCTTGCCTGTGGAAGATTGTGGACAAAGTAGAAGATTGACGTTGTTTCGCAAGAGCCAAACTGCAAATTTCTTACATGCCAGAACTACCAGAAATCGAACTCGCCACTAAACGATTCCGCGAAGCGGCCGTTGGCAGAACTATCGTAGCCGTTCATGTGATGCATAAAGCTCTTGAGAAATCGCTAACTAACGAGGCTAAGAGCGCTTTATACGATCGCAAAGTTGTCACGGTTAATCGCCGCGCGAAGATTCAACTAGGTGAGTTGGATAATGGTGCCGTTCTTGAAGTTCACTTCAGACTTACCGGCGATTGGTCGGTTGGCGACGGGGGTGACGATTATGAAAAACATGAGCGTGGACGAATCGTGTTTGACAATGGCAAACGGATTTCACTGATTGATCCCCGCGCATTTGGCGTAATTAAGCTTCACGCGCCGGGCGAATTAAAGCTACCGCGCTTAGGCATAGAACCGCTATCCAGTGACTTCACCAGCGAGGCACTGAGACTGGCACTCGCCAAACGTTCAATACCCATTAAACAAGCACTATTGGACCAAAAGATTATTGCTGGGCTTGGTAATATCTATGCCGCCGAAGCTCTGTGGGAGGCAAGAATGTCCCCAGAATTAGCAAGTAACTCGCTGTCAAAGGCTTCGATAAGCAAGCTCACTAACGCGATAGTTAGCGTCTTAAAGCGCGCCCCAGCGGCGCGTTACTACTACGATGGCAATTCTAGCAGTTCGCGTGATGCAGATTTCGCTTGGCGCGTTTACGACCGTGAAGGGGAGCCGTGCGTACAGTGCGGAAGTGCCATCGAACGAATTGGACAAGGAGGGCGCAGCACTTATTACTGTCCAACTTGCCAGCGAAGGTAACTGTTAGCGAAATCTGCTCCCAACGGATACTGCTTCGTCGAATCCGTGCAGCGTTTCTTCCGCACACTTACGCCAACTAAACTTTGCCACTTGGCAGGGCATTCGCTTTAACAGGTCGGCCCGAAGTGATGGCTCAGTTAGCATGCGCTGCATCTGTGTCGCCAAATCAGATGAGGAAGACGGGTCGAAGTAAAGCGCTGCGTCGCCTGCGACTTCTGGGAGTGAGCTAGCATTGGCACAGATAACTGGTGCGCCAGCTGACATTGCTTCAAGTACCGGTAGCCCGAACCCCTCATAGCGGGAAGGAAAAACCAGCGCGGTTGTGAGCGAATAAAGTGTCGCAAGCTCTTGGTCGCTTACATAACCAGCGAAACGCAACCAAGACTCGTCGTTACTGCGCGCAAAACCCGCTAAACGGTCGCCGGGACCGCAAAGCACCAGTGGCACCTCCATCCCCCGCGTCTTGAGTAACCGCATTGCGTCCAGCAGAGCTGTCAAATTCTTTCTTGCTTCCTGTGCCCCCACAGCCAGAAAAAAAGGCCCATTTATTCCTAGCCTTTCGATTGTTTGGCTGTGCGATGCTGGTGATATGTCAAAATCATCGGCCGCGAGAAGCGTAACGCGCATATCGCTGAAGGGGACACCCAACAGGCGAGTGACCTCATGCGCGGTGAACTCAGATATAGTGAGAATCTTCGAAGCGAGTTGAACAGTGCGCTGAGAGCGTCTCCGAGCTTTTCTGCGTCGTATGATCTTCCACCAACGCTGATCGAACTGCAGCATCGGTACTAAGTCCATTATCGAAACAACCATTGGCGCCTTCGATGGCCGAAGAATCCAATTCCATGCGTGCCACGAGACGTCAGCATTTGTGTTGTACAGCTTATCGATTGGTTCGACCGTGGAGCGTTCGGCTACTTGCTCAAGACTACCAATTTGCTGCCTAAGCTGTTCGACTTCGAGCGGTTTAGCGTAAAGTGTGTACCGCACATTCGGGCGTACTAGCGGCATTGCTTGCAGCATGCTTCGAACGTACCTGCCAATACCTCGACGTTCCTGCACTAGGCGGGTAGCTTCGACTGCAATATGCATGAACTTTTATGTAATCCTGAGAGATAGTTAGTCTAGTGCTTCTAGTAGCGACGCCTTGAGATAACCCGTCTCTGGAACCGACAGCAGCTCTGGGTGATCGACCGGTTGCACCATGTTTGCCCGAAGTGCGATTACGCGGGCTGAATCCCGCGCGGCCGCATTAAGCACGTCACTAAATGCTGCACGTGAAAGATGAAAACTGCAACTGGCGGTGAGCATGGAACCGCCCGGCGCCAGCAGTTTCATTGCATGCAGATTTATGTCGCGGTATCCGCGGCGCGCTCTGTCTAGTGCCAACTTGTTTTTCGCAAACGCAGGCGGATCGACAACGATAGTGTCGAATCTTCGTCCCTCTTTATACCACGTTCGCAACACGTCGAACACGTCACCCTGAATAGCAGAAATGTTACTGACACCGTTTAAACTCGAGTGGTCGGCTATTCGAGCAAGCGCTGGAACTGACATATCGACTGCCGTTACATGGTTCGCGTTGCGGGCCATGTGAAGTGCAAACGATCCGTGATAGGAGAAGCAATCCAATGTTTCGCCACGCGCCAAGTCTCCGATAAGCTTTCGGTTATCACGTTGATCAAGAAATGCTCCAGTTTTTTGCCCGTCCCACGGTGCCGCCAAAAACCGCAAACCGTTCTCAAGGTATTCCACCGTATCGGGAACCTCACCGTACAATAGCACGACTTCGCGCGCGAGTCCTTCCTTTTGCCGAGAAGCAGGATCGTTGCGAGCGAGAATACCTGTACAGCCAGTTACTGCACGTATCGCGTCTGCGATTTCATCTCGCCAAGCATCGACTCCCGCTGACAAAAGTTGCACTACTACTGTATTGTCGTAACGGTCAGCTACTAACGAAGGCAGGCCGTCACCTTCGCCAAAAACAACGCGATAACCGTTCGTGTCCGCGCCGATCGAGCTACGACGGTCGTATGCCGCTTTAATTTTGTTGAACCACCATTCCGCATTTGGAATAACGGAGTCGTCGCGTCCGATCATGCGAAGTCGTATTTCTGAACGCGGACTCCACAACGCCCAACCCAACGGTGCCCCGTTCGCTGCACGAACTCTTACAATTCCAGCTTCCACCGTTGGACTCTTCGTAACATTGCTTTGGAACACCCAAGGGTGCCCGCCGCGAATTCGGTCCGCTCCTCTCTCGGATACTTGAGCAACCGCATCTACAAAAGCTGTCGCACTCATACGTAGTTCATCTCACAGCTATATCGCGACGTGAGAAACGCGAAGCGAAGCGTACATTTAGGCGTCATGGTGTCGATCCGGGCTTGGCTACAGACGACCCGCGAACCATTGCAATTGCACGTCTGTGCTCAGCGAAGGTGTTGCGAAACTCATGTCTTCCATCGGGACGGGCCACGAAAAACAGGTAGGTGACCGAAGCCGGATTTAACGCAGCGTCAATTGACGCGGCGCCAGGAGACGCAATCGGGCCGGGCGGGAGGCCGTCGTTCTGATAGGTGTTGTACTTAGATTCGACGAGCAAATCGCGATACATAACGCGCTCCACATGCGCCGGAAGTGCGTACTGTACGGTAGGATCTGCCTGCAGTCGCATGCCGCGTCTAATACGATTCCAGTACACGGCAGCGATTACGGTACGTTCGTCTGCAACGCGCGCCTCTTTCTCAACTATAGACGCCATTGTAAGCGCCTGATGACGCGTGATGTTCATTGCTGCTAGTCTACCATTCCATTCCGGGTTCCAAATTTGCTCGAAACGTTCGATCAGAGCCTGTACTGCTTCGCGCGCTGATGTCCCCGACGGGAATATGTACGTGTCAGGAAACAGATACCCCTCGAGACTGCCTACCGGAATATCAAGCCTTGCGATGGTTGCACTATCCTCAAGAGCCGCGCGCACAGAGTCTTCCTGCAGTGATAACGACTTAACCAGCAGAGGAACGATGTCGCGCAGATCGAATCCCTCTGGGATCGTAATCGTGTGTACTAGCGCGCGCCCTGACACCAAATCATCTAGCACGACGCTGTACTTTTCGCCCGCCTTTAAAAGATAGGTTCCGGGCTTAATGCTCCGGTCACGCTCAGAAAAAGATGCGTACCATCGAAACAAAAGCGCTGACTTAACTACGCCAGCGCTTTGTAGCGATTCTGCGGCCGCGCGCATACTTGCGCCGCGAGGGATAACAACGCGATATGGTTCGCTGTTGGTATTGCTTTCGCCACCACAAGAAACTGCAACGCAAAAAACCGCCAACAACGCGCATACTATGCGTCTTCCCCTCATGCTACAGTAACCAACTCTCCCGGCTCAGTGCCGGACTTAATTGCTCGCAACACACCTTCGAGGAGCATGGCCGCTGCAAGAGAGTCCACATCTTCCTTGCGACCGCGCACAGATCCACCTTGTTCGCGAATAGCTCGCAGCGCTGCACTCGTTGTGAACCGTTCATCCACTAATCGCACGGGGAGAGGCTGTCTTGCTGCCATTTTCGCGGCCACATCACGTACCTCTCTGCTCCTATCGGTTTCATTCCCCGAAAGATCGAGTGGCAAGCCGAATACATAACCAACAACTCCATGCTCATCGGCTCTGCGCATGAGCTCTGAAAGCGGAGGGCGCTTACCTGCTCGCCTTACAATCGTTCCTGCCGGCGAGGCTAGCATCCCCAGTTCGTCACTCACCGCCAAACCAATGCGTTTGTCGCCCCAGTCAACAGCAAGTAGACGTCCAATTAGACTCATAAATCTCGATAGAAGGCGTTCAAGGCTCAGCCATCTGTTCGAAGAACTCATGATTGGTTTTTGCGCGCTCCATTCTACGCAGCAAGAACAATAGCGCTTCTTCCGACGGCATATCTGCCAAAAACGCGCGCAATAAATACACTCGCTTTTGCTCAAGAGGAGTCAAAAGCAACTCTTCTCTTCGAGTACCCGACTTCTGAATATCAATCGCTGGAAAGATTCTTCTGTCGGCCAACTTACGATCAAGGACCAACTCCATATTTCCCGTGCCTTTAAACTCTTCGAAAATGAGCTCGTCCATGCGCGAGTTCGTTTCGATAAGCGCGGTGGCAACAATAGTAAGCGAACCACCTTCGGCGACCTTTCTAGCAGATCCGAAAAACCGTTTCGGCTTCTGCATTGCTGTGGCTTCCATACCGCCCGACATGATCTTACCGCCCTGCGGTGCCACTGCATTGTGCGCACGTGCGAGTCGCGTAATCGAATCAAGTAGAATGACGACATCGCGCCCGGTTTCAACAAGTCGCTTTGCCTTTTCGATTACCATATCCGCGACCTGAACATGTCGGTCTGCAGCTTCGTCGAATGTTGAGCAAATGACTTCAGCACCCGGGCAGTTGGCTTGCATGTCGGTTACTTCTTCCGGGCGCTCATCTATGAGCAGCACTATAAGCGCTATCTCGGGGTGATTCTCAATAATCGCGTTAGCGATTTGCTGCATGAGAATTGTTTTGCCGGCTTTGGGTGGTGCAACTATTAACGCGCGCTGCCCTTTACCAAGCGGGGCTATCATGTCGCACAGTCGAGTTGCTACCTCTCCGTTCTTCCGTTCGAGATTAATGCGCTCGTCGGGGTACTTGGGAGTAAGGTTGTCAAAGCCTTGTCGATGCTTCGACCTTTCGGGGTCACCGCCGTTAATTCGCTCCACCTTCAGCAATGCCAGGTAGCGCTCGCCTTCTTTGGGTGGACGGACTTCTCCCATTACCGTGTCACCGGTACGGAGATCAAACCGTTTTACCTGGGAAGGAGAGACGTAGATGTCGTCAGGGCCATACAGGTAATTGAAATCCTGGGATCGCAGGAATCCGTAACCTTCAGGCAGTATCTCAAGAACGCCCTCGCCGTACAACGTTTCCTCGGCGTCGAGGAGCGCCTGTTCGATGCGAAAAATTAGCTCCTGCTTACGCAACGAGCTGTAGCTGGTGAGTTGAAGTGACTCAGCCAACGTTTGCAGTTCTGCAACTGATTTCCGCTTCAGCTCGGCGACGTGCACGCAGGTGTTTTATATGAATGGGCGCGGAGCACAACCGCGAGTCTGATTGCAGCTCGGGTCAGCCAGCAAGCCATTGAAGCTTAAGTTCTTAGGCGAAATGCGCATGGCTGAGTGATTGCGGAACGCGCGAGACAGGACTCGAACCTGTGACCTTCGGCTCCGGAGGCCGACGCTCTATCCAACTGAGCTACTCGCGCTGCGCAATGGGCTGGCTAGGCTGATAGTGCCAAACCCAACCGCACTCACAACGGACCAGCTCCAGCCAGACGAAGCTAATCCTCCGCTTAGCTACTCGGCAAGGAACTGGCCTCTTCCTGACGGCGCGAAATAGCACGTTTACGCCCCTTTTGAACTATTCGCAGAAACTCTGCTTCGACGGTAGGTGCTATCGGGCCCTTACGCAGCTCTGTAATCCCCGCTCCCACGTAGCGGCGCAAAGCTGCGCCGAGGTTGGACGCGTTGGAGAAGCCGAGTTGGAAAGCTACAGATTCTAGTGTATGTCCTGGCTGATCTAGAAGCCACGTGCCAACCAACAATCGGCACCATATCAAGAAAGAACGTGTTCGTGGAAGTCCGTGATAAACGAGCCTATTGCGTAATGTTTGCCTAGTAACTCCAAGCGCTGCCGCAGCATGGTTTACATCAAGCGGTTCGCCAGCGCGTGCAAGCCCGATCTCAAAAAGAGGGCGAAGTTGACGCGGGATGTGTGCAGACAATCGGGAGTAGACTTCTCGAGAAAATGATCGGTGGCGTGAGGTCGCAAGCAGTTGAGCCAAGACATATCGTGAATCTGTAACACCTTGGAAGGCTATTTCAGAAACCCCAAGTTGCGCGATGTCTAAGAAATGTCTTGTTGAGATAAGCTTTGGGTCACACCACACCAGAATAGGGTGCTGCGGAAAGTCGTCTCGAAGGCGACGAATATTACCGATGTCATTTTGAATGGTTTCGTTCTCTACTGCAACGACAGTGCAGTGTACAACTCCGCGCGCAATGGAGTTCAGCAAGCTGTCTATATCGTTGAAGCCGACAACAGATCCACCGGGCGTCGTTGCAGCTGTGAGCCTAGCAACAAGAACTACAGAACTGGGAATACAAGCAACACAAAACTTGTTCACATGCGCGCTATGCATGCGAAATATAAAGAAAAATTGTTCCCGTTTTCCCTAGAGTAAGGTTTTTTTCCATGCGTGTGCCGGGTATTTGTCCCGACAATGATATCGATAGACACCCCCTCTTACTGGAGTGTCTATCGTGGTACGTTCTTTGTTCGCAGCTCGCAGGCTTTTCGTTTTAACTTTTGTTGTCGTAGCTCCGCTAATCGCGGGGTGTTCTGTTGCTCCAACAGGAACAGATGATGCCCCGCCGCCGCCGGCTCCTGCCGATTCGACAGACTCCACGAGCTTTGGTGAGCAGTGGCCGTGGAACTGAGTGCTAAGCGCTTAGTTCTTCTAGGCGTCTGATGCCGTTTAAAAACGGTACGTTGGTAGAAAGTACGACGAATGGCGCTCGTTGTAGCTCCGTTTGTAGTTCGGGAGCTACAGCGTCACCGTTTAGGTGTGTTGTACGGGTTGCGTGCTCACTTGCAGGCACGTTCTTACGCACTTCCATATGCACCGTGTTCGCGAGTGACGCAAGCACGGCGTCGGCGCGCGCTTCTAGTTCATGGTACCCGTGGGTACGCGAAAGCTCCAAAGTGGTGAGTGCACGCTTGCGACAGCGATCGGTGTTTCCTAATGTTTGCCATGACGTCGCGGCGGCAAGGGAGATGCGAGCAATCTCAAATGGCTGCTGCAACTGGTTGGCAGCCGCTAACCCCTTTTGTTCGAAGTACTCAACTCGATCGGGTTCACCTAGCTGCGCTGCGGCCTTCATCGCGTCGTCGAACATTGCAACACTGCTCGAAGGCAGAACATTCAATGAGAACACATGTAGTAGGCCGTTCATAGCGGCTCGTGGAAACCCTGCCTCAAGAGCAATAGTAGAGATATTTCCCAACATCCCTGCTTTTTCAGCGCCATCTGCTAGCAAATCGTATGAACGCCAGCCGTTAATGAGCGCATCGGCGATTTTCCCCTGTCTACGTGCGACATTGCAAAGCCCCATGTAGCCAAGTCCTTGCGTGTTGCTTCCGGGGTGCGCGTGCAAAACCGCCCGCTCAAACATTTTCTGAACGAGCGGCAAGTTGCCTTTCATTAACGCGACCATTCCCAGTCCAATGAATCCTCGTGCTGCAGAAGGGCCATCGCGTTCACGCATGCCGCGTACAGCGACCGTGCGATAGCAGTCGGTGGCTGTGTTAATGTCGCTTAGTTGGCGTGCGATTCTGCCAAGGTGAATGGTTGTCATGAGTCGCGCCGGCGCTTTGTTGTTGGCCATTGCGCGACAAAGAGCAGAAACCGTTGTGAACGCGAGATTAAGGAATCCGTGTTGCTCCATCTCTTCAGCCGCTACACGAATTCGTTCAACAGTTGATTCCAGCGCCGAACCATCGGCGAGATAGTCGGAATCGGTAAATGTCGTTGCTGGCGAAGGAGCGGCAGCAACGTCATGGACTATGGATGGGCGCGCCGACGCTGGCGGCAGTATGGCGTCGAGGTCACTAATCAATTCATTGACCGCGGCGCCACTGAGCTCACTCTTTAGCACGCCCAATGCTTCGGCCGCGCTAGCGACGGCCAACCACTGCCGCGCACGCGTATCGCTAGCAACCGACTGATCGGGTGCTAGCTGCATATCTGCGGCGAAGGCTTCGAGGAGAGGTAGGGGAGCACGCATTTGAATCACTCCATTGTAATCATGACTGAGGCGGCTCTCTAGCCACCCGAATAGGTCATGGCGTGGTTGGGGACGTCTTATCGGGCGGTTCGAGGCACCACTGTGAGGCTGTCTTGGGTTTAGCAGCCCGTGGTGTGTCGCCCATGCGGTGATGGTGAGCAAATAATAGTGTCGGCATTTTCAAACCATCTTACTCCAGGGAAAACAACCTTACTCCAGGGAAAAAACAGGAGAAAAAGTCAGAGTAATCTTGCGTAGAGGGCCTTATTTGCCATTAATCCGATGATAATTGCGAAAATCGGGTACTGCTTTTTTTCAATAGCGCTGTATGTTAGTCGAAGCTAAGGGAACCATTTCCCTGAAGTGGGCGTCAGATATTGCGTGTTCTCAAAGCGTGTCCCGCCCTGCGCCGCCTTGTCCCGCGCTGTACCGCCTTCCTCACTCGAGTGTTCGTGATGCTAACTCTGTCGGCTTCCTTATGTTTGCGCCTTACCGTGGCAGTGGTATTGCTTTCCCCGTTGGCATGCGGCGGTGGAGACAAGGACGAGTCTGAGTCGGGTCAAGAGGCTGCTGCAGAAGGGAACGGCGGTGAAGCGCTCGCTGAAGGCTCGGGTGACGAAGCGGCGCCCGCACTTGCACTCCCAGTTGTCGCGGAGGCTGCTAGAGACGAAGACCTCATACTGCGAATCAATACCAAGGGCAACGTCCGAAGCGACGCGGAGGTAAAGCTCAACTCAGAAGTGGGTGGAACAGTTACCGAACTGCTCGTTAGGCCGGGTGCAGCAGTTCAAAAAGGGCAGCCACTTGTAAGGCTCGATCCGTTTACCTTCGACCTTGCGGTACGCGAAGCTCAAGCCGCCGTAGACGAAGCCGAACAGCGTTTTTTTGAAAGCTTCGTTCCCGAGTCTCTTGTAACTAAAGTCGGGCCTACGCCCGAACAACGTCGAGCGCTAATTAACAAGTCGGGGCTGGCTGCCGCGCGGTTGCGTTTGGAGCGCGCGCAATGGGAACAGGCTCGTGCCGTGGTAACAAGTCCTGTTACTGGCACGGTAGACGCGATCACCATAGCAGCTGGCGAGCGTATATCTAGTGGCCAGCAAATAATGACCGTGGTTGACACTCGCAACCTGCGCGTTGAAGCGCAGGTGCTTGAACACGATATGCCGCTATTACGCGTTGGTGGCGAGGCTTCAGTTACAATCGCTGGTGCACCGTCGCGGCCGCTGCGTGGACGAATCGACGCCATACTTCCACTGGTTGATTCTATCTCGCATTCAGGACGTGCGATTGTGCGTGTTAGAGCGGGTGCGGGTGCTACAGACGCGGCCGTGCTGTTGCGTCCGGGGATGTACGCCGACGTACAGTTGGAAGCCACGCGCTTGCACAACCGACGCCTTGTTCCTTCTCGTGCCGTTATTGAGCGCGATGGGCGACCGTTAGTATTTGTTGTACGCGATGGCAGAGCACAGTGGACCTATGTGCAAACTGGTCGCAGCAATGGGATCGACACCGAGATAGTTGCAGACTCGGTGTCAGGTATTATTGCGGTAGAAGCTGGCGACATTGTTGTGGTAGATGGGCATCTAACACTCACACACGATGCGCCCGTGCGTATCTCCGCTGTAAGGGAGCGAGAGGGCGTTACTCCGAACAGCAGCACGACCGGTCAGCGTTCTTCTCAAAACTGAGGCGGCGCCTGTGTCACTATCCCGCCTAGCGGTTCGTCGCCCTGTTGCAACTGTTGCAGCTACGCTCGCAGTTGTCCTACTTGGCTCTGTATCGCTTTCTCAGCTACCTGTTTCGCTGTTGCCGGATGTATCGCTTCCGGTTCTAACTATACGCACGCTGTATCCGGGAACCGCCGCACCGGAGGTTTCACGCTTTGTGGCAGAGCCAATTGAACAGGCCGTCGCCGCAACACCGGGATTGGTTGAACTACGTAGCGTAAGTAGGAATGGCGAAACCACAACGACCGCGAGGTTTGCGTGGGGCACTGACATGCGCACAACGGTGCTCAATGTACGTGAACAGTTAGACGCTGCGCGAAACGCACTCCCCGAGCGAGCAGAAAGACCAACGCTACTTACAAGCGATCCAGGCGAACGCCCAATTGCTGTTCTCGCTGTTCGTAGCGATCCGTCGAAAGGTGGTGGCGATCTTCGCTCGCTCGCTCGCACTGCAGAAGATGTGCATGCGCGTAGGTTAGAACAGATCGCTGGTGTAGCTAGCGTGGCAGTTGCCGGCGCACCACAAGATCAGATTCGCATTGATATAGATCCAGACAAGCTTCGTGCCCTCGATCTTACCGCTGAAGACGTTGCACAGGCGATACGAAGCGAGAACCCAACTGGCTCAGGTGGAACCGTTAGACGCGGTCAATTCCGATATTCGGTGCGCGCGCTAACGGAGTTTCGTACACCTGAAGAAATACTAAACACGCCCATTGGTGCGTACGGTGGTGCTGTCACTTTACGCGATGTCGGTACCGTAACTCTTGGCCTTGCCGACCCCGTTACACTAACGCGAGTTGACGGCGCTCCGTCAATTGGACTCGTCGTATATAAAGATGCAGGCTCCAATACCGTAGCGGTAACAAAGCGCATGATGGAGTCTGTTAAAGCGCTGGAAGAAGAGTTCCCCGGAGTAACAATTGCCGTTGTCGCAACTCAAGCAGACTTTGTTGTAGACGCACTGTCAAATCTTGGACAGGAGATAATCGCAGGCGGTATAATGTCGCTGCTGGTGATACTACTGTTTCTGCGTAATTGGCGAGTGTCGCTAGCAATCGGACTGGTAGTGCCACTCTCGGTTATGGTATCACTCGTAGCACTTCAGTCGCTTGGCGTTTCCATTAACGTGCTATCCTTGGGCGGGCTCGCCTTAGGTACTGGCCTACTTGTTGATACAGCGATTGTCGTTGCTGAATCGGTAGGTCGAAGGCACGAAGAAGGGATGCCTTTGGGAGAGGCAGCCATCGTTGGTACCAACGAAGTCGCAGCACCGCTTTTCGCCGGAACGCTTACAACCGTTCTTGTTTTCGGTCCGATAATTTTTGTTCAAGGTCTTGCCGCCGCACTGTTTAGAGACCTGTCATTAAGCGTTGTTACAACAGTCGCAGCATCGCTGTTATTGTCGCTTACTCTTATGCCCGTGATGATAATAGGGCGCAGAGGCAGAGCAACGCTTATGCATAAACCCAAACCGGAATCCGAAAAGTCGCGCTTCACGCTATGGCTTGATGGAATCGGAAAACGGCTCACCGAGTGGTATGAAATAGGGATGGTGTGGTCGTTGCGAAACCCCGGTAAGGTGTTCGTAATGGCCGGAACATTGTTGGTTGTAACGGTTGTTCTCATATGGCGACTACCTAAGGAAATACTGCCTCGAGTCGACGAAGGAGTTCTAGTAGTACAGCTTCAGTTGCCGGAGGGTACATCGATTGAAGCAACCGAGCAGCAGGTTGTGCGAATAGAAGGCGCTGCTCGAAAGCTTGGTGCAACCGGAGTGTACTCGAGAGTTGGTGCTGCTACTGACGAAGAGATCCTCGCCGGTGCTGCACCGGGTTCGAGCGCTACTGCGCAGCTAATTGTTCCGGTTCCGAATAAAGCGAAGGCGGCTGAGTTTGCATTAGAGTTGCGCGGTGCGCTTCCTGATCTTTCGCAAGGCGCATTAGCAATAGACTTAGCAGGACAGTCTGAGTTCGGTTCGCTAATTGGAAGAGAGGGACGTCTAGTGCGCGTTGAGCTTTCTGCGGGGACTTTAGCTGAGGCACAACGTTGGGCCGACACCGTTAGGTCGGCGATGGCTCAGATACCAGCGCTATCGGATGTACGCGATGCGTATTCTGCAACGCAACCGGTTGTAGAGGTATCACTTGAGCGCGAGCGCCTCGCAGAACGCGGTATCGCTCCGCAATTGGTTGCAAGCGCAATGTCGGGTGCACTTGGCGGCGTAGCTGCTAGTGAGCTGCGTGAAACAGATAAACGAACGCCAATCGCTGTGCGCTACGCGGGCCTGCGCAACGAAGATATTTCTGCAGCGCTTCAAACCACGGTGCGTGGCGTTCCAGTTGCGCAGCTTGTGCGTGTAAACGAGACACGTGCACCTCTTGAGGTCGTACGTATCGGTCAACGTCCGGTGACAGTGGTGGAAGGATTAGTTGAAGAAGGCGGAACTGCGAAAGCCAGCGCGGCTGTTACATCCACGATGGAGAAATTAGCGTTTCCGGGATCGGTTAATTGGCAAGTAGCAGGTGCTGACGCTGAACGAAAGCGCACAAGCGATGAGCTTACACTTGTTGCCGTGCTTGCAGCCCTTCTTATGTTCTTAGTTCTGGCAGGCGAGTTTGCCAGCTTTACAATTCCTGTTGTTGTTATGCTTACCGTTCCGCTAGCTGGTGCTGGCGCAATTATTTTTCTTTGGCTAACCGGACAATCGTTAAATGCGGTATCGTTAATTGGCATAGTTGTCATGATAGGTATGGCTGATAACGAAGCGGTTGTAAAGCTTGACGCTATTCGCAAGTTTCGCGAAGAAGGCCTCGACATAGACGATGCGATTGTACGCGGTGGGCAGCAGCGACTGCGCGCAATTGCAATGACATCAATTACAACGGTCACGGGTGTCCTACCACTTGTGTTTGGATGGGGAAGTGGTGGCGCTCTTTATCAACCGCTTGCAGCAGGAATAATTGGCGGTGCAATCAGCGCGCTCGCAGTTACGTTTTTCCTTCTTCCCACCGCTTATGCGGTGCTTGAACGTCGCATGTCAGCGCGCTCAAAGTGATTGCGTTCGCTACCCGCAGACCTGCTGTAGTGTGGGCGTTGTGCGCTGCACTTGTGTTGGCTGGCGCAATCGCTTTTACAAAGCTTCCACTCGCGACGCGAACAACGGTTGAGCTCCCTCGTCTTACCGTAGCGGCGGGGTGGCCCGGCGCTGCTCCTGAGGTAATAGAAGCGTATCTCACGTCACCCTTAGAGTCTGCCATTAAAGGCGTGCGAGGGGTGAAAAGAATTGACAGCAACTCGCGCGACGGCGCGGCGCAGTTAACTATAGAGTTAGCGCCCGGCACAGATGTACAGCTTGCGCGGCTCGCTATTCTCGAGCGTTTGGAGCTGCTTCGTAGAGAGTTCCCGCCAGGAATATCTCAGCCGTATGTACAGAACTACGTGCCAGACGGTCTTGAAGAACGTCCGCTGCTATCACTTAGCGTGTTTGGTCCCTACACACCGGGGACGTTGCAAAAGCTTCTTGATGAACGCGTAAAGCCGAGGCTTGGTTCGGTGAAGGGTGTTGCAGGAGCGAATAGCGAACTAACAACAGATGTTGGCGTTGCAATTACCTACGACCCCGTATTGTTAAGACGCATAGCTGTTGAGCCCACAGCGCTGACAGACGCAATTAGAGATGCGCGTCTCGTTACCGCACTCGGCGTACAAACCGTAGACGGCGTTACGGTGAACGTCGTAATGCGAGATCAACCGCAACTGTTGTCCGACCTTGAACGACTGCCCGTTGTGACGCGCTCCCGCAGAGTGTTTAGGTTGGGTGAGTTGGCAACAGTGCGCGCCGAAGAAGATACGCGCGGGCGTTTCTTTCGAATTGACGGGCGCTCTGCTGTTGCAATGACAGTAACGAGACATCCAGGTGCAGATGCTATAAAGACATCGGCAGCAGTGCGCAGTGCGGTAAACGAGATTGCTAAACAGCTTCCTGATGGAGTGACGATTCGTGTCGACAACGATCAGAGTATTGATTTAAAACTTGAGCTGCAAGAGCTAGCTAAGCGCGGTGCTGCTGCATTTTTCGCGGTGCTTATTGTATTGGCTATAATGCTACGACGTATGCGAGCGGTGCTGTTGGTAATGGGAAGTACGTTGGTCGCTATTTGTGGTACAGCGCTTTCGCTTTTCATATTGGACATTCCGGCGAACTTGCTAACACTAGCAGGGTTAGGAATGGGTGTAGGTATTTTGGTTCAGAACGCGCTTATTGTTGTTGAGCGTTTGCGCACACAGCCTGATACTCCTGAAGGGAGAGCTGCGGCAGCGCAACTAATGACGCCCGCAGTTTTAGGATCAACGCTAACAACCATTGTTGTACTGTTCCCCTTCCTGTACTTGCAAGGGAACGCGCGTGCCGCGTTTGTTCCATTTGCGGCGGCCTTCATTTTCGCACTCATATGGAGTGTGTTTGGTGCGTTAGTAATTGTTCCTGCGCTTGGAAAAGGTGGATCGATATCATCTAAAGGTTGGATACGCACTAGAAAAGTTTATCGAAAAGTGTTGGGCGGACTGCTGCGTTTTAGGTGGCTTACGCTAACGGTTTCAGTTGCTACCGTGGCAGTTTTGGCTTGGGGATTTGTTAAGAAAGTGCCTAAATCAAGTTGGGGTGCGTGGGGCGAACGTCGTACATCGTTGAACGTTTCACTCAGTTTCCCGCGAGGCACCGAACCTGAGTCGGTTAACCAAGCTATGCGTGAGTTTGAAGCGATTGTTGTAGGTAGGCCTGAAGTAGAGCAGGTGCGCACGCGCGGCACAGCAACATCTGCGTCAATGTCAGTTCTTTTTACTCGAGAAGGTGGGCTGACTGTTGTGCCACTTGAGTTACAAGAGATACTCACTCAGCGCGCAATTTTTATTGGTGGTGCACAAGTAAGCGTTGTCGGAGACGGACCAGCATTTAGTTCGGGAGGAGGCTCGGGGTCTTTTGCGAGCTTTCGTATAAGAGTTTTGGGTTACTCCTACGAAGGTGTTGCAAGCATTGCCGAAGATTTAAAGAACCGCTTGGGGCTAATAGTTCGTGTGCGTGACGTTCGGATTAGTTCGTCGCTGTATTCTGCTGGCGACCGCAGCTTTGATGTGACATTGGTGCCAGACCGTGCCGCCATGGCGCGATTCGGAGTAACGGCAGCACAAGTAACAAACTCCGTTTCGCGTGAGATACGAGGCGTAGGTGGGAGTCAACTTTTAGAAATTAACGGTGATGAGCTTAGGGTTTCTATAAAAGCGCTAGGCTCTCGAGATCGGACGATGGATGAATTGCGCGACGCGCTTATACCAAACTCAAGGGGAATACCTGTAAGGATAGGCGACGTGGCGCTGGTAGACTCGCGCGAGTCGCTTAGCAGCATCGTTCGTGAAGATCAGCAATATGTTCGCATTGTTAGCTACGATTTTCGCGGCCCTTCTAAGCTGGCTCAGCGAACACATAAGGCTTTCTATGAATCGATAAGCGTACCTGCCGGTTACACAGTTGAAGATGCTACCAGCGGATTCGGTTTCCGTAGCGATGAAAGTGGGAAAGCGTTGTGGCTGGTATTTGGTGTAGGAATAGCGCTGGTAGTTCTTTCGGTAGCGCTAGTTTTTGACAGCGTCTGGAGCTCAGCAATTGTGTTTTTGAGCCTTCCGTTATCGGCGGCTGGGGTTGCAGCTGCTTTTTGGGTTACAGGTTCTGCTTTTACCCGTGAAGCAGCGGTGGGTGTGATATTGGTAGTAGGGTTGGCGGTGAATCAGGTGATATTGTTGGTTGATGCCGCGCTAAGAAAACGCAGAGAGCGTGTTGTAAGCGATACTGGGGGAGAACGTGTCCGTTTGCACGCGGGCGACGTGCTTCGCGCGTCGCTGGATAGAGCGGGGATGATTGTGATGGTTACGTTTACCGCACTGGCCTCGCTTTTCCCATTGACTGTAGGGTCAGACTCTACAAGCCTATTTGGCGCGATAGCGCTCGCTACGGCCGGAGGGACAATTGCTGGAACCATTAGCGCTCTGTTGGTGGTGCCAGCGATGCTTGTGGGTAGCAGGATGAAGCGTAAAGTAAGACGGCGGTTCTGGAGCAAACGCTTGCCTCGAGCGCGGTCTGCGTGATAGGATTCCGAATCAGCCCCTTAACCGATATACAAGCATGCCGTTTTTCTCATATCCCGCTCCTGCAGACTGGCTCCTGCCATTCATATCAATCCCGCTGTCTTTGGCTTCGGCGATTTTTAGCGTCTTAGAGATGTTGGGCGTTTGGGGCTCGTCTTTGGCCTTCGCTATCGTTTTTGGGTTGTTCACCCGCAACGTTATGCAGCCGCCACGTCCATAAGCTACATGTCGCTGTATTTTGGTTGTTAGCGCCCGTGAACTTCGCGGGCGTTTTTTTTGTCGGGGGCTGGCCCTTGGGGGCGGCGGGCTTGGCGGTGCTAGGCGTGAACGTGAGTCGCGTGATTATCTGGTGGTTGGTTGGCAGCGCGCCGTGGGATCCGGGTGGGTAATCCTATTGACTCCACAAAATATTAGTTCTAAAAAATCAAAAAATGGTCTGGCGCACTGCTCGAGAATGTCGTATTAAAGAAAAATGAACGTCGACCCGTCCAGTACACGCGCGTCTGGTCGCGTTATTTAACGATTTGTCCCACGTACCCGGAGGAGAAGGATGTCAGAGTTAGGTGCTTATCATGTCACGAGAAGGAGCGGTGCAGCCGCAGTCACAGCCGCGATGGCGCTGTTCGCGCTTACCGCATGTACGGGCGACGATGAGGTACCCACACGATCGGTACAACGAACCGCACCGTCGCTCGAGGTTTCACCGAAAGCCACAACCCTTGAAGTAGGCGGATCTAAACAGCTTACTGCGGTCGTGCGAGACGGAGCTGGCAATGTGATAAGCGTGCCAGTTACATGGTCCTCATCAGATCCTCAGGTTGTGTCGGTGACCGCTACCGGGCTTGTAACAGCTGTGGCGCCTGGCAATGGTTCGGTAATAGCGAGCGCGGAGAATGGCGCGAGGAATAGCGCGTCGTTTGGTGTACTGGGTTCCCCATCTTCAATTCAAATCGACGGCCCGACGGGACTTCTTTCCGTAGGCTCTACTCGGCAGCTAGTTGCTCAGGCGTACGGTGCATCAGGCGTTCCGATGAGTGCCTCGGTGTCATGGAGCTCCTCCCAGCCGTCGATCGCATCGGTAAACGGTGCTGGAGTAGTGGTAGCAATTGGAGAAGGTGAGGCGATAATTACTGCTAGCTCCGGTACTGCGAGCGGAACATTCTCAGTTCGTTCTGCTTTCTTAACCGCGTCTCTCGTTATGAGTCCCAGCCTCACGTCGGTCGAACCAGGGAGCGAAATTCAACTATCCGTTACGCCGCGTGATGCTAGCGGAAACATTCTTTCGCTTCCTGTTGTTTGGCAACTAGTTAAACAGAACAGTCCGATATCCCTTTCGGCAACGGGCTTACTCACCGTACCGGCGGGCACAAAGGGAAGTGCGGTAGTTACTGCGACTGTTACAGATGCTGGCGGAGAGACTTCGGTAACATCGATCGTGAACCCATTGCGACACGGTAATCCACTTACCGGGTTGTCGGGAAGTAACTCCGGTAACAACGCCGACAACGCCGTTTATTACGTACTAGTTCCCAATGGGACAACGTCTCTTTCGGTAAGTCTTGGCGGTGGTACGAACGATCCAGATCTGTACGTTACACCAGCTGCGGGCTCATCGGCTGCCGAGTGCGCCCCTTGGCTTGGAAATGGTGCTACGGAGACGTGTACGTTTAGCAACCCGACCCCTGGCATTTGGAAAGTACGAATCGAGGGTTATTCGGCGACATGGGCAGGGTGGACACTTACTACAACACTCGCACCGGCTCCATAGGCTCTTGTCGAGTGCAGAGCGCGCACGGATCGGTCGTTATAGCATTGGCTCCGTTTTTAGAAGCCAGTTCGATCGATCCTTGCGCGTGAGGTGGAATTAGTGCGGCTGATGTCGTACTACGCGCGTATGTCGCTGTTTTTCGGAGCGATTTTGTTCGTAGCGGTAGCATGCCGAGATGATGATAGTTCGAAAGCACTGAGTCCGTCGTTGGAGCCATTTAGGAGGATCAATGCTGAGACTGACACTAGTCTTGGCTTAATAACAAGGATCTCGACGTCGGGATGTGCTATAGCGTTGTACGACCATTCAATTCGGCAAATTGCAGTTCTAACTTCTGACTCTTTGCACTGGGTTGGACGTAGGGGATCAGGGCCAGGAGAGATTTCTCACGCATTTGCGGTTGCGATTTCTGCGGATCGTGTGCATGCGATGTTCTTATCTTCTCGCTAAAAAGTCCATCACGAGTTCCTCTTGTCTCAATCGAGATTCCTAGATTGCGCCCAGTTGCTAAAGAACAGATATCTCGTTTGCGCACTGCCGACAGCATTCCTCGAATGAGCGGTGTTACAGTGGAGGCGCAAACCAGCGCCGTTGCCGTTGGTGTGGATGGTTCTATCTACGTCATTCTTCGCCAATCTGACTCATTTAGCGGAGTGACTCCCTCGGCCCCGTGGCCTAAAGAACAGCTAATTCGCATCATGCCTAATACCGCAACAGCGAGTGCGAAGTGGCAACTCGATGGAGTTAACTCGCGAGGCCTATCGTTTTTGGAGGATGGTACAATGGTTCGCCTTTACATGAGCGATTCGACTGGCCGTGATGGGTTTGACGTGGGCTTGTACCGATTCGCGGAAGATTCTTCTGTCGAGTGTTCGGTTGCCACCCGCATCATACGGGAATCCAGCCAATGATCTCCCGCTTCGCGTGGATCGGCGACACCATCCTTTTCTGGTTGATAGTAGTCCTCGGATTGAGCGTCGCGAGTCAATCCAGCTTCACCACCCGGGCCCCGATTACGATCGCGCTTGATGTGATTGGGGGGATGGTGTTCCTGTTGCCACCGCTGCTGTTCGTTTCTGCAATCAGGTACGCTTGGTTAAGGAGACACTGGCCTGATCAAAAAGGTACATTCTCTGCGGGACGGTATTTCGCGATCACAGCGTGTATGGCCGGCGCGAACGTTTCCCTGATTCACATGTTTGTTCCATCGCGTGTACTGCTCATCGCCGTCGCGCTGGCCGTCGCGCTGGCCGGACTGCTGACGGTAGTAAGTCCGATACGAAGTCGTAAGTGACCAAGGACTTCCTACTAGAGGAGATAGAGAGGCAAAAAGGCGTTCTTACTGGCTGGACATTTTGTTCGGAATGTGCGAGACTAAACCGTACAGTATTACGTACAACTAGATGTAACGGAGATTCTCATGCGTACCAAAGACATCCTACCGCTCACTGAACACCGTGCTCACCTGAGCGAGAATTTTAAGCAGGTGCAGGAAACCGGCCGGCCGCTCTTTGTCACGGCGAATGGCCGGACGGCTGCGGTCGTACTTAGTCCGGACGCCTACGATGCGCTGAAAGCGTTAGCGGAGAAGGCTGAACTCGCCGAGAACCTGTCTATTATCCGGCAGGGCAGGGAAGATTTTAAGGCCGGCCGCGTGCACGATGCGCGTCAGAGCATCCGGCAACTCGCTGAAGAACGCGGCATTGATCTTCCGCAATGAACTACCGGGTTCTATATGCGGAGCAATTTCGCAGACAGCTCAATGCCCAACTTGATTTCTTCGAGCGGGAAGGCGCGCCTTCAGAGCGCATTTCCAATTGGCTCAATGAATTGCTGTTGTTGATGGACGGTCTCGTTAAATCACCACTCCGGTTTCCGGTTGCCGATGTTGAAAGCGGGATTGAAGGAATCGAATTGCGCAGAGTGGTTTTCGGAGCCTACCTGATTCTTTATCACGTCGATGACCACCAACAGGAAGTACAAGTATACGGCTTCCGGCACGGCGCGAAGCTTCCCTGATCGTCCGGTGATCTATCACAAATGCCGCTAAAACGGCGTCAAAGTTACAATCCAAAGGCTTCCTATCGGCTTCCACGACAGAGCGCGCCGAGCGAAGTTCTTCGCTCGCCGCGCGCAGCCATGCCCAACGGGCGACGGCAGCCGTCTCGAGCGCGCGGCGCTCGATGTCGACCTTTCGTTCACTGCCATAAATCAAATGCACATTGACGAGCAGAATGCTCAACTGATCTGCTACGAAGGTTGCGAGATCTGGTATGTGGGGTCGCGCGGCTTCGGACTTCCTACTCGTTTGTCGGATGTGCCTTGAGCCACTCTCTGACAGCATCACGGACCGGATAAGTCCTGCTAGCGCCGCTGCCGTATGAAGAGGGATCAGCTTGGAGCTGAAGAATCGCAGTACGTACGCCGGGGTCACTGAATGGCTTGAGTCCATACACCGCACCCGTTCGCACACTCGACGATGAGTCGGACAACCGAGATAATAGCTTTGCTCGAATCGAGGCTACTTGCGCCGGTGTGAGTCCTGTCTGCGATGCGTTGGCCGCCATTTTGCCAAGGGCTATCGCAGCTGAAGAACGTACGCTGACGTCGCTCGAATCTGCTATGCGGAGCACTGAGGGCAATGCAGCTGGGCCAATTCTCGCCAAGCCGTCCATTGCCGCACCGCCAGTAGTTATGAATGCGACGAGCGCCTTGACCGCAGATGATGCGTTAAGCGAACCCACGCTCACAACCAAGTCTCCTATGTAGTCACCGTACCACTGGGGGAGACTGCCTGGCGCCGCGCGAAATGTGATTAGTGCCTCTCGCTCTAGGAGGGCAACCAATCCGGCGACTATGGCTGGTCGGTCTGCCGCTCGATCCATGAGGGCCTGGGCAGTCAGGCTCGCTGCCTTCAGGTCAACTGTTTCCGACCTAGGCGCACCGAGGAGGTGGTAGAAAGCGGATGCTCTCTTGGCAGAATCCGGCTTGTAAAGCTCTGCCAGCAAATAGGCGGTTGGTATAGGGGTTTCTTGAACCCGGCCCGTTCGCTGAGCTGCGGAATTGAGGGGACCGAAGGCGGCGAGGAACCCCCCGAGGGCCAAAATCGAGCGAAGAAAAAATGTAGACATCAGTGGTTCCTCCAGTCCGCGTGCATGCAGTTCGTAGAGCAGGGGAGACTCGTCGGCTCGGTATAATCCGCGCCCGCAGCTATCGCCTTGATCCTAAGGTCGTCCCACTCAGAGAAGGTGTTTGAGTTGACGTCCATGTCCACACCGTCCCCTCGGGGTCTTCACACAGAGCCGGGAACAGGTAGCATGGATCAATCTCAGGGAAGGTGGTGCACTGATCTTGATTGTTACCGACAGCAAGGCTCATGTCGGGCGGCGCTACAACGCTCGTTTCGGTACATGCCGTAATAACGGCCGCCGACTCGATCGAGTGATGGTGACGAGCCGAGTCGGAATATTACGCGCTGCGACAGGTCGTCGTGAACCCCGGTCTCGAAAGCCGGCCGTGGGGATGGACTTATGCGTTCCGCACTGTGCGCACGTGACGGCCACGCTGTCACAATAAGAGGAGCGATCCGTCTCTATCGCGCCCGTGCTAATGATTACCGCACCAAACGTCTTACAGAACACGGTCGCACGGCCAATACCGCTCTTTCGTGGTCATCCGACGGTTGCTTGCAAACCAAGAAGTCAAAAACAACAGTCAATGGCTTCCTATTGGGTTCCTATGAGAAAGCGCCGCGCGAAGGAGTTCGCTCGGCGCTTTCTGTAAGTCGACGTATCTAAAACCGTATCTACCAGTCGGGGCGACTGGATTTGAACCAGCGACCTCCTGCTCCCGAAGCAGGCGCTC